>DEAA01000020.1 GCA_002346545.1 Acidobacteria bacterium UBA2994
GAAATACTCGGCCGGATCGAGGGCTAGACCTGGTCCGATCAGAGTGTCATACCCATGGTGATCTCCGCTGTACCAGGACGGGGCAAGCACCGCGTTTGACCGTTCGGCATTCAGTGTGCCGTAAGTGACATAGGCCAGCTGTGCGTCGGGCAGCGTGACCCCACTCTCGAGACCGAAGTCGCCAAGGGCGAACAGTTGATGTTCGTTATGCGCAGAGGGCACAGCCGGCGTGACGAAGCCCATGAGCAACGCCGGCATCAGAACGGACCTGAGACTACGGGGCATAAAGACCTCTCCGAACGCGATAATGTGCTGTACGTGCCGATTCTAGTGCGAGCGGCGGACTCAATGCAGGGCAGGACGCCCTGCTCAGGCCCACTCCGGCGCTACGGTCAGGACCAAAGAGGACCGGTTGTGGGTCCGGCTCCATTCGCGGCCTTCCACGCATACAATCAGCCCATACAATCAGAATGGGAGACGGTTTGATGCACGTGGACCGACCCGTCCCTCGTCGCATTCTCTGGCCAGTCCACATCGGCAGCACACCTAACCTATGCTGGATCTAGGAATTAGCCCCATGCCCATGCCTGACATTGATTTACCCGAAGGATTATGGCGCGCCACACCAAACGAATGGGCGCAAGTTGGCGAGATTACAGCTGAAGCATTTGCGCACGACCCTGTCGCGTCCTGGACTTTTGGCAATAGAGAGGGAATGCGGGCCGCTTTCGGTATGCTCGCCCGGCACGTCTATATAGCGCGCGGGATCTGCCATCTAGCGAAACATGGCGCAACTATGTGGTTGCCTCCTGGGAAGAGCAAGAAATTGCCTCTTTGGTCTGAGTTTTATCTGGGGCTTCGGCTCATGAAGACATGTGGCATGGGAAGTATCAGCCGGTCGCTAGCGACAGACGCAAAGATGAACCAGCACCGGCCAACAGAGCGACATCTCTATTGGTTCACGATTGGCGTGCTTGCAGCGGCACGTGGCCAAGGCCTGGCAAGTAAGTTGATGGACCCTATGCTCGCCCTGGCGGATCGAGAGTGTTTGCCTGTGTATCTGGAGAACACAAACCCATCAAATAGCAGTATCTATGAATCAAGAGGGTTCGTCCGCCAAGAGATATTTTGGCCTGGTGACGGTGCTCCCCCGCTGGAAGCGATGCTCAGGACGCCCATGCGACAGGTGACGCATAGTGGATAGAAAGGCCGTACTCACGCGTTATAAGCGGTATGTCAACGTAGGGACGGCGAGACTATCTGAGATGCTCGCGGCTGGCATCGAGATTCGATCGGCAAGCAATTACGTTTTCGACCACGAAGACACCCGATATCTCGATTGCGGCGGCTATAACGTTTTTCTGTTGGGTCACTGTCATCCTGAAGTTGTCTCTGCTGTACGACACCAACTTGAAACGAATCCGCTGTCCACACGTGTGCTGGTCAACCACCAGTACGCATCGGCTGCAGAGGCGCTAGCACGTGTGGCGCCCCCAACTCTCGACTACGTGTGGCTGGCAAATTCTGGCACTGAGGCGGTAGAAGCGGCGCTCAAGGTTGCTTGGCTCGGCGGGTGTGAACATCTCATCGCGATGACCGGCGGCTACCACGGCAAGACGGTCGGCTCCTTAAGCGTCACAGGCAACCCGGTGTATCGAATGCCGTACGCGTCATTACTCCCAAAAACGGCGTTCATCCCCTTCGGTGATGTTGCGGCTTTGCGGAAAGAGCTTGATCGGGACGAACGAAGTTGCGTCATCATTGAACCCATCCAATCTGAGGCCGGGGTGGTCATCCCACCAGACGGTTACCTTAAACAGGTCGAAGAGTCTTGTCGGGACCACGGAGCGTTCCTAGTGGTCGACGAAATATCCACTGGACTCGGCCGGATGGGCTGCTGGTGGGGTGTTTCCCATGAACAGGTCACTCCGGATGCCCTGCTTGCTGGTAAGGCTCTAAGTGGAGGGGTCATACCAGTGGCGGCTGCTATATTCTCTGCCGAGGCCTATGCACCCCTCAACCGTGACCCGTTCCTGCACACGTCAACATTTGGAGGTAATCCACTGGCGGCCGTCGCAGCGCGCACGACAGTTGAGGTAATCGAGCGGTACGGGCTGGTGAACCGCGCGCGGCAGAGCGGTGAGGCTCTGCTGCACGAAACACGAAACATCTTCAATGAGCATTGCCCACATCTGATCAATGACGTACGAGGCCAGGGCTTACTCATAGGCATCGAGTTCAAAGAGGAGCACCTTGCCGCTGAACTTATCCTCGAATTGATGCGCCGGCACATCATCGTTTCGCACTCCCTCAATTCGCACCAGGTCGTGAGAATTACGCCGTCGGCTCTATTGGACGACACCGACATTCATTGGCTCACCGAGGCGATGCGCGAAAGCGCGTCTCAGCTCGCCGTGAACCATAAGGACCACAGGCAATGAACCAAGCTCGAATCGTCGCACACGTCAACAAAGACCCGGACGAGGTCTACGGAATGCTGACGGACTTCAAGTCGTACCCGAAGTACGGTGATGCGATCATCAGCGCCGACGTTGAGCAGCTCGACGACAATTGCGTCCAGGTTACTTGGCAGGCCAAGCTTCGCGATGGCGTTCTGAGTTGGATAGAGAAAGATCGCTTCGATCCCGAGTCCCGCAGTATTCGTTTCGAACAGCTCGACGGCGACCTGGAAGTGTTCGAAGGAACCTGGCAAGTCGAAACGGATGGCGAGGGCAGTCGCGTCACCTTCTCCGCTCACTTTGAATTGGGCATCCCTTCTCTGGCTACATTCCTTGGACCGGTAGCCGGGCAAGCTCTTCAGGAGAATATCCAGTCCGTGTTAAGTGGTCTTTTTGGCGATCAGATCTCATTCTTGAACGACTAAGCTCTATGTCTCTTCCTCAACCGCTCGACAAGTTGACGCCGGATGACGCTCGTTTTCTCTCCTCATTTATGACGACGCTCCGCTATTCCTCGGGCGAATGCATCTTCAAGGAAGGTGCTCCTGGCGACCGCTTCTACCTGCTAGACAAAGGTCAAGTCCGCATTGAGCTGGAACGCTCAGAGATCGATTCAGACGCGGTACTTGGCTACCTCGACAGCAACCACGTTCTTGGCGAGATTGCGCTGTTGGACGGAAAACCGCGATCAGCTAGCGCCTACGCACATACCGACATCGAGCTGCGCGAGGTTCCAACCGAAGCCTTAAACCGGTTACTCGATGAAGATCCACGCTTGTACGGGATGGTTCTCGCCGCCCTGGGTAGCTCCGCGGCGCTCAAGCTGAGACGGACCAACGATATGCTGGCGGACGCCATCTTTGAGGATGTCAACACTGGGATCGATGAAGTTGTTCAGCGTGCCAAGGCGGCCCAGAAGCAGGTTGCTGATTGGTCTGAAGAACGCATCGACGCAATGCTTTCCGACGTCGCCGAGGCGACCGCCAGACACTCTGTGGAATTCGCTGAAGCAACGGTTAGAGAGACTCGTATCGGTAACGTGGAAGACAAGACGTTAAAGAATCTAATGGCCAGCATCGGGGTCTACCAGTGGCTTGCTGGTCAAACGGGGGCTGGTCTTACACATGAGGACGTCACTAACAAGGTCACCGAACTGGTACGTCCAGTCGGGGTCGTGCTTGGCTTGATCCCAATGACCAATCCCGTCGCTACTGCGGTGTTCAAGACATTGACCTGCCTCAAGGGCCGGAACGCACTCATCCTTAGTTTTCACCGCTCGACTAAGAGCGTTGGATCACAAGTGAGCGAAATGGTGCAGGAAGTTCTGATAGAACACGCTGCTCCTGTCGATCTCGTGCAGTGGATAAAGAATCGCCAGTCGCGGAAGACGACCGCAGCTTTTATGCAGCACCCGGGTGTGAACTTTATTCTAGCGACCGGCGGTACCAGAATGGTCCGAGCGGCATACCAATCTGGTACTCCGGCTATCGGCGTTGGTCCTGGGAATGCACCGACGTTGATCTGCCGCGATGCCAACATCGATCACGCTGCGGACTGTGTGGTTACCAGCAAATCGTTCGACAACGGCCTTATCTGCGGTTCCGAGCAGAATCTAGTTGTGTGCCGCGACGTACTGTCCCGTTTTGTTGAAGGTTTGATTCAACGACGCGCTGCGGTACTCACGGAACAGGAAGTTTCCGGTTTCCGGGAAAAGGTAACCACAGGTGAAGACACTCACCTCAACCCTCTCATGGTCGGTCAAAGCGCGGATGTAATCGCTCGGAAGACCGGTATCGAGCGTGAATATCCAATCAAACTACTGGTTGTACCTACCAAGGAAGTCACTGCGGACAATCCCTTTGCACTCGAGAAGATGGCTCCCGTAATCAGCTTGTTTGTGGTCGACAACGACACACAGGGCATCAGTCTCTCGAAGAAGCTCTTGCAGCTTGAAGGTTCTGGACACACTGCCGTTATTCACACTGAGAGCCACGCACTGATCGAGCACTTCTCGACCGCCATGCCGGCTAGTCGTGTACTCGTGAATACACCGGCTTCGCACGGGGTCATCGGTTCAACGACCGGCCTTATTCCATCGCTCACGCTCGGCTGCGGCACGCTCGGCAACAACTCGACGAGTGACAACGTCAATTTCCGGCACATGCTCAACACAACGCGCATCGCCGAATATCTACCAGAACGCATGCTGCAACTGATGCCAATGCTGAAACATATTCGAAAGTGAATCCACGGCATATTCTGCTCCCACTTGAGGTAGCAGATGATCGATTCGACCACGTTTCTGTCGGCCCCTGCTGCGGCAGTACCGGCGCTGCCGCGGACCCAGTCTGGTCGTCGTCGACAATAATGCTCGGGCGATGGTGACTCGTGAGCGTCTGCGTATGAGTACGACGGCGGCGAGGTCAGCGGACGTCTCCCCTATCTCTCCCCGACTGGGGTTCACTCAGGCGTATTGCGGTGGACACCAGTGCACAGGCACCAGCCACACGAGCACAGTGAACACAGCTGAACTCTTCGCAAATCATTTAAAATCTATAAGTTATGGTTATTTCCTCGTTCGAGTTCGACTCCCGTCGCCTCCGCCACTTAAGGAGCGAACCGCCTCTTTGTGATCAGGACTGACGGTGAACTTTTTCCGGGCCAGCCAGGCCGCTCTTGCCGGGGCCACATCTGTTATCCTCCCTTTCCGGTCTCTTCTCCAGCCTAGGCGGACTCTTGGAACTCCGGACCGATCAGACCAAGCAGCGCATACTCAACATCGCCACGCGCGGATTGGCTCCGACGCGACGGAAGACCCACGTGCTGATCGCGGGGGCCGGTATCGCAGGCCTTGTAGCTGCCTATGAACTGCGTCGAGCAGGTCATCGGGTGACCCTGCTGGAGGCGAGGAATCGTGTCGGTGGACGAATCTATACCGCGCGAGACGGTATCGCGAAAGGCCTCACCGCCGAGGTCGGCGCCATGCGCATCCCGACCAACCATGAGCTTACGATGTCGTATGTCCAGCGATTCGGACTGAAGACAGCCCCGTTCAAGAACGACAACCCCAACGCCTATACCTTCATCCGTGCCCAGCGAAGACGATTCTCCGATCCGGTCGATGACCTCTTCGACCTGGAGTCAGATGAGCGAGGAAAGAAGATCGGCAGTCTTCTTGACCGCGATCTTGCACCGCTGACACAACTCATCGTCGAGCAAGGCGACGACGGCTGGAGTCAGATCCTTGATCGATGGGAACGGGCGTCTCTGCGAGATTTTCTCGTCGAGCATGGCTGGTCGGACGGTGCGATCGAGATGTTCGGCATCCTCTCAAGGCATGAATCGCTCATGAATACATCGTTCCTGGAATTCTTCCAGGGAAGCAACGATGTGCCCCTGCCCATGGTACGTATCGTCGATGGCATGGACCGTCTTCCCAACAAGTTTCTCCCGGAGCTTGAACCCAGTCTTAGGTATGGCGCCGTTGTCCGTCGCCTAGAACAAGGGCCTGACTACGTGCGCGTGCACTACGACAACGCCGCTGGGCACCGCTCGGTCACTGGCGATTACCTGATTGTTACCTTGCCCTACGCGGTCCTGCGGCACATCGATGTCACACCCGAGTTCAGCCAGTCGAAACAGCGGGCAATTCGTCAGATCCACTACGACAATGCATCCAAGATCTTTCTGCAGTTCCGACGACGGTTCTGGGAGGAAGAAGGGATCTTTTTCGGAACGACCGTGACAGATCTGCCGGTCCGCAATGTCGTGTATCCCGAGCACGACCACCCCACAAATCGTGGCTTACTGCTGGCGAGTTACACCTGGTCGCAAGATGCCCACCGCTGGGCCGCACTGACGGAACCCGAACGCCTTGCGCAGGCGCTGGACAACATCACGCGCATACATCCGCCAGCTGCCGAGCATTTCGAGGCTGGCTTCTCGCATATTTGGCAGGCGGACCCCTTTGCCGGCGGAGCGTACACCGTGTTCCTCCCTGGCCAGCAGAGGCGTCTGCATCACGACATCTGCATGCCTCAGGGGCGAATACATTTCGCTGGTGAACATACAGCGCTGCATCGGTGGGTGGAGGGTGCGGTGGAGAGTGGCCTTCGGGCCGCGAGTGAGGTCGTGCACGCGTCGCAGACAGGTGAGGCGCTGGATGGGAGCGACCGTCTTGATGTATGGACGGAGTTGCCTGACCGCCTTAAGGGGCGTCGAGCGTTCGAGATCGCATCGTTGGCGATACAGCGTGACGATATCGATTTGCTTCAGGAGACCCTCGTGTTTCATCCGGAGATAGTCCAGCATCGGCAACCGAGCACGACGGCGCCGTACGACGGCATCTACGCGGCGTCGACGCTACTGCACCACGCAGTGGGGGCGCCTTTTGGCAAGATGCCGGCCCAAGCGAAGCGCATGGTCGAAATGCTGCTTGCTACCGGCGCAGATCCGAACGCGGTGTCTGGAGGAGGCAAGTTGATCCGGGGCACAGACACGCACATGACCGCGCTGACTCTGGTGATCAACCAGATGCCAGAGAGTCACTCCGAGACGATAGGCCTCATTGAAGGCCTCGAACAAGGCGGTGCTGATCTGGACGAGGGTAAAGGCCGTGCGCTTCATGCCGCTCTTACGGGTTCGGCCCGGAACGCGGCACTCGATCCCGCAGGACGGCACCTTCGTTCTCGTGGAGCCGTGGTTGACCTGGCATTTGCCGCCGGGCTTGGCGACGTCGAAGCAATGCAGGCATGGCTGACGACAGAGTCGTTTGAGCCTAGTGCCTACGACCGATATCGACCTGAGAGAGACAAAATAGACTCGGCTGACCGGAAGGCGGTGCTCAGTGAGGCGCTCGTCTTCGCGGCGCAAAGAAACCAGTCCGAAGCCGTCCAGCTCTTGATCGACCATGGCACTTCCGTGGACAGCCTAGCGAGCATTCACGGTATTCAGCGGTCGGCCATGCACGCTGCGAGTCAGGGTGACCACATCGAAATCGTCAAGTTGCTTCTGGGCCAAGGTGCCAATCCTCTGGTGACTGACTCGGAATGGACGGCGACGCCACTGGCGTGGGCATGGGTGGCATCGTCGGCTCGCGTCGTCGACCACCTGTGTCAGGTTCCTGGCGGCATGGTGATCAATGACCTCATCTATGTCGGATCTCCACAGGAGATTCAGGAGAGGCTAGCCGGACAACATCCAGACCACGGCCACGCCATGGGAACGCCAGGGATACTACTGAGGAATGCCGCGTTCGCTGGGAGAGACTCGGTGTGTGCGGTGCTCGTGGAGTTGGGCGCCGATCTGAACCTCGCGTCGGATCTTGGCCAGTTGCCCTGGCAGATCGCGCGGGACAATGGTCATGATGCCATCGCACATCAACTCAAGCCCTGATGTGTTCGGCTCAGCTGCATATAAGTAAGGTGTGAATCATCGCCTCCGCGAGAGGACAAGGATGTCGCTTCCACTCAAACTCGGCCCGCTCGATCACTACACACTCATCGTTGAGGATGCCCGCGCCACAGCCCGCTTTCACGAGGAGGTGCTTGGGTTCCGGCCATCTCGCATTCAAAAAGTCAACGCAGGGACTGCACCGACTGGTGGTTTCGACATGCTGAACCATGTCCTCCGGCTACCAGACTCTGAGGAGCGCGTAGTGGTTATCACCGAAGGACTTACGGAAGAGTCGATCTTCTCCCGTTATCTTCAACAGTATGGGCCTGGCGTTCACCATATTGCCTATGAGGTAGCAAATATCGAAGATTCGCTAGCCTTGCTCCGGGCCGGCGGGGTACGTACGACCGCATCCGAACCCCATCGCGATCCGTTGACGGGCTTGCTGCAAATATTTGTCAGTCGAGAGCCGACAGGCTACTTCATAGAATTGATTGAACGATCACCTAAAGCGTCTTCTGGTGTCTTCACCAACGAGAACATGGCTGCGCTCGCAAATACCATGACCAGCTATCTCGAATCGACAGACCGTGAAGTAACGGCGGCTGAGAAACATGAAAACCCCTCCGTTGCGATTGATGTCTCAGCCGAAGAAGTCCTGCCGTTCCTACTCAATCCGCTCAACCTGCCACGATGGACGGGGCACCGCCTGATTCGACAGGTCGACGAAGCCTACACAGAGACCAGAATGCACGGGGACCTGGGTCTAAAGGTCATAGAAGAACACGGCGGCGTGTCCTATGTCTGGAGCAAGGATGATGCCCGAAAGAGGGTGCACTTGCGCGTGGCAGCGACCCAAGCGGGTTGCTTGGTAACCGCGGTGCTAGACGATGTGCCGCGAGACGCCCGTGCCCACGTGGTCGAGGCCTTGACTCTTGAGCTCAAAATCTTGGGAGCCGTCATGGAGAGCCGGACTGACAGTGTGTCCCAGCAGGACTGGGAGCGCCTGACCGCGTACCACCTCGCGATCCACCAGCGGGTCGGTCTGTAGCAGGCAGGACCGACGACCATAATCCTCAGACCAGAGTCGAGATCAAGGGATGGCCACTGACTGGACTACCCGACTGCCCACCCTGCGGGGGGAGATTAGCCAGGAGAAGACGCAGCTCGACATCGCCGAGTTGGACTTCGGCAAGATCCGTCGGCGGCGTCCACTGGCCGTGTTGCGACCAGCAGACGCGGGTGATGTGGTCACCGCAGTAACGTTCTGTCGGCAAGAGCAGATCGCGCTCGCAACCCGGGGATGTGCTCATTCTGCGGGAGGACAGATGATGGCTCCCGGGGGTCTGGTGATAGACATGAAATCACTGGACAAGGTTTTGGAGATCACGGATGACTACATCGATGTAGAAGCTGGCATTTCCTGGTCAGCGGTTCTCAAAGCGACGATGGCGAGTGGACGCACTCCTCCGGTAGTAACTGACTGGCTTGGCGTGTCCGTAGGCGGCACCATCTCGATGGGTGGTTTCGGCTTCATGTCGTTTAACCGCGGAACACAGATGGACCACCTCCTGGAACTGGAAGTGGTGACCGGGTCAGGCAAGCGCTACGTTTGTTCAGCCAGCCAAGGCAAAGAGCTTTTCGATGCGGTTCGGGGAACCCACGGACAATTCGGGATCATCACCCGAGCCAGGATTCCGTTGGAGGTCGCGCCGGAAGCCGTCCGCATGTTGCAGGTGTGCTACGGCTCGCTGCGTAATCTTCTGGAGGACATGCGGCGCATCGTCAGGGAGGGCGAGGCGAACCTCGTGCATGGTTTTGCTGCCGAGAAATCGATCGACTCGGTAGCGACAAGAATGAATTCGAAGGATGCCATGTCCCTGTCTCGAGCCAACATTGAGCGCGTCCTGCTCTCCGTGCCCGGAGACTGGATCTACAACCTAGAGGTCTCGGACTTGATTCACGCGAAGAGAACCCCCAGGCCTCCAGAACCTCGATCGCTTGGCGGTTTGCCGGGAATGGCAGACACCTGGGAGCTCTCCTGGAAAGACTTCTGCTTCCGACGACCACCGCTCATCCTCGAGGAAGAGGATAAAGGGGCAGCACCCCATCCTGAGCTCACGGTGTTTCTTCCGCTCGATGACAGAGGCATCGATCTCGCGGTCAATGAATTTGAACGGCTACACCCAGCTACAGACATCGGACAAGGACCCGTATTGTTTTTTTCCTTGGATAAGCGTCTGATCACTGCGCCATTTCTACGGTTGCCGAAAGCCCAGCCGTACGGTTTCTTTCTGGGCATCCTTCGCCGTGCCGACCCGCCGACAGACGATCGGATCAAGGACCTGATCGCAGACAACGAAGCTATCTACGAGCGAGTGCTGGATTGTGACGGAGTCCGTTATCTTCCGGATACGCTGCCGCTATCGTCGGGGTTCTGGAGACGCCACTATGGTGATCTCTGGCCTCGCCTGGTCGAGTTGAAGAGTCTCTACGACCCTGATGACATCCTCGCTTCGAGCTTCGGTGCGGCGGTGTCCGAGGCATGACGCAATATTTCAGTAGATGCTCGAACCCTCATGGAGAATCCTGGCCGCTGCAATCGCCGGTGGTACTGATAGGCGGAACACGGAATACCGCGTTCGACTAGTCCAGTCCCATGGGCACGCCTGCAACCATTCGCTACTACAACCTCGATGCCCTTCGAGGCTTTGCGATGCTCTTGGGCATCGGCCTTCATGCGGCCATCCCGTTCGTGCCCTACAGGGAGCCAGACGACTCTGGCAGCGGCTTACTCTGGCTATTTGTTGCCTTCGTGCACGGCTTTCGGATGCCGCTCTTTTTTCTGCTTAGCGGATTTTTTTCCACCATGCTATGGCGCAGGCGCGGACTCCGCTTCCTCATCAAGCACCGGCTCAAGCGCATCGGCATCCCACTGGCGATCGGCATCTTCACCATCCTCCCAGCAGTAATCATCGGCCTCGTCGGAGGGCTGGTAATTAGCGGTGTCGACCTCGAAACAGTCGATCCCCTAAACGCGTCCACCAGCTACAGCGAACAGTTTGAGGTCGATTCAAGCCTCGGCGCTACACCACAGAAGACTGCAGCTCCCCTGGCCAAGACGCAGCCTTTCGAGTTCGCCCACATGTGGTTCCTGTGGTTTTTGCTCTGGATGGTCGCTGGCTTCGCTGCCATCGTAACCATCGTTCGCTGGCTGGCCCGCAAAGCCGAACACACACGGCCCATTCCAACTAAGGCCTTAACAGGGATTCTGTGGTCTCTCCCAGTGGTGACGTTCATCCCTCAGTTAATGATGGTGGAGCGGACCTTCGGGCCTGACACGTCAGTTGGTTTAGTACCAGCCATTCACGTACTCGCCTACTACGCTTGTTTCTTTGGCTTCGGCGCCCTCGCCTACGATCAAAACAACCGTCACGGCCTGGCACTCATTGAATCTCTCGGTCGTCGTTGGATGCTCTTACTCGTCTCGTCGACCGTGCTCTTCTTCCCAGGTCTGGCTCTCGTCGAAACTTCCTGGATCACGGCATCGACCTGCCAAGTGGCGTTCGCCTGGACAATGAGCTTTGCCCTGATCGGACTCTTCCGTCGTTTTATGGCGACCGAGCGGTTCTGGGTCCGCTACCTGTCCGATGCCTCCTACTGGATGTATCTCGCCCACCTCCCCCTCGTATTCATCGCACAGGGAGTCATCGCCAGCTGGGATGTTCCCGCCATCCCAAAATTCTTGGTCATCAGTGCCTCGGTTACAGCAATGCTGTTGGTCACCTACCAGCACCTCGTCCGCTACCGCGCGCTCGGCACTCTGCTCAATGGCCAACGGATCCGCCCAGCCAGTTGAATAAAGACACGTCGAACCAGAACCCAGACATCACCATAAGGTGTTGATGATGCATGACTTTCTCGAGTTCTGTCCGTATGCACTATGCTCGTGTCGCTCAACACCGGTGCACTGGTGTCCACGGAAATACGTTTGACTGAATCCCAGACTAGGAGAAATAGGGGCGACGCCTACCGCAGCAGGGCCTTATTGCGTTCGCGCGTACCATTCCTCGACCCTAACACCCGTCTTTTCGACGGCCCGCAGTAACACCTGGGCGGTGACGTGGGCGTCTTCGAGGGCGTCGTGGTGTTGAAAGGTGAGGCCCAGATAGGCCGCAATGTTGTTGAGCTTATAGCCCTTCCTCGCAAATTGGGTCCAAGTCCGACGGACCACTTCAGCGGTATCGAGCCACCGGACGTCGCAGGGGGATTCACCGTGCAGATCGCACGCGGCATCGAAGGCATCCCGGTCGAACATGGTGTGGCAACCGACGACCTCTCCCGCAAACCGTTGTCGGAGTTCTGGGACAAGTGCGGAAAAGCGCGGCGCATCTTGCACAGCCACACTCGTGATCCCATGAATCGAAATGTTGACCTCGTGAAAGGGCACACCTGGATTCACTAACGACGACCAACGATCAACACACACGCCGTCGACCACGCGGACAAGCCCAATCTGACAGATCGATGCGCGGTCGGACGTCGCCGTTTCAACATCGACCACGACAAAGCTTTCGGATGCCGGCGGGTTCATTCTGGGCACCTGGTCCTGGCTCATCTGCTGACTCTGGCGATAACGACGGACACCTAAGCTGCGTGAGCAGGGCCACGGCGATCGAATTAGTCGAACATCACACCGACAGCCGTGGACCCCGCACGCCGCACTATCTGCTACTCGATAGCGTACATCTGCCCGTTGAAGGTGCCCGCATTGAAATCGAGTACACCCTCCGAGCGAATCTTCTGACCGTTAGAGACCTCGTGTACTAGTGACACGTTCGCTCGAAGCTCGTCGCCGATTCGCTCCCAAGTCCCTTCGGCGAGACCAGCCGCTAACGTCCCGTCATCCAGAACACCTCGCCCAGCCCAGCTACACGACCCGCTGTTCGCTCCAGCTTCGGACAGAGGCATGGTGAAGATCAGAGATCCCAAGATGACAGGAAATCCGGTGCCAGCACCTTCATAGGTCATAAGCTGCTGAACCTGACCGTCTGCCGTCTTGTTGACCACGGTACCGCTGTACTTAAGGTTGTACTCGCCAGTCTGGTCTGCCATCGGCTTTCTCCCTTTGTGAATTACGGATACCTGCCGCCGAGGCCACTTGGGCCTCAGAGCCTCCCGGTTCGGTAAGCGCATGCTGCGCGTCGATGAAGACCCGCTACGCTCGCACCGATGTAATGGAGGCGTCGATCCTACCGCTATCTGGTTGGAGGTTCCAGGTTCTACCTCGGGCATCGCCAGCCTGCACTACCGGTCGCGTTGCGTTGTTGCCATAGCGGCCTGGTCGTTTCGGGCGTCATCGCGATCTAGCGAACCTGGCGGCATTCCAACCAGTCCGACTGAGTGCTGGGTTAAGGTGGACAGTCATGACGGACACCAACGCCATCAACGTTTCGACGCTCTTCGATCTCTCCGGCAAGACCGCGCTCGTCACCGGCGGATCGCGTGGCATCGGCAAGATGATCGCCGAAGGATTCCTCCAGGCCGGAGCCACGGTCTACATTTCGTCGCGGAAGGCGTCGGTGTCCGACGCGGTGGCCGCCGAGTTGTCGTCGCTTGGCACGTGCCACTCACTGCCAGCCGACGTCGCCGACGACGCGGACCGCGCCCGCCTGGTCGACGCCCTGGCTCAGCAAATCGATCAGTTAGACATCCTGGTCAACAACGCAGGAGCGGCGTGGGGAGCCCCCTACGACGAGTTTCCCGAGGGGGGATTCAGGAAGGTGCTGGAGCTGAACGTGACCGCCCTCTTCTTCCTGACCCGCGATCTGACGCCCTTGCTGACCATCACCGCCTCGGCCGACGACCCGGCGCGCGTGATCAACATCGGCTCAATGGACGGCCTGCACGTGCCGACGGTGCTCCAGACCGGCACCTTCCCCTACTCGGCCAGCAAGGCGGCCGTGCACCACCTGACGCGGACGCTAGCCATCGAGCTCGCCCCCCGGCACATAACGGTGAATGCGGTCGCGCCTGGCTTCTTCGAGAGCAAGATGACCGAAGCGTCACTGGCCAACTTTCAGGATCAGATCGAGCGGAACTGTCCGCTGGGCCGAATCGGACGGCCCGAGGAAATGGCCGGCGTCGCCATCTACCTCGCGTCGCGGGCCGGCGCCTATACCAACGGCACGGTGATTCCGGTCGACGGCGGCACCAGCCTCGCCTGACCGGTGGCCGCTTCCGCCGCACGATCAGCTAAGCTATAGCCTCACAGCCTGAACAACCCCAGCCGCAGGCCGGGTCGCGCGGAGATGAGCATGAGCTATCGCAGCCCATACGCTGACGTCGACATTCCTGAGGTACCGCTCCCGGATTTCGTGTTTGGACGTGCACAGCAATTTGCCGACAAGCCGGCCCTGATCGACGGTCCCTCGGGACGAACATTGACCTACGGCCAGCTCGAGGCCGCCGTGAACCGGACCGCCGCCGGCCTGGCGGCCCGCGCATTCAAGAAGGGCGATGTCTTCGCCATCTACAGTCCCAATCTGCCCGAATACGCCGTGGCGTTCATGGGAGTGGCCCGAGCCGGCGGCGTCAACACCACGGTCAACCCGTTGTACACCGCCGGTGAGCTCAAGAAACAGCTCAAGGACTCTAACGCGAAGTTTCTCGTCACCGTGCCCCCCTTCGTGAAGAAGGCGCGCGAGGCGGCCGAAGGCACTAACGTCCGTGAGATCTTCGTGTTCGGCGAAGCCGAGGGCGCCACCCCGTTCGCCGCACTGGCGGCAAGCAACGGAAAGATACCGGCGGTCGAGATCAATCCGCGGGAAGACTTGGTGGCCCTGCCCTACTCAAGCGGCACCACCGGCCTGCCCAAGGGTGTCATGCTGACCCACCACAACCTCGTGTCGAACCTGTGCCAGACCCACTCGGTCGAGCAGCTGCAAGAGACCGAGGTACTGATCGGAATCCTGCCCTTCTACCACATCTACGGCATGGTGGTGATAATGAGCGGCGCGCTCCGCGTGGGCGCCACCACCGTGACCATGCCCCGCTTCGACCTCGAGCAGTTCCTGGAACTGTCACAGAAGCACGGGGTCACGATGGCGTATCTCGTGCCGCCGATCGTGCTGGCCCTGGCTAAGCACCCCCTCGTGGACGACTACGACATCTCGAAGATGACCGACATCCTGTCTGGCGCGGCTCCCTTGCCGGCCCCGGTCGCGCAGGCGTGCGTGGACCGCCACGGGGTATTGCTGCGACAGGGCTACGGGCTGACCGAGACCAGCCCGGTGACCCATGCCAACGGACGCGACCGTGAGGTGCGGCTCGAATCGGTGGGTGTCGCGCTCCCCAACACCGAGTACCGTGTGGTCGATCTGGGCACTAACGAGGACGCCGCAACCGACGAACTGGGTGAAGTGTGGATTCGTGGCCCCCAGGTGATGAAGGGCTACCTGAACAACCCGGAAGCGACGGCCGACATGATTGACCCCAACGGGTGGCTTCACACCGGCGACATCGGGCGGGCCGACGTCGACGGCTACCTGTACGTGGTCGACCGGGTAAAGGAGCTGATCAAGTACAAGGGCCTGCAGGTGGCACCGGCTGAGCTGGAGGGCGTACTCCAGTCGCATCCGGCGGTGGCCGACGTGGCCGTCATTCCGGTGCCGGATGTCGAGGCCGGCGAGATCCCGAAGGCATTCGTCGTCACCAAGCCGGATGCTGAATCCACGGAAGAAGAGCTCATGGCGCACGTGGCCGACCGGGTAGCGCCGCACAAGAAGGTGCGGATCGTCGAGTTCATTGACGCCATCCCCAAGGTGCCTTCTGGCAAGATTCTGCGCCGGGAGCTCCGTGACCGCGAACGGAAAAACAGGGACACCGCTGGGTAGTAGCCAGGCGTCAGCCGACGACAGGCACCGGCTGCGGCGCCTGAACTAATCCTGACGACATCGCTCACGTCAGCACGAGCCCAACCAGGGCTCCGAACAGCGTACTCGACGACCGAGTCTCCACAGGCGAATCATCCGGACAGCCTCCGGCATGAAGGCGTTCGGCAACAGTAGCTGCACGGCCTCCATCGTACAGAGCAGCGCCATAACGCAGGCCGACTCACCCGGCCCTCACTGAAACAGTCGAACTACCGGCAAGACCAGCCCCACGCAGAGGAGTCCACGGAACAACTGTAGGGCACCAAGCCAGAGACCCCGGCGCATTATGCAGCTACCTCGTGGCACTTCAATCGAGCAACCGATACGCCAGTAATTCACCCGCGTGACCGCCACCGCCGGCCGCCACCACGATGTACTGCGAGCCTTGGTGCATGTAGGTCATGGGCGATCCGGTCACCGGCGCCGGCATGTAGACCTCGCCGACCTCTTCGCCCGTCGCCTTGTCGTAGGCGCGGAGCATCGCGCCAAGCTCCCCGCTCGGGGTAGTGAAAGTGCCTCCCTCGCCGGCGATCACGAGCGCCTTCGTGATGAGCGTCCCCACCCGACCGACCCGCCCTGTGCGCGGAATGTCGACGCCTTGCAGCTCGGGATGCTCCCGGACGTTGTCAGGGGTCTCGCCATGCGCCACCTGCCAGATGATCTCGCCGCGTTTCAGATCGATCGCTGTGATACGTCCCCAAGGTGGCTTCACCATCGGTAGGCCGCGGATGGTCAATGCCCGATCCCGTGCCGGAATCCCCGGCGGGTTGCCCCGGATGAAATCCATGTCAGACCGTTCGGGATCATTGACCAGTCCGATGGAGACCAGGCTGGTGAACGAGTACTGATAGAAGATGCCTGTCTCGGGGTCGACCGAGCCACCGGGCCAGTTGGTGCCACCACCG
This sequence comes from Acidobacteria bacterium UBA2994, assembly GCA_002346545.1. Lineage (GTDB taxonomy): Bacteria > Acidobacteriota > Vicinamibacteria > Vicinamibacterales > UBA8438 > UBA2994. The sequence goes on from DEAA01000020.1 coordinate 16,693, forward strand.
GTAGACGGCAGCATCAGCGTGCCCCACGGACCATCCGGATTGGCCACGACCGGCGGCGTGAAGATCGGCCCCATTAGGAAGTTCGAGGCCCGGTCGAGCGCTTCGGCCCGCAACTCTGGCGTAAAGTCGATTAAGTCGTCTTCGCTGACACCCTGCCGGTCGTAGGCGGGCGGCTTGGTCGGAAACGGCTGGGTCAGCGCAAGCAGCTCGCCCGGCACCTCCGAGGGCGGCATCGGCCGCTCCTCGATTGGCCAGATCGGCTCGCCGGTCTCGCGATCCAGCACATACAACCACGACTGCTTGCTGGGCTGGGCGATGACCTTGGTGATGCCGGGTCGCCCCTCGATTTGTACATCTACCAACACCGGTGCGCAGGGGAAGTCCCAGTCCCACACATCGTGATGAATGACCTGGTAGTGCCACAGCCGCTCTCCGGTATCGATATCCACGGCCACAATGCTGTCCGAGAACAGGTTGTCGCCGTGCCGGTGCCCGCCGTAGTAGTCGTTGGTGGGCATCTCGGTAGGCAGGTAGACGATACCCAGTTCGAGATCGACGCTGGTCTGCCCCCACACCCCAGTATTGCCGGTGTACCGCCACGACTCGTTCAGCCAAGTGTCGTTCCCGTACTCGTCGCCACCTGGAATGGTGTGGAAGATCCACTTCCGCTCGCCGGAGTCGGCGTCGAAGCCTCGGATGTGACCCTTGGTATTGCGCATCGATTCAGGTGCACCGCCGGGAATATGGGCCGCGCCGATTACGATGGTGTCACCGGCGACGAGCGGCGTGGCGTGCAGGCCGATCGAGCCCGAGAGCGGATCGATGTCCTGATCCATCCCCAGCATCAGGTCGACTATGCCATCGTCGCCAAAGGCCTGAATGCGTTGGCCCGTGGCAGCATCGAGCGCGATCATCTGGTAACCAGGTGTGACGTAGATGACCTGGCCGGAGCCACCATTGTCGCGATAGGCCAGCCCGCGGCCAGATAACCGTCGAGGCGCCTCTTCGGCTCGTTGGCCCTCGTCTAGCCGGTGCATCCAGAGGTACTCACCGGTACCAGCGTCAACGGCCACCACGGTGCGCCGGGTGCCAGCCGTCGTATAGACGACCCCATCGACCATAAGGGGCGTCGACTGGAAGTTGTATTCGGGCTCGGGGCCGAAGTTGTCGGTCTTCATCCGCCAGACGAGCTCCAGGTCGCTGAAATTCTCAGCGTTGATCTGGTCGAGGCCGGAGTACCGGGTGTTCCCGACATCTCCGCCATAGTGCCGCCATTCCCCGTCCTCAGCCCCCTGCTGCGCCATCACCGGCGAGGCGAGTACAAGCGTGACCACCGCCGCCGTAAGCCAACGTGCGTGACAAGTCATACGACCACCTCCCGCGTAACCCGGAACCTCTGTCGTCGGCCGGAAGCCTCGAACACCGGACGGGTTACGGAATCGTCCCGCCCGTATTCAACGTGATCCGATACAGTCCGGTTCGCCCCGTCATATAGAGCGTGTTCCCATCGTCGCCCCACCCGGCATTGGCCGGCGGTTCGTCGGGCTGGATCGACCCAAGGTGCGTACCATCGGGAGCGATCACCCAGACGCCGCCAGGCCCAGTTGCAAATAGATTCCCGTGGCGGTCGATCGCCATGCCATCGGCCGCACCATCGGCCTCCCAGTCGTTGGCGTCGACAAACACGCGGCCCGGGCCGAGGGAGCCGTCCTCAAGCACATCATAGGCATACCAGACCACGTTGGCTCCGTCCGAGTTCGCCGTGTAGAGGGTGTCCTCATCAGGCGCGAACGCGATGCCGTTCGGACGACTCTGCTCGGCCAGCTTCTCGACCGTACCATCAGGAAGCAGGCGGAAGATGCCGTTGAAATCAAGTTCCTTGTCTCGGTCATCATCCTGCTGCCGCAGCCCATACGGCGGATCGGTGAAATACAGCGCGCCGCTCGAATGAAACACCGCGTCGTTCGGGCTATTCAGCCGCATGCCTTCGTAGCTGTCTGCCAACACCGTGATGCTGCCGTCTGCTTCCCGGCGAGAGATACGGCGATTGCCATGCTCGCACAGAATGAGCCGCCCCTCGCCGTCGATAAGCAGTCCGTTCGACCCCACCGAGCGACCGTCGGGATCTCCCTCGAAGACCGGATCGATGTAGTCGCTGGCTCCTTCCGTGGGCGACCACTTCCGGACCACATTGTTCGGAATGTCGCTGAAGAGCAGGTAGGGGTCGGGATCACCCCGACGGACCCAGACTGGTCCTTCGGTGAATCCGTACCCATCGGCCACCTTCTCGATCACCGCGTCGGCAGACACCAGCGCGTCGAACGCGGCATCGAGCCGCAAAATGGTCCCGGCGCCGGCTGGTGCCGCTTCCGGCGCCGCGCCAGGAGCCTCGGCGGCCGGCGTCTCCTCCAGCGGCTCGGCGCCCCCACAGCCCAAGGGGATCATCAGCAACGCGGTAAGCCCAGCAAGTCTCAGCGTTTTGTTCATCGTTCGTCCTTCCACAGTTTGACGAGGCTCAAGCCCCGCCTTGCAGAACCTCTGCAACCCCCTTACACCCCCTGCGCCACGGCCGGCACGATCTCACGCTCCATCAGTCGATACAGGGAACGACGGTGATCTCTCAGCCCACTTCCAGGATTGGGCGATGACGTCATCACGGTCACCAGTCTGAGCTGCGGCACCACGTAGATGAACTGACCGCCGTAGCCCCAGGCGTAGAACGCGTCATAACCCGAAAACTCGCGCACCCACCAACCGTACCCGTAGGCCCGATCAGGCGTCCTCATGCGGAACGCATGGGCCTCGACCGACTGGTGCACATACTCCTCGGAGATGACCTGATCGACTCCGACGCGACCACAGTTCAGATACAGCTCGCCGATCTCGAGCATGGCGCGAGGGGTGAGTGACATTTCATTACCGCCGAAGTAGATGCCTTGCGGATCCGTGGTCCAGCGAGGCACTGAGATTCCGAGCGGCTCGCCGAGGTACCGGCGCGCAAAGGTGTGGGTGTTAACGCCGGAGGCACGGGTAATAATGGCCGACAGCAGATGGGTGCTGCCCGTACTGTAGATCATGCGCGTGCCGGGACGCGCCACCAGCGGGCGCGTCAGCGCATGGCGCACCCAGTTACCGCTCTGCACCCAGCGCCCGTAGTTGCGGTTGCTAGTGGTTTCTAGCCCCGCCCGCATCGTCAGCAGATCCTCGACGGTGATCGCAGCCTTATCGGGGTCATCGAGATACTCTGGGAAATACTCGCCCACCGACGTGTCCAGACTCTCGATATCGCCTCGATCGAGGGCAATGCCCACCAGTGCCGAGATCACGCTCTTAGAGGCCGACTTGATGTTGGCCGCACGGGTGGCCGACGCGCCGTTGTAGTACTGCTCGGCAACGAGCGTTCCCCCAACCGACACGAGCATCGAGCGCATCCGAGGTAGCTCGGCCATGCGAGCCAGGGTCGGCTCAAGCGCCGGCGCGGTCTTCACCGTCACGGACATGACGGCCTGTATCGGCCAGTCGAACGTGGCGGCCAATCCCAAGAGTAGGGCCAGCGCCGGCAACCACCGATATGACCGAATCAGCTGTCGTATCATCGAAACCCAAGATCGTCGACGCACCGGCCCAGGACACGCCAGCCCTGACCGTCCGCCAGCCCGACCGCCCCGCGTCGCAGCCCCAGACCGAACACCACGCTCAATCCGGCCCAGGCAAGCGCGATGGCCCACTCTTCCGGCCAGACCAGCGACGAAGGACTGGAGGGCAGGTAGGGCAAGATGAAGGACACAGTGGTCGCGATCGCGAGCCATCCTACCACCCGAGGTGCTGAGGTTCGATAGGGTCGCGGCAGATCCGGAGACCGCCGCCTGAGCACCGGGAACGACGCCGCCACCAGCGGGTGATCGCCGTTCCCTGAACGATTTCGCCAATGAACGTATCTGCGATCGCCATCTCTTCTCCTCCCCGACGTCGGGACAGCGGCCACCGTAGGGTCCGTCGACCACATCCGCATGCAGGCGAGGTGTCAGGGTCCCAGGCTCCCGGACCCATGCGCTATCATGTCGACCGACTCGGGCCAGTCCCAACGTCTCAATCTCATGCACATCACGCCTCTCGACCTTCACGGCCTCTTGCTGCTGGAACTCGACGTCCACGGAGACGAGCGCGGCTTCTTCGTCGAACGCTTCAACCTCGACGAGTTCAAGGCTGCCGGACTGCCGGTCGATTTCGTCCAGGACAATCACTCGCGGTCGCAGCCCGGCGTCGTGCGTGGACTACACTTCCAGCACACTCCGGCGCAGGGCAAGCTCGTGGGGGTCACACGGGGTCGGATCTTCGACGCCGTGCTCGACATCCGCCCCGACTCGGCCACGTTCGGCCAGACCTACGTCACCGAGCTTTCAGACATGAACGGCCGTCTGCTCTGGGTACCGCCAGGATTCGCCCACGGGTTCACCGTACTGAGCGACGACTCTGCCGACCTGCTCTACAAGGTGGACGCTCCCTACAACCCCGAGGGAGAAGGAGGCATCCGCTGGAACGACCCGGACGTAGGGATAGAGTGGCCGGTCAGTGACCCGATCGTGTCGGCCCGCGATCTGGAGATGCCCACCTTCGAAAGCTACAGGCAGTCACCGGTCATCTTCCAAGCGACTTGACCACCGGACCTACGAGACGCTTAGTAGGTTGCCTGGCGATCCGTTCGTCTGGATAAACGTGAGGAGGGAGCAGCCGGGCGGGCTGTGTCAGACGCCGCAACGCCGTCCAGACAAACGGATCGCCAGGTAACCTATTGGTAGAATTCTGGCGACTTGCGCAGCAGGGCATAGGCGGCCGAATCGTGCTGAATCCACATCCGCGCCCCCACCTCGGACATGAAATCCTCGATCAAATCCATCGAGTCGAGCGTCTGGGCCTCATTGAAGTTGAACAGCGGCACCCGCTTCAACTGACGATTTTCGGGAAAGTGATAGAGGTCGCCACTGAGCACCAGCGGTCCCGGTTCGACCAGATTAACGAACAGCACCTGATGCCCGGGCGTATGCCCAGGCGCTGACTTGATCACGACGGTACCGTCGCCGAACACGTCGTGGTCACCATCGAGAATTCGCGTCTCGGCCGTCTCCAGGTCGCCATACAGGCTCCTATCGAAGAATCCGCCAGCCTCGCCAAAGGCCGCTTCATGCTCGGGCCGCTGCACGAGCCACTCGGACCCGGCAAACATGTTGGCGTTCCCGGAATGGTCGTAGTGCATGTGCGACATCGCCAAATAGTCGATGTCGGCTGGCGTTATCCGTAACTCCTCGAGCTGCGCCGCCAGCGTGCGCTCAACGGTGGTCAACGTGCCGTTCTCCTGGGCAAACGGCGACCGCGCGGCCCACTCGTCTGGTAACCCCGCGTCCCAGAGCAGCCGACCCTCCGGGTGCTCGATGAGATAGCAAGGCACCGATAGCTCGAGGGTCGACGTCTCGTCAGACATGAGCGAAAAGCGCCCCGCGTCGGCGATTACCAGTGTGCCGCAGTCGAAGATATAGAGCCGGATCGGGGCAGGCCCGGCGACTACCTGCTCTGGGTCGACCGCCGGCCCATCACCCCCCGGGGCATCGCCGCCACCGCAGGCGACAAGCAGCATCAGCGTGGACAGCAGCAACCAGGACGTCCTGGATGGTCTGAGCATGCCGCATGGTAGCCGATCTGGCTTTAGGCTCTGGAAGATTCCGCAGGGCGGTGCTTCAACCTCGCCGACCGTCGATGACCGCTGGCATCTCGCCGACCACGCTGAAGCCTGCCCCACGAATCTCTCGAGCCGAAACGCGAGATTATAGAGCGATGGGCGACCTCCTCACACAGGTGACGATCTGGCTGGCGCTCGGGCTCTTTGCCGGCGCGCAGGTGGTATCGCATGGCCGGTCCGCGGGCGCGTTTCGTCTCTCACTCACCGGCTTGATTCTCTTCGTCGCGCACGCCCTGTTGGCGTTCGGCACGCACTACGAGTGGAGCCACGCGACTGGGTACGCGGCAACCGCGGCTCAGACCGTCGAGCTGACAGGGCTCAATTGGGGCGGCGGACTGTACGTGAACTACCTGTTCGGACTGGTCTGGCTAGGCGAGCTCGTCTGGGAACGCCGCAACCCAGAGAGCTACGCCCACCGCTCACCGTCGGTCGAGTGGACCGTGCGCGGCTTCTTCCTGTTCGTGATCCTGAACGGCGCGGTGGTCTTCGTGCCAGGTCCACAGCGGTGGCTGGGCGTGGCCCTGGTAGGCGTGCTGGGCTGGACGTGGTGGCCAGGCAGGTCGCGTCAGGCAGTCGCCGGCGCGAGTCGTTCGTAGGCTGCGAGGGCTCGAGCCGCCATCTCGTCGGTGCCGTAGTGCTCCTGGATACCTGCGCGGGCCCGCTGCGCCAGCTCGGCGAGCCGGGCCAGATCTCCGCTCAGCTGCTCGATGGTACTTTCCAGCTGATCGCGGTTCTCGGGCTCGACGAGCACACCGCCGCCGGTGCGTTCCAGCAACTCTGTGTAGGTACCCCGACGCGGCGCGACCACGGGCACCCCACACGCCATCGCCTCGATGAGCGACATGCCCTTCGGGTCGTCGTAGACGGCAGGCACGACGAACAAATCCAGGCTTTGGAGGAACCTCACCTTGGCGTCGAGGTCGAGCTCACCTCGATAGTTGATCTCGTCGGCCAATCCAGAGGTCCCTGCCTCGCGCTCTATCGATTGCCAGTACGCGGCGTGCTCGGGGCCGAGATAGCCAGCCAGCTCGAGCCGACAGTTGTCGAGCGCCCCGCGCTTGCGGAGGTCGCGATAGGCGTCACACAGCAGGTGCACCCCCTTCTCGGGGGCGATCCGTCCAAGATAACCGAGGGTTAACTTCCCCTCAGCCTTACCAGTCGCCGGTTGGAAACGGTCGATGTTGACCCCCAGCGGTACCACCCGCATCTTGGCGCCTGGAATCTCCAGGTAGCGGCTCATGTAGCCAGCGTAGTAGTCGCTCACCGCCACGAACGAGTCGACATGCTGGACATGCGACCGGATCAGCTCCTTGGCCCGGCTGCGATAAGGCTCGAGAAGCTCGTCCATGAAGATATTCTCACCCTGCAACGTGCAATTGATCGGGCATCCGAGCGCCTGCTTCAACGGCTCGGCAATCGCGATCAGCATCGAGTTGGAGATGTCGAGCACGTCCGGACGCGGCTGGTCCTTCAGCCAGTGCACGAGCTTGTCGAGCTCCTTGCGCTGGTTTCCGTGGCTACCTTCCAGCACCGAAACGGTCAATGCCCCGAGTTTCGTCGGGCTAGTGCCGACTGCCCGGCCCGATACGGCCTTCAGCAGCCACGGCGACTCCCACAACCGGTCGAGCAGCCAGGGGGTCTTGCGAAAGAGCGAAACATATTGCTCGAGATAGACGCTGATACCGCCAAAGAACACCCGCTGCTGGCTAACGTTCTCTTCGTCGGTCCGGGTAGGGGTGTAGAGCGGGAGCAGGGTGACGTCGTGACCCTTCCGGGTCAGCGCCGTGGCGAGGGCATTGTCGCGGATACAGCTTCCGCAGTACATGCCCCCGGCGCCCGCAGTGATGTAGGTAATCTTCACGGACCGCTGATTATACGGCTACTCGGCCCTCAGGCTGGCCACAGGAACCTAGCTGGCGGGGAGGTAGGCGACGGCAGTATGACCAAGCCATGGTCGAGCCGGCCGCCTCGTAGGTGAGCGGACCGGCGTTCGACCGTAGGTCGAGAAACGCAGCCGAGATGCTAGGGTTCGGTGATATCCGTCAGTCTTCGGCGATGGCGTAGAGAAACTCGCGTCCGCGCAGGTACAGTTCGTCGCCGGCCACGACGGGTGAAGCGTCGAAACCGTCGTCAAGCTCGTTGGTCGCCAGCACCTCGAAGGTCTCGCCGGCCTGAAGAACAACCGTCGTGCCCTGGCGGCCCGGAACGTAAATGCGTCCGCTGGCTGACACCGGCGAGGCATAGACGCCACGCAGCGCGCGAATCCGCTCCGGCCCCCATACCCGTTGTCCGGTACCCGCGTCGTAGCTGCTCAGAATGCCGTCGTTGCTCTTCACCAGGTAAATCAACCCATCGTGCAGCAGGGGAGACGGCACATATGGCGTGTCGCGATCCAGCGACCACAGGATGGCATCTGAACCCGCGATATCGCCCTCGGCCGCGCTGAGATCGATGGCGGCCAGCCGGTTCCCGCGGTAGCCGCTCGTCACATACACGGTCCCGTCCTCGTACACCGGCGAGGGGATAGCATTGAGAGTGACGCCCTCGTCCTGCCACCGGAGCTCTCCAGTTGCCACGTCGTAGCTGCGGACGCCTTGCGTGGCGCTGGTGATCACCTGGGCATCGTCACCTTGCTCCACCACGAGGGGGGTGCTCCAGGACGTCATCTCATCGCGCGGCGTGCGCCACCGCTCCTCGCCCGTGCGTTTGTCGAACGCCGCAATGAACGAGTCTCCCTCGTGGTCCCACACCACGATCAGAAGGTCGCGATGGAGGACAGGTGACGCCCCTTCGCCGAATCCCATCCGGATGCGCATGTCGCCCAGATCGACATCCCATAGCGGCTCGCCGTCTAGGTCGTAGCAGTAGAGGCCGCGCGAGCCGAAGAACGCGCACAGCACTTCGCCGTCGGTCGCGGCCGACCCCGAGGCATAGCTGCCGGTCTGATGGATCCCTTCGTGCGGCAACTCCTCACGAGCGACTTGCTGCCAGATCACCGACCCGTCCTGTCGGTCGAGGGCAAGCACGAGAAACTGCTGGACCCGGGTGGCCGAGTTCGCGCGGGTGAAACGGTTACGGATCCGGCGGAAGATGCCGTCACTCGAAGCCACTTCTTCCCCGGCCGGCACCGCGGCCAACACGAACATCCGGTCACCCCACACGACGGGGGTCGCAGACCCCAGCCCCGGAATAGGTACCTTCCAACGGATGTTGCTCGACTCGCTCCACTCGACCGGCGGATCGCCGCGCGGCGCTTCGCCGGTAGCCAGCGGTCCTCGCCACTGTCCCCAGTAGCCACTACCGTCGTTCCCGCCGGCCTGGGCCCAAGCGAACCATGGGGTCGCAACCACCGTGACCACGAATACCGCCGTACACATAACCTTCAGCACGCACCGCATTCCGGGACTCCTCTCTGTCGCGTCCGTGAACAACCCAACGTCGAGACGACAATCGGCCGGTTCTCGTTACGGTAAGATCTTTCCATGATTACCCTGTTGAGATCGATCGCACCCGAGCTTCTCGTCGCCACCTTCGTGGTGGTCGGTATGGTTGCCGCCGCGGCTGCCCAGCCCTCCGTCCCGGAAGACGTGGCGGCTCCGCCGGCTGACGCCGAACGCACGCCCTCTGGTCTAGCCAGCAAAGTGGTTCAAGCTGGCACCGGCAACCAGTATCCGTCGGCCACCTCGCAGGTGACCGTGCACTACAGCGGCTGGTTGACCAGCGGCTCGATGTTCGACAGCTCAGTGACCCGCGGCATGCCCGCCACGTTCCCGCTCGACGGCGTGATTCGCGGCTGGACCGAGGGGCTCCAATTGATGGTGGTGGGCGAAAAGCGCCGCTTCTGGATCCCGGCCGAACTCGGCTACGGCTCCCGCGCCCGCCCCGGCATCCCAGCCGACTCGATGCTAGTGTTTGACGTGGAACTGTTGGGAATACGCTAAAGCTCGCGGAGCTTGAATAGCCGAGGCGTCTCGCTTGGCTCCAAGCTTCGGGCTTCAGTCACCCTGGGCAGACTCCGCCGGCCCACGATTAACCTGGCCAGGCGTTCATTCGTCTGGCCAGATTCTTGTACACCTAAGCTCCTCCCGAAGCCAACGCCAACTCAGTTCACGATGGCGCTGTAGACCGCTACCTCGAACTTGCGAGTCAGATCCGACTGATTATTCGGGTAGAGCTGGGTCATGATGATCGCCACGAGCTGCTCCTCAGGGTCGATCCAGTAGACAGTGTTGAAGAAGCCGAGCCAGCCGAACGCCCCCTCGGAACGGGGGCCGCCGCTAAGGCCAGGATCGGGCGAAATCGCGAAGCCCAGCCCGAACAGGTTTCCGCCGGCGGGGACGCCCACACCTACCAGGTGGTCGCGCGTCATGAGCTGGATTGTCTTTCGTCCCAAAATCCTCACGCCGTCCAGCTCTCCCCCGTTGAGGAGTGCCTGCAGGAATCGAGCATAGTCGCCAATAGTCGACGTTAGGCCCGCCCCGCCAGAGTAGTAGCGCTGCCCCTCGCCGTAGGGATAACCGGCCGAGTACACCACTCGGTTGTCCGGACTCGACACCGGCGCATCGGTCACCTTGCCGATGCCGTCTCCCACCGGCGTGTAGATGGCCGCATATCGATCGGCCTCCCCGGACACCTTGAAGAACGACGTGTCGTCCATCTGCAGCGGCTCGAAGATCTCGGCCGCCATGTAGTCGGCCAGCGTCTCGCCGGTAATCACCTCGACCACCCGTCCCAGCACGTCAACGCCCAGACTGTAGGTGTAGCGCTCGCCCGGCCCGTGCAGCAGCGGCGTCGTCGCCAGTCGGTCGACCATGTCGCCGATAGTACCGTCGGCCTGGCTCAAACCGTCGGTGATATTAGCGCCGAGGTAGTAGGGGGCCAAGTGCGGCGGCGAGAGGAAGCGATAGCTCAGCCCAGAGGTATGCGTCAGCAGGTGCCGGATCGTGATCTGGCGCCGAGCTGGCTCGAGCGTAAACTCACCACCCGCCTCGTCCGGTGGCGTTAACACGTCCATTTCGGTGAAAGCCGGCAGATACTTCGAGACCGGCTCGTTTAGCATCAGGGCGCCAACTTCATAGAGCTGCATGATGGCCACGCTGGTAACAGCCTTCGTCATTGAGGCGATACGGAACAGCGTGTCGGTCTCCATCGGCGCACCCCGCTCCTTGTCGCGGAACCCGATCGCCTCAAGGTGCCCAACCCGGCCTAGCCGGGCCACGAGCGTCACCGCGCCGGCCACCTCCTCGCGGTCGACCGCGTCCTCGACCAGCTCCACGATACGATCAAGGCGGTCGGGGTCGAGCCCCAGTTGCGTGGGGGGCGCCAACGGCAGCCCTTGGGCCGTGGCTCCGGCGGCAAAAAGAAATAACAACCCGACGACGAGGAACGGACGTTTCATGATGGTATAGCTCCAGAAAGGCAGTCCGGGGGAGCCCAGACCGGCTACTGCTCGAACAGGTTGCTGTACTGATTGGCGACCGCTTCAATTGCGGGGAGGTGCTCGGCCAGCAGATACCCCTGGTCGATCAGGTCCTGGGCCACGGCCAGATACTGGTTCCGGTAGTCGTCAAAGCTTAAGTACCGCTCGCTGAGCGCCTGACGCGGGTCGCCCGCCTGACGCGAATCCAACGTCGCACCGAATGGGATCCGGCTCCCCGCCAGATGCAGCAGCTCGGTGGGTGCGCCAATCGCCGGGCTCCGCAGGTTCCACCCGGTGTAGGTGGCCACCGGCACCGCCGTACGTGGCAGCTGCACTCCGCCCCGCTCGTTATTATCCGCTCCGAACCCGGGCACCCGGACGCCATAGAAGTTACCGGTGCGCCCCGGCGGTTGCTGTTCGATCCGACGCTCCTCGGCGAACGCCGCTCCGAAATCGAGCTGCTCCGGCTGGTTGAGCACCGCCGGGAAGGTCACGTCGGGCAACGGCTGCCAGCCCGAGCCCGCGGGGTCTGGCCGCGTCAGGGCACCGCCGGCAATCGTGGGATACGCGCTGGCGGGTGGCTCGACGTCATCACTCACCCAGCGATCCATCGCCAGAAACAGCGCCTGCAACACCGGTCGATAGTCGTTTGGATTCAGTGCCTGCTGCCCGCGTTCGGAGGGCCGCTGCGCCGGCACATGCTGCGCGCCAGCCACCATGTAGACCCGCACCTCTGGCGGGAGCTTCGCGTCTCGGGCGCCGGTCGGATCAGTCACCACGAGCGAACCGGCCCGATGCCAGTACTCCGACGAGGTGTCAATATGCATCACCTTGGGTACGACGCCATCTTCCCGGGCACGGCGAAGGATGCCGTCGGTCTCACCCGTAAACGGATCGGTCTCGTCACCGTAGGTGAACGGAAACTGATCCACCGGATTCAGGTGCCCGACGTGCTGACCACCGCCGAGCGTGGGCGACGCGAACCGATGGTTGAAGAAGCCCAGCCCGCCGCCGGCAATCGCCGGCAGCACGCCGTCGAACACCTGTCGTCCCTCCGTGTCGGCGTTGAACCCGTCGTAGAGAAATTGGCGAAGCGCACGGCCGCTTTGAGACAGACCATGCCCGATGACACGCTGGGCCACCGGGGAACCGTCTGATCGTCGCAGCGGGTTCTCTTCGGATACCTCGTGTTTCAGGAACGACACAAGATCGCGGATACCGGCGAACCCGGTGCCCTGCACGACTGCACCGCGGGCCAGGTAGGTCAGGTCGTAGATGACGCCCGGTTCGAACCCACCCTCGAGCACCATCTCAAGTTCAATCAGCCCACTACCTTCTTCGCTGCCGTCGTACTGCGCGCCCAATCGCCACCGGTCGCGAGGGACCAGTTCGGGCGGGTCACGCTCACGTAGCCGGCGGGTCAACCGTGCTTCACCGAGCTCGCCGATCACCGGCTCGAACGCCTGCTGTCCTCCGCCGACTGCCAGCCGGTCCGTCGCCTCGTCGGTCACTAACTCGACCCGTACCTCCCCCACCACCGGAATACCGTCCTCCGAGTCGAGCGCGACGGGTGCCTCGAGCCGCATCCGGGTCCGGTTGATCGGTACCTGGGCGATCCAGCCGCTCGACACCGTCACATAGCCCCGGCTGAGCAGGAAGGATTCACCTCCCATTGTGCGGCGACCGCGGTTGTTGACGACGTACAGGACGGTGGGCTGCGCTTGCGAGAGATCGGCGGGTGCGAGAATCTCGAGATCCCCGTAGAAAATCACGCGGCCGTTACCATCGGTGGCGGCCAGATCCAGATCGACGATGCCGCGGTTAGCGACGTCGTCCACCTCTAAGGCGTAGATCACGCGGCCGCGCCACCGTTCGTAGGGACCGATCTGACCGTCAATGTCCGCCCCGAACGCCTCGCGGGCGGTGATCTCGATACGGATGACCTCAGCGTCGGCCGCCGCGGGCGTAAAGGAAACGCCCACCAGCGTCATCAACACCAGCAAACGTCCCACACCTCGGCGAAGCCTCATCCCGACCCCACCCTCTCGCGCTACTTCTTCGGCATGTTCACGCCGTTGTGGGTCATGCTCGTGAACATGGCGTCGCCGAACTCGACAACCACCGGCGTCGTGACGCTAAACTTGTCGTCCGGCCCGTCGTAGTCGCGCACCACCAGTAACGCGTTCTGCTCGACGATGCCGTAATTGCCTTCACCCTCGCCATCCTCGTCCTCAAACTCGAACTTGCCGTCGTCTTCGAAACGAAACTTGGGGGTGCCAGCTTCGGCTTCGAATTCCGTGCGCTCGCGGAACAGGCCACCCAATGGCAATACGGGAAGCTCGACCTCGATCGGCCGGTTCTGGTTGAGCTGGCTCACGCGGGCCGCCTGGCGGATGCCCTGGTAGCCATCGTAGGTGACAGTGAAGTTCCAGACTCCCTGCGGTAGGCCCACGAACATGAACTCGCCGTTGTCATCAGTGGTCTCGGTGGTCTGAGCGCCGGTGCCGCCATCCGGCTCAGCCAGCACGGTCGCGCCGGGCAAACCGTTGCCCCATTCGTCCATCACCTTGCCACGCGTCCGCCCCTGGGCCTCGGCGACGACAGACGCACCAAGCAGACACACGAGGACGAACAACGCCGTCAGAGAGCCACACTCGAAGGATCGCCGCATCACAGTCTCCTTCCTACAGCGGACGCTGCCGCGCCCGCATCAAGTTGGTACGGGGCTAGCCTACACCCTTCGACTGTTCATTGAAACTACGAGCGGAGGGGACACCCGATGAGGCCGGTTTGCTGGCGACCAGCCAGCCTGGCAAGGCGTGAGGAGGGAGCAACCAGGTGGGCGAATCGCCAGAAAACCTAGCTGCCGGCCTTGATCTTGAACCCGTCGCCGTCGGGTTCACGGTGCGCCCCGTGGCACTTGCCACAGGTGGCGCGCAAATTCCCCAACCCGGTCTGGGCAGCGCCAACGTTCATGTCGATGCCCGCCCGCCCCAACTCCTGCAAGGCGGCAATCGACTCGCCAGCGATGGCCAACGCACTGTCGTTGCCCCGCCCCTGCCAGAAGGCCTCTATCTGGCGGAACATCGGGAACAACGTGTCGAGGGTCTCGCCGAGCTCCGGCCAGTACCGGTTGTCGATGAACTGCGACACATCACCCACCAGGAGCCTGACCTCACCCATGGTCTGACCGTATTGCTCTTCGGTCAGCTCCTGGGCGGTGGCCGCACCGCCGAGCGCCGTCACCATGACGAGAGTTATCACCCCACTCCGCACCAACTGCCAATTCCGCATGACCTGTCCCCCAAGCACTCTCAAGAAATGACAAGGTACAGAACGAAGGCCGGCCCACCACAGAGTGGACCGGCCTCGATGTTACGTCTCGGCGAGTCCTAGTTGGTCGGCCAGAGCACGCCCTGGCTGTTTTCGCCCTCGGCCCCGGCCGGTACCGGCCCGTAGCCCTTGAACACGAACTTCTGCAGACGCGACCCCTCGTAGGTCTCGGTGGTGTAGATGTTGCCGCTCGAGTCCACCGCGAGGCTGTGCACCGCGAAGAACATGCCTGGCTGGCGTCCACCGTCTCCGAACGCCGTGACCACTTCCATGGTCTCCCGCTCGATGATATACACCTTCATGTTCTGGCCGTCGGCCAGGTAGATCCACCGCTGCTCCGGATCGTGCGAGAAGTCGATATCCCAGGTCGAACCCTGCGACAACGTGTCCGGCGCGTAGAAGTGCTCGGAAACGTACGTGCCGTCCTTCTGGAAGATCTGGACACGGTCGCCGCCACGGTCGCACACATACACGAGACCGTCGTTGGCAACCTCACCGCAGTGGACCGGACCACGGAACTGCTCGTAGGTCGACTCATCGCCACGGACGTACCGTCCGAGGTTGACCTCATCGTCGGGTTCGTTCCCGTAAGCACCCCAGTAGCGCTTCAGCTCACCCGAGTCCATGTCGACCACGGCCATCCGGCGGTTGAAGTAGCCATCCGAGAAGTACGCCTCATTTGCTTCGTTGTCGACGGCGATCTTCGCAACCCGGCCGTAGCTGTCAGAGGCGTGACTATCGCGCTGCGGGGTCGGCTGGCCAGTACGCTCGCTGACCGGACCGGTCATCCGCGCTCCCGATGTGCCCACCTGCATAAGGAAGTTGCCCTGGCGGTCCATCTTGAGGACGTGCGCGTCGGGACCACCGTTTCCGCCGATCCAGACGTTGTCCATCCCGTCGATGGTGATGCCGTGATTCGACGCGGGCCAGACATAGTCACCGGTCTCGGTCCCGGGGCCGCCCCAGGCCTGCACCAGGTTGCCCTCCTGGTCGAACTCCATGACCGGCGGGCCTGGCTGGCAGCACTGCGCCACCGGCGGATCGGTCATCATGCCGATCTCGGTGTTCATCACGAAGTTGTCCGGGGTATTTCGATGAACGATCCAGATGTGGTCGCGCGAGTCGACATCCACACCGATGACCGGCCCCATCAGCCAGTGGTTGGGCAGGTTCTTCGGGAACAGGGGATCAACCTCAAAGGTCGGGACTCCGTCGTCCGGGTTCATGGACAACATGGCACCGGTATCGCCACCCCCGGCCGTCCCTGATTCCTCGGCGCCACCGGCACAGGCAACCACGAGCGCTGCCGTGGCCAGCGCGGCCCCAAAGAGAAGATGCTGCTTCCGAATCATCGGCTTCCTCCAATCAGTCGAGCGCAGGAGGCCCCGCGGTTACGGGTCTCCTCAGGCCTCTCGGAAGCAGCCAGTATACTTGTAAACCGTACGAATTGCGTTATATTTTCCCGACCAGCGACATCGGGCACCCCGAACGCCCCCGCTCGCCCAGCTATCTGGCTGGGGTTCAACGACTTCCGATCATCAACGGCAGCCATGACCACGTCTTCGCGACAACAACGACTGGCTCGACCCTTCGCGCTGCTGCTCCTGGTACTCGGGCTCCTCCTGGCGTTCCCGGCCCGTCAGGCGGCGCACGACATCCCCGCCGACGTAACGGTCCGGGCATTCGTGAAGCCCGAGGGGCAGCGGCTGCGGCTCCTGGTCCGCGTGCCGCTCGAGGCGCTATCCGACATGGCGTTCCCGACCATCGGCCCGGGATTCCTCGATTTTGAGCTCGCCCGGGAACGGAACCAGTTCGAAGACGCTGCCATGGTCTGGATGGGGCAGGAAGTCCAGATCTTCGAGAACGATGTCCGGCTGGAGTGGCCCGAGGTCACGGCGATCAAGATCTCGCTGCCCTCGGATCCGTCCTTCGAGACCTACGAGACCGCGCTGGCCCACGTCCAAGGTCCCCTGCTCGCCGCCGGCACCCAGCTACCCTGGCAACAGGCGGTGCTCGATGTCCTGTTCGACTACGACATCCAGTCAGACCAGTCCGACTTCTCGATCCAGCCCAGCCTCGAGCGGATGGGACTGCAGGTCACTACCGTGCTCCGGTTCCTGGCGCCCGATACTCCCGAGCGCGCCTTCGAACTGCATGGCGCCCCGGGACTAGTGCGACTAGACCCGCGATGGCATCAGGCGGCGTTCCGCTTCGTGGCGATGGGATTCGAGCATATCCTCGACGGCATCGACCATCTGCTATTCCTGGCCTGTCTGGTCATTCCCTTCCGGAAGCTGCGCGCCTTGGCCATCATCGTCACCGCCTTCACCGTGGCGCATTCGGTCACCTTGATCGCATCAGCCTACGACCTGGCACCCGACGCCCTCTGGTTCCCGCCGCTAGTGGAAACCCTCATCGCCATGTCCATCGTGTACATGGCGTTCGAGAACATCGTCGGCGCCCAGGTTCAGCGTCGCTGGGCAATCACGTTCCTGTTTGGCTTGGTGCACGGGTTCGGCTTCTCGTTCGCACTGCGGGAGACGCTGCAGTTCGCCGGGTCGCACCTGCTAACGTCGCTACTGGCCTTCAACGTCGGCGTGGAGCTCGGCCAGCTCCTCGTACTGGTAATCCTAGTTCCGTCGCTCGGCCTGCTGTTTCGCTACCTGGTGGCGGAGCGGGTGGGCACCATCATCCTCTCGGCGCTGGTGGCCCATACCAGCTGGCACTGGATGACGGAGCGGTGGGGGGTGCTGACCCAGTACGACATCACGTGGGCCGCCTTCAGCCAGGCGATGTTCACTGGCGGCATGCGCTGGATGCTTCTGACGCTCCTGCTCGGCGGCTGCGCCTGGTATGGCTACAAGGCGATGCAGGCGCCAGACCCCACGCAAGCCCCTGCCGACTAGCTCCCCCCGTGTCACCTCTCCAACGCCGCGCGAGTGGCCTGGTATTTCTGGATAAGCCAGTGAGGGCACGTGTCCTCGTCGGCGTAGAGCCTCTCGCAATCGTCACAGCGCACGCACTCGCTGACGAGAATCTTCGGGCCATCAATGGCCCCCCACTCGCAGGTTTTCTCGCACAGCATGCAGGTCTGACATTCGTTCCAGCGCTTGATACGGAATACCGTCAGGTTCGACAGCAAACCAAGACCGGCGCCCACCGAGCACAAATACCGGCAATAGAGATTCCGCACGAAAATCGTGGCCAGTAGCAGTACGGCGAGCAACGTCCACATCACCACGCTGCCATTCAGTGTGAATATCCAGAACGGCTCGATGTAGCGATACACAAGCGTGTCTCCGCTGGCCAGGAAGTAGAGCACCGCCGCGCCGAGCACCACGTACTTGGCGTAGATCAGCTTGCGATCCAGCCAGACGGGTGGCTCGATGCGGAAACGTGAGGGAATGACCTGGTCCATCAGTTGCGTCAGCGCCCCGAAGGCGCAGATGCGACCGCAGTAGAGACGGCCCCAGAGGATGGTCGACACTAGGGTGAAGACGACCAGGGCGTAGTAGGCCTGACCATCTCGAAAGGCGGGCAGGCTCCAGCGAAGTGCGCCGAAGATATCTACGATCGAGACCAGGCTGGCCTTGTAGAACCCGAGATAGGCCACCGAGACCATCAGGCTCACGACCTTCAGCCGCTCGCTCTTCTTGACGAAGCTGAACACCGCAAAAGCGAGCACCAGCCCCAGCGCGCCGACGTCCATCAACGCCGATCGATCGAACTCGGCCGGCGCCTCCTCCGCATCTTCTTCCAGCAGCGCGTCGAGCGCGGCCAGATCGTCGAGCGAGAGCGGCGGAGGGTCGGTGTGGACGCCCGACTCCGGCTGTACGGCGGCCACGGCCCCGGTTCCCCACACCAGCGCACAAACGGTCAGCGCGAAGGCGCCGCGAAAAGCAAGCATGGTGACGAAGCTCGGACTACGGCTCAGGATCGGCGGGCCGCCCCGCGAGCACCTCAAGGGCGAGTTGTCTGGCGCCTTGCCGAATGGCCCGCGTGGCGGCCTCCATGGTGATAGTGGCCCGCGACACCCCGTCGATGTCGCCGCCCACCTCGAGCGGCTCGAGGATGCTCCGCCCCTTGAACTGCGCCGGGAACTTCGGGAGGTCGATGGAGAAGTACCCGAACGGCTCGTAGTGATGGACCACCTCGATGCCGAGCAACGTGCCGGCGGTGTCCATCCCGACTAGTGTGGTGATCCGTCCCTTGTAGGCGTAGATACGAGGCGTGAGGTCGGTGGTAAGAAACGCCAACGCGACCAGCGGCGCTTCGCCACCAGGCATCAACTCGCGGTACGCGCGGAAGTGCCGGAGCGGCTCCTCGACCAGCTCAAAACGGTCGGCCTCGGGAATC
Organism: Acidobacteria bacterium UBA2994; assembly: GCA_002346545.1. Classification (GTDB taxonomy): domain Bacteria; phylum Acidobacteriota; class Vicinamibacteria; order Vicinamibacterales; family UBA8438; genus UBA2994. The sequence goes on from DEAA01000020.1 coordinate 35,535, forward strand.
ACCCGTTTGAGCGCCTCTTCGTCGGCGCGGGTCACCGACGCCGGCTGTGCATGTCCGACTAGGGTCGCGCCGATCACGATCAGCAACGCCGCGCACCGGCTCCGCCACTGCCTCATCCGTCGCCCCGTCGCATCCCGCTACCGATCGCAATTCCGATGGCTATGCCGGCGCCCATGCGCCTCCCATCCTGTAGCTCAAGCTCGTCGCTCATGTAGGTCCATGTGGGTTCTAGCGTGGAGCGATTATAGACTCGGTCAGCCATGGGCCCGACGCGACTCGGTGACATCCTTGATCTGGCACTGGCCCGACGTCGGCCGCTCCTGGCGCGCCTCCACAAAGAACGGACCGACTGCTATCGATTGCTCCACGGCACCCAGGAGGGTGCCCCAGGAATTACCCTAGACCGCTACGGTGACCTCGCGTTATTGCAGAGCTTTCACGCCCCGGTGGACACCGGAGAGGTCGAGATCACCACCGAGTGGTTGTCGGAACACTATCCAGCGGTCGATCTGGTCTACAACGACCGAAGCCAAGCCGGCTCGCGGATAAGCAACCGCCTCGACGGACCGATGGCATTAGCCGCCACCGCTGAACGGACGAGCCTCGAGCGTGGTATCAGATACCTGATCCGCGCCCGCCATCGTGGCCAGGATCCGTGGCTCTTCCTGGACCTGCGTGCCCTACGACGAGCAGTCGCCGCCGACGCCGACCGACGGGCGGTGCTCAACCTCTGCGCCTATACCTGCGGAGTCGGTATTGCGGCAGCGGTAGCCGGCGCGACACGGGTACTCAACGTGGACTTCGCGTCTTCGAGTCTCGGCGTGGGTCGAGCCAACGCCCGCCTCAACGAGGTTCATCGGGTCTGTGCCGAGTTGCACAGTGATCTGTTCCCAGCACTGCGACAGCTCGGTGGGCAGCGTCAACCCAGGATGAATCGGAACCGGCGCCTCCCGAACTTTCCGAAGCTGGCGGCGGAACGATTCGACGTGGTCGTTCTCGACCCGCCTCGGCTGGCCAAGAGCCCCTTCGGGGTCGTGGACCTCGTACGCGACTACCAGAGTCTCCTTAAACCGGCACTCGCCGTGGTGGCCGACGACGGCCTCCTGTTCTGCACCAACAACGTCGCCGCGGTTGGCGAGACCGCGTGGCACGACGTCGTCCGGCGCTGCGCGATCAAGCAGGGCCGCGCGATCAAGGCCCTCGACGTCATCCGGCCCGACGACGACTTTCCGAGTCAGGACGGCAGACCGCCGCTCAAGATGGTCAGGCTCGAGGTGTAGACCGTCGGCCACGTCACCCGCCAATGCGGAACGCGGCAAGTGCCACAGGGACACCTCGTTTCTCCAGGTCGCGTCCCAGGCGACGGACGAAAGTCGCCCATCCGGGTTGACGGGTCCAGGTCTCTGCGGAGACCCGTCGGCTCCGGAGTGGGCGTCGAGTCAATAACGCCGCCCAGTCGGGCCGCTCCCGCCCCTCGAGGTCCATCGCCACCGCCGAGAAGCTCCCGTCTTCCTGCTGGTAGAGAGCGAGCAACCCGAAGCCTTCCTTCTCGCCTCCGAGGTGCAGCAGCGCCACCCGCCCGTCCGGCGACTCATCCAGATGCGCCAGCAACCCCTCAACCAGGGGATGACCTGAGCTGAAGAAGTCGATGCTCTCGTCGCGGACCGCCTCGGCGCGGTCGAAGGTGCCAAGAAAGCTGGAACCGGCCGACACACCGGGCAAGCTCTCCACCCGAGCTCTGGTACCCAGCTCGATCGAGTGCCGGAGCCCGTCTCGGTGTTCCTCGATATAGAGATCGAGCCGTTCGGCCGCGGCGACGATCACCTCACGGGTTAGCTCTTCCAGGTCGGTCGGCACCCGAGCCAGGATGGACTCGGCCAGCTCGGCCCGATATGGCTCCCGGTGAAGCTCGTGGAGCGCGGCGTCGCGCACCCGGTCCTGGGCCGCTCGCGTCTCCTGCACCACCTCCCGCAACACCTCGGCGTCAGGCTCGGCGTCTGAGAACACGAGCGCCTCCACTGCCGCCTCTACCGCCGCAAGCTCCCGTTCGACCCCACCCAACGGCTCGTGGAACAACCCCAGCGATTCGTACAGCGCAACCACGGCGCCACCCAGCATGGACGCCGGACGGAAGTACACGATCTCTACCGGGAGGCTCCGGTCGATGCGGTCGAGCCGGCCGATCCGCTGCTCGACCGTCACCGGATTCCATGGCAGGTCGAACAGGACGAGACGGGTGCAAAACTCGAAGTTCCGGCCTTCGCCCCCGCACTCGGTCGACACCAGCATGGACGGACCGTCCGGCAACCGGAACTGGGCCACCTCGATGTCGCGCTGCGCCGGTGCGAGGTCCTCGTGAAAAAGCCCCACCCGAAGCTGCACGTCTCGCCGGAGCCCAGACTTGATGAGCTCAAGCGAGTCACGGTGCGCCGCGAACACCAGGGTCTTCTCGCCCGCCTCTTTCCACGCGGGCGCCTGAGCCGCCAGCCAGTGCACCCGTGGATCCACCCGGTCCGCACGCTCCGCGAGCTTGGCGAGCTTCTCCTCGTCGCCCCCCAGAACGCCGGCCAGAGCGGCTCCAGAGGCCAGCAACCGACCCACCCGCCGCACCACCCGACGCCGGGCCACCGTGTTCTCCGCCGGCTCAGCTCGAAGCGCAGCTTCGAGCTTCAACGCGTGCCCCCAACCCTTGTCCCCCGACAGATCGACCGCGACCCCGACCCGCGGCGGCAACCCGGGGAGGTCGGCACGCCTGGCCGAGGATGTACACGGCGGTAGCGGGTCCGACGACGCGATCCGCTCCTCGATGCTCTCGCTGGCGAACTCACCGGGCCGGAGTAACTCGAGCAGCCGGAAGAACCCGAAAGCATCCTCTTCGAGCGGCGTCGCGGTCAACAGAAGCAGGTGGCGCCCCAACCCCGCCAGTGGTGCCACCGCGCGATAGGCGGCGTTTCCCGGATGCCCTGGAACCCGCCGGAGATGGTGGGCCTCGTCGACGATGACCAGGTCGAGTCCCGCCTCCACCGCCTGCTCGGTGAGCCGAGGATGCTCTTGCAGGAACTGCAGGCCGACCACCGTATGTCGATAAGCGAGAAACGGATTGAAGCCGGCTCCGTAGTCCTTCTCGACGTCGGCCAGTCGCTTGTCGTCGAACAGGACGAACACCTGGTGGTACTTGCGCCACAGTTCGCCGAGCCATTGCACGGTTAGCGTCTCTGGCGCGATGACCAGGGCGCGCTCGGCTCGGCCGGTGCGGACCAGGTGATTAAGGATCAGGCAGGCCTCGACCGTCTTCCCCAATCCCACCTCGTCGGCCAGCAGCCATCGGGTCGGATCGGTCCGAGTGGCCCGTTCGGCAGCGTGCAGTTGATGCGGAAACAGATGGATCCGCCCGCCGAGGAACGACCCGAGGCCATCGGCCTCGCGAAGGGCGGCCAATTGCAGAGCATCAAGCCTGAGGGCGAACGAGGACAGCGGGTCAACGTCGCCGTTGGCCAGACGCTCGACTAGCGACTCGCCGATACGAACCGGCCAGAGGTCAGCGAGCTCCACGTCGCGCCCATCAGTAAGTCGCACGCGCTCTTCGTCCAGCTGGACGTCGACTTGCACCTGTTCGCCGGTGGAGATCACGCGCGCAGGCGCGCCGGCCGCAAACATGAGCGGCACAAGCGCGTCGCTGTCGGCTGCCAGGCGCAGCACGGTATCTGACTCGGGGAACTCCACCACGAGCGTGCGTCCGTCGATCGACTCGACGAGCCCGGGTCCAAGATCCGAGTTAAAACGGTGAGTCAGCCGGTCGCCGAGTTCCCAGGGCATCGCTAGTGGCGCTAGGTGGTGGCGGGAGAGGTCACAACATCGACCATTGCACCCCAGGTGTCGGGGTCAAGCGCGAGCAGACTCACCAGGTAGAGGTCGACATCGTCGGCCGGAAACCGCTCCCGGATTGCCGTGATCGCGGCCGCGAGCCGATCCGCCTCGACCGGCTTCGGCTTAACGTCGGCGTCGATGAGGCCATCCTCATTCGGAATGCCTAGCTCGTCGAGAAAGGTGGTCAACAGCGCCTGGCGCCCGCCGAGGTGCAGAGCCATCAGCAGAGACGACGCCAGCGCGTCGTCGGGACGAACTCGACGTGCCAGATAGTCGATCCTGCGATCGGGAGACAGCTTGCGAACACCGGCGGGACGGAAGTTGAGCGCGGAGGCGAGCGCCTGCACCGCCTGCTCCCGCATCTCAGAATCGCTGGCCCACAAAGCCCGAGCGGCCAGGCGGCGGGTCTCCGGATCGAGCGCGGCCCACACCCGCACCGGCGTACATTCGTCAAGCGTTAGGTCAGACAGAATAGTCATGGTCCGAACATGTGTTAGGCATCGGGAACAAAAATCAACGGCCGCGGGCGCCAAACTCCTCGTCGGTCAAGGCGAACCCCTCGGCTAGCTCCGGCTCATCGTCCATGTCCAACACCCGCTTGGCGATGTACTCACCCAGCACGGGCCCAAACTTGAACGCCTCCGCCGAGCCACCGCCCAGCAACCAGACGTTGTCGAGGTCGGGATGGTGGTCGATGATGAAGTTCCGCGTTACGGAGCTCTCATAGTGACAGGCCCGAGTCTCGTTGATCGCCGCCCCTACGAGATCCGGGAAGTGGCGCTCGAGAACTTGCCGCGGGCGCTCGTGGCTCTCGGGCGGAATCCAACGGTCACTGGTATCCGGATCATCGCCAGGGCGCCCGCCCGTCCGCACCCGAAATCCTCGATGGTCAGGCGGCAGCGCGGGCCAGCCGGTGCATCCAGGCACACCGTAGCTCGGCATGTTCGGAAAGGCGAAGCGGGTATCCCCTGGCGGCAGCGCGAAGTAGAAGACGTGGCCGATCGAGATCCGGATGCGATTGGCCATCAAGGACGGGAACTCCTTGGGAAACCAGGGGCCACAGGCAAACAGGGTGATGTCGCCGCGAAGCGAGTCTCCCCCCTCTACCGTCACGCTCTGGAGGGACCGGCCATCCCGAACGCCAATCGACGCCCGCCCGATCTGGATCGTGCCGCCCTCGTCCTCGAAGACCTGGGCTACCGATTCGAGCGCCCGACGAGCACGGACCACGCCGGCGGCCGGTTCGTAGAGCGCGATGCCGAGATTGTCGAACCGAATCCAGGGCCACCGATACTCGATCTCGTCGGCGGTAAGCAGTTCGTAGGGAGTGCCCACCGTATCCCACTGCGCGCGGGTCTGCTCGATGTACTGGCTAGTCTCCTCCCGCATGATGAGGTCACCGGTGGTGAAGAACACTCGAGGCAGCAGCCGATCTCGGCCCAGCTCGTCCCATTCAGTCCAGCGCTCAATCGCCTGGCCGGCCCAGCGGGTCCAGTGGAGGCCATGCTCGCGGTCCCCGTAAGACGTGCGCACGCCCCGGGTCTCGCCACCAGAGGTGGACCTGGAATTCGCCGGACCGTAGGCGTCGATCACGGTGACGCGGGCACCCAACCGTTGGAGATGCAGGGCAGTCCAGAGGCCAAACGTACCGGCGCCGACCACCACGATGTCGGGTGACCGTCCTGTCTGAACCGCCGCCGCCCGTCCCCGCGGTACCGGGCAGGCTCGAACGCCAGCACCCAGCCCGATCCCGGCCGCCATCGTCGTCCCAATGAATCGCCGTCGATCGATGCCCATTCGTTCCGTGCTCTTCCCCAACTCCCAAAGCCGACGGGAGTTGCTCGCTTCGACCCCCATGGGCGTTGACGCGCAACGCTCGGCGCCAACGCCAGTCGCTAGTTACACATGGTTCACCAACCGACCATGTGGCGCCGGCAACTGCTCGAGCTTGGTCAGGACCATGTCGGCCGTCACCGGTGAACGGTAGAACTGCCCCTCGCCGCCAAGCGCGTCGGCAATGGCGCACAGCACGGCGCCAGACGCCGCGCCAATCGCCGGCTCGCCGATCCCCTTGGCTCCCAGCGGATTGAATGGATCCGGCTCGTCGGCGGTCACCCAGCCCATGGGCCGCTCGTGCGGCACGTCGAGGATGCCGGGGGGACGGTTGTTGTAGAAACGCTTCGACACCGCGAGCCCCCAACGCCGGTCATAGACCCATTTCTGGCTCAATGCGATGCCGAACCCCTGGATGCCGCCTGAGTGAATCTGCGAACCAAGCAGTCTCGGATGCACGACGGTGCCGCAATCGGCGGCGCCGACGTAATCCACCATCTGGATGGCGCCCGTCTCGACGTCGACCTCAACCTCGGCGAAGCCGACGACAAACGACATCACGCGGCCGCCGGTGTCGAAGTTGTCCTTGGCGACGCCGAGCAGACCACGGCCGGCCAGCGCGGTGGCAGACGCCACGGTCATGCCGTTAATGTCCTCTGGCAATTCGTGACCGTCGTAGCGCCCACCGAGTTCGATCGCACGCTCGGCCGCTCGCGCGAAGCTCAACCCCTGTCCGCGGCTGCCGCGACGGAAGACTCGCTCGTCGGCCACGTCGTAATCTGCGGGCGCGCCGCCGAGGTCGCCCGCTGCAATCTCCTGGAGCTTCCGGCGAATATCCAGCCCCAGCGCCCAGTTGGCGCGAGTGTGGGCGTGGGTGGTCTGACTCCCGACCGACATCGCGCTCCAGGGCAGGTTCCGGTCGGTGGCACCCCACACCAACTCGACCCGCTCCCACGGCATGTCGAGAGCCTCAGCGGCCGCGCGCGCACAATCGGAGAACGACTCGGTGCCGAGGTTGCCGACCCCAGTGTGTAGCTGGAGCATGCCGTCGGGACGGAGGACGGCGAGCCCGTCCATGCCCGAGCTCCCGGCCGAGAAGCTGCTGAGCGCTACACCGATCCCGGTGGCCTTGGTGCCCCGCCGCTCTCCGCTTCTTCGGCTCCGCTCGGCCCACCCGAACTCGGCCATTCCCTTGTCGAGCGCCTCGACGACGAACGCGCTCGAGGCGTTCCCCTGGGCACCGTCGCGTCCGGGCGCACCGAACTTGGCCTGACCGGATGGCGCATTAATCCGGATCATTTCCGTAGGGCTGACGCCGAGTTCCCGCGCAGCCCGATCCATCAGGGGTGCCAGCATGCTGACCGCCTGCTCGCCCCCGGGCGCGCGCTGCGCCGCCCGCGGGGGCGTGTTGGTGTAGACATTCAGCCCGCGAATCCGGATGGCCTCCGGCTGGTAGATCAGTGACGCGATGTTGCCCAACGAGAGGAAGTCGCCGCTCCGTCCATAGGGACCACCATCACCCACCGAGAAAAGGTCCATCGCGAGCAAACGGCCATCGCTCCGGAACCCTAGCTTGGCTCGCAGCTGCACGGCCGGACGCGCGCGGCCGATGGCGTTCTCCTCGCGGCGTGAGATCCGCATCATGACCGGCTTTCTGATCTTTCTGGACATAGCAATCGGAAACACCATGCTCAGCGCGCCGGCCGCCTTGCTGCCAAAGCCACCGCCGCAATACTCGGCCACGAGCACAACGTTCTCCTGCTCGACGCCTGTCCAGCGCGCGACGATTCCGACCGTGCGCGCCGTGCTCTGCGTGGAACCGTAGACGTAGACCTTGCCGTTCTGCCAGTAAGCCATGCAGCTTCGGCTCTCGAGCGGCTGGTGCCCCATCGACTGGTGATAGATCGACTCATCGATGATCAGATCCGCCGCAGCAAACCCAGTGTCCAGATCGCCTACAACCCACTCGTCGGTGAACAGACCAGTGGTCGGTACCCGACCCTCATCCAGTTCGGACGCCTCACGATCCGACCACTTGACGGTGGCCAGCTCGCGGTCCTGCATCGTATTGCCATCGAGCCTGGCGTTGGGACCGTCGGGACGCAGGCTGTCGAGCGGGTCAAGGGCAAACGGCAGCACCTCCCACTCGATCTCGATGGCCTCGATAGCCGCAGAGGCGGTCGGCTCGTCAACAGCTGCGACGGCCAGGACTGGCTCCCCCTCGTACAGCGGTTCGTAGGTGAGCCCGGCCTCGTTCGGCGCTTCGATCTCGGCCAGGTCGTCTGGCGTCAGGATGCCTTCAACACCAGGCATCGCCAAGGCGGCCGACGTATCGACGCTCCGCACGCGAGCGTGCGGCATCGGGCTGGTCAACAGTTTCAGGAAGACCATTCCCTCGGCACGGAAATCCTCGGCGTACTTGGCGCGACCGGTGACTTTGGCTCGGAGTTCAGAGGTCGTGTAGTTCTTGCCGATCAGCTTGTAATCGGGCATCTTGGTCCCTTTTTGTCCGGTTCGTTCACAGTCCTACAACCGAGACTCCCGGGTCCGGTTTCGCGTCTGCCGCCCAGCTCGCAGGCGAGGGTCCGAGGTCAGGCCGATTCTAGCGCGAGACGCTACAATGGCCACATGCAGATCGACCGCGGCGACATCGGCCGGATGTTGAGCCGGCTCTGGACGTCCAGTCGCGGACACGCCGCCTGATCGGAAACGCTGTACGGTGCCCACACTGACGCGTCGACGCTGGCTCGCAATGCTCTTGCTCGTCGTGGTCGGAGTGACCGTCACCCTCCAGGCGCAGCGCTGGCGGGCCACCGACGACATCCCGCGTTATGGGAGATATCTGAAAGAGGCACTACCCGCCGCCGAGACGTTCCGGTTCGTCGACCGCAATACACCCCACTACCGGGGCTATCGCACCGCCGCCGATGGCGCGGAAGAGCTCGTCGGACTCGGTTTCTTCACGGTCGACTTCGCCCGCGGAGTAGTCGGCTACAAGGGCGAGATCTGGATGCTGGTCGGCATGGCGCCAACCGGGGCGATCATCAACGTCAGCATGGTCTATCACAACGAGCCGTTCGGCTACTTCTCCATCGATCTCCCGGAGTTTCTAGCGCAGTTTCAGGATCAGAACGTGCTAGCTCCGCTGACGGTCGGAGAAGACATCGACGCCATTTCTCGTGCCACCATCACCAACAAGGCGGCCGTCCGCTCCATACGGGAAAGCTCCCGCAAGATGGCACGCGAATTCCTGTCCGAACGGGACACCGAACCCTAGACGGGCTACCGGACGGTCTAGACACGTGCGTAGACGCGAATCACCTGCTACGCACAAAGCAAAGAAAGGGCCGGGCGTAGGAACCCGCCCGGCCCAACCAAAACCAAAGATCGACGTCCGAAACAGCCATCCGCCGGCCGCATCCAGGCATCCGCGAAAAAACGCCTGTCTTTCCTATAGGATCCAAGTCTTGTACGCGGCAGCCGCGCCGAAACCCAGAAGCCTGCGCCCCACAAGGGTTGTCGTCTAAGGCCAGGGCGGCGTCAAGAGCGAGGCGTGTCGCCCGCCGACCATGAATGCCGACCTTCAAGACGCCGTCGACTTCCACGAAGCCATCGTGGCCGAAGGGGCCAAGGCTCTGGTCGGATACGACCGGGAAAAGGCCCTGGCTAACATGGTGCTCCTGGCCGAGATCCCCACCACCTACGACCAAGAGGCACAGCGTCAGGTCAATGCCGGCAACTTGTTGCTTCGTGGGGTTCCAGGCGTCGGCAAGACCTTCTTCGGCGTGATCCTGGCGGCGATCAGCGGCGCCAAATTCGCCCGCCTTCAGGGACGCGCCGACCTGCAGCCGACCGAAGTGGTCGGCTTCCAGATGATCAATCCGGCCACCGGCGAGTTTCTCACCGAGTTCGGACCACTGGCCTCCGCCGAGGTCATCCTGCTGGACGAGATCAATCGCATTCCGCTGAAGTCGCAGAGCGCGTTCCTTGAAGGGCTCCAGGACCGTTCGGTGACCGTGGGCAAGGAGACCTACCAGCTCCCGACCTTCAGCTTCGCCATCGCCACCATGAACCCGATCGAGCTGGGGCAGGGCACGTTTCCACTGTCGGAGGCGGCCATCGACCGGTTCGCGATCATGGTCAACGTCGGCTACCTCCCCCCTGACGAGGAGCAGAAACTCGTCAACTTCGATTTCAAGCAGGTGAAGCTCGACGGCCTCATGCCCAAGAAACGGGTTCTCGAGCTACGGGCCCGAATCGGCGAGCAGGTATTCCTGCACGACGCGCTCGGTAAGTACATCCGCCGCCTGGTCGCCGCCACCCGGCCCTGCAGCCCCGACACCGACTGGCACCATCACTCGCCCTCGGCACTAGTGGAACAGTACGTCGACTTGGGTGGATCACCACGCGCCACCATCTGCTGGGGCCGTCTGGTCAAGGTATGGGCCTTGCTTGAGGGACGACGCAGCGAGGTGTATCCCGAAGACATCCAGGAGCTCGCACGCTACGTGCTCGGCCACCGGATCTGGTTGGCGCCACATGCCGCGAGCCGCGATATCAAGGTGGAAACGGTGATCGACGAGGTGATCGACACCGTCCCCATCCCCTGAGCCCTCCGATGAGTCCACAACTGCGCGACGCGGAAGACTCGCTGGTGTCCTGGGCCGAGATCCAGGACGTCGAGCTGGTCATCGTCAAGCGGATGCAGGAGCTCGCCATCGGGGGACATCCGAGCCTCTTCCAAGGCACCGGTCACGACCTGGCTGGCCTGCGCGACTGGCAACCCGGCGATCGGCTGGCGAGCATCGACTGGCCGCAATCGACGCTCACCAACTTCAGCCCGCTCCTCACCCGGGAATTCGACCAGGAGAGCAACGCACCGATCGTGATCGCAGCTGACGTCTCCTCCTCGACGCACTGCGGCACCGGTGACACGCCAATCGCCAAGATCATCGCGCGCACGGTCGCCACCCTAGCCATGGCCGCGGCGTTTTTCCAGGACCAAGCCGGCTTGGTCACCTTCGACGGTAACCGGCGATGGATCGCCGCTGGCCCGCGCATGGGAAAAGGGCACGCCATGCACTGCGCCCTAACCTACCAGGCACATCTCGAGGGTCGGGATCGCCCGGAGGCGGCGCCCGACGTCGGCTTCGCCGGACTACTGAGGAAGCGTTCACTGGTGCCGGTGATCTCCGATTTTCTGTTCGAGGACCCGGTACCGCTGCTGGACGAGCTGGCGGATCTGGCCACAGCACACGACGTGTTCCTGGTGATGGTCGACAGCGCCTTCGCCTTCACGCTGCCGGCACTCTCGGCGGGATGGGTCGAGGGGCTCGATGTCGAGACGGGACGGACTCGGCTGATCGCGGCATCGGACCTACGCAAGCTTGGCGAGCGGGTGACCCGCTGGCAGGACGGCGTCGAGCAGCAAGCCCACGACCGTGGCCTAGAAATGCTCAGGCTAGACGGAACGGATCGGCCGTTCCACGAAACTCTGGTGTCGTTCCTGCTCGACCGAAAGCAACTGAGGCGGTAGACGATGCCACTACGCACGACGGACGAGCGCCTGATGAGGCTGCAACGATGGTTGCTGATGGCGGCGGTCGCGTTCGCCTCACTTGCGACTCCCCGGGCAACAGCCCTACAGCCAGCCGGTGAAACCGCCATCGACGCGCTAACCTGCTGGCGGCGTGTCGACCGTGCCGCGGTGTACGTGGGCGAGCGCTTCGGGATGACGGTAACCTGCCGCCTGGTCGAAACCAGCGAGGCCCGCACCGTGCTCGATACGGCCGCGCTCGAACCGGAAGCGATCCACGTCAGCCCCTTCGAGGTCCTGGGCGGCGAACAGTTCTCTCCGGTCGAGGATGGCGTGTTCCGGTTTCTCCAATATCGCTACACCCTGAGGCTAATCGTGGAAGGCAGCTTCGGCGATGACGTCGAGCTTCCGCCGCTGGATCTGACCTACCGGATCGAGCGACGGAGCGACGACAGTCCTGTCCTGATGGGGCGTGAGCTAACCCACATCCTGGCCCCGGGCTCGATCCGACTGCTGTCGCTGGTGCCTACCTCGTCGGTCGACATCCGCGATCTCGCTCCCCCGTCGTTCGGCGATGCGGAGTCCGGAGAGCTGCGAGCGTCCCTGCTGACGCTACTGGCCGGGTTGGCCGGGGTCCTCGCCGCGGGCATCCTCGCGCTGGGGATCGCCCGGGCGCTTCGCGACCGCCGAGGCGTCACCACCACTCGCGACACGCCGGTGCCACCATCGGCGGTCGTGGGCGCCGCGCTTGGCGAGCTTCGCTCGGTGCAACAGACCAGCGGCGGCGGCTGGACGCCGGAGCTGGCGTTGCGGACATTGAGCGCGCTACGCCTTGGCGGGGCGGTCGCCACCGACACGCCGGTGGCCCAGGCCACGGTCGCCCCCGGGACCGCTACCAGAGATGGCCAGCTACGAGTGAAACACGGGTGGCTCCGTCGCCGCACGTTGCTGGTCTCGTCCGGCACAACCGCGGACTCACTTACGGCCCGTCTGCCGCCGGGCGACGAGATAAACGGTACCCATCCACTCGCTGACGCGCTGCGCTCCTTTACCGCCGCACGCTATGGCCACAACGGCGCTCTTAGCGCCGAGACGCTGACGCAGGCGCTCGACGGCGCCGTCTCGCACCTGCAGCAGCTCCGGTGGCGGGTGACCGCGCCGGTGCGTCTGGCCACCGAGGCCGCCGAGCGCCTGCGCTCGCTACCCACCTCATGGACGCGCTGACCGACCTGCTGGTCGCCATCCGTACGGCGTTCGACCAGGTGGCATCGCTCTCCTGGACGACGCTGCCTCTCCCCCGCCGCGATGCGGTCGTCATGACCTTGGGCGCCATGGTGCTGGTGGCCGTGGCCACCGTGCTGGTTCGGACTTTGACCCGTCGGCCCGGCCGCACCGATGTCGCACTGCCGGCGCTCTTTCCGGTGTTCCTGACTAGACGTTCGCGGCTGGCGCCAGTCCGCCATCTGCCGTTCGGATTGTTTCTGGCCGGTCTACCCTGCTTCGCCCTCGCGCTCGGCGACCCGCACACCAGCCTGATCCAGGAGCGCGCCACGTTCCCCGGACATCGAATCGCGATTCTGATCGACGCCTCGCTCAGCATGGATTCGTCGTTCGCGACCGACCAACTCGGATGGGGCAACACTTATCTGGCCAATGTCGCAGCGGCCGGCTACTTCGTCCGACAACGGATGGCGGGTAACCACCAAGACCTAGTGTCACTGGTGCAGTTCGGCGGAGAAGCCTACATCGTCACTCCGTTCACCAACGACTACGAGAACATTCTGCTGAGCATCGGCCTGATCGGTACCCCCGAGGAGTACGACCGGTTTCCCGATCACGGAACGCTGATCATGCGAGCCATCACCCGCGGCGTGCAGCTGTTCCGCACGTTCGACTTCCTGCGCGCCCAGGGCAACCTGATGGTCATCTTCAGTGACGGCCAGGACACGCACGCGGTGTACGAGGGACGGTCGCTGGACGACATCCTGCAGGAAGCGGCCGACAACTCGATCCCGGTCTACTTCATCCGCACCGCCTATGCGCAGGACATGGGAGACGTGCTGCCGGACAACACCTGGAAGCTGGCGGTAGAACGGACCGGCGGCCGGTTCTACCCGGCCGCTGACGAAGCCGCCATCCTACGGGCGGTGCACGAGATCGACGAACTGGCGGCCGGCGAGATCGAGGTAACCCGATATGTGGCCCATCAGCCACGTTTCGCCGGGTTCACCCTGGCCGCTCTGGGACTCTGGAGCCTTGCGGCCGTGGCCGCGCTCGGCTTGAAGCCATTCAGACGGTTTCCCTAAACGGAGCAACGCATGGTGAGAACAATCGCGCGATATCTGATGGGAGCGGCGCTGCTCGCGGTGGTGGCGGCAGGACTGCTGGCGGCGGCCGGCATCGAGCGGCAACTGGCCCAGGCCGATGTAGCGTTGTCGACGCTCGATCTGAATCAGGCGGCACGCAGCTATGCGAGCGTAGACCGCCGACTGGATTGGTCGGCCCCGGTGCCGTGGTTCTTCGAGGGCACCCGTGCGGAACTGGCGGCGCGGAAGGCGGCAGTTCGGTACTGGCGGGGTGAGTACGGCAGCCTGGTGGCCGACTACACCGCGGCCGACAGCCCGAGCGTGGCCGGCAACCTTCCGCTCCAACTGGTAGTGGCCAACGCCGACTACCTGACCCTGCGCCGGCCGAACGCCGGCCGCGAGGCCGCGCTCGGCGCACTCGACCGCGCCGTCGGTGTCTATCGGCGCCTGCTGGAGGCCAACGAGGGTGACCGCGACGCCGCCTACAACTACGAGCTCGTGCTCCGCCTACGGGCCGAGATCGCGGGCGGCGACGAGGTGCCCGAGTTCTCGAGCCCGACCATCCCTGGCGCCGCGGGCGAGAACCCGGAAGAGGCGGAGATGGAGGACGTGCAGATCTACGTGCCCCAGGAGAGCATCTTCGACCCGGAAGAGACGGAAGATCCCACCGTGGGCGAGGGCGCCCCAATTCGCCGCCGCGGATAGCCCACTGCATCGATGCCCCCGATCGAGTTTGGCTCACCGGTGTTCCTGTGGCTGCTGCCGATCCCGGCGACGCTCGCCGTGGTGTGGGCGTGGCAACTGACTCGCCGCCGCGCGGAAGTGCACCGGACCGCCGACAGCCGGACCACGCCGGTGATCGAACGTTTTCCCTACACCGGGGGCCTGTCCTTCTGGGGCTCGGTGGTGCTGGCCTCGGCGCTGCTGACGGTGGCACTCGCGCAACCACAGGTGCTGGCCTCGGTCACCGAGAACGCCGGCGCCGATTTCATCATCCTACAGGACGGCTCCACTTCGATGCGGGTCAGCGATACGGACCCGGATCGGTGGCAGCGCTCCATCGGCTGGATCCGGATGTTCGCCGAACTCCTCAGCTGGAACGACCAGCGGGTGGCGCTGGCGCTCTTCGCACATCGCGCCGCCCCTCAGATCCGACTGACCCGTGACCCGAACGCCCTGTTCTTCTTCCTTGATTTCCTGAGCGACGAACCACCGTTCCGGCTGGAGGACGACACCAGTTGGGATACCAACATCGAGGAGGGCATCTACTGGGGCGTCCGGATGTTCGAGCTTGATGCCGAGCTCTACGGCGAGCGCCTCAGCTCGAAGGCGTTCATCGTCATCTCGGATGGCCAGGCCTGGTCGGGCGAGGTCGAGAAGGCGCTTGAGCTGGCCCGCGGCCGCGGTATCCGGGTCTACGTGGTCGGTGTCGGCACCACCGCCGGCGGCTACATTCCGCAGCTTCCACCCGGGCCGTTCACGCCTCCCGAAGACCCGATTCACTCCGTGCTCGACCGCGACTCGTTGCGCGCCATCGCGCAGGCCGGCGAGGGCCGCTACTTCGAACTGGGCGTCGACTCGGCGCAATCGGTCGTGCTCGATATCCTAAGCGACGTCCAGTCACGGGCGGTCTCCACCCAGCGGCGTGAGACGTTCACCGAGCTGTACTGGTATCTGCTGGCACTCGCTGCCGGTGTGCTGTTACTGGGCACCCTCCTGGTGCAAGAGCGCACCCAGCTCTGGTGGCAGATGGGCGTAGCGACCGCCCTGGTGGTCTTACTGCTTCGTTAGCGGCCACGCGCCGTCTCGACCTAGCCGGCTGCTTCCAGCGTGCCGCTGATCCGCTCTTCCATGAGTTCTTCGGCCCGGTCGAATAGCTCGGCCTTCGAGATCCGTCCGTTGTCGACGTCGGCCAGCAGATCGCGCTGTGCGCGGTATTCCTTGTTCACGATGCCGCCCTTGCTCTGGAGCAGACGCCAGGCCTTACGGCGTTCGACACAGAACAGCACTAGCTGACGGGAGAGCGTCATTAGGAGCGGCGAACCGTCGGGCCCAGGCACCTTCGCGTAGACGCCGAAGTCGGGGATGTACGACCGATGCTCCGGATCCAGATGGCGGCGATGCACCACGTCCTGCTGGGTGATTCGCGCCAGCATGTTCTCGAGCGGCACCAGCCCGGCCACCTTGCTCTCGTCATTGATCCGCTTAAGGTGATTGCGGAACCGGGCCTCGGTCGCGCACCAGTGCGCCACGGTGTAACGGTACTTCTCGCCCGTCGGCTTAAACTTGGTGGTGTACCAATCCTTGTCGGGATGCGGATTGCCCTTGAGGTCGAGCGCCTCCTCGTAGGTCTCGCCCAGCATTGGATTGAACACGAACTCGGGAGCACCCCGCGAGTCGCGCACCCGCTGCGCTTGGTCGAGCGCCATATCATCGGCCACGCCGTGCTCGGGCTGACAGGTCGTAAAGCACTGCAGGAAGCCGGTGCCCCGATACTCGAGCGCATCCAGAATCGCCCGGAAGAACTTCGGTGCGTTGGCAATCGAGATCTGCGAGACGAATGGCGACCCGTGGCCGGCCAGGAAGGTCTCGGCCACCGTCTTCTTCTCCACCGCCTTACCCTGGGTCGCCGCGCCAAACGAGTTCATATCGCTGCCGCCCAACATCGGGGTCGAATCGGAGTTCTGGCCGCCGGTGTTCGAGTAGACCTGGGTGTCGAGCATCACCGCCTTGACGTTCGGCCGGTTCTGCAGGACGACCTTCGACACGTTCTGGTAGCCGATGTCACCCATGCCACCGTCACCACCGACGATCCACACCTTGGGCAACTCTTTGACCTCTTCGTCGGTCATCAGGTTGTCGCTGAAGTGGGTGTAATCGTAGAAGTCCTGCCGGGTCAGCGACGTGCCGGCCTTGTCCATCAGCGCGTCGGTGAGACGCTCGGGAATTACCGAACGACGGGCATGATCGACCATGAAGCTCTCACCGAAGAGCCAACCAATGGTCGCGCCATCCTGGAAGAGCGAGTTCATCCAGGGATAGGGATGCGGGTTGTTGGGCGGCGTCGACCCATACACGGTATTGCAGCCGGTGTGCGCCGCCATCGCCATTACACACTGCCCGTTGTCGAGGCGGCCGTCGAGCGGCTGAAGCTGCTTATGGTTGAATGCCTCCTGCTCAAGTACGGTGGCGAGCGCGTCGATGATCTCCTCGTCGGAGATCTCGCCGTGCGCCGCGAGCCGGGCGTCAGTATCCGCGTCGCTGTCGCCGCCGAGGCCCATGATGACGTGAGCCACCAAGCGGACAAAGAGCGCGTGCCGCTCCGGGTGGAGCGCAGCCAATGCCGCCAATTCTTCGGCGCCGGTAGCACGGAGTGCCTGGGCCTTCTCGGTGAAGCGGTCCGCCTTGGCGTGATAGAGCGGCCGCATATAGGCCTCGGTCACCGAAGCCACCGCGCGGAGGACACTCTTCTCCCCACAACCGGCGCACGCGCCGTCGCCTGATACGAGCGCGTCGTAGTTCCGGCGCACCATCAGGTGGTTCCTCAGCGTGGCCGTCTTCGAGTCGACCGGATTGGCGTCGTTGTAGAACCCGAGGAACTTCTGCTCGGTGTCCGGCAGCAGATCTAGGAACGCCGTGCCGGTCTCGTGGTCCGCGTTGACCTCCTCGGTCTCGGCCACCATCCGCAGCGCGTCGTGGTCACCGCAGGCAGTCACGCAGGCCGCGCAACCCTTGCACAGGTCGGAGACAAAGATCGAGAACACGCCACCGCTACCCGGGTTCTTCTTTTCCGGACCTTTGAAGATGGCGTTGACCTTGTTGTAGGCAATAGGCGCCTGGTCGACGATACCGTAGAACTGCTCGCGCGACGTGTCCGAAAAACCGTTCAGGCCGCTGGTCGCCTGACGGATCAGCTGCGGGAACGGGGTGTCGGCCTTGGCGGCGACCGATTCGTTCATCAGTGTCCGCATGCGTTGCTCGATCTCGGGCACGTGGGCTAGCAACTTCGCCCGATCGCCAAGGTCCTCCACGTAGTGGTTGATCGCGGTCTTAAGGACCGTCTCGACGTCCTGCGAGCAGTTCGGCAGGGCAGTGTCTGGACACACCGAGATGCACTCCATGCACTGGGTACAGTTCTCGGGGATGAAAAGTGGCGTCTCTCGGCGCGCGACATACTTCGACGCTGTATCACCCGTGCCGGCGGCCATAACGCTCATCGCAGCCAGCGGTGACGCAGGCTGATCGTAGCCGTAGTCCGACCGGAACTCGGCGTCGAACATCGCGACCTGCGTCAGCGGCGTTCGTTCCTCCTGCTCTTCCGGAATAGGGGTCGAGCGACAGGTGGGGCACCCGGCGCCGCTGGTGCTCTCGTGATCGAGCGGCAGCATGGGCAACCCGCGGAGGGTCGAGCGGTCCGCGGCCGTGATCTCGCCCACCTTGATTTCGGTCACGCGACCGAAGCCCTGGGTCATGACCGTCATGTTCGACTCGACTACGGCCGGCCCCAGCTTGCCGAACTTTCTCTGGTACTGGCTGCGGACAACCTCCTTGAACTGGTCATCGCTGATCTCGAAGTCCTGAAGCAGCGGCGAGACCTTGAAGAAAGCACCAAGGAAAGCGTTGCCCTGCATTCTGAGCTGGAGGTCGGCCCGGTTGGTGGCGTTGCGGGCGATGTCAAAACCGGGCAGCGTAAACACCCGGATCTTCTTCTCGATGATTTGGGTACGAGCCCAGATGGGCAGCCGTTCCCACGCCTCCTCGGCCGTTTCCTCAGACTCCCAGATCAGCGCGCCGCCTTCGGACATCCCGTCGAGCGGGTTGCAGTGGGTGAACGCCTTGGGATCGCAGCAGAGCACCACGTCCACGTGCTGAAGATCGCAGTTGACCCGCACGCGCTCCGGGGCCACCACAAGGAAGTAGGAGGTCGGCGCGCCCTTCTTCTCCGAGCCGTACTTCGGGTTGGCGCTGATGTGAATGATCTCCTTGGGTCGGCCATGTTCGTCGAACTCGCCGCTGCGCTGCGAGACGTCATCTCCGAACTCACCGATGATGGCGCCCAGGTTCTTTCCGGTGGTGATCATTCCCCAGCCACCGATGGAGTGCATGCGGACCGCGATGGCCCCATCGGGGAGCAGGGATGGAGTGTCCTCCGATGTCACCGCGTAGGGGTGGTCGATACCGAGGGTGAAGTAGGTCTCACCGTCCGCCGCCGTCCGCCCATCCTTTCGGGCGCGCCCCATCACCACGTACTCGTAGGAGCCGATGATGGACTCTGGTCGGAAGTCCCGGGAGCCGAGGCCGTAGCTACCGCTGAAGATCTGCGGCATCTCGTCAGCCTTCATGGTGGGTCCGTCGGTCAGGCCCTGCTCTCCGCGCTGCACGGCCTTGGACAGGGTGCTACGGATGTCCCGCGTGAGCGGGTTGTCCGAAGCGAGGGCCTCGTCGGTGCGCTCGAGGATGATGACGTTCTTTCGACCGGCCAGGGCTTCAACCACCGCCTCCTCCGGGAAGGGGCGGATGACGTTGATGTGGAT
>DEAA01000031.1:0-434 GCA_002346545.1 Acidobacteria bacterium UBA2994
CGATCCTCACCGACAGCGGCGGCTATCAGGTCTTCAGCCTCGGTGATCGCCGTCGCATAGACGAAGATGGTGTGTCGTTTCGCTCACATCTCGACGGCAGTCTGCAGCGTCTGACACCGGAGTCCGCGACTGATATCCAGGCGAACCTGGGTTCGGACATCGCGATGGTGTTCGACGAATGCACCAGCTATCCGGTTGACGAGGCCGCGGCGCGGGCGTCGATGGAGCGCACGCTGCGATGGGCTGAACGTGGGCGCCGTCGGTTCCTGGCCATTTCTGCGGACCACGATCTCTGCGATGGAGTGGTGACCAACCCCGGCCAGGCGCAGTTCGGAATCATTCAGGGCAGTGTCTACCCGTCCCTCCGCGAAGCCAGCCTGCGAGAGACCGTGTCAGTCGGTTTCGAGGGCTATGCGATCGGCGGGCTCAGCGTC
>DEAA01000031.1:745-1118 GCA_002346545.1 Acidobacteria bacterium UBA2994
CAGCGTCGGCGAGCCGGTCGAGCTGATGTACGACGTGGTCGAGGAAACCGCAGCGAGCATGCCCGACGAGGGGGTGCGCTACCTGATGGGAACCGGCATGCCCGACGACCTGGTCGAGAGCGTGGCGAGGGGTATTGACCTTTTCGACTGCGTGTTACCCACACGGAACGCGCGCAACGGACAGCTGTTGACCCGCACCGGACCTATTGCTATCAAGCAGGCCCGTTACGCCGAGGACAGGCGCCCTCCCGATCCCGAGTGTTCCTGCTACACCTGCAGCCACTACTCACGCGCCTACCTGCGCTACCTCTTTCTGGCTGGAGAGATGACGGCGAGCACCCTTAACACACTGCATAACATACACTTCTACCTT
>DEAA01000031.1:1412-8826 GCA_002346545.1 Acidobacteria bacterium UBA2994
CTGCATAACATACACTTCTACCTTGACACCATGCGGCGAATGAGGGACGCTATCGCGTTCGGCTCGTTTGAGTCGTTCAGGCTACGATTTCACGAGACGTTCTCTCGCCGACCCCGTTCCTAGTGGTCTCCGGAAGCGTGACTGTCCCGGCCTCCGGCGCCAGGGCGCCGGTCGGGAGCGAGTGACAGGTAAGACGGAGCCCGATGCACCTTAATAGCCTGCCCGTCGTGTTGGCCATGGCGGCCCCGCCCCAGGGCGGAGCGGCACCTGCCTGGGTGCAGTTCGTGCCGTTCGCGCTGATCCTCGGCATCTTCTATTTCATCATCATCATGCCAATGCGGAAGCGGCAGAAGAAGGTGGCGGAGTTCCGTGACGCTCTTAAGGTCGACGACAAGATCATCACGACCAGTGGCATCTACGGCAGCATCACGAGGCTGAACGATCACTCGGTGCAGCTCCAGATCGCGGACAAGGTCCGGATCGAGGTGTCACGGGCCGCGATCGGCGGCTACCAGGGCCAGGAGCCGGTGGTTCAGGACACGGGGTCAATGTAGCGCTTCCGGCGTGACCACGAGAGTAGAGCGATGGCGAAGAACCTGCGCTGGAAGGTATTGACCGTGGTGGCGGTCGTCGTAGCCGCCGCGGCGGCCGTGTACCCCCCGGGGGATCGGATCCGGCTGGGGCTCGATCTGCGGGGCGGGGCGCACATGGTCATGCAGGTCGAGACCGATGACGCGCTTCAGCTGCAGACCGAGACCAGCGCCGAACAGCTGGGTGAGCAAGCGGCTCTGGCGGGCATCGTGCTGGCATCCTCAGCTGCCGTGTCGCCTACCGAGCTTCGGATCGAGGGGGTGACGCCGGCGCGTGACCAAGAGTTCAGACAGATCGCCGATGACCTGCTCCAGGCTTCCTATGATCGGACGCCAGGCGCCAATGGCAGCTATACGTTCCAGATGCTGCCCGGCATCGAGCGGACGCTCCGGGAAGAGTCGGTGCGGCAGGCGCTTCAGACGATCGAGCGGCGGGTCAACGAACTCGGCGTGGCCGAGCCCATCGTGGCTCCCCACGGCGTGGGCGGCGACCAGATTCTGGTCCAGCTACCCGGTGTCGAAGATGTCGATGGCGCTAAGCAGGTCATCCGCTCGACCGGCATGCTCGAACTGAAGGTTGTCGAGGACGGTCCGGCGCCGACCCGCGAGCTCCTGCTCACTACCCGCAACGGGGTGGTCCCGCCCGACATGGAAGTGATCTCCGGAGGGGATGAGTCCATCGGAGCTGCGCCGGGGGCCACGGTGTTCTATCTGACCCGTCGAGTCGCTCCGGTGACGGGGCGAGATCTTCGCAACGCCAGTCCGACCATCGACGAGTTCAATCAGCCGGCCATCAGTTTTTCGTTCAACCGGGAAGGCGCTAGGAAGTTCGGCGACTTCACCGGGGCCAACGTCGGCCGCAGTCTGGCGATCATCATGGACGGCAGGGTCTATTCGGCTCCCAACATCCAAGAGCCGATTACCGGCGGGGAAGGACGCATCACCGGTACGTTCACCTCTGAAGAGGCCAACGACCTGGCGCTGATTCTGCGTTCGGGTGCTTTGCCGGCGGATCTGACCTATCTCGAGGAGCGCACGGTCGGCCCGAGCCTCGGTGCTGACTCGATCCAGGCCGGTGTTACGGCCTCGGTTGCGGGGCTCGCCATGGTGGCGTTGTTCATGCTGGCCTACTATCGGTTGTCCGGGATCAACGCGGTCGTGGCGGTCGCGCTGAACCTCCTGATTCTGCTGGCCTGTATGGCCTACGTCGACGCGGTCCTCACGCTGCCGGGTATCGCCGGGTTTATCTTGACCATCGGGATGGGCGTCGACTCGAATGTGCTCATTTTCGAGCGGATCAAGGAGGAGCTGTCGACGGCTCGAGGTGTCCGGGCTGCGGTCTCCGCCGGGTTCGACCGGGTGTGGTGGACCATCGTCGACACCCACGTCGCGTCCATCATCGCGGCGGCGTTCCTCTTTCAGTTTGGTTCGGGACCGATCCGCGGGTTTGCCACTACGCTGGCGTTCGGTCTCATCTCCAACGTCTTCACCGCGGTCTTCGTCTCGCGCACTCTGTTCGAAGCGGTGCTGACGCGACGTCGCGAAGCCACGCTGAGTATCTAGGCGGAACGGGTCCATGCCGATCTTCAAGAACCCGAACATCGACTTTCTCAAGCTCCGATGGCCAGCCGTTGGGCTATCGGCTGCGATTATCGTGGCCGGCGCGATCACGATGGCGACACAGGGCGGTCCCCGGCTCGGTATCGATTTTTCGGGGGGCACGATCATCATCGTTCAATTCGAAGAACCGGTGACCGAGGACCAGGTCCGAACCGCCATAGGCGGCGTGGTGGATCAGGGAGTGGTGCAGCAATACGGCGACGACGCGGCTAACGAGATGCTGATCCGGTTGCCGCAAGGAGGCGCAGAGCAAGGCACCAGTCTTGAGGAAGGCGCGAATGCCGTGCGGACGGCGCTTCAGCAGAGTGCGATTGGCGGGTTCTCGGTCATCGGCCAGGAATTGGTCGGCCCGGTCATCGGCGAGGAGCTGACGCGCCGGGGACGGAACGCCTTCGTCTTTGCCATGCTCGGCATTCTCATTTACATCGGGTTGCGCTTCCGCTTCAGCTTCGCCGTGGGGGCGATCATCGCTGTGGCTCATGACATCGCGATCACGCTAGCGATGCTCACGTTTTTCGGCTTCGATCTCTCGCTTAACGTGGTCGCTGCGATGCTGACCATCACAGGGTATTCGGTCAACGACTCCATTGTCGTCTTCGACCGAGTGCGGGAGAACCTGCGGTCCATGCGCCGCGATGCCTTCGATACGCTCGTCAACACGAGCATTAATCAGACGCTGAGCCGAACGATCATCACTTCGGGCACGACCGCCTTTACCGCCGCGGCTCTCTTCGTGGCCGGTGGGGACGTGCTAAAAGGGTTTGCCTTCACGATTCTCGTCGGTGTGATCAGCGGCACCTACTCGACGATCTTCATCGCCGCCGCCGCCGCGATCGTGATCAGCGAGCGACGCGCATCGCGTCGCGCGGCAGCGGTCGCCGAGCGTGCGTCGGACGCTTCGAAGCCGAAACGCCGAGGTGCCAGGAAGGCCCGGGCCCGGGCGCGCGCCTGACCTCGCCATTTCCGGGACGAGACCGACACGGCCGCCGTTTCCCGGACACTGACTACATAGAAGCAGCGTGACCGTCATTCAGGCCGCGTGGCTCGGGGTAGTGCAGGGCCTTACCGAATTCCTCCCGATTTCGAGCTCCGCGCACCTGATTCTGACCCGCGAACTGCTTGGTTGGGAGGCTGGCCCCGTCGAGATCCCGTTCGACGTGGCGTGTCATCTAGGCACCTTGCTCTCGGTGTTGCTCTATTTCCGAAGTGACCTTGTCGAAATGGTGCGGGCGACACCAGAGGTGCTGACGGGCGCTCCGGGTGAACCGGCGCAGATGGCTCAGCGTCTCATTGTAGGCACTGTGCCGATCGCATTGGTTGGATGGCTGCTGGCCGGCGTCATCGACCGCCTTCGTGAGCCGGGTGTCGTGGTGTTGACATTGAGCGCCGGCGCGCTGGTAATGCTCGTGGCCGAACGGGTGGCGCGACTTGAGCGGGAGGCAGCGTCGTTGACGCTCTTCGAAGCCTTCGGGCTCGGATGCGCGCAGGCGGTGGCGCTCATCCCCGGGGTGTCGCGCTCAGGGTCGGTCATCACCGTGGCGATGTTGCGAGGGCTGAACCGGAAGGAAGCGGCGCGTTTCTCGTTCCTCCTAGGGATTCCGGCCATTCTGGCCGCCGGGGTCCGAAGCGCGTGGACCGTGCCGGCCGGGGCGTTGTCGGGGCAAGCCACCGTGCTAGCCGTCGGGTTTCTGGCCTCGGGTGTGGTCGGGTACCTGGCGGTTGCCGGCCTGATCAGGTACCTTGCACATCATCCGATCGATCTCTTCGCGTACTACCGGCTGGTCGTAGCCGCCGCCTTGCTCGTCTGGCTGCTGGCGTCCTAGCTGGCCAGATGCCGATGCAGTGGTTACGCCGCAGTTTCATCGCCGGCTGTTTCGTGATGGTGCCCCTCATCATCACGGTGGCGGCCCTTGTCTGGGCGTTTCAGTTGATCGACGGGGCGATGGCGCCTCTCTACATCCGCTGGCTTGGGCACGAGATCCCAGGGCTTGGGCTTGTCACGACGCTGGCACTTGTTTTGGCGGTCGGCGGGCTCGCCACCAACGTACTGGGCAAGCGACTCTTGCAGCGGGGCGAGTCGTATCTGCTGAGACTGCCCGTGTTCCGTGCGGTGTACGCCCCGGTCAAGCAGCTGGTGGCGGCCTTCTCGCCCGAGAACGAGATGGCGTTCAAGCGTGTGGTTCTGGTGGACGACGAGCAGACCGGCTATGTGCTCGGCTTCCTCACCAAGGAGTTCACGCTCGATCAGGGTTCCGGCGACGAGCCGATGCTGGCGGTCTATGTGCCGACTAATCATCTGTACTTGGGCGACGTCCGGATCTTTCCTAAGCGACGGGCCCGTTACCCAGATCTGACCGTGAAGGAGGGAGTACAAATCTTTCTTACCGGCGGGATGGCTGTCAGTCGGGTCCTACGGGCGGTCACGCTTGAGCATGAGGACGTGGCGGAACCGTACAGCTCAGGGGAGACGGAGTCACGTACAACCCCATGAGACTCTTCCTCTGCGATCGTCGCTTGACAGCGGAGGCAGGCGATTGTTAGTTTGCGGGGTTTGTCAGTGGCGCTTTGACGGCGCCAGAACCCCAGCGAACGGTTAGTGAGCGGTTTTGGGTCGCGAGGGCAAGCCCGCCCCGGTGGGGGCGTCGTCCCGGCTAGACGTCGGAAGCCGCGGTTAAGTAACGTAAGGATCTGAATGGACAATCCACTGTATCTGGTCTTGGGCCTCGGGGCACCGCTTGTCGCCGCGGTCTTCGCCTTCGTCCTGGTTAATAGCATCAACAAGAAAGACGCCGGCTCCGAGCGCATGCAGCGGATCTCTGCGCTCATCCGCAGCGGCGCCATGGCGTTCTTGAAGACCGAGTACAGCGTGCTCGCGATTTTCGTGGCCGTAATGTTCGTGGTGCTGGTGGCGTTCCTGCCCGGCGACTCTCTGCTGGTGGGTGTGAGCTTCCTGGTCGGCGCGCTGCTGTCGGCCACCGCTGGCTGGGTCGGCATGCGCACGGCCACCGGCGCGGCTGTGCGTACCACCGCCGCGGCCCAGACGAGCCTGGCTGGCGCGTTGCAGGTCGCGTTCTCGAGTGGCGCGGTCATGGGACTGACGGTGGTCGCCTTGGGCACGCTCGGTATTGCGTTGCTCTACCTGCTCTATGGCGGGCTCAGCGGCGAGGGCGTCGCGGCCATCGACTCTTTGCTCGGGCTGTCGTTGGGTGCCTCCTCGATCGCACTCTTCGCTCGCGTTGGCGGCGGGATTTTCACCAAGGCGGCCGACGTCGCCGGCGACCTGTCCGGAAAAGTCGAAGCCGGTATACCGGAGGACGACCCGCGCAATCCGGCCACGATCGCTGACAGCGTCGGCGACAACGTTGGCGACGTCGCCGGCATGGGGGCCGACCTGTTCGAGTCCTACGTCGGCAGCATCATTTCGGCGGTGGCTCTCGCGTGGGCGCTGAGCCAGGTGACCGCCGGTGATCTCTGGGGGGTCGATGCTGGCTCGTTTGCGGCCGTGCAGGCCGACCTGGCTGTGTTTCCCGTGCTACTGGCCGGGTTGGGGATCTTCGCGTCGATCCTCGGCACCTTTACCGTCCGGACCGATGACGAGAGCAAGGTGCAGGGCGCATTGCTCCGTGGGCTGATCGTGGCGTCGGCGGTCGTCATCGTCGGGACCGCCGGTCTGATCCAGGTCACCGCGGTGCCCTGGGCCGTCATGGGTTGCGTTGTGTTCGGCGTCGTGTCGGGGGTGATCATCGGCAAGATCACCGAGTACTACACCGGGAAGGACAAACCGCCGGCAGCGCACATCGCGGTGCAGTCGAAGACCGGTCCAGCCACCAACATCATCGCTGGCCTCGGTGTCGGCATGATGTCGTGCGGTTACCCCATCCTCGTCATCGCCGCCACCATCTACGGTAGCTATCAGATGGGCGAGCTCTACGGCATCGCGATCGCCGCCGTGGGCATGCTTTCGACCCTCGGAATCAGCCTGGGCGTCGACGCGTACGGTCCGGTGGCGGACAATGCGGGGGGCATTGCCGAGATGAGCAAGTGCGAGTCGTTCGTGCGCGACCGCACCGACGCCCTCGACGCGGTGGGCAACACGACCGCTGCCATGGGCAAGGGCTTCGCCATCGGCTCAGCGGCCTTGACCGCGCTCGCGCTCTTCTCGACGTTCCAGGCCAAGGCTGCAGAGGCGGTCGCAGCGGGTGGCGGCGCGACCGCGTTCGATCCGCGGCTGCTCTCGCTTGAGCTGACCAATCCGAACGTGCTAATCGGCATGTTCATCGGCGGGATGCTGCCCTTTATTTTTTCGGCTATGACCATGAACGCGGTCGGACGATCAGCCAACGAAATGATCGAAGAAGTGCGGCGGCAGTTCAAGAGTATCCCAGGGCTGCTCGAGGGCGAGGCCGAGCCTGATTCGGCTCGGTGCGTGGCGATCTCAACGCGGTCGGCGATTAAGGAAATGATCTTGCCCGGTCTGCTGGCGGTGTCCGCGCCGGTCCTGACTGGTTTCGTTCTCGGGGTGTCAGGCCTCGGCGGACTGCTTGGCGGCGCGCTCGTGACCGGCGTGCTGATGGCGCTGATGATGGCGAACGCCGGTGGTGTGTGGGACAACGCGAAGAAGTTGATCGAGGAAGGGCATCACGGCGGCAAGGGGTCGGAGCCGCACAAGGCGGCGGTGATCGGCGATACGGTCGGAGACCCGTTCAAGGACACGTCAGGCCCGAGTCTGAACATCCTGATCAAGTTGATGACGATCGTTGCGGTTATCTTTGTTCCCTTGGTTGTGGCGTGGATGCAGTGATTCTTTTCTGTCTATCTTTAATATTTACTCTGTAAAGCACTGAAAAATTAGTATTTACATGAGAATCATAGAGTTCTTGAGTTGAGTCTATGTCGCGTTGACACTGCTTTTGACGTCTGCATATAATCGACGCTCTCATTGCGGTGATGGGCGCCCCGTCGGGGGGCTAGGAGGTACCAGTGGCAGGTCAGATGTTCGGCGAAGTCTCGAACCCGTCAATTCAGATTGGCGCCCAGAAGTGGTACACGGTCCCACTCTCGATCATCATGCACGTTGGGGTGATCGCTGCGTTGTTGATCGTGCCGCTGCTGGCTGCAGAGGCTCTGCCCCAAGTGCCGTCGATGATGGCGTTCGTGGCCGCGCCGCCGCCCCCACCGCCTCCACCGCCTCCACCGCCTCCGCC
>DEAA01000031.1:9118-9344 GCA_002346545.1 Acidobacteria bacterium UBA2994
CCACCGCCTCCACCGCCTCCGCCGGCGGCCGCGGTGGCTCCGGTGGCTCAGCCGATCATCGACGTCAACCCTAATGCCGCGCCGATCGAGGCGCCGGCCGAGATCGCTCCTGAGACGGGTTTCGACCTGAGCACGGCTCAGGGCGTCGAGGGCGGGGTTGTCGGTGGTGTCGTGGGCGGTGTCGTGGGCGGGATCCTTGCCGCTCCGCCCCCACCCCCCCCCCCCC
>DEAA01000031.1:9662-9872 GCA_002346545.1 Acidobacteria bacterium UBA2994
CCGCCGGCCGAGCCGGTGCGTGTCGGGGGGAACGTTCAGGCCCCGCAGAAGACCCGTAACGTCGACCCGACCTATCCCCAGGTGGCCCAGGCGGCCCGCGTGTCGGGCGTGGTCATCCTCGAGGCCGTGATTGGGCCCGATGGTCGCGTGACCGATGTGAAGGTGCTCCGTTCGGTGCCGTTGCTCGACGACGCGGCGATTGTCGCCGTG
>DEAA01000031.1:10242-28228 GCA_002346545.1 Acidobacteria bacterium UBA2994
GCCGGTCATCATGACCGTTACCGTCAATTTCCAGCTGCGTTAGAACATGTTTGAAATTGTGGGCGGCGGGCGTCGGGACTCGGCATGACGAGCTTCGGCCGCGCGGCCAACTGAACCACGTAGGAGGATTGAGCGATGCATACTGGTGGAATCGACTTTATTGAGATGTGGGAGCAGATGGGAATCAGCGTCAAGCTCCTGATGGGACTCCTTGCGCTGATGTCGATGTGGTCGATGGGCATCTTCTTCGAGAGGCTGTTCACGTTTGTCCAGGCCGGCAAGCAGTCCAAGCTGTTCGCTCCCCAGGTGGCGAAGCACCTGAAGGACGGTCGGCTCAAGGACGCCATCGCGGTGTCGCAGTCCAAGAACTACAAGTACAGCCACCTTGGGAAAGTCGTTCTGGCCGGGCTGCAGGAGTACCAGTTCCAGAAGGACACTGGTGTAGAGCTGAGCCGTGACGACGTGGTGGACAGTGTGCACCGCGCCATCCAGCGCGCTGGTGCGTTGACCGCTGCCGACCTCAAGAAGGGTATGGGGTCGCTGGCCACCATCGGCGCCACCGCCGTGTTCGTCGGGCTGCTGGCGACCACCATCGGCGTCATCAACGCGTTCCAAGGCATCGCGGCCACCGGGTCCGGTGGTCTGGGCGCGGTTTCCGCCGGTATCTCCGAAGCGCTGGTCGGCACCGCGGTTGGTTTGTTCGTGGCCATCCCCGCCGTGTGGTTCTTCAACTTCCTTACCTCGAAGATCGAGTTCTTCAACGTCGAGATGGACAACTCGTCGTCCGAGCTCGTCGACTACTTCATTAAGAAGGGCTAATAGTCGATTTGTGGGCGGTCCGGCGCAGGTGCGCCGGACCGCCCCAGTCGGGTCCGGAAGAGTTGAGGAGGCATACCTATGGGAATGCAAGTAGGCGAAGACAAGGGTGGGATGAATCATGAGATCAACATCACTCCGCTTGCGGACGTGATGCTGGTGCTTCTGATCATCGTCATGCTTATCGCGCCGCTGATCCAGAAGGGCGTCGATGTGAGGCTGCCCGAGGCTGCCAACACCACCGACAAGCCGGAGAACGACGGTCAGACCATCCTGGCGGTCACGGCCAGCGGTGAATATTTCGTCGAAAACCTCCAGGTGGCCGAAAGCGACGTGCTGCAGGCGGTTCGAGACGCACTCGACCGCAAGTTGGAGCGCGTCATCCTGATCAAGGCAGACCAGGACGCCAGCTATTCGACTGTCATGACCTTGCTCGACCAAATGCAAAGAGCTGGTATCGAGGACATCGGTCTGGTGACCGAGCGCAAGGTCGGGAGCGGTGGCGTGGCTGCCGCGGGGGGCGAGTAGCCGATGGCCAAGAAACACCACGGCGCGGACAAGGTTGTCACCGCCAAGCAGGCTAAGTCGCAGGCTGACATTAACATCACGCCGTTCATTGACGTGTTGCTGGTGCTGATCGTCATCTTCCTCGCGGCGTTACCACTGTCGCAGCGCGGGCTCGACATCAACCTGCCGCTCGAGACACGAGGGGCCGCCGGGTCGCAGTCCGACGGCAGTCAGATCGTGTTGCAGTACACGGCTGATCGGGTCATTACCGTGAACCAGCAACCGATCCCGCTACAGCAGCTCGAATCTCGTCTCCGCGAAATCTTCGAACCGCGGCGTGAGAAGACGATGTTCATCGCCGGGGCCGGGAATCTGCGGTACGGCGAGATCATCGAGGTGATCGATGCCGCTAAGGGTGCCGGCGTGACGAAGGTCGGGATTGTGACCGAGGCCATGCGGCGTGCCGGCGGCGCCGATGCGCTTTAGGGGGACGACATGAAGAGCATGGGATACGGAAGCCGTTTGGCGCTGGTGGGCGTCATCGCTCTGGCGACCACGGCCTGCGGCAGCCTCGAGCGCCTCAGGGCGTTGCGTGTGGTCAAGGACGCCCACACCCAGTATCAGCGCGGCGATTACGAGCAGGCGATCGAGCTGTATGGTGAGGTCCTGGCGAACGACCCGGACATGGTCGACGTCTATTTCTACCTGGGAAATAGCTACGACCAGCTCTATCGTCCTTCGCAGCGCGGCGAGCGTGAGAACGACCAGATGCTCGAACTGGCCATCGACAACTACATCACGGCTCACGATCGGCAGCCCAATCCGATACTGCGCACACTGGCTATGCAGTATCTGATTGCGGCCTTCGGTCCAGACAAGGCTAACGAGCCAGGCAAGTCTGAGCCGGTGATGCGGCAGCTGATTGCTGAGGACCCGGAGAATCCGGACACCTACTTCCAGCTGGCGAAGCTGTATGAGGATTCCGGCCTCTATGAGGAGTCTGAGGAGATCCTCATGCAGGTGCTCGACATGCGCCGCGACGACCCCGCCGTGCACATGCAGTTGGCCGGGTTCTACGATCGGAACGAGAACTTCGAGAAGACGATCGAGTCACTCAAGGCACGGGCCGCGATCGAGAGTGACAATCCTGAGGCGTTCTACACGATCGGGACCTTCTACTGGCAAAAGGCGTTTCGCGATTTCCGTCTGAGCGATGACGAAGAGATGGAGTACGTCATGCTCGGGCTTGATGAGCTCGAGAAGGCGCTGGAGATCAACGCCGACTATGTCGAGGCGATCACCTACAAGAACATCCTTATGCGTCTGCAGGCGAACCTAACCGACGATATCGACGAGCGTGAAGCCCTCATCGAAGAGGCAGACGTGCTTCGCGATCGTGCGGAGGAACTGCTCGAGCAGCAGCGCTCCGGCGCGGCTGGCTAGCTTCTTTCCTGATCGTAACGGTTCCTGGTTGGGCCGGGCCGCGGATGCGGTCCGGCCCTTTCGCTGTACCCTACCTCTGATGATCAGCTTCGAGCGTCTGGCGGACAAGGCCAAGGCGTCGCACCCGGACGCCGATACCGATCTGCTACGACGTGCGTACGACTTCTCGGCGATTGAGCATGCCGGCCAGACTCGGCGGTCGGGTGAGCCCTATCTCACCCATCCGCTCGAGGTGGCCTCACTCGTTGCCGACATGCGTATGGATGACGTGGCCATTGCCGCCGGGCTGCTCCACGACGTGGTTGAAGACACTCTGACCTCGATCGACCGTGTGGAGGAGCTGTTCGGGGCGGAGGTGGCGCACGTCGTCGAGGGGGTCACCAAGATCAGCACCATTCCGTTCTCCTCCAGTGAAGAGCGGCAGGCGGAGAACTTTCGCAAGATGCTGCTTGCGATGGTGGATGACATCCGCGTCATCTTGGTCAAGTTGGCGGACCGGCTGCACAACATGCGCACGCTGGACCATATGCCAGAGGATCGGCGTTTCAAGACCGCGCAGGAGACCCTCGACATCTACGCGCCGATTGCGCATCGCCTCGGGATGAAGAAGGTGAAGAACGAGCTGGAGGAACTGGCGTTCAAGCACCTGGACCCGAAGGCATACGAGACTACCCGGGCGTGGGTCGAACGCCGGCGGCGCGCGACCCAGAATGTGGTGACCGAGCTGCGCCGGACGCTGGAACGGACGCTAACTGAGGCGCAGGTGCCCGTCGAGCGTATCGAGTCACGTATCAAACGGCTCTACGGCATCCACCAGAAGATCAAGCGTCAGCGGATCTCACTGGAACAGGTCTACGACCTGATCGCGCTGCGGGTCATCGCCGAGTCGGAGCGGGACTGTTACGCGGCGCTGGGTATCATCCACCAGACCTGGTCACCGGTGCCCGGGCGATTCAAGGACTTCATCGCGATGCCGCGCGCTAATGGCTACCAGTCGCTACACACATCGGTGGTTAGCGAGCAAGGCGTGCCGTTCGAGGTACAGATCCGTACGGTGGCCATGCACGCCGTCGCGGAGGAGGGTATTGCCGCGCACTGGAAGTACAAAGAGGGCCGGGTGGGCGTGAAGCCGGACGAGCAGCACTTCGCTTGGCTCCGTCAGCTTTTGGAGTGGCAACAGGAGGTGCGAGACCCGGGCGAGTTCATCCACAACCTGAAGGTCGATCTGTACCCGGAAGAGGTCTACATCTTCACGCCGAAGGGCGAGGTCAAGGCGCTGCCACGGGGAGCGACGCCGATCGACTTTGCGTACACAATCCACACAGACGTCGGTCACCAGTGCGTCGGCGCTCGGGTCAATGGCCGGATGGTGCCAGTTCGGACCCGGCTCGCGAGCGGTGACATCGTCGAGGTGGTGACGGCTTCCGGACATACGCCAAGTCGCGACTGGCTCAACATCGTCGTGACGTCACGCGCCCGTAACAAGATCAAGCACTTCATCCACGCGGAAGAGAAGGTGCGAGCCGTGGAACTGGGCCGCAAGCTCTTCGACAAGGAGCTCCGTCGGTTCGATGTGAGCGAGAAAGGGGTACTCGAACCGGAGCTTGTGGGCCGGGTCGCTGGCGAGTTCGGTGCTCAGAAGGAAGATGACCTGTTCGCGGCAATCGGCTACGGCAAGCTACCGGCGCGGTCGGTCCTCGCCAAGCTCGTGCCAAAGCAGCTCGAAGAGAAGTCTGGTACCCCGTCCATCGGCACCGTGGTACGCCGGATGCTCCGGCGGGGCGAGGACAAGGTCACGGTCAAGGGGTTCGACGACCTGCTCGTATTCCGCGCTCGCTGCTGCAATCCGATTCGAGGCGAGAAGATCGTGGGCTATGTTACGCGGGGCAAAGGGGTTTCAGTCCACGCGGCGCGGTGCCCCAATGTGCTCAATTTGCTCTACGACCCAGAACGTCGCATCGAAGTGGTCTGGGACAAAACGGGTGATGCTGCCGGTTTCGTGGTGATGCTCAGTATCCAAGTCGAGGACCGCCAGGGCATTCTGGCCGATGTCACCACGAAGATCGCAGGCCTGAAGACCAACATGCTGAAGGTTGAGGCCACCACCAGCGATCTCCAAGGTCGGATCGTGGTCACCATGGAGATCGCCGACTTCAAGCACCTGCAACGGATTGTTAAGGTAATCCGCGGCGTGCGGGGCGTCGTCGAAGTCGATCGGATGATGCGGTAGGCGGGACGGCGCTGCTAGCCGAGATGCGCGATGGCGTCGATCTCGACGCCAACCCCCTTGGGCAGGGCCGCCACCTGTACGGTGGCGCGAGTCGGCTGTGGATATCCGAAGTAGCTGCCGTAGACCTCGTTGACCTGGCCGAAGTTCCTCAGATCAGTGAGGAAGATCGTGGTACGGACGACCTGGCTGAAGTCAGCGCCCGCGGCCCGGAGGATTGCTTCCAAGTTGTCCATGACCCTTTTGGTCTGGGTCGCGATGTCCCCGTCGACGACTTCGCCTGTGGCGGGGTCAAGTGGGATCTGACCGGAGATGAAGAGCATCGGACCGGCCCGTACGGCCTGCGAGTAGGGCCCGATCGCGGGTGGAGCTTCCTCGGTTCGAATGGCGGAGGGCACGGGGACGCCCGGAATCAGGCGGCCTTGACCACCTTGTTGGAACGGATGCAACGGGTGCAGACCCGGATCCGCTTGACGCCGCCGTTCACGACGGCCTTGACCCGCTGTATGTTCGCCTGGAACCGCCGGAGGGTCACGTTGTGGGCGTGACTGACATTTCGCCCCGCGGCCGGTCCCTTTCCACAGATCTCACAACGCTTCGCCATGACTACTCTCTCTGTCGAGGTCCAAACGTCAAATTATATCAGAGACAGCCGTCAGGGGATGATCAACGACGGCCGGTCGTCGTCCGCCGAAGGCGCTGGATCGCCTTCGGCCGGGGTCGCGGAAGCGCCTTGTCCCGGCGAGGGAAGCAGAAGCCGGCCCACGAGATCGAGATAGGCGCGGTCGCCGCCTTCCAGGACGGTCTTGGCCTCCGAGGCGGCCCGTTCTATCCGCCTCAGGATTTCAACGAGGTCGCTTTCTCTAGCGACCGGACCGCGTCCGTCTTGGCCCTCGAGGAGCGGCTTTAACTCGCGGGCGAGCTGCTCCGCGGGAAGCGTGGTAGCGCGATGCTCATAGATGATTCCCTTGCTTGCGGTCTCGTAGGTGGAGGCGAGCGACTGCGCCGTGTCCCTGATGACCCCGTCGTCCACCGAGAACTCGCCGGACTGGGCAAGCCGATGCAGCGTGGCCTGAACCAGGAAGAATAGCTGGTACTGTCGCTGGCCCAACCCGGAGATGATAGGGAGCAGGAACCGTGTGTCACGCTCTTGCTGGCGCTGCACGACCGCCGGAGGGTGTGTCTGGGCGGACACAAGATACGAGCAGTCTGACGGGCATTGGATCTCGATTAGCCGTTTGGAACCGCAGCAGGCGGCACAGATCTGTGCGCCGATGGCCGGGCAGGAACGCTTGCCGCGCCGTTTCTCGCACAATGGACAGGTTCGAGATGCCATGATCGTTATCCGGGTGGCAGCTTTGCACACGCCCGGGCCACCGGTCAATCGATCCCGCGGTAGCGGCCTGGCAGGCGAGTCGAGTCTAGAGGTCGTCAATCCGCTAGGAGACAACACCACCGGAGAGGGCATGTCCACTTTGGGTGACGCGCAAGACGGAAGAAATCTGAAACTGAACCCAAAGCTTCGTCGTCTAATGAATTGACAAGGAATGGCGGAGGGAAACACTCGCCGCCAGACCTAGCGCGTAAAGCTCAGTAAATGAGTCAGATAGCGTTGGCTCGGTCGGGCGAGTGAGACCCCTGAGGGCCATTCATAACCCTCAGGCATCTCTCCCCCACCCCGAACCCTAACCCATTCGTTCGTAAAGATTAAGGATCCGTCTGGCTCGGTCGCCAGTCGTGTCCTGGTACCTAAATTGCTTCAAAGACTACTGGAATCTGCGCTTCGATCCGACACGATCCCGAGCGTGGAACCCCAGCAGGTCGGACGAGAAGGAGTCGCATTATGAGCACGAAGACGCATGGCATGAACGTTGATCGATACAACGAGCTTCGTCGTATCCTCGAAGAGCGTCGCGACGAGATCGCAGGCGAGGTCAAGGAAAAGATCCGGCACGTGCGGACCGAGGCCACGCAGACCACTACTCACCGGATCGCCGATGCAGGCGAGACGTCGGAGTCTGACATCCAGGACGATATCGAGTTCGCGCTCATCCAGATGAAGACGGAGACGCTGAATAAGATTGGTTCGGCGCTGGCCCGTCTCGAAGAACGCACCTACGGCTACTGCTACGAGTGTGGTGACGAAATCGCCGAACAGCGGCTGCGGGCGCTACCGTTCGCAGCGCGGTGCAAGGACTGCGAAGAGATCCGCGAGTCCGAGCTCGACCGCGAGCGAGTGCTCGAGTCGCGCAGCAAGGCCGTATTACTCTTCGGTGTTTCCTCGGCCTGATTCTCGGACACCGATGCTGGATGGCCAGCGGAGGGCACATCGCCCGCGACGCGGTTCGGGGTACACTCCAACGACATTCGACCCGCCCGTGGGCGGGGCCGCTCAGATCATCGCGGGTGGCGTCCACGGTGTCAGAGGAGGCTGTACGAGCGGCGTGTACAGGCTGGGGACCAGTCTCGCCGTATAGCGGGCAACCCGGCGACCTGGCCGGCTGCGGAAGACCGAGCCTGCCGGGCGCCCACGGCCGAACCTACAGTGCCAGGTTTGGCTCAAGCTAATGCCACGATCCATCGGCGTCTGTCCAGCGGGTGGGGTACAGCCCTGCCGGAGTTCAGCGGACCTGCCATTCGGGGCGAAGCCCCATGGAGGCAATAGGAGAATTGCACAATGAGCGATGAACATCAGCTCCTCGATGAGGAAGGCGTAGAACGCCCGCTGGCGATTCCGTCCGAGTTGCCCGTGTTGCCGCTGCGAGACACGGTACTGTTCCCCAACTCGTTCATGCCGCTGGCCGTCGCCCGCGAGAGCTCTGTCCGGTTGATCGAGGAGGCGATCGCCGACAGTCGGCTGGTCGGTGTGTTCACCCAGCTTGAGCCGGGTACCGAAGATCCGACGCAGGAAGACCTCTACCAGGTTGGGACCGCCACCCACATCCACAAGATGTTTAAGCTGCCGGACGGCACACTCCGGCTGATCGTCCAGGGTCAGACCCGTCTCCATCTGGAAGAGGTGCTCGACACCCAGCCGTACATCCGAGCCCGGGTGACAGTGGCGGACGAGATCAGCCGAGACGATGACCGCCTCGAGGTCGATGCTCTCCAACGGAACATCAAGAACAACTTCCAGCAAGTGGTGTCGTTGTCGCCGCTGCTCTCAGACGACCTACAGGCGTTGGCTGGCAACATCACCGAGCCGGGGAAACTGGCCGACTTCATCGCGTCGAGCCTCACCACGATCCAGACTTCCACCAAGCAGGAGGTGCTCGGAACGTTGGATGTGAGGACCCGCATGGAGACCCTGAACCGCACCCTGATCAAGGAACTCGAGGTGCTTGAACTTGGCTCGAAGATCCAGTCTGAGGTGCAGTCGGAAGTGGGCAAGAATCAGCGGGAGTATCTGCTGCGTGAACAGATGAAAGCCATCCAGAAGGAATTGGGTGAGACCGACGACCAAGCCAAGGAGATCGAGGAGCTCAAGGACAAGATCGAGGCGGCTGGTATGCCGGAGGCCGTGCAGAAGGAAGTTCTGCGAGAGCTCGACCGGTTGTCGAGAATGCCGGTGGCGGCCGCGGAGTATACGGTGTCCCGCACCTATATCGACTGGCTGGTGGCGCTACCCTGGGACACCAGGACCGACGAGCTCATCGAGCTGCCTCGCACCAAGGACGTCCTGGACGCTGACCACACTGGCCTGGAGAAGGCGAAGGACCGCATTCTCGAGTATCTGGCGGTCAGGAAGCTGAATCCTGATATGAAGGGGCCTATCCTGTGCTTCGTGGGGCCTCCTGGCGTGGGGAAGACCTCGCTCGCGAAGTCGATCGCCCGTTCCCTCGACCGCAAGTTCGTACGGGTGTCGCTCGGCGGCATGCGGGACGAGGCGGAGATTCGCGGGCATCGTCGGACCTACATCGGCGCCCTTCCTGGTCAGATCATCCAGGGGCTGCGACGTGCCCAGTCGAAGAACCCGGTGTTCATCCTCGACGAGATCGACAAGCTG
This sequence comes from Acidobacteria bacterium UBA2994, assembly GCA_002346545.1. Classification (GTDB taxonomy): domain Bacteria; phylum Acidobacteriota; class Vicinamibacteria; order Vicinamibacterales; family UBA8438; genus UBA2994. The sequence continues at coordinate 19,242 of DEAA01000031.1, forward strand.
GGTGCCGACTTCCGTGGTGATCCGTCGTCGGCGCTACTCGAGGTACTGGACCCCGAACAGAACAACACGTTCCGTGACCACTACCTGGATGTACCGTTCGATCTGTCCGAGGTCTTGTTTATCACCACCGCGAATGTGCTCGACCCGATCGCTCCGCCGTTGCGCGACCGGATGGAGGTGTTGGAGCTTCCGGGGTATACCGAAGAGGAGAAGCTGCTGATCGCCAAGGAACACCTCGTCGGACGGCAGATCGAGAACCATGGACTTACCGGCGAACAGATCAGCTTTAACGACGATGCTCTACGGAGCCTGATCCGCGGCTATACCCGTGAGGCTGGTGTCCGGAACCTCGAACGCGAGGTGGGCTCGCTGTGCCGCAAGGTGGCTCGCCGACATGCCGAAGGCGACACCGACGCGGTGGAGATCACGCCCGAGCTGTTGACCGAGCTGCTGGGGGCGCCTCGATTTCAGGATGAAGAAGTGGCGGAGCGGACGCGCAACCCGGGTGTGGCGCTGGGACTGGCGTGGACTCCGGCGGGTGGGGACGTACTGTTCGTCGAAGCTACTCGGATGCCAGGCAAGGGCTCGCTGACGCTTACTGGGCACCTGGGCGACGTCATGAAGGAGTCGGCCCGTGCCGCGCTGTCCTGGTTCCGCGGGCAGACAGCGGCCTACGGAGTGGATCCGAATTTCTACCAGGACTCCGAGCTTCATCTCCACGTGCCCTCCGGTGCTATTCCGAAAGACGGACCTTCGGCCGGGATCACGATGGCCACGGCGCTGGCGTCAGAGTTGACCGGTCGTCCCGTTCGCGGCGACATTGCAATGACGGGCGAGATCACTTTGTCCGGGCACGTGCTGCCGGTGGGGGGTATCAAGGAGAAGGTGCTCGCCGCGCGCCGTCACGGATTGCTCGAAGTGATTCTGCCTGAGCAGAACGAGAATAATGTGAAGGAAGACCTAAGCGAAGACCTTCGGCGTGAGCTAACGATCCACTTCGTGTCGACGATTGACGACGTACTGCAGCTGGCGCTGCAACCGGCGGCGGCTCGACCCGAGGTCGCTGATTCAGGAGACAAGCCCGAAGTGCACGGCACCGTCCAGTAGCAGACGGTCGGGAGTCATCGCTGACGGGTTGGTACCCACGCCGTGGTGCGTCCGCCCAGGGTCAGAAACTCGATCGGCTCTCCACCGATCCGGGCGTCATTCCGTTTCCCCCATCGCTGGTGAAACAGCCAGGTTCGAGGAAAGCGGGTCTTGTCCGCGTCCACAGCGACAGCCTTCGTCACCACCCGCTTCAACGCGCTCCGGAGTGTCCCGATCTCGCTTCGGGTCAGCGTGTTGGCTCGTCGTCGCGGGTCGAGCCTGGCCTGGAAGAGTACTTCGTCGGCGATCCAGTTGCCGACGCCGGCGGCGAAGCTCTGGTCGAGGAGCACTAACTTTATTACGGCGCTTCGGCTTGACACGAGATCTGCGAACTCGCCTGGGGCCGGCAGATCGATGAGCGGATCGAAGCCCAGCCGGCTAATAGGGGGCGTGGTGACCGGGTTCTTGCGGAGCCGGAGTCGGCCGAGGCGTCGCTTGTTGGTGAACGCGAGTTCGGCGCCGTCGTCGAGTTCGAGCCGCAGCTTGGTGAAGCGAGGTGGCCAGACGGTCTCCGGCGCGCGCGGACCAGACTCCAGCTGAATCGGCGCTTCGTCCCGACTTCGCAGGTCGCCGGTCATGCCCAGATGAAACAGGGGCCAGGGACGTCGGTCCAATTCCAGCCAGAAGTACTTGCCTCGTCGACCGGTTCCGGTGATCGCGCGGTCGAGCAGGGCGCGTCGCATTCGTGCCGGCGTCGTGTCCTCGACCACGATCGGGTCCTTCGCGCACCAGACGGCCACGATTCGCTTCCCGGTGCCAACCCGCGCCGCGAGTCGTCGCGCCCGTTCTACTTCAGGTAGTTCCGGCATGCCTCAGACCATCGTCAAGCCGGCCGCCGTCTTCATATCAGGTGCATCGCCAGCTGTGACCAGCGCACGCGCCTCTGCCAGCGTGAAGGTATGGATCTCCAGGTCCTCGTCTTCGTCTGGGCTGGCCAGTTCGGCGGGCTCGTAGAGTTCCGTCGCGCGGTAGAAGAACATCAGCTCATCGCAATAGCCAGGCGTGGGATAGAGCTGGGCGGCTTGCTCGAGAAGGCCTGGCCGCTGCCCGATCTCTTCGTGGCATTCTCGGCGTGCGGCCTCTTCCGGCGACTCACCGGGGTCCACGCTGCCGGCCGGTAGTTCCCACAGCCAGCGGTCGATGGCGTACCGATACTGGCGCACTAGGATCACGTGGTCGGGGTCTGGCAGTGGGATCAGTACCACCGAGGCCGGGTGTCGGATTACGTGCAGGGTCGCGGTGGGGCCATGGGACAGCTGCACTTGGTCCGCCTCTACCGAGAACACCTTGCCAGTGAAGATGGTCTCCCCGCTGAGTCTGGCTTTGTTCATCGTTCCGCTCGGTCGCGCCGGGCGCGAAGCATGTCCAACACCGCTTGCAGATCGTCGGCCAGCGGCGCGGTGAACTCCACCCGCCGGCCGTCCCGGGGATGCACGAAACCGAGGCGGTAGGCGTGAAGAAACGGGCGGTCGAGTGTGCCCAGCACCCGGTGGTCGGCAGCGAGGTGTTTCCGCACGCCTCCGTAGACCGAGTCGCCGACCACAGGGTGCCCGATGCTGTTGAGGTGCACCCGGATCTGATGCGTTCGTCCCGTCGCGATGGCGATCATCGCGAGCGTCAGTCCACGCAACCGTTCCGTGCCGGTGATCCTGGTGACCGCCGAACGAGCCCGTCGCGCCCGGGTCGACATCTTCTGTCGGTGGACCGGGTCTCGACCTAGCGGTGCGTCTATCCGTCGGCCTGTGTTGATCAGGCCCCAGACCAGCGCCAAGTAGGCTTTCTCGATCTTGCGGTCCGCAAACTGTTGCGACAGTTCGAGGTGTGCCGCATCGTGCTTGGCTACCACCATCACGCCCGAGGTGCCGCGGTCGAGACGGTGGACTATGCCTGGACGCTGCTCTCCGCCGATGCCGCTCAGTCCCTGCACATGGTGCAGCAGTGCGTTCACCAGGGTGCCTCGTTTATGACCGGCCGCTGGGTGCACCACCATGCCCGCCGGCTTGTTCACCACCACCAGATCCGGGTCGTCGTGCAGGATCTCTAGCGGGAGGTCTTCGGCCGCCGGCGTCGCCGGCACCGGCGCGGGAATATCCAGGTCCACCAGATCACCGGTATGTACCGCGTGACTTACCCGGGCCTGCTGCTGGTTGAGCTGGACGTGACCGTCCCGGATTAGGCGCTGCACCTGCGAGCGGGACCGTCCCGGGAGCATCGCCGTAATGTAGTGGTCCAGCCGGGTGCCTTCGTGCTCCTCGGTGACCTCGAGGGACGGTTGTTCGGTGGGGCTCATCGGGCCTGGCGGCTCCGTCCCCTCAGGCGGTCTGGTCCGGAGCCGCCGCGCGCCGGCCCAGATAGATCAGCATGATGACGCTGATCGGCACGATCAGGCCGGAGAGGAACTGCGAGGTCGGGATCGTGTCGAAGGCCATACCGCGCGGATCGCCTCGGTAGAACTCGATGATGATCCGGGCGATCGGGTACAGCAAAAGGTAGGTCCAGAACGTCCGGCCTGGGAATGGTCTCCAACGCCGCTCACCAACGAGCAGCGTTCCCAGCACGAGCAGTTCCGCGACTGCTTCGTACACCTGAGTGGGGTGGAGGGCGATATCCAACGGAGTGCCGACGTTGGCGGCCGCCAGCGTGCTGTTGAACGTGATGCCCCACGGGAGATCCGTGGCGCTGCCGTAGCAGCACCCGGCCAGCAGACACCCCATGCGCCCGATGGCGTGCCCCAGGGCGATGCCTGGTGCGAACAGGTCACAGGTGGTCCAGAGCGGCAGCCGATGCCGGCGGATGTACCACCAGGCGACCGGGACGGCGAGCAGCAGGCCTCCGTAAAACACGCCTCCGGACTTGAGCAACACCATCAACGCGGCCGGATCGCTGATGAACCGGTCGATATCGACCAGGAACAGCATCAGCTTGGCGCCGACCAGCGCACTGATGATCACGAAGATCCCGAGGTCCATGACCCGCTGGCCGTTGAGACCCGCCTGGTTGGCTCGGCGAAGGGCGAACTGCAGACCGACAATGTAGGCGGTTGCCAGTAGCACGCCGTAGCTGTAGATGCTGAGGGGGCCCAGCTCAAACAGAAGTGGATACATCGTTGCCGCCAGACACGAACATATCGAGGATGAGCAGAGATGCGCCGACCGTGATGGCCGAATCGGCCACGTTGAACGCCCAGAAGTGATAAGACCGCCAGTAGACGTCGACGAAGTCGACCACGTAGCCGACCGAGGCCCGGTCGACGAGGTTGCCGAGGGCGCCGCCGAGGATCAGCGCGAGGCCCGCACGCGCGAGTGTCTCTCGCGTGCCGACCTGTGAGGCATAGAGCGAGATTGCGCCCAATGCGACTAGCGCGATTGCGGTCATGAGCAGCTGCTTGTTGGCCATGTCAGCCGAGTTCAGGAACCCGAACGCCGCGCCCGTGTTCCTGACATGCACCAGATTGAACAGCCCCGGGATCACCTCGATCGAGTCGTGGAGCGAGATCTGGGTACGAACCGCGTACTTCGTGAGCTGATCCGCCACGAGGATGACCACCGCGACGACGATCATCACCCGCCTGGTCATCCAGCTGGGCGGCAGCGGCGTCGACTCGGCTGGTACGTCTGTTGTCGCGGCCGCCGGGATGCTGGGGTTGATGCCCATCTCGACGCTTTCTAGGCGACCGGAGCGGCCGCGGTTGACATCGCATCGGCGCAGCGCGCGCACAGGTCGTCGTCGTTCTCGGTGCCCGCCTGGCGTACCCAGCGCCAGCAACGCGGACAGCGGGATCCGGCGACTCTGGTTACGTCGATACGGACCCGTCCGTTGGCTTCGGCGTGGACCGTGGGATCGTTGTCAGCGTCCCCACCGACGATGCCCGATTCGACCGTGACGGCCGACGTGATGAAGAGCATCGGGAGGTCCGCTTCGTATCTCGTTAGCAGATCAGCCAGGGTACCCTCAGCGGTAAGTGTGACCGCCGCTTCGAGCGAAGTCCCCACGACCTTGGCCTGTCGGAGTTTCTCGAGCTCTCCGTTCACGGCGTTCCGCACGTTGACGAGTCGGTCCCAGCGTGCGGCAAGCTTGGGGTCCGAGAGCCGGTCGAGTCCGGCCGGGAAATCGGCCAGATGCACGCTGGCCTCGTCGGCGGCGGGCAGCGCCCGCCACAGCTCGTCCGCGGTGACGGGAAGAATCGGCGCGAACAGCCTGGCCAGGCCGTCGACGATCGTGTGGATCGCCGTCTGTGCCGATCGGCGCTCGGGTGCGTCCGGGCCGAAGGTGTAGAGCCGGTCCTTCGAGATATCCACGTAGAAGGCACTCAGGTCGACCGTGAGGTAGTGGTTGAGCGTGTGTACCGCGGTCTGGAATTCGTAGGCATCGTACGCCTGAAGCACGCTCGTCGCCACCTCGCCGTAGCGGCTGAGGGCATATCGGTCCACCTCGGTCAACTGGCCAGGGGCGAGAGCGTCCCGAGCCGGATCGAAGTCGTACAGGTTCGCTACCAGGATCCGGAGCGTATTCCGGATCTTCCGATAGGCCTCGATGATGCGTGCCAGAATGTGAGGGCCGATCCGGACCTCTTCGCGGTAGTCGACCATGGCCACCCAGAGCCGCAGGACCTCCGCCCCGCTCTTCTCGATGATGGCCTGTGGCTCGATGGTGTTGCCCACCGACTTCGACATCTTCCGGCCGGCCTCATCCACCACGAAGCCGTGGGTGATGACCTGGCGGTAGGGGGCCGCGTCCCGAGTGCCCAGGCCCACGAGTAGCGAGCTATGGAACCAGCCCCGATACTGGTCGCTTCCCTCGAGGTAGACGTCGTAGGGCCAGCCGAGCTCCGGGTGATCACCCTGGATGCCTTCATGGCTAGAGCCGGAGTCGAACCAGACGTCGAGAATGTCACGTTCCCGCTCGAAGTCGGTGCCGTCACACTCGGGACAGCGCAGCCCGTCGGGAAGGAACTCGTCCAGCTCCCGCTCGTACCAGGCATCGGCGCCGTGCTTGGCGAAGACCGAAGCAGCCCGTTCGGTCAACTCGGGGGTCAGGACCGCTTCGCGGCATCCCGTGCAGTACACCGCCGGAATCGGCACGCCCCAGGAACGCTGGCGGGAGATGCACCAGTCGGGCCGATTGGCCAGCATATTGTGGATGCGCTCCTCGCCCCAGGCGGGGAACCACTCTGTCCCTTCGACGGCGGCGAGCGCCCGTCCTCGGAGGTTGTCCCGGTCCATGGCGATGAACCACTGCCAGGTCGCGAGGAAGATAACCGGCCGGTGACAGCGCCAGCAGTGCGGGTAGGTGTGGTCGATCGTATCCCGATGCCACAATCGTTCCCGTTCGGCCAGCGCCGCCTCCACTTTCGGGTTGGCGTCGAAGACCTTCTCGCCACCGACGATCTCGACATCATCGTCGAACCGGCCCGAGTGTCCGATCGGCGCATAAATCTCCAGCCCGTAGCGGGTTCCCGTCACGTAGTCGTCGGCGCCGTGCCCAGGCGCGGTGTGGACCGCACCGGTGCCCTGCTCCAGGGTGACGTAGTCGGCTAGCACGCCGACAGAGTCCCGGTCGTAGAGCGGGTGGCGGAATCGTAGTCCTTCCAGGTCGCAGCCCTTCAGGCTCCCGATCCGGTTCGAGAAGTCGCGCCCGATGATCTCGCCAACCGACTCGGCCAGCGACTGGGTCAGGATTACGGCGGTCCCGTCCACATCGTACGCCGCGTAGTCGAATTTCGGGTGGAACGCCACGGCGAGGTTCGACGGGATGGTCCACGGCGTCGTGGTCCAGATCAGCACCGAAACGGGCCGGTCCGCCAACGCCGGGGCCCGCTCGGCGAGCAGGCGGGCGCTTTCGTCCCGAAGCCGAAATTCCACGTAGATCGAGGGGGAGGTATGCTCCTCGTGCTCGACCTCGGCCTCGGCCAGCGCGGTCCGACAATGGAGACACCAGTGGACGGGCTTCTTGCCCTTGTACACCGCTCCGTGTTCGACGAACCGGCCCAGGGCGCGGACAATGGCGGCTTGATACCCCGGGCTCATGGTCAGATATGGCTGGTCCCAGGCACCGAGGACGCCGAGCCGACGGAAGTCCTTGCCCTGTAGCTCGACGAACTCCTGGGCGTACTCGCGGCAGGCTCGTCGGAAGTCGGCGACGCTCAACTCCCGCTTCTTCTTGCCGAGCTGCTTGTCGACCTTGAGCTCGATCGGCAGGCCGTGGCAGTCCCAGCCGGGGATATACGGGGCATCGAAGCCGGCCATTGTCTTGGACTTGACGATGACGTCCTTGAGGATCTTGTTCAGCGCGTGCCCGATGTGAATCTGCCCGTTGGCGTATGGAGGGCCATCGTGTAGGACGAAGCGCGGCGCGCCAGCGCGCTGGTTCCGAATTCGCTCGTAGAGGCCCATTTCGTCCCACCTGGCGATGGCTGCCGGCTCCGTCGTCTGGAGATTGGCCTTCATCGGGAAGTCTGTTTGGGGGAGATTGAGCGTCGTTTTCCAGTCAGACATCGGTACTTCCTGCTGATCTTCCCATTGTAGTGCATGGCCTAGGGCCGCCCTGTGGCGAGCCTGCCGCCAGGAAGACGCTCTGTATAATTGACGCCGTGTACCTGCCTGCCAATTCCCGAGATGAAGCGCTTTCGACTTCCTACGCGGCCCATCTCGACAACGGTCTCCAAGTGCTCGTGCAGGACTCGTGTGCGCTGGGTGTGGTGCTGGTAATAGGTCGGCTCACGGGACGAATCCCCGGGTCTGACCGGCGTCTTGCACTGGGTCGAGCACATAAACTTAAGGGTACCCGGGAGGACGAGTTCAAGCAGGTGATCGAGCGGTCCGGGGGCTTCTGGAACGGTTACACCTGGATTGACCAGACAACCTACGTGTCCACTGCGACGCGTGACGCGTTCGACCAGACGTTGACGTTGGAAGCCGAGCAGATGGACGGCGGTCTCTACGCCCCGGAGGCGTTCGAGGTCGAGTTGGCCAGTGCCAAGCAGTATCACGCCGGCGCGATGCCCCGCTCGCTCGAGACCAACGCCGGCATTGCCCGTTTCCTGCACACAAATGAACAGTTCGGTCTCGAACTCGACTACGACCTTCGGCTCACTGAACTTGTCGATGCCGTCACGCTTGACGATGAGGCCGATGCTGCGCGGGCGGCCTTGGCCGCCGACCGGGCGGTGATTGCGATTGCCGAGCCCTACGAGGACCCGCCGTGAAGGCGGTGCTCTTCGACGTCGATTTCACGCTTATCTATCCCGGGGCGCGGTTCGATGCCACAGGGTACGAGGCGTTTGGTCGCCAGCATGGCTTGGCCGTCGATCCCGCACGGTTCCCGGCGGCCGTCGCTGCCGCTGCCGCTGAACTCGAGGTGGGAAACGATCCGACCTATCGTCCGGAGCTGTTCGTCCGCTACGTCCGAAGGCTCATGGAGGAGATGGGTGGAGAGGGACCCGGCCTGGATGCGTGCGCCAGGGAGGTGTACGAGGAATGGGCGGCCTGTCGCCATTTCTCGCTCTATGACGACGTGATTCCAGCGCTCGAGCAGCTCCACGCGCGAGGCTTTCGGCTGGGTCTGGTGTCCAACACCCATCGGTGCCTCGATAGCTTCAGGCGACACTTTAACTTGGACTCGTTCATCACCGCCGTGGTTTCCTCATCGGACCATGGTTACATGAAACCGCATCCCAGCATCTTCGAGGCGGCATTGCGTGCGCTCGAGGTTGAGGCGGGAGAGGCCGTCATGGTTGGCGATAGCGTGAGCCATGACATCAGCGGCGCGCGTCAGGTGGGCATGCACGCCGTGTTGCTCGACCGTGCCGGCGAGATCACCGACTTACCGCCCGACGTGCCGGT
>DEAA01000031.1:28649-35922 GCA_002346545.1 Acidobacteria bacterium UBA2994
GGCCAGGTCATCGAGCGGCCTGCCAGCAGGTGCAGGTGGATGTGGAACACCGTCTGGCCTGCACCTCGGCCGCAGTTGAAGACGGTTCGATAGCCGTCTTCGGCGTGCCCTTTGTCCTTGGCGATCTGGGTGGCACGCGTGATGAGTGAACCCGTCAGGGCCGTGTCGTCTGGAGTCAAGTCGTTCAGGGTCGAGATGTGCTTGCGGGGGATGACCAGGACGTGGAATGGCGCCTGGGGGCTGATGTCTTCGAAGGCCAGCATCTCGTCGTCCTCATAGACAAGCGTTGCCGGGATCTCGTGTTTCGCGATCTTGCAGAACAGGCAGTCGTCGGGCATGGGACGAGTGTAGTGCGCCTGACGCGCAGGCCGAAGTGCAACTCACGCTCGCCGGACCACGGCGGCACGTGGAATCCCCTGCAGGTCGTCACGAATGTCGGTCACGCGCAACGTGCCTCGAGCTTCGACGAGCGCCCGAAGGTCTTTGGCCTGGCCGGCCCCCAGTTCCAGCAGTAGACGGCCGTCTGGAGCGAGCAGCACTCCGACTCCTTCCACGATATTGCGAAAGGCATCGAGGCCGTCTGGTCCCGCCGTGAGCGCGAGCCACGGTTCGTAGTCGCGCACCTCAGGCTGGAGCCGATCCGTGTCGGCGTCTCGCACGTATGGTGGGTTACTCACGATCAGATGGAAGTCGCCCGCGAGGCCATTTGTCCAGTCGCCTTCAACGAACTCGATTCGCTCGGTGACCCCGTGGCGGATAGCGTTACTGCGCGCGACCTCTAAGGCCACCGGCGACAGGTCGACGGCGGTGACCCTGCTAGCCGGTAGTTCGGCCGCCAGTGTCACGGCGAGACAGCCGGAGCCGGTGCCCAGGTCGAGCACCCGCAGCTCCTCGAAGGCTGGGACGAGTTCGAGCGCAACTTCAACTAGAAGCTCTGTTTCTGGTCGCGGGGTCAGAACGTCCCTAGTTACCCGGATGTTCCGGCCCCAGAACTCCCGGCCTCCCGTGATCTGCGATACCGGTTCTCGTTGGCATCGTCTGGCGATCAACGCATCGTAGGCGGCACCGAGTCCGGCCGGAACCGGATCGCGCAGGGCAGAGAGGTAGCGGCTGCGAGTCCACGACAGGATATGGCGCGCCAACACTTCGGCGTCCACAGTGGCATCGGTGCCGGAGAGTCCTGCATCAACCAGGCGGTGGGCCGCGAACTGGACCCGTTCGGCGAGAGTGGGAGGGCGGGTGGACCCCGTCACGGTTCTGCGACCGCTTCGACGTCCTTGAGCTGTTCAGCCCGGTAGTGGGTGGTGAGCGCTTCGCTGATCTCCACCAAGTCGCCGTTGAGCATCTCGGTCAAACGATGGGTCGTAAAGCCTATGCGATGGTCGGTGACACGGTTCTGCGGGAAGTTGTAGGTGCGAATCTTCTCGGAACGTTCCCCCGTCCCTACCTGGCTCTTGCGGCTGCTGGCGATTTCGTCGTGCTGGCGCTCCATCTCGAGCTCGTAGAGGCGGGCCCGTAGCACCTTCATCGCCTTCGCCTTGTTCTTGATCTGCGACTTCTCGTCCTGCTGCGACACCACCAGACCGGTGGGCTGATGGGTGATCCGAACCGCTGAATAGGTGGTGTTGACGCTCTGTCCGCCGGGGCCGCTCGAGCAGAAGGTGTCGATTCTGAGGTCCTTTTCTTCGATCTGGATGTCCACCTCTTCAGCTTCTGGAAGCACGGCCACGGTCGCGGTCGACGTATGGATGCGCCCGCTGGCCTCGGTGGTGGGGACGCGCTGCACCCGGTGGACGCCGCTCTCGTACTTAAGCTGGCTGTAGACCTGCCGGCCCTCGATCATCGCGATAACTTCCTTGATCGCGCCCACGCCACTCTCGCTCGTGGACATAACATCCACTTTCCAGCCCTGCCGCTCAGTGAAACGGGTGTACATCCGGAATAGATCACCCGCAAAGAGACCCGCCTCGTCGCCTCCGGTGCCGGCTCGGATCTCCAATATGACGTTCTTCTCGTCGTTGGGATCCTTGGGCACCATTAGGCTCTTGATCTCGGTGACGAGGGTCTCGCGGCGTCCTTCAAGCGACGCTAGCTCCTGTTCGGCCAGCTCGCGCATGTCGGGATCGCTGCCCTCGGCGAGCTCCTTCGCCTGGTCGATCTCGTCCAGTACCGTCCTGTAGTCGCGGTACTTGTCTACGACCGGCTGGAGCTCGGACAGCGCCTTACTGTGCGTCCGGTACTGATTGGGATCCGACTGCACCGAGACGTCGCTGACCAGCGCCATGAGCTCGTCGTAGCGGGCTTCGATTGTCTGTAGCTTCTCGAACATCTCTCACCCACCGGAGACCGGTGGCAGGAACGCCACTTCGTCGCCGTCTGACACCGCTGAGTCCATCCGGGAGTACTCGGCGTTGACGGCGGTCGAGATCGATGATTCGTATTCAGCGAGCGCCGGGAACTCACCGGTCAGAGTTCCCCAGACCGCGCCGACGGTCGCTCCTTCTTCGACGTCGCGCGCCAGCTCGCCGGTGCCAGCTAGATCCCGAAGACGAGCGAAGAGTCTGATGGTGACCTGCATCTGACAGACCTACCCGTCGCTCGCCAGCCGATAGGCGTTCTCGCGGGCGCCATCGTCATCGGGGTTCGCTGTGGCGCCTTCAATCCAGACGTCGCCACCTTCGAAGAACTCATGCTTCCAGATCGGCACGATTTGCTTGATCCGTTCGATGACGAAGCGGCATGCGGCGAAGGCGTCTGCTCGGTGTGGCGACGCTACGGCAATCATCACGCTGGCTTCGCCGATCTGCAAGACACCGAGACGGTGGTGCAGGGCCATCTGCACGTCCCAGCGCTCGGCAGTTTCCTGGCCGATCTGCTCGAAGGCTCGCAAAGCCAAGGGTTCGTAGCCTTCGTACTCTAGCCGGAGTACACGGCGATCCACGTTGTGGTCTCGAACCAGCCCGACGAACGTCGAGAGCGCCCCCGGCCCGGGCGGCGGGTCGCCGTCCAGGCTCGCAGTGACCGCGTCGATCAGATCGTCGAGACGCAGCGGGTCGTGCGTTACCCGGTAGCGCGTCGTCGACATCGCCCTCTATTGTTGCTCATTTGGCGGGCAAGTGACCGAGCGGCCCGTGACCGTGCCCGAGCGGGATGGCGTGCTCGATCGCCGTGGTGACGAACCGCTTCGCCGCCGAGACCGCGGCGTCCAGACTGTCGCCCAGGGCCAAGCGTCCGGCTACTGCGGCCGAGAACGTACAGCCGGTTCCATGGGTGCTGCGACTTTCGATGCGGGGGACCGACAGGCGACGTTCTCCGACATGGTCGACGAGCAGATCGACGGCGGCAGAGCCGCTCTGATCGCCGCCGGTGATGACCACAGCGCGTGCGCCGCCGTCGAGGAGTGCGCGGGCCACCCGAGTGACGTCGGTTGACGACTCGATCCGCTTGCCGGTCAGCACCTCGGCCTCCCGATGATTGGGCGTGACGAGGTGCGCTCGTGGCAGTAGCCGGTCACGGAGCAGTTCGATGGCGTCCTCGTCAAGGAGCCGGTCCCCGCTCGTCGAGACCAGCACCGGGTCGACCACCAGCGGAACCTCTGGGATCTCGATCAGACGGTCGGCGACGGCCGCGACGACATCTCGCGTGCCCAGCATGCCGGTCTTGATGGCCGCCACCTGAAAGTCGTCGACCACGGCAGAGATCTGGGCGGCCACCAGGGCTGGAGACACCGGCTCGAGGGCGGTGATGCCCCTCGTGTTCTGGGCCGTGATCGCGGCGACCGCCGAGGTGCCGTACACCCCGAGCGCGGCGAACGTCTTCAAGTCGGCCTGGATGCCGGCGCCGGCGCCGGAATCGCTTCCGGCGATGGTCAGTGCGGTCCGTACGGGGGATGCCGGGCGGGAGGTCACGGGCCAACCTGATCGGTGGGTGGCGGCCTCTCGTCCTGGCCGAAGACGAGCAGGAACTGATAGGTCAGGAATGTCTCGTGCGAGAGTAGTCTCAGCCCTGCCGCGCTGGCCGCCTCGACGACCGCGTCCCGTTCTACCCGAGCCTCCATGAGCGGTCCCGGTCCACCACCTTCCTTGGTGAAGTCGACGATACCGAGGCGTCCCTGGGGCTTGAGTGCCTGTGCCGCATCAGAAAGCCAGGCGACCGGGTCGGACACTTCGCCGATCACATCCACAATCAGGATGGCGTCGAGTGCGGCTGGCAGAAGCGGGCTCTCGGTGGTGCCCAAGACCGTCTCCACGTTAGTGAGTCCTTCTCGGTTTACCCGGTACTCGATGGCGTCCAGCATCTCGGGCTGCACGTCCTGGGCATACACGACGCCGTTCGGGCCCACTCGACGGGCCAGCCTGACCGTGAACCAGCCACCGCCGGCCCCCAGATCGGCCACCCGGGAGCCGTCTGCAATGCTCAGCGAGTCCATGATCTGATCCGGCTTCTGCCAGAGCGCCCGGTCGGGTCGTTCGAGCTGACCGAGATCTTCAGGGGGGAAGAGTCGTGCGTGGGGCAGGTTCTGGGCGGTGACCGAGCCGGCGCTCAGCACCGACACCCCGGCCAGCAGTGCACCCGGCAGGCTGACACGCATTACTAGATTATAGCGGGCCGACGACAGAGGAGGCCGGCCCCCTAGCGCGCCGGCTCGTCAGCCTCACAGGGATGTCGCAGCGGGTCGCCGAAGTCGGGCAGGGGTGGTCGGCCGTAGCCCTGCTGCGCGGCGAGCTGGTCGAGAGCGGTCGAGGCCAGGTCTTCCAGCGGGAGGAGCTCGAACGGCGTGCGCTGCTCCCGCGCGAGGTGCTTAAGATAGCCGCCGCAGTCACCGCATACCTGGGCCCGTCTCGGCGCGGCCGGTTCTTCCTTCAGCCACGTGACCTGGTCTGGCCCTTCCCCGCAGTAGCCACAGCCGGGGCCGATCGGCCATCCGTGGCCACAGAAGCTGCAGCGCAGCAGCGATTGCTCGTCAACCTGCTCAGAGAAGGCGGGCCAGGAGCCACAGGCGGGGCAGTACCCTCGGTTCCAGCGGGGCAGCGCGTCGGTCAGTGGCGTGGGGCCAGTCTCCGCCAGTTGCCTGGCGGCCACGTGGGCCGCCGGGGCGGCTGCGAGCTCCGCGGCGAGCCAGAGCACGTCCGGCGCAATGCTTTCGTGCAGCGCCTTTTCCCGGACAGCGTTCTGGTTGCGGTCGAGCGAGACGGCGAGCAGAGAGCCTAGGTCGATTCGACCCGCCTCCAGGCAGGTGCGTACGTTCCGGGCTACGTTACCCGCACCGCCCGTGGCAAGATCGTCGCAGGCGGCGGCCACCAGCGGGCCGAGTTTGTCAACGGGCAAAGTCCAGGCACCGCCTCGGAAGAAGGGGAGACCTTCCCCCAGCCGAGCTGCCGCTGGCTCGGCCGCCACGTCAAGCAACGGCGCATCGGATTCGAGCAGGTCGCTCACGGCCGTGATCGTTCGCTCGACCAGACGTCGCTGCAGGATGACGGCAGCTTGCAGATGCGGTTCGTCGTGGCCGATGACGGTCCACCGCATATCGGCCGCTAGGCGCAGGTCGGAGGAAGAGAACGACACGACGTAGGTCATTGTACCTGCTTGTCTTGAAGCGGTCCCGAGGCCCTCTATATAATGGCTTGGGTGCCCTGTTTCGGGGCTCCACCTAGGAGTTCACACACGATGTCCGAACTGATCACGGTGACCGAGACCGCTGCATCCAAGATTTCCGCGCTTATGGCCGAGGACGAGAAGACCGAGGCTGGTCTGCGCGTGTTTGTCCAGGGTGGTGGCTGTTCCGGGTTCCAATATGGCCTCATGATCGACGAGACCCAGGTTGACCCTGCGGTAGACAAGGTCTTTGAATCCAATGGGGTTCGGCTATACGTCGACCCGATCAGCATGCGGTATCTGACCGGAGCGCAGGTTGACTTCGTCGACAACCTGACTGGCGGCGGGTTTACGATCAAGAACCCCAATGCGACGTCAACCTGCGGATGCGGGTCGTCGTTCAACGTCTAGAGAGACCGCGGTTACCGCGGCGTGGACTCGGCCGTTATGGACCCACGCTCAGACTATCTCGACAGCCTGCGCCCAGAGGGCGGGAAGCGGTCCAGCAAGCGAGACCGCATCGTCAGCGTCTTCCTGAATCAAGACGGACATCTTAGCGCCGACGACCTCGTCGACCTGATGCGGAAGGAAGACGAGCAGATCAGTCGGGCCACCGTCTATCGCACGCTGCAGTGGATGGTCGACGCGGGCATTGCTCGTAAAGTCGACTTTGGCGATGGCCGTTTCCGGTTCGAGCACTCCTACCGGCATCCTCGACACTTCCATCTGGTCTGCACCGAGTGCCGTCGGTCGTTTGAGTTCCTTAGCTCCGATGTCGAGGTGCTGCTCGAGGAGATCGCAGCCGCGCGGGGCTTCGAAGCGGTACAAAGCGTGCTTCAGGTTCGCGGGACTTGCGAGGACTGTCAGACCGGCCGGGCACCGACGCCGCCTGGAGCGTCCACCGAGTTGCTGTTCGCCCGGGATGCCTTGCAGATGGCGATCGCCACCGAGCAGAGCGGGTTCGACTTCTACAGTCGGGGCGCCAAGTTCGTGAAGGACGATCGCGCCCGCGGCGTCTTTACGCGACTGGCCGAGGAGGAAGAGGAACACTTGGGGACCTTGCAGGCCAGATACCAGGAACTGCTCCAGGAAGACCCGGAGTTGGAGTCGTATCCCCGGTTCCTGTTCTTCAAGGGGGCGGCTAGCGGCCTCTTCGCGTCTGGCGCCGCCGACCTCGACTCGGTGACCGATGATCTCGACGCGTTGATGATCGGGATTCGGTGTGAGCGTGGTTCCCACCGCTTCTTCAAGCGGTATGGCGAGCGGTTCGAGGACTCGGAAGGAAAGCGGATTTTTCTGGAGTTCGCCGAAGAGGAGAAAGAGCACCTCGATCTGCTGATCTCCGAGTATCGCCTGCTCGTCGACAAGCAGGTGCGGCCGCGTCGCGGAGCCTCTCGCAAAGCCCGTCCGTCCTGATGTCCGCTGCGCTTCTTACGGCGGCGGTGCTGTCGCTAGTCGGTCTGCTGGTGAGCTTCGCGCTCGGCTTTCTTGCCGACACCCAGGAGCTGGTGCTGCAGCACGCCACCCTTTCTATCTTCGTCACCCTAATCATGCTGCTCGCCTACTCGATGATCATGTTCTATCTGATCGGCAAGGTGCGGGCGATTAAGGACGCGGTGGCCGAAGGGAGACTCGCGACCGACGCGGTGGCGCGAGCCTCGGCTGTCCGCCCGCCGGT
>DEAA01000031.1:36211-80957 GCA_002346545.1 Acidobacteria bacterium UBA2994
GCTCGGCTGTCCGCCCGCCGGTCTTCAAGCTCGGCTCGGTGGCGATGGCCCTCACCATGGTGACCGCCGTCATCGGAGGAGGCGTCGACACGAACGTCATTCCCGCCGGATTCCACTCGATGCTTGGGGTGCTGGCCATCCTGGCCAACGGCGTCGCGCTCCGCGCCGTGGTGGCCGCGTTCAACGAGTCCAATCGGATCGTCGACGAGGTCAACCGCTTGCTGGGTGTCGAGTGACCCCCTCGCCGTCGCCGTCCGGTTCGTCGGCGGTCTATGACAAGATCCTGCTCTTTGATATCGATGGCACCCTCCTGCTGTCGGGGAGGGCTGGCTATCGCGCGCTGACGCGGACCTTCGAGGAGGTCTTCGGGGTGGCCCGCGGCTTCGACGGTGTTCCAGTTGCCGGCAAGACCGACGAGATCATTTTGACCGACGCGTTGGCACGGGCTGGCGTCGAGGCCGACCAGGCTCATCGGCGGCGATTCCACGACCGCTACTGCGAGCTCTTCGCCGGGGAGATTCACTTTCCCGGTCCTCGTAAGGGGCTGATGCCGGGGGTAGCGGACCTGCTCGCCACGCTGGACGACCGGCCCGAGATTCGCTGCGGCCTCGTGACCGGGAACTTCGCTCGGCCGGCCCAGATCAAACTGGAGTACTTTGACCTCTGGCGTTACTTTCATTTCGGCGCCTATGGCGACGATGCACCGACGCGTGACGACCTGGTGCCGATCGCGGTCGAACGCGCCCGGTTGGCGGGCGCCGAGGTGGCGGCTCCTGCCGATGTCGTCGTCATCGGCGACACCCCGCTCGACGTGCAGTGCGCCCGAGTGGCGGGGGCCCGGCCCGTCGCAGTTGCGACCGGGTCCTACGACCAGGCTGCGCTGGAGGCGACTGGAGCCGCCGTGGTCGCGAACTTCAGTAACAGCGAGGCGGTGGTGTGTCTGCTGCTGGAACCGTAGGTCGATGGTGCAAGCCCAGAGGTTTCACCGGAGGGCCTGGCTGAATGGGGCCGCAGCACCCCCCGGGGACCCAGTCATCCGGAAACAGAAAGATGGACTGGGTGCCGCTGAGCACGCCGGTGTTCTCGAGCGGGATCCCGCGGTCGTCGGCCCTCACCGTGATCTCGTAGAACGTCCGGTCGACACCGTGTGAATTGACCACGAACAGCCCGTTACATCCTTGAATCGGTCCCAGGAATGGGTGGGTATGGCCCTTGTGATGGAAGATGACGGTCCACACCATCCGTTCGCACGGGATGAGTCCTCCCTCCAGATCGAGTGCGGTGCCGCTGAACTGAATCAGCTCGCCTTCGGTATAGCGATAGTCCTTGGCTGGCTGTTCGATCACCGGAGTAGGTCTCGTATTGCCCGACACGATCCGGAGGTCCGGCGTAGTGCGAGCGGCGCCACCGGTGTCGGTCACCGTCAGTCGAGCCCGGTAGGCACCGGCGGCGTAGGTCGTGGTGACCACCGCGCCGGACACGTGGTTGCCGTTTCCCAGGTCCCAGGAGTAGCTCAGGGCGTCCCCGTCAGGGTCTGACGAGGCGGCTCCATTGAGTGTAACCGTGAGCGGCGCCTTGCCGTTGTCCGGCGCCACTGTGGCGGTGGCGATCGGCTGGCGGTTGTCGCCGCCGGTGAAGGTGATCCGAAATACCTGCCCGGTCGCGAAGGCCACGTAGTAGAGCGCGCCGTCTGGTCCGAAGCGGAGATCGACTGGCGCGCCCGACGTCTCGGAGGCGAAAACGTCGACCGAAGCGGGCTGATTGAGCGGGTCGAGCACCATCCGGAATATCTCGTTGGTGACCGCGTCGGCGAAGAAGAAGTCGCCCGAGTACTCTTCCGGGAAGTCGGTGGCCACGGCGTGCTCGCCGGCGATGATGGCGTGGCCGTTCTCCGAGGTGTGGGCATAGGCGTAGATCGGGTAGGTGACTCCCGAGACCCCTGCCGGTTCGGGGCCCTCGACTATGGCCCACCCAAAGTTCCCGCCGACCACACCGATGTTCAGTTCTTCGAAGCGCTCGTCTCCGACGTCACCAATGAACAGGTTATTGCTCTCGGGTTGCAGGCTGAACCGCCAAGGGTTCCTGAAGCCGATCGCCCACACCCGCGGATCGCCGCCGCCGCTCAGGTAGGGGTTCCCAGCTGCCGGGGTGCCGTCCCGGTTGAGATGCAGGATCTTTCCGCGCACGTCGTCGGGGTTCTGCGACGTCGACGAGTTCTGTAGGTCGTCTCCCGTCGACAGGAAGAGCGTGCCATCGGGTGTGAACCGGAGACAGCCGCCATGGTGGAATTCGCCCTGCAGGTCCGGGGTCTCGAACAGGAGTGTCTCGTCTACCAGCTGATCGCCGACGCTGCGGAACCGGGCGAGGCGGTTCCTGACCTGTGGCCCCGCCGTCGTGTAGTAGATCCAGACGTGACGGTTCTCGAGGAAGTCTGGGTCGATAGCGATGCTGTGGATGCCACGCTCGCCCTCGATGCTGACCGCGAGCCTGATGACTTCAACCAGCTGGCCGTCACGCAGACGCCAGACGTGCCCCTCCTTGCCCCCGAGCCACATCGTGCCCTCGGGATCCCAGGTCATGGAGGTTGGCGCCGGCAGGCCGTCGGCGACCAGCTGCTCGATAAACCCGGGCGGCAGGTTGGTGGCGGCGCTAGGGAGAGGCAGTCCCACGATGACGATCGCGATGACCAGGACACCCCTTAGCCAGTTCCGCTTCTTCATTGATCAGAAGCCGACGGCTAGACCCAACGTAAAGCTGGTCTGGCGATGGTTGAAGAACGAGAGCGTGGGCAACGTCGACTCGAGCTCGACGTTCGTGTAGGACAGGTCCGCGCGGCCGCTCCAGCGGTCTGTGAGCGCGTGCGTCAGGGTGAGTCGTGCCGATTGTCCCGAGGAGACGTCCGGCTCGTTGGCGACGCCATCGACTCGCAGCTGTCCGTTGACCGTGCTGGCATAGGTCAGCCTGAGCTTCGTGCGGTCTCCGGCCTCGACGATAGCCCCGATTCCGGTCATCGGGGCGCCGATGGTTCCGGCCCGGCTTCGGTCGATGTGGCGATGCTCGAGATAGACGCCCGCGAGAAACGCGCCGAGACGGAGCGCGAGGAACTCGTTCAGCCAGA
The DNA here is from genome assembly GCA_002346545.1 of Acidobacteria bacterium UBA2994. Lineage (GTDB taxonomy): Bacteria > Acidobacteriota > Vicinamibacteria > Vicinamibacterales > UBA8438 > UBA2994. Next base: position 39,330 of record DEAA01000031.1, read on the forward strand.
CGTCGGTCTGCTCGAAAACGCCGACGTTCAGGCTGACGCCGTCCGGGATCTCCAGCCCGAAACCTCGAACAACAAGGTCGCCGCCCACGACGAGTGGGAGACCAGCGACGTTGCCCAGTCCATGGGTGGCGCCGGCGCCAACGCCATATATCAGAGTCGGGTCGCCGCTGGCGGAACCAAGGTCGGTGCTCGCGACGCCGACTTCGTAGATGCCGTGACTGTCGAGTTGGGCCAGAGCGGTCGTGGGCAGCAGCACACCGACCAGCGCGAGTATGGCTAGGCGACGAGGCAAAGTGGATGCGAAGATCCCCCAGGGCACCGCTGAGATCCTACCTTCCATCACCGACTGCACGACGGTATCGCGTTCTTCGTCCATGGAAGAGCCTACCCGAGAAGAACGCCTGAGTAGGGGACCGAACGGCTCCAGTTCCGAGGAAGACAGGTGGCGGAAGCGCCTGGGAGTCGAACCCAGCCCCCCCACGTTAGCAGGGGGCGACCGGTTTTGAAGACCGGGAGGGCCACCGGGCCCCATTCGCTTCCGTAGCGATCATTATCGAACAAACGGTGCACTCCTCTTGCCCGTTGCGGCCGGGGGGAGCGACGACTGCTAGCTGGGGAGAGATGAAGCCGTGGGCGAGGCAATACTGGAACGGCCCGGTCAGACAATTCACCGATGAAGCTTCGCGGGCGAACGTCGCGAGACGCTGAGGCCCGGCCTAGCGGACCGCTAACGTGGGGGGCGCCGTCCCGACGTTCCAGGGCGGGACGGCGCAGCGGAGCGCTTAGCTCTCGATCAGACGAACTTCACCAGCCCGGGGACCTTTACCAGAATCCTCGGTCGTGAACTCGACCCGCTGGCCTTCACGGAGCAGCTCGAACACCGCACCGCGGACCGCGCTCCGATGGAAAAAATGCTCGATTCCGCCCTCATCGCGAATGAAGCCGAACCCCTTGTCGATCAAGAGACGTGCGATAGTACCGCTGGCCATACCTGACTCCTCAGACTAGATACCCGAACCCCACGACTACCTCCGCGGCGCTCAGACGCTCCGCGAGCCGACACGGGGCCTGACGCTACCTCAAAACCTGCCTGATGCCGGTCTGGGACACGCCAGTGACTTCCGTAATCCCTTTTGGATCACGGATTTTCGACCCTTCGCTGGCTATCCACGGCCCGACCGCGCCAACCGTGGCTACGGCGTTTGTGACTAGTAACCCAGCTTGAGAGAGGCCAGTCTAGTGAGGTTCGTTGGTCGAAGTCAAGCGAGATGGTAGTCTCTCGCCGAGCGGTCCAACTACTCCTGAGAGGCGGTGTCGGCCGGTTTCTCTGGAGGCGCGGGGGCTTTAGCGGCTGGCGTCGACTCGGCGCTTGGCGCGGCTTTCTCGGTCGCGGCTGGTTGCGCCGTTGCGGGTTCGACTGGGGTCGGCTTGGTCGCATCGCCCTCAGCCGCTGGTTTCGGCGCTGGCTTGGGCTTGGGCGGCTTGACAGGCGGATAGGTTGTCCAGAAATGCCGGTTGCAGGCCGGGCACTCCCAGAACTGCTGCGGCGGCCAGGGATCTTGCGGGCCTGGGTCCTTGAGGTCCATCTGGGTGCCGCACCGCTGGCAACGGACGGAGACGTCGGGGTGATTCATGGCGAGATTCTATTGTTCCCTTCGGCGGGGGTGCAACCCGACCGGATCCGTCGGGGAGAGCTAGCGTGATCCCAGGGGTGATTCTCGCCGGCGGCGCATCCTCGCGCATGTCGGGACGACCCAAGGCGCTGCTGCCGTTGGGCCCCGACCCACAGTCGTTTCTCTCGCGAATCGTCCAGTCCTTGCGTGACTCGGGCGTCGACGATGTCATCGTCGTGGCCGGTTATCACCTTGACGAGATCACACGACATGTCGAGGGACAGAACCTACCGGTTCGCATCGTTCCGAATCCGCATCCCGAGCAGGGGCAGCTGTCCTCGCTGCTGGCTGGGCTGCGCGCCGTCGATCACCCCGGGGTGCAGGCGATGCTGGTCACCCTCGTCGACCTCCCGCTGATCGCCTCCGACACCGCGCGCGCAGTGCTCGATGCCTACCGTGACAGCTGTGCCCCTCTCGTTCGCCCTGCTCGTTCCGGGCGCCATGGGCACCCGGTACTCTTCGACCGGAGCCTTTTCGATGAGCTGCGTCGCGCCGATCCCGAACGCGGAGCGAAACCGGTGGTTCGAGCGCATGCGGCCGAGGGTGTCGAGGTGGAGGTGAACGATAACGGGGCGTTCGACGACATTGATACACCTGCCGACTATGAGCGGGTGTTCGGGCAGCTTCCGGTTTAGCGTGCTGTGGTCAGCGTGCGCCGCACGTTCGAGCTTGGGACGTCGGGGAAAAAAGGATGGTGGACCAGACGGGGGTCGAACCCGTGACCTCGTGAATGCCATTCACGCGCGCTCCCAACTGCGCCACTGGCCCACACAAGGGGTCATTCTAGTATTCGCCGAACATACGCTGCAACTCGGCCTCATCGGTGGTCTCGGTCAGGCCGAGCATCAAGAGAATCCTCGCCTTTATCGGTGCTAGGTCCTCTCCCGCGATCGCCTGGCGTTGTTGCCGGTCAGGGTCGTTGTTGCCGTTGGCGGGTGGGCGCGGGGCAACCCGTCCGCGGCCGGTTCGGGATGCGATCACCACGCGGACGCCACGCTCATTCGCATACACGATGGCATCGCGCTGTCCGCTGCTGGTTGCTCCCGCGCCGGCACCGGCTACCACGATACCTTCCGCGCCCTGATCCACCGCGGCGCGGATGAGATCTCCGGTTGCGCCCTGATAGGTCATGACCACGTCCACTCGTGGGAGACGAGCCACGCCGTCCAGGTTGAACTCGCTTGTGCCTGTATGCCGTCGTTCGAGGCTTCGGTAGTAAACGATGCGGTCCCGCGCCACTGTCCCCAGCATCCCGTAGCCGCGCGCCTCGAAGGTCTGGAGGTTGAGCGCGTCGGTCTTGGTCACTTCCCGCGCCGAGTTGATCTCGTCGTTGAGGACCACCAGCACGCCGCGTCCGCGTGATGCCTCGTACGAGGCCACTCGGAACGCCTGACGAAGGTTCGCGGCACCGTCATAGCCCTGGGTCTCTGGGCGACGCATCGAACCTACCACCACGACTGGGCGTTCGTCGCGTACGGTCAGGTGTAGAAAGAACGCCAGTTCCTCGAGGGTGTCGGTGCCGCTCGTCACGACGACACCGGCCAACTCAGGGTCGGCGCTGAGCAGCTGATTGATCCGTCGCGTCAGGCGCAGCCACTGGTCGAGCGTCAGTGCGCTGCTGGGGACGTTGGCGAATTCCTCGGTTTCGACCGCGACCAGATCGCGGAGGTCAGGCACCAGTTCGATCAGTTCATCTGGCGTGAGGCGTTCGCCGGGACGGTTGGAGATAGTGCCGCCGGTTGTGATGAGGCGCACGCGCGGCGTCTCGGCGGCGAGGTCGGGGACCGTGGCCCCGATCGTAGCCGCCACCAGCAGTCCGCCGATTGGCAGCGTGCGGCGCCACATGTCGTAGGTCCTGGCGCAGGCCGGCCCACTGGCCAGAGCTTGCCTCCGTACTATACCGGAACTGTCAGGCTTCTTTCGGGCCCGCGGTCAGGGCGAGAGTCAGCCAGGTTGTGAGCTGCTCGACCGCTTCGTCCGCAGTCGGCCCGTAGAAGGGCATCAGCGCGGTAGATCCGCCCGGCACGCTGACAAGGTAGGCACGCCACCGGTCCGGATCGACGAGCATCGCCTCAATCCGGTATGTCTTCCCGTTGATCGTTTGGTCGAATTGTTGAACGGTCACGAGATCGCTTCGAAACGTCGATAAGGGGAACGGAGGGATTCTAGGCCAGTGCCAAGGGCGGTCGAAAGCGAAGGGAATCGCGAAGACCGGTGCACAACGATGTAAGGCCAAGCGTTGCAATCGATTCGAGACGTAAAAAAAGTTTAATTCCCCTACTTTTCACATCGGATTCACACGCTTTCCACAGTTTTTCCACAGACGCGCGGCGATCTCTTCAGCCAAGGCCGGCCTCTTCCGCTTTCGGGAGGGTTGTGTGTCTGTTCGCGATCATCTCGATTCTCGCTGCTGGGGTGGCGGTAGCCAGTGCCGATAGCCCCGGAAACACGCGCGTGTTTCCTGTGACGCTGGCCGATGGTGGGCTTATCCTCAGCCTGGGAGACCCGGCTCGGGTCGGCGACATGCTTGTCCTGTCAGTGCCCCTGGTGTTTGACGAGACCGGCGGATGGAGCCAACTGGTGACCATCCCGCTGGCCGCGGTTGATTGGACGCTCACGGCGCGTCATGCCGAAGCGGTGCGCGCGGAACGATACGCCGAGATCTCCGGGGCGGGCGACTACGCTTGACTGATCGCGGAGGTTGCGCGCGCTCTTCAGGTGCTGGTGGCGACCGAGAACCATGCCGCGCGGTCTTCCATCGCGATCAAAACCAGGCGCCAGGTTTTCGACTGGAGCTTGGCACACTATGGGTATCGCTACGACGAGCTGCAAGAGATTGTGGCCATGTTCGACGCCCGACTGGCGCATCTGGCTCCTGATCAGGTGGGGCCGGTCAGGGTCACGTTGCTGCCGTCGCCTCCACCGTCCTCGCCCAGCATCGATTTGGATAGTCCGATCGCCATTGCCACGCAGGCGATGACCGCGGCGCGACTTACCTCGGTGCCGGCCGAACGGACTGGGTTGTTGCAAGGCGTGCTCGGTCTAATCGCGACCGAAGCCGACCGGCTGCCTGGTGACTGGCGCCGCGATATGACACGACAGGTCACCGCGTGGCTACAGCTCGAGGACCAGCTGGACCGCGCCTACGGCGAGATGGTCGTCATGCTCCTGGCGCGTGCCCATCTGGCGACACGCGAGGCTGACGTGGCCGAGGTGGTTGCTGTCGCAATTGATCTCGCGACGGGCGACGATGAGCTCGGGACCCGCCGACCCGGTATGGTGTCGGCTGCCGCGGTCACCATCGAGCAGATGCGGGAGGAGGCGATGGCTCTCGACCACGCACGTCGCGCCTGGGCTACCCGCAGCTCGCGCCACGAGGCGGTCGGCGAGTGGTTCGGGCGGACCCTGCTCAAGGCCAACGAGTATCGTTCTCTGGTAGAGGGGATTGGGTCTCAGACGGTGAGCGCGTTCGATGCGGCGGTCTTGGAGCGGCGTTTTCGGACGCTGCTCGACACACTCGAAACTCCGCGGTCGCCGGCCGGGTTCGAGGGAGTACACTCTCTGCTGCGCCGAGCGTTGCAGCTCGCCGCCGGCGCGGCCCGGCTTCGTCGTCAGAGTGAGGATCCTGCGAGGGCACGCGATGCCGCGTCGGCCGCCTCCGGCGCGCTCATGCTGCTCGACGAGACCGAGGCGAAACTGGGTCGGTTGCTGAGCTATCCCGAGTTGCCTTGATCACCCCTCGCCAGACCACGCTCTTTCCCACTCCAGATCTCGCTACCTTTCACCACACGCTCGCTGGCTGCCTCGCGTCGGCATCCCCCTGGGAGCTGCGCGACACCGTTGTCCTGGTGCCTTCCCGCGCGGCCGCCGTCCAACTGCAGTGGACCTTGGAATCGATTCAGCTCGATCGTCAGAGCGCGGTGTGTCAGCCGCGTCTGTTGACGCGCGACGAGTTTTATGGCGAACTGCACCGCCGCCTCGACCCGCGGCCCAGTTTGTTGAGCCCGATCGAGCGCCTTGTCTGGATACGGGCCGCGGCCGAGGCCGCAGTCGCGGTCGGAGCGAACCCGCCGTTCAAGCTGAGGCCCGGTCTCGTCAGCGAGTTCATCGCGTTCTATGACGAACTCCGGCGTCACGATCGGACGGTCGAAGCGTTCGAGCGCCTGATGGTCGGCGAGCTCGACGCCAGCGCCGAGCACGACCGTGGCGCCAGGCGCATGCTTCGGCAAACACGGTTCCTGGCGCTCATGTATCGCTACTACGAGACGCGCCTGACCGACAGCGGCTCGGTGGACGAGCATCGATTGCGGGAGCGGGCCCTCGACGCCGGGCTGTATCTCCCGATCCGTCACGTGGTTGTGACTACGGGCGACCAAGCCACCGGCACCGAGGGGTTGTGGCCGGCCGACATCACCCTGCTCGCCCGGTTGAGCGGCCTCGAGAAGGTCGACGTGGTGTCCACCGTCGCTGTTCTCGACGCGGGATGGCGCGCTCGGATCGAGACGCTGTGGCCGGGGATCGAAGTGTGTTTCTGCGAATCGGTTTCCCGAGAGACCACGCGTCTCGTGGTGCCGATCGACGGTGACGGCCGCCGGCACTTCGTCTGGCGTGACCGGGAGGAGGAGCTGCTCGCCGTGGCCAGGGACGTGAAGGCGCGCGACCCGGCCGAGCGGACGGCGGTGGTGTTTCAGCGGCCGTTGCCGTACCTCTACCTAGCCCGTCAGGTGTTCACCTCAGCGGACTTGCCGTTCGACGCTCACGACACGTTGCCGCTCGCGGCAGAGCCCTTCGCGGCGGCGCTCGACCTGGTGCTCGCCTTTGCCGCCTCCGGCCACGCGCGCGTGCCGACCCTCGAACTCCTCCGGTCGCCGCACTTTGATTTCCGGTCCGACGACAAGCCGCTGGCCGCGCGGGAAATCAGCCGGTTCGACCAGGCGCTGGTTGACGCCCGCTACGCTGGGGACGCCGCAACGCTCGCGTCGCTGGCCGAGCGGTGGCGCAGCGGCGGTGGGAGGGGGAGGACCGCGGTCGCGATTGCCACTGTGGTGGGACGCCTGGCCGACGAGCTGGCGCCTTTGACCGAAACCGCCTCCGCGAGCACGCTGCTCGATTGCCTACTCACGTTTCTGGAGCGCTATCGCCCGGATCCGGAGCCCGACGACGACCCCGAATCGCGATCCGCCCGAGCCCGGGCCGCTGTCGTCGGACTGGTCAGGGAGCTGAGGGACGCGCACCGGCAGCATGATGATCCGGAGGCCGATCTGTTCTGGGTTACCTCGACGCTTCGACGCCTGATCGAGGGCGCGACCTTTGCTGCCCAGAGTGGAGGGGCTGGCGTGTCGCTGCTCGATGCGAGCGCGGCTCGTTACGGTCGGTTCGACACCGTCATACTCGCCGGGCTGGTGGATGGAGAGTGGCCCGAGCGGAGCCGCCAGAGTGCGCTCTATCCGGCGTCGCTGACTGGCCAATTCGGCTGGGCGCGCGAGATCGACCGCCTGCGGGCGGGGCGTGCCGCGTTCGACGACCTTTTGTCGCTGGCGCGGTCACGCGTACTCGTCTCGACCGTAGCCTTCGAGGACGATGCGGTGGCTACAGCCTCGGTGCTCCTCGAAGACCTCCAGGAATCCGGGCTCGACCTGCAAGCCGAACCGACGCCCTCCGGTCGCGTTACCCTGGAAGCGGGGTTGGCCGAGACGCCCGAGCGGGTGCCGCTCGCCGGCGAGATGGCTCGTTGGTTCGACCTCCGTCTCGCGCGTGGCATCGAGGTGGGTCCGGCTCGGCGAGGAGCCATGGGGCCGCAGGCGGCCCTGCAGTACAGCGTCAGCGGGGTCGAGCGGTACCTGAGTTGCCCGTTCAAGTACTTCGCTTCCTCGGTGCTCCGGCTCGGCGAAGAGCCGCATGACGAACTCATCATGACGCCGCGCACCCGTGGTCGGTTCGTCCATGAGGTACTGCGGGCGTTTTTCGAGGCCTGGGCGGCTGCCGGCCAGTGCGCCATCGACGGAGATTCGCTCGAGGCGGCGCGGGAACTGGTGCGGGAGGTTGCCGAACGCCATCTTGCCGAGTTGCCCCCGCGAGACCGTGCGGTCGAACGGGCGTGGTTGCTCGGGTCGCCTGCCGCGGCCGGAGTCGTCGACCGTCTGCTCCTCTTCGAGGTCGAGCGGCCGGGCCTGGTGCGAGAGCGATTGCTCGAGCATCCGTTCGATGACCGCTTTACGTTCAGCGGACCAAAGGGGGACCAGGTGGTCCAGCTGCGGGGCATCGCCGACCGCATCGACCTCCTGGACGGCGGGCAGCTCCGGATTGTCGATTACAAGACTGGCCGGGCGCCCAACCGGAAGGTGTCGGTGCAGCTTCCCGTCTATGGACGCTGTGCCGAGCAACAGCTCCACGAGCGAGACGGCCAGGACTGGGTGGTGGTTGATGCCGGCTACGTCGCCTTTGGCGAGCCGCATGGCTGGGTGCCGCTCGACCGACGGGCGACCGTGGATCAGGCCATGGCCGACGGTCAGGAGCGCTTTCTTACCGCAGTCGCTGGCATTGAGTCTGGAGCGTTTCCGGCTCGTCCCGTCGAGCCGTTCCGCTGTCAGTACTGCGAGTATCCGACCGTGTGTCGAAAGGACTATGTCGGTGACGAGTGACGGCCAGTTCCCGCCGTTCGGTGAGACGTCGGTGCCAGGTCCTCCGTCGGAGTGGCCGCCGCTGCCAGACGCTGAAGCGCGAATTTTTGCCACGAACCCGGCCAACAACGTGGTGCTCGAGGCCTCGGCCGGTACCGGTAAAACCACGGTGCTGGTAACCCGCTACGTCAACCTACTTCGGGCGGGGGTGGATCCATCGAACATCCTGGCTATGACGTTTACCCGGCAGGCGGCCGCCGAGATGCGCGAGCGGATCATTCGCGAACTCCGGGTGTCGGCCGAACGGTCGGAGACCGACCGCGCCCGCTGGCGGGAGCTGCGGGATCGGTTGAGCGAGATCTCAATCAGCACGATCGACGCGTTCTGTCTGTCACTGCTGCGCGAGTTCCCACTAGAAGCGGATCTCGATCCGGCCTTCGGGATGGCCGATGCAACCGAGGTGCCTAGGCTGGTCGAGCAAGCCCTCGATAGGACGCTGGCCCATGGTGCGGCGGTGGCTGCCGAGGACGCTAATGTGGCGATGTTGCTGGCCAGGCTCGGTGCGGTGCGCGTGCGGGCCGGGCTCGCGCATTTGCTCGGCCGACGGCTTGTGGCGCCGGAGGCGTTGCAGCGCTACCTGGCGACAGGCCCGGCCGAACTCACCGCCGCGAGCGCATTGGCCAGCGCTGGGCGGCGACTTTCGGACGTGCTTCGTGGCGTCGACGGCGGTCTGCCGAGGTTCCTGGCTGATGGTCCAGAAGAGCACCCGAGGTTCCAGACCCTGGCGCGCGAGCTTCCCCGTCTGACGGAGCTGGCCGAGTCGTCGCATGAGTTGCTCCGCTCGCTGCTGGACCGAGTGCGCGAGTATTTCTTGACCCAGGACGGACGACCTCGTCAACGGTTCACGCTGGGCGAGCGCTACTGCCGGTCGGCCGCCGGTTGGCTCCGGCATCGTCAGGCGGCCAAGGCGCTCGCCCCGGCTGTGGCCTCGGCGCTCGCCGCCCTCGACCGAGATCTGAACGTGGTGATGGCGCGCGGCGCCAGGCGCCTGTTCGCCATCGCCGTCTCCGAGTACGAGCGCGAGCTCGCCAGTCGCTCGCTGCTCGATTTTTCGGACGTGCTTCGGAAGGCGCTCGATCTGCTGCGGCGCATGGACGAGTTCTCGCAAAGCCGGTTCCGGCTCGAGTCGCGCTATCACCATGTACTGGTCGACGAGTTTCAGGACACCAGTCGGGCGCAGTGGGAGCTGGTCTCGCTGCTGATCCAGTCCTGGGGTGAGGGTTTCGGGCTGGTGCACGATGCTCCGGTCCAGCCTTCGGTGTTTGTCGTCGGTGATCGCAAGCAGTCCATCTACGGCTTCCGGGATGCCGACGTGGCCGTGCTGCGGGACGCCGGACTCACCATCGAGCAACTAAGACCTGATGGCGACGCGCGACGCTCGATCGCGCACAGTTTTCGCTCTAGCGCACCGCTACTGCATTTTTTGAACGACCTGTTTGCGTCGTTCGAGAAGGCTGATCGACCGAGTGACGGCTTCTGCTACGACGATGCTGATCGGTTCCCGGTCGAGGCCCCTGACTCTGCGCTGTCGGGGAGGGGTGAGTCCACCCTGGGCCTTGTGCTCGACACCAGCGTCGCGGGGTGCGCGGAGCGGGTGGCTGGTGAGGTCGTACGATTGCTCGAATCGGGCACTGTGCGAGATCGTGAGACCGGCGTGCGCCGGCGAGCAATGCCTGGCGATATTGCCATCCTGTTTCGTTCCCGGGAAACCCATCGCGAGTTCCAGGCGGCACTCGAGCGGCGGGATGTTCCCGCCTTTGTCTACAAGGGACTTGGCTTCTTCGACGCCGATGAGATCAAGGACTATCGAGCGCTACTGCGCTATCTGGCCGATCCCACGTCCGAGCTGCGTACGGCAGCGCTCCTGCGGTCGCGTCTGGTTGGTCTGTCAGACGCCGGGATTGCCCGGCTGGCAGGTCAGCTGTCCCGTAGTCTCGTCGACCCCGAGCCGCCAGACGAGTTCGGCCAGCTCTCGGAGAACGACCAGGGACTACTTCTGGTGCTCCGCGATGGCGTCCGCAAGTGGCTGCAGGCGGCCGATCGGGTACCTCCGGTCGAACTGCTGGATCAGGTCGCGGCCGCTTGCGCCTATTCGGTCGAGCTTCGCGGTCCACGGTATGTCCAGGCTCGCGAGAACCTCAAGAAGATGCGTGGCCTCGTCCGGCGGGTCCAGAACCGTGGGTTCACGACCCTGTCTCGTCTGGCTGACCACATTGATCGGCTCTCTGGCGATATCTCGAACGCCGTGGTGGATGCGTTCGACGCCGTCAACTTGATGACCGTTCATGCGGCCAAGGGGCTCGAGTTCCCGGTCGTGTTCTTGGTCGATTTGACTAGAGGCACGGGTGGGATTCCGTCTCCGATCCGGGTGGTCGCCGACCGCGGCGACGGAGAGCCGGCGGTGACCGTCTCACCCTATCGTTCCGAGGTGGATGTCGACGGGAGGTTACGTGATATAGAAGAGACCAAGCGGCTGTTCTACGTCGCCGCCACCCGGGCCCGGGACCGTCTCTATCTCTCGGCGACGCTCCACGACGGTCAGCTGCGTCCCGCAGTAGGCAGCTTCGCCGGGGTGTTGCCGCCGCCGTTTCTCGAGTGGTGCGCCGAGTTTGCCCCCGACGAGGAGGGTGCGTTCGGATGGTGCGGACCGAGCGGTCTCGAGCACCGTTTCTCCGTCGTGGGCCCGGCGCCAGATGCGAGCCGCCCTCGCGCCTCGGCCGTGAGTGAAGGGCAGGATCGATTTGGTGCCTGGCGTCCGGAGTTGCCTCTTCCACGGGTCTACGCGTCTGTCTTGGTGGCTGCAGGAGAGGAGGACGAGGGCGGAACGGGTTGGGTGGACCGGGTGACCGGGCGACTCGTGCACCGCCTCCTGCAGCGCGATGCCGAAGCAGCGTCTCCGTCTGCGTTCCCGACGATGCCCGATGAGGTGGCGGACCTGATGAGCGCTCCCGAGCGGTCTCGGCTCGATTGGTGCGAGCTGGCGACGGCTGCGGCCGCGATCTACGACCGGGCGCGCCAGCGAGGCGCGTTCGATGCGCTGCTTAACGGCAGCTGCCTATTCGAGTTGCCGTTCTCACACCGCCGTGAGCGGGACGGGGGTTCTGGCGAGCAGATCATCAGAGGCGTCATCGATTGCCTCTACCGAACCCCGGAGGGAGGAATCTCGGTGATCGAGGTCAAGACCGGGCGGCCTCGGCCCGAGCACGAGCGGCAGCTTGCCCGCTATGTAGACGCAGCCGAGGTTTTGTTTCCAGACGCGTCGGTCGATGGCCGGCTGCTCTATGTGTAGCCGGGGATGTCGGCCAGTGTTACCAATCCAATCAGGCCTAGGACCGTCTATATCCATAGAAGATCTGGCTCTTGCCACTCGAAAGGGCAGGAAGCCAAGGGAGAGTGACAGGGTGAACGACACGACATCGACCTCGCCAACCACACCCTTCGAGTTTCGAGCACTCAAGGCGCTTCCTTGCGGGTGCGTGGCTGTTGACTAAGTCGCCCAGTCCTTGGCGCTGGATCTGGTAGGGGTCGAGGTTAAGGGACCGCACTCCACAGTGGGCCACCATACCAACGGCTCGCTGCTCGTGCTCGACGAGATCTCGAGCGCCACTGGAGCGGTTAACCAGTCTCTTTCTCTAGTGTCCCACCTGGGGGACAGTGCGTGTGGAGGAGGGGATACCCGCGCTAGCTGCGGATAAGGACCGGGTCGGCGGCGAGCTTGTCGGCCCAAGCATTCGCCTGCATCTCGGCCTCGTCTTGGGTTTGCCCTACCAGGATTACGGCGTCGAGCGGCTTGTCGTTGTCGCCGCGGGTCACCCAGGAAATCCAGTGGGCACCGCGGGACTCGGTGCGGACGGAGAGATCGCCTCTGGTAATCGTCATGGCCGGCCGGATCGTATCGCAGATCGTCGTGGCCGCGCCACGCGGCGGCTCTTCGATTGCGTGCCTGTTTCCGATTCTCATACAATCTGCCGTGGCTCGGGCTGGGCAACGGGGCCGCTCGGGTCTTCACGAGAGGAGTCGATTGAACGATGGCATTGGCCTGCGCGGATTGTGGCAATGAGAAGAGCTTCCAGGTGAAGACGCTCCAGATGCATGTCGTGCAGGTCGGGGGGGCCGAGTTGGAGCTGTCCGATCAGAGTGCCCCGGCGGTGTTCGAGCTGCTCTGCGACGAGTGCGAGACCGAAGTCGATTTTGCCATCCTGGATGCCGAACAGCGTCGTGAGTTGATGCTTTTGCTGGGCGCCGGCTGACGCAGTCGCCCACCCGTAAGGATCGGGAGATGCCCGTCGCCGTGGTGAACCTTCCTGTAGCTGCACAACAGACACTGCCAGCCGCCACGCTCGGACAAGGTGGCACCACAATCCGGGCAGGTGTGCAGGGTCGGTCCCGCGCCTCCAGCCTCGGGTGGAGGGGTCTCCGGCATGGGCGAACAGTAGCGTCTGGGTCCTCTGTTGACATGCTCGGAGACGCACTCCTATCGTAGGTGGACCATGCGCTACCACCATCGCAGGCTCGGGCTTCCGGAGGACGCCGATCTCCGCGAGATTCGGCGCGCCTACATGGAGCTTGCGCGTCAGTATCAGCGGGACGCCGCATCGGATGCGTCCGAGCAACTGGCTGCCCTGCATCGCGCCTATGTCGTGCTCAGCGACCCGGGGCGGCCCGCTGGCGCTGACCGGGTCACGGCGTGGCGCCGTTTCGGGGGACGAGAGGCGTTCGCCGACGAGGTGGACATCGATTTTCCATCGGTCGCTGGCCTGGTTGAACGCATGAGGGCTACCTTCTTCGGGCCTGCGCTGGACGAGGCGGTCGCGGCCGAGGTCCGGCTCACACCAGTGCAGGCAACCACCGGGACGAAGATACCGGTGGATGTGTCCCTGCGGCATACTTGTCCGGTGTGCGGCGGGCGCGGCGAAGTGTGGCTCGACCCGTGCGGCGCCTGTGCCGGGAGCGGCGACGGGCTGCTGCCGCACCAGTTTCAACTGGTGGTGCCTCCCGGCGTTCGCGATGGCACCTACCTCCAGTTCCACATCGAGCCGTCTTACGCTCCAGCCAAGCAGTTCCAGGTCCGGATCACCGTCCAGTAACCATGACGAACGGCCCGGCCGTCTAGGCCAAGACCGACCTCGCGCTATCGTCCTGAGGAATCCGTCGATGACAACACAGACCGTCGAACCGGCCGCGGTACTCGAAGCCCTCCGGGTCGTGCAGGACCCGGACCTCGGCCGCGACATCGTGAGCCTCGACTTCGTCAAAGACTTGCAGGTGTCGGACGGTATCGTGACGTTCGCCATCGAGCTCACGACCCCGGCCTGCCCGGTTAAGGACCAGCTGCACGATCAGGCCGTGGCCGCCGTGTATGTCTTGCCTGGCGTCAGCGAGGTCAAGGTTCAGATGACGTCGAACGTTCGGGCGGTGGCCTCGCCCGAGGAGGGGCGCGCCCCGATTCCTGGCGTCAAGAACATCATCGCGGTGGGTGCCGGCAAGGGCGGCGTCGGCAAGAGCACCGTCGCCGTGAACCTGGCCCTCGCGCTCGCTCGCTACGGGGGACGGGTCGGGCTTATGGATGCGGACGTCTACGGTCCGAACGTGCCAATCATGCTCGGCATCAAGACGCAGCTCGAGACCGACGGGAAGAAGATCGTGCCGGCCGAGAAGTTCGGTATTCCGGTGGTCTCTATGGGGTTCCTTACCCAGGACGAGACGCCCATCATCTGGCGCGGGCCAATGCTCCACGGTGTCGTCCAGCAGTTCTTTCGTGAGGTGCGATGGGACGAGCTCGACTACCTGGTTGTGGATATGCCGCCAGGCACTGGCGACGTGGCTCTCAGTCTGAGTCAGACGGTGCCCGTCTCTGGCGCGGTGGTCGTCACCACGCCACAGACCGTGTCGGTGGCCGATTCCCGTCGCGCTTTGGCGATGTATAAGAAGCTCAACGTGCCCACGCTCGGTCTGGTTGAGAACATGAGCCACTTCGTTTGCCCCGGGTGCGAGACCGAAAGCGACATCTTCGGCAAGGGTGGCGGCGAGGCGGCGGCCGAGGACATGGGCGTGCCCTTCCTCGGGCGGATTCCGATCTACCAGCCGATTCGCGAAGGGGGCGATAGCGGCAATCCGGTCGTGGTGACTGAACCCGAGTCGGCGGCTGCCCGCGCGTTCCTCGATGTGGCGGAGCGGACTGCGGCGCAGGTGTCGATCGCCGCGCTCGACCCGGCGCCGTTCTCGTCCGTGCCGGTGTCTTGAGCCCGCCTATCGCTGGGCTTCGCCGGTCATCGGGACGAACAGCACCGGTAGGATTTCGCTCCGCGTGACCCCGTCGGCCGTCCGCGTCAGAACCGTCAGCATCTGGCGATCGTCGCCGACCGGGATGATCATCAAGCCTCCCAGGGCGAGCTGGTCGATGAGCGGCTGGGGCACGTGGTCTGGCGCCGCGGTCACCATGATGGCGTCGAACGGCGCTGCGTCCGGCCAACCGGCGTAGCCGTCGCCTTCCCGTAACTGGACGTTCTGGTACCCCAGACGAGTGAGGCGCTCGCGCGACCGGGTCGCGAGCTCAGGGACGATCTCGATCGAATGAACGGTGTCGACCAACTCGGCCAGCACTGCGGTCTGATAGCCCGATCCGGTGCCCACCTCGAGTACCCTGGCGGCAGGGTCGAGTGCCAGCGCCTGTGTCATGAAGGCGACGATGTAGGGCTGCGAGATCGTCTGCCGATAGCCGATCCGCAGCGGCCGGTCGTCGTGGGCGTAGAGGCGCTGGTCGAGGGGCACGAATTCCTCTCGCGGCACCTGGAGCATCGCCTCCAGCACCCGTTCGTCGGTGATGTCGCGCCCGCGCAGATGCTCCTCGACCATGCGCATGCGGGCCTCCTCGTACGGGGATTGGCGCGGCGCGGCGGTGACCGGTGTGACCGGACCGATCTCGGCGGTGAGAGCGGGCCCGCATGATGTGGCCGCGAGCACCGTCAGCGCCAGGGAGACGTGAAACCGATGTTCTTGCTGTTTGTCGCCGCCGGTTTCGGGCTGTTGACGCTCGCTCACGTCGCCCCTTTCCCCTTCCTCCTGGACAGGCTGGCTTCCGACACGGCGCGCTGGGAGATGCCAGCCGAGGAAGGAACCCGGCGAGTGTATCTCACGTTCGACGACGGCCCGAATCCCACCGCGACGCCAGCACTGCTCGACGTGCTGGCTCGTCATGAGGCGCACGCCACCTTCTTCATCCTCGACCGGCACCTCACCACGGAAACGGCGTCACTGGTGATCCGGATGTTCGAAGAGGGGCATGCGGTGGCCCTGCACTCCCACACGCGTCGGCTGATGGCGCTCCGTCCCGAGCGGCTGGCCGAGACGCTCGTGGCCAACGCCGATCGCATCGAGCAGTTGGCTGGACACCGGCCATGTCCCGCGTTCCGGCCGCACGGAGGATGGCGGAGTGGCCAGATGTACGTTGGGCTCGACTTGATCGACCACACGTTGATCGGCTGGGGCTGGTTTCTGTGGGACTGGGATTGGTTCCGAGCTCGCGACCCGGCACGCCTGGCACGTCGTTTCGTCGCCCGTGTGTCCGATGGCGACATCATCGTCATGCACGATGGCCATCACGAGGATCCGAGACCGGACCGTCGGTACAGCGTCGAAGCGACTGACTTGATGGTGCCCGAGCTCCGCGAACGAGGGTTCGAGCTTGGGACGATCTGCTAGTCCGGGGTTCGCACCGATACCGGGGACCAGGCGCCTACTGTGGCTCGACCTCTGGACCGAGCCAGGCATCCATCCGTCCCTGCTGGTCCCGGCTCGGAGATTCGAGCGGCGCGAGCTCCCACTGCTCGGCCGGGGCCGCCTCGACCCGCACCACCAGTTCACGCAGCTCACCGCGCCGCGCGATCAGCACCGGTAGATCGGTGCCGGGAGCGAAGGCCGCGATTCGTTCGTTCCATTCCGCAGGGAGTACGCGGTGGTCGCCGATGGCTAGGATCTCGTCGTCGACATTGAAGCCGGCGGTGCGGGCCGGTGTGTCTCGTCGAACCTGACTTACCAGCAGCCGTCCGCCGGCGTTCCTTGCTCGTAGCCCGACCCAGCCCTGCTCTTCATCAGGCGGGGGTCCCACGAGCTCCAGGCCAAGCCACTGCAGTGCCTCGTCATAGTCGAGCTCGCCGGTGCCGTCGACCGTACGTTGGAACCAGCTCGATAGGTCGACGCCGGCCACTTCGGCGGCAGTCGCGCGGAACTCGGCGGGGGTGTAGCCTCGCTCGCCAGAGTAGCGTTCGTAGGCCGTCCGCAGGAGGTCGTCGAGTGTTCGTGCGCCACCAGTGGCCGTGCGGATCCGCATGTCGAGGAGGAACGCGACCACGGCGCCCTTGGTGTAGTAGCTCACCGAGGTGTTGGGACTGTTTTCGTCGGCCCTGTAGTACTTGATCCACGCGTCGTATGAAGACAGGGCCAGCGGTTGTACCTCGCGACCCGGAGTGGTCTGGAGTGACTCGATCTGCCCTGACAGCGCCTCCAGATACTCCTCGCGGCTGGAGAGCCCGGCCCGGTGCACGAGCAGGTCGTCGTAATACGATGTCACTCCCTCGACAATCCACAAGCTTTCGGTATGTACCTCCCGCTCGTAGTTAAACGGGCCGAGCTCGAGCGGACGTAGCTGCTTGACGTTCCAGGCGTGGAACAGCTCGTGGCTCACTAGGGCCAACCAGCGGAGATAACGGGAGCGTGACGAGGTTGCCCAGCGGCTCGTCATCAGGAGCGTCGAGTTTCTGTGTTCGAGCCCACCGCCCGCCTCCGTGATCATGTTGAGGAACAGATACCGGTCGTAGGGCAGCTGGCCCCAGAGGTCCCGGATCTCGCGGGTGAGCGTCTCGACATCCCGGGCCGATTCGGAGCCGTGCCAGACGCTAGACTCACCGACGTTGACCAGGAGGTGTGGCACCTCGTCGACAGCGAACTCGTAAATAGCCGGATCACCGGTCACGATCGGAGTGTCTACGAGCGTGTCGAAGTCCACGGCGCGGTAGCTGTGGGGACCCCGGTCCTGTCGTGGCGTGAGCCCGGTCATGCTGCGATACCAGTGGGCTGGCAGCTCGAGGGTGACGTCATGCGGGCGCGGCTCGGTCTCGTCGGCCAGCGTCAGGAAGGTGGGGGCGCCATTGAGCATGGCGAAATCCGTCTCGATCCAGTTCGTGCGCACCGACATCTCGCGCCCGTACACCTGATAGGACACGATCACGCGGGGATGACCTTCGGTAGTGATCTGCCATCGGTTCTTCTGGGTCTTCACGACCGACAGCGCCGTACCGTCCGGTGCCTGGCCGCGGACGTTCTCCACGTGGCGAGCGAACTCACGCACTAGATACGACCCAGGTGTCCAGACCGCCATCATCAGCTCGATCTCGGCCGCACCATCGGTGGGTACTTCGGCCACCACGTCGACGTAGTGGGTGTGCGGAGCCGGAAAGCTGACCGTGTAGTCGATCGGTTCGGCCGGTTGAGCGATTGCCGGAACGGTCGACAGTAGCAGTCCGGCGACCGACAACGGGACGGTGCTCCACGTTAGGGTGAGGTGTCTCATGGTATTTCTACGAGGGCTTCCAGGCAGTCGAGATGGACCGCCGTCGCGACGTCGCCGTCTATCTCGAGCGCCGAAGCTCGTCCAGCGCAGCGGGAGGGCAGCATGCCGGCATCGCTCAGGTTGGTCAGCGCGGAGGTCGGAACGACAGGCCCGTTCGGTCCGGTCCAGACCGCGAAGACACACGTTGTCATAGAAACCGCCAGGATCAGGCGCGGACTGACCGCAGAGGACTGCACTCTCTCAGTCTACCCGCTCCGCCCAAGGGTCACTAGCGGGCGGCGTGTGCCAGAGCCAATGGATTCTGCACCCCGATATTGCGTCCCACCTCGGAGACCGGAATGTGACCGATCTCACAGGATCGGTGGAGTGTGTCTAGGAGTGTCGCCGAGCCGCCGCCGCGACTGCGGCGCCGATCAAGCCGACGCGGGGCTCGAGGATAACGGCTACCGGGAACCGCTCGGTTAGCGACCGCAGAGCGCCCTTGTTGCGAAACGCGTCGAGAAAGGTGCCGTTTCTGAGAGCCGGCAGGATCTTCGTCGGGATGCCGCCGCCGAGGAAGACGCCTCCGCGGGCTAGCGTTCGCAGTCCCAGATCGCCGGCGGCCGCTCCGAGCGCAGAGACGAATCGCTCAAGCGTCCGTTCGCAGCCGGCGCAGCGGCCGTCGAGCGCGGCGGTCGACACTGCCACCGCGTCAGGTGGTTCCTCCTCGTCGGAGCTGCGGCAAGCCGCTTCCCTGTGTGCATGACGATGAAACCTGACTAGACCCGGTCCTGACAGCAGTTCTCCCCGGCCGACGTGACCCAGGCTCGACCGGAGTTCGGCGACTAACTCGTGCTCCTCTGCGGTCCTTGCCGCAAAGTCGGCATGGCCGCCTTCGGACGGGAGCGGCACCCAGCTGTCCCGTACCCGGTGTAGCGACGCCTCGCCGAGATGGGTGCCGGGTGCGATGACGGCAATCGCTCCCTCGCGCGTCGGCTCGCCAGGCTGGAGGATCGTCACTTCCGAGTTGTGGAGGTAGGGTACGGCGTAGGCCATCGCGACCAGGTCGTTCATGACGAGCACCGGACTGCGGCCAAGGGTGCGGCCAAGGTGGTCACCGTCGACTCGCCAGCGGACGTTGGTGAGGTTGGAGGCGTTGCCTTCGACCGGTCCGGCGACGCCGATCGCCGTCCCTCGGATCCGGCTCGGCTCAGCGCCGCTTTCCTCCAGAAAGCGGTCTACGAGATCAGTCAGCCCATCCCACTCGAGCGTCGGATACTGGCGCTCGTTGACGAGTTCGGGACGAGGGAAGGCGTCCGAGAACAGACCGAGCCATGTCTTGGTGCCGCCGACGTCGCCTGCCAGGAGCAATGAGGACATGACCGTCAGTGACCGGGAGTGACGGATGGCGCGTGTAAGTGACTTGACATGCGCATCATTCTCATTCATCTTTCGGCCCGGCGCGTCGGCATGTGTGCTCAGCCAGCCATCTCGCGCTGATTGGCCAACGGGATTGCGATGAGCCTGCCCCCGGCAGAAGTAGCCTCTCCTTCCGATTCTCCGTTTCTCGACCAGGTTGTCGTGTTCTCCGGAAAGCTGGCTTCGGTCGGCCGTCGGGAAGCTCGAGAGCTTGTTGAACGTCTGGGCGGCGTGATCGCTGACGAGGTGACGAGCCGGACCACGATGCTGATCGTGGGGGCGGGGGACGCCGAGTGTCGTGAGCGGGACGACGCTGAGCGGCCTGCATCCACCAAGGTGCGCAAGGCTCATCAGATCAACGCGGCGTCCCCCGATTCGGTCTGCATCCTTCAAGAGAAGGATTTCTGTCGCCTGGGTGGATTGATGTCGGCCGACGCGCTCGACCGCCAGTACTACAGCGTCCGCCAGATCCGGGACAAGTATCCGGCCGTGCGCGAGGACCAGCTCAGGTACCTCGAGAAGTGGGCGCTCGTCCGGCCGGTCGCGCGTACCGACACAGGTCGCTACTTCGGGTTTCAGGACCTACGCACCATCCGCGAGATCAGTGAGGCACTGGAGAGCGGTGTGCCCTTCCGGGTGTTGGTGAGGAGCATGGTGGCGGCCCGCGACGGGCAGCTTACGCTCGACTTTGGTCAACGGGCGGGCGAGCCGCAGCCGATGAAGGTGGTGGCGCTGACCAGGCCGCGTGTCGAGCCGGGGGCGCCGGTGGGGGTCTTGGAGGTCGGGCCGTCAACTTCCGCTCAGTCGTCGTTGGCCGCCCGATACTTTAAGGAAGGAGCGTCGCTCGACGAAGGAACCGAGGGCGACCAGGAGCAGGCGCGCCTGGCCTACCGAAAGGCACTGTTGCTCGACCCAAACCTGGTGCCGGCTCTCGTTAACCTTGCCAACATCTACTATGCGCGGGACGAGCTGGTGGAAGGGCAGGCTCTCTACGAGCGGGCCATGCACCTAGACCCCGAGTGCTTCGAGGCATACTTCAACTTGGGGAACATCCACCACGACCTCGGACGATACCTCGACGCGCTCGAGCACTACCGCGTCGCTATCGGGATCAATCCGAGCTACGCCGACGCGCACTTCTACCTCGCGGTCACGCTGGAGAAGATCGGCCACTCGGCCGAGGCCAAGGCGCACTGGCGCTCCTATCGCGATCTCGCTCCTGAAGGTGAGTGGGTCGAACTTGCCAAAGAGTTCAGTGAGTAGAGCAACCCCTGTCAGGGGTTGCTAGTACGGGTAGTCGTCTTCGAAGTCGTCTGACTTTGCGCGTTTCTTGGGAGTGCGGCGGAGCTTGTACAGTATACAGTCGGGACACCAGGCCTCGGCGCTAAAGCCGCTCTTGCCCGCGTAGGGCAAGACGTCGCGATTCGAGCAGTACTCTTTCCCGCTCTCCTCGGCGTGGAAGCGGCACTTTTTGAATCTGGCCTCTGCCGGACTGGGCTCCGCCGCTGGCTTTGGGGTCGGCGGCTCGGTGGTGGCTGGTTCGGTCGGGACCGGGTCGGCGGGCAGCGGTTCTGCGCTTCCCGGCGGGCTGTCGGACTCGTCGAACATCTCAGTTGATTCCGTGTGCTCGCCTGCTATCGAAGCTCCAAATCGATCGACGCTTGGAGGGCCTTGACCGCCACCAGTTCGTCTGGTGCAGCTAGGGTTAGGGCGGAACCAGTCGCGTCCAGGCGCGCCGTGCGTCCGACCCGATGGATGTAGGTGTCTCGGTTCGGGGGCACTTCGAAGTTCACGACGTACTTGATACCGTCGATATCGAGTCCGCGCGCGGCGACATCGGTGGCCACCAGCACCCGGTATCGACCGCTGCGGAATCCGCCGACCGCCGCGAGCCGCAGGCTCTGGGTCCGATCGGCATGGAGAGCCGTGGCCTTGATGCCGGCGCTCGATAGCGCTCGCGCGAGACGCTCGGTTCCCCGCTTGGTATTGACGAACACCAGCACTGAGCCGGAGGTCTTGCCCAGGAACCTGGTCAGCCAGGAGGTTTTCTTTGACGAGGGCATCCGTTCGACGGCGTGGGAGATACCATCGGCTGGCGCCCCACGGCGGCCGAGCTGAACGTAGGCCGGATCGTGGGCCAGCTCCTTGAGTGGTCGAAGCACGAAATCTGGAATCGTGGCCGAGAACAGGAGCGTCTGCCGTCCGGCGCCCTCACCCTTCCGTCGTTCCGGCAGGTTCGACACGATCTTGCGGACATCCGGCCAAAAGCCCATGTCCAGCATCCGGTCGGCCTCGTCGAGGATGAGGGTGTCGAGCCGGTTGAAGCCGGGAATGCCTCCTCGAAGGTGGTCCAGCAGACGTCCGGGGGTGGCGACGACCACGTCGACTCCCGCGCTCAGCGCCTGGGCCTGAGGGCCGATCGGTGTTCCGCCGAAGACCGCGGCGCTGGTCAACCCGGTGTGGTACACGAAGCCCTGCAAGTCGTCTTCGATTTGTACGACCAACTCCCGGGTGGGAGCCAGCACCAAGATGCTGGTGCTGCGTTGGTCCGTTGCGGCCCCGGCCGACCGTCGCTTGAGCAGCTGGTCGAGTACGGGGAGCAGAAAAGCCCCCGTCTTGCCGCTGCCAGTCTCAGCGCTCGCAATCAGGTCCCGACCGCCGCTCACGATCGGGAAAACGGCGGCCTGGATCGGTGTTGCGGCGGTGAAGCCACGGTCTGACACACCCATTGCCAACTCGGGGTGGAGTCCCAGCTTGTCGAACGGGATCGACTCGGCCTCGACGACCGCCGCCGGTAGCACCGGCTCAGCCGAAGGGGCAGCAAAGTCCTGCTGAGATCGTGCCGGCCGCCGGCCGTGGCGGCTCTGTGGGCGACGGCGCCTATGGGGCCGTGCGCGAGAAGAGTCTGAATCCAAAATGTCGGTCAGCGGGCTCGGAAGGTAATGATGCCCCGCTCGGGGTCGTAGGGGGAGACGCCCACGGTAACCCGGTCGCCGGGCACGACCTTGATGCGGAAGCGGCGCATCCGCCCGCTCAGCTGGGCAAGCACTTCGTGGCCCGCGTCGCACTGTACCCGATACAGTCCGCCGCTGTGAACTGCCATGACGGTGCCTTGCACGT
Organism: Acidobacteria bacterium UBA2994; assembly: GCA_002346545.1. GTDB lineage: Bacteria > Acidobacteriota > Vicinamibacteria > Vicinamibacterales > UBA8438 > UBA2994. The sequence goes on from DEAA01000031.1 coordinate 61,769, forward strand.
CAATTAGATCGTCCTTTGCCAAAACAACTGCCTTTCTATTCAAGTCTGGCACATGGGCCAGATATTTGCCAACGAGGTGCGCTTAGAGGGCCTTCACGGCCTCTTCCAGCTCCGCGGCGAGTGCCACGACGTCAGAGCCAGAGGGCCTGATGTGGGGTCCGAACCGGACTTCGACGCGACCTGGAACGACCATCCGCTGTCCCACGCCCCAGACGCGGTCGACCCCTCGCAACCGGACCGGTATGACTGGAACGTCGAGTCGACTGGCCAGCATCGCCGCGCCGGGCTGAAAGCGTTCCACCTCGCCGCCGCTGACCCGTCGGCCCTCCGGGAAGATGATTAGGGACCGCCCGGCGCCGACCAGCTCTCCCGCGTAGCGCAGTGCCTGTCGCGTACCAGCTTCGCGCTGCGGCAGCGGAAAGGCGTTAAAGAAGGTCGTGACGAGGTAGTAGTTGAGGCTGTTGGTACACTGCGCTCGCAGGCCGTGTCCTTCTGGATGGAAGTGAGGGGTGAAGAACTCCTTGGCCATCGCCGTGCTCACGTCGTGGCGTCGCGCTCGGGGGAGTGCTGCCAAGATCACGGCCGTATCCATGTAGCTCTGGTGATTGGCGGCAAAGACGATCGGCCCGTCGATGTCATCGAGATGCTCGCGCCCGTCGACGCGAAGCCAGGTGAACGCCCGAGTTAGCGGAAGCAGGAACAGGTTCTGGCTGACCCGTCGCACCAATCGAATACCACCAGACTGATTCCAGCGGGGCATTGCGAACGCCACCTCGGGAGCGGCCTGGCGGGGCTGGGAGGGGGCAGCGACGAGCGCTTCCAGGTCGGCGACCGTCGCCGCCTCCGAAACGACCCGCTCGTCCACACTGGTGTCGAGCTCGCTCTCCAGTACCATCAGCAGCTCGACCCGCTCTAGTGACGTGAGCCCGAGCTCGTCTAGACGCGTGTCCCCGCCGACGGCGTTTCCGGACACCTGCTCGAGAATCGACGCCACCGTGCGTTGGCCGCCGTCAGATTGCCGTGGCGCCGACGTCCGGGCCCCCTGCTTGGCCCACTTCTTCACGGAGCCCCGCTTCAGCTTCTGGGTGCCTTCGGTGCGCGGCAACCGTTCGTCAGGCCAGGCCAGCACCTCCCGCACCCGTTGGTGGTCGGCTAACTCCCTGTTGGCGCCCCGCGCGATCGCGTCTAGGTCGACGCCTTCCTCGACAACCGCCACGGCGTGCACACGTTCCTCGCCGTCATGGGTCAACCCCACGACCGCAGACTCGATGACGCCCGGTAGCTGGTCGACCACTCGCTCGACGTCCTCCGGAAAGACGTTCAGCCCCTCCGGAGTGACGATGACTTCTTTCTTGCGGCCGTGAACCTGCAGGCGCCCTTCCTCGTCGATGGCACCCAGGTCGCCGGTGTGGAACCAGCCGTCCTCGAATGCGGCCGACGACACCGCTTCGTCGCCGTAGTAGCCCTTGGTGACGTTGTCGCCCTTGACCAGGATCTCACCGTCGTCGGCGATCTTCACCTTTACGCCCGCGATCGGCGTGCCGACTGAGCCGCGTCGAGTCTTGAACGGGTGATTGAGCGTGACAATCGGGGCGGTTTCGGTCAGCCCGTACCCCTGCACTACGAGGAACCCCAGTCGCGCCCAGAAGGCTTCCAGTTCTGGATCAAGCGGCGCAGCGCCGACGATAAAGCACCAGAACTTGAACCCGAAGAGGCGGTGGATGCGACGGTAGCGCCACCATCGTACTGCCACATGCGGATCGTCCGACGGCGGCTCGGCCACTTCGGGGGCCAGCCGGACGACGTGCTCGCGGAGTACGTCGAGGATCTTTGGCACGCACACGAGGACCGAGATCCGCCGGTCGTGGATCTGCTGCACGATGGCGGCGGGGCTGTACCCCTTCATGAACACACATACCCCGGGCAGCATCGGCGGGATGAAGGTGGCCATGGCCTGTCCGAACATGTGGCTGAGTGGCAGCAGGTTCAGGAACCTAAGTGGGTAGAAGGGGGTGCCGTACTTCCGGTACTTCAGTACCTCCCGTTCGACCGGCACGATGTTGGCCAGCACGTTCCGGTGGGTGATCATTACGCCCTTGGGTTCGGACGTTGCCCCAGAGGTAAAGATGATCTCGGCGACGTCGTCGCCGGTTACTGCGCGTGATGGACGGGGCGCAGGCGCGCCTTCGTGATTGGCACCTAGTTCCGCCAGCCGCCAGACCGGAAGATTGATCGACGGGTCTGGAGTGACCTCGTCGCCCGCCAGCAGTAGCTTGGCGCCGACCAGAGCGGCGACCTGGTGGAGGAACGCGCCGGAGGTGCGGTAGTCGATCGGTACGACCAGCACGCCGGCCAGGAGGCACCCCCAGAAGGCGATGATCCACTCGGGGCGGTTCTCACCCCAGACGATCACCTTGTCACCAGAGGTGACACCTTCGGCGGCGAGGCGCGCTGCGACGTGTTCGGCCGCCCGTCGGACATCCCGATAGCTGAAGTGGCGGACCCGATAGCCGTCGTCGTGGACGAAGAACTCGTCGTCGGTCGACAGCCGCTCGTCGAAGAAGTCGAGCAGAGTGTCCCGCGTCATGGGGGAAGTGTCGTTCACGCCCGTCAGCGGAAGGAGGCGCCGACGCTGAAGGCGTAGCGGTTCATGCGTGGAGAGCCAGGTTGTGGGCCCATCTGTTCGATGGCGTTGATGGCGAACACGCGCAAGTCCACCGTGAAGGCGAGTCGCGGGCTTACGAACCAGCGGGCGCCGCCGCCGTAGTTGATCGTCTTCGAGCTCGGGTAGTTGGGCCGAGTGCCTTCGTCACGGTAGATGGTGAGACGCGAAGTGCCGAGGCCGCCACTCAGGTAGCTCCACCCGTTTCGATGACCAAAATTGAGGGAGAGCAGAGGCGAAACAGCCACGAAGCGGCTCACCACCGGAGGCAGGTCCGGATCCGGTTCATCTTCGGTGGGGTGTCGCCGGGCTTCCGTGTAGTGCAGCGTGGCTCCGACTCCGAAGGTCACGGGACCCAGCGACAGCGGATAGACGTGCCCGCCCAGATCAAAGCCGACCCATCCCCAGTTCGGCATTTGCGCCGGTCCCAGAAAGCGCTGCGACGCCACCTCGGCGTCCTGGCCCAGATTGATGATCGACCCCCGGGCGTCGAACACGTACCCGCTGATCGGTCCGGGGTCCTGACCTGAGGCAGGTTCGGGTGCCAGCAGGCCGACAAGGAGCAGGCTCTGCAGGAGACGAGGCGCGGGGAGGCCGGACGGACACACGGCGCCTAGTATACCGAGGCGCTAGGACCGACGGACGACCTCGTTATACTCGCGCAATGCCTGCACTCGTGTCGTCTGCCGCCATTGCCGCCGCCGCTGCCCGGATCGAGGGGGTTGCTCGCCACACTCCCCTCGTCGAACTGCCCGTCGAGGTCGGTGGGCCGGTCTACGCTAAATGTGAGAACCTGCAGGCTGGCGGCGCCTTCAAGATTCGTGGCGCGTACAACTTCATCGCCCGGCTAGATGGGGCAGTGGCCGGCCCGGGCGTCATCACCTATTCGTCGGGGAATCACGCTCAGGCGGTCGCGCTGGCCGCCCGTCGTCGAGGATTGGCGGCCGTGGTGGTGATGCCGACGACGGCGCCCGCGGTCAAGGTGGAGGGGGCCAGGCGACTGGGGGCCGAGGTGCACTTCGAAGGGACCACGTCGATCGATCGAAAACGGCGTGCCGAGGCGCTGGCCGAGGAGCGCGGTTATACTATGGTTCCGCCCTTCGACCATCCCGACATCGTGGCGGGGCAGGGCACGGTAGGCCTGGAGATTTTGAAGGACTGTCCCGAATTCTCCCGGGTGCTGGTGCCGGTCGGCGGCGGCGGACTGGTGGCCGGTATAGCGACCGCGGTGAAGTCGGTGCGACCCGATGTCACGGTGGTCGGCGTCGAGCCCTCAGGTGCCCCGAAGATGTCAGAGTCGCTCGCTGTGGGTCACCCGGTTACGCTCGACCAAGTGTCGAGTATCGCCGATGGATTGATTCCGGTCAGGCCGGGTTACCTGACCTTCGCGCACGTACGTCGCTACGTCGATGAAGTCGTCACGGTCGACGACGCCTCCATTGCCGCCGCGACGCGCTGGTACGCGGATCGCGCGAAGCTGGTCGTCGAGACCAGCGGAGCGGTAACGCTCGCCGCGCTGCAGTCGGGCGCCGTGCCAACTGGCGACGGGGTGACCGTGGCGGTCGTGAGCGGTGGCAACGTGTCGCTCGACACGCTCCACTCTCTACCCGACTAGGAGGGCGGATCGCGGCCGATGAGCGCGCGCGCGGCTGTCAGGGCCTCGTCTGTGGTACTGACCGCTCCGTCCAACTGCTGTTCGTACACCGCCTTGAGAATCCGACCGATCCCGGGCCCCGGTGAGAGCCCCTCGGCTAGCAGGTGACGCCCCAGAAGCAGTGGTGCCGGCGGTTCGTGCTCCACACCGAGGGTGCGGGCGCGTTCCAGGAACCAGTCCATCGCCGAGCAGTCGAACTCTCCGGTCCGCCCCAGGCAATCTGACTTGGCCAGCCGGGCCAGTAGTTCGAGGTCCACCTTCCTGGCGAGTCGGCGGAACGCCCCGTCACCCACCGGGCTGGCGCTCTTGTGCCACATGCCCGGCTTGAGGTGCTGGGCGACCAGCCCGATCACTTGAGCCCTTACGTCGTAGCTCTGCAGGGTGTAGACGTTCAGTCGGTCGAGCAGCGCGAGGGTGGGAGCAACACCGGCTTCCTCGTGATTGCGCGATCGGATGCGTCCGTCGATGAAGGCGGTGGTGGCCGGTTTTCCCAGGTCATGACAGACCGCGCCAAGCATCATCGTGAGCTGCTTCGGTCCTTCGAGGTCGTCGATTCGGGTGCGCGCCTGATCGATAACCATCAGGGTGTGGACCCACACGTCACCTTCGGGGTGCCACTCGGGCTCCTGTGCACACCCGACCAGGGCCTGCAACTCGGGGAACAGTCGGCCGACGACGCCGAGGTCGAGGGCGAGAGCGAACCCGACGGACGGTCGTGGCGCATAGAGCAGTTTCTCGATCTCGCCCCAGATCCGCTCTGCCGGGAGGTCGTCAAGCGGGATCGTCCGGCACAGCGCCGCGCCCTCGGGGTCGAGGGTCAGGTCGAAGCGGGCCGCGAACTGGACCGCCCTGAGAACTCGAAGACTGTCATCTCCGAACGTCTCGGCGTCGACTACTCGGAGACACCGGCGGTCGAGATCGGCGCGACCATTCCACGGGTCGTGATACTCGTCGGCTAGCGGGTCCCAGCCAATGGCGTTCACGGTGAAGTCGCGCCGGCGGGCGGCCTCGCGTAAGGCCAGACCGGGGTCGCCGGTTACGGTGAAGCCGCGGTGTCCGCGCCCGCTCTTGGACTCGCGGCGTGGCAGGGCCACGTCGACTCCGCCCACCTTGTACACCGTGAAGCTCTCGCCGACGGCGTTGACGGTGCCGAGCTCGCCGAGCAGTGCCTTTAGCCGGTCGGCCGGCAGGCCATACACCTCGACATCGACGTCTTTCGAGGGTCGGCCCAGCAGCCGGTCGCGCACCCATCCTCCGACAAACAGCGCCCGGCCGCCGGCATCCCGTGCTCGCTCGGCGACTGCGGTGGCGAGCTCGAACTTCGTCATCAGCGGGCCAGTCGGAAGCCGTAGTCGGTGTAGCGGAAGGTCGGGTCGAGGCTGCTCCGGGCGGCAGTCCGGTTGATCGTGAGCGCATGCCGCCAGGCGCCGCCGCGCGAGGCACGGCGGCGTCCCTCGGCTGGTCCTACCGGATTCACTTCCGGCGCGTGGGCGTAGAAGCCGGCTTCGTGCCAGTTGGCGCACCACTCGTGGATGTTGCCCGAGATCCCCTTCAAGCCGAATCTGGTAGCGGGCCCGAGCGAGACCGGCCAGGGGCCGTCCAGTGGGCCGGTTCCCCCGTTCGGTATCCAGGACGGGATCTCGCCACCCCAGGGATAGCGCTCGCCGTCTCGCCCTCCACGCGCGGCTCGTTCCCATTCGGCTTCGGTTGGTAACCGCACGCGGCCACCGTCCTGGTTCCGCCACCGGCAGTAGGCCTGCGCATCGTCCCAGCTCACCCCGACCACGGGCAGATCTCGTCCTCCGAATGCCGGGTTGTCCCATTCTCTGGCCGGCGTGTATCCCGTCTCATCGAGGAAGCGTTCGTAGTCGCCACGTGTGACCGGGTGGATCGCCAGTTCGAACGCGTCCACCCACACCCTGTGCACCGGTTGCTCACCCGCCTGGCCCTCGGTGCTCCCCATGCGGAACCATCCGCGACGGATGCTCACGAACTCGGACATTGCCCCGAGATCATGGCATGAATCAGCGTGCGCTTGGGGGGCACCATCACGTCCAGGCGGGCCGGAAAGAACTGGTATCATTAAGATTCTGAAGATTCTGGCTCGATGTGACGAAGGGTCGTCCAGTAGCTGGGCCGATCGCGCCCGTTTCGTGCATGCGTATCCGACGAGTGAGGGTTCGATTCTCGGTCCCCGTCCTCATCCTGCTGGCCGGGTTGGCCAGCGGCTGTTCGCTGCGGTCCATGGCGGTCAACGCCATCGTGCCAACCCTGGCGAATCCGGACGTGTATCGCTCCGAGGAAGATCCGGAGCTCGTTCGGGAGTCGCTGCCGTTCCTTCTCAAGACTATCGAGTCGATTCTCGACGCGGAGCCGAAGCAGGAGGAGGCACTGGTGTTTGCCTGCACCGGATTCACGCTATATGGAAACGCGTTTCTCCAGGTGGACGCGGAGCTGGCGGAGTGGGAGGGTGACTATGCACGGTCGGCTCTGATTCGCGAACGCACTTGGAGGATCTACGTCCGCGCGCGTGACTACTGTTTGCGCGGGCTCGAGCTACGCTATCCGGGGTTCGGGGACCGGCTTCGGGACGATGCGGCCTCCGCGGTTATGGCCACAGGGGCCGAGGATGTGGAGCTGCTCTATCTGCTGAGCGGCGCCTGGGGGCTGGCGATCTCGAACGCGCTCGACCAGCCGGCGCTTGTTGCCGATCTGCCAGTCGTGCGCACCCTACTGGAGTGGGCGCTTGAGCTTGACGAGGGTTATGAACGCGGTGCGCTCCACTCGGCCATGATCGTGCTTGAGTCGCTGCCGGTCGAGCTTGGTGGATCGCCTGAGCGGGCCCGCACGCACTTCGAGCGTGCGGTCGAGCTCAGCCATGGTCTCGACGCCGGACCGTATGTAACGCTGGCCGCCGGGGTCGCGGTGGCCCAAGAGAATCGCGCCGAGTTCGAGGAGTTATTGACGGCGGCGCTGGTGATCGATCCGAACGAGGATACGAGCCTGCGGCTGCTCAATCTGATCAATCAGCAGCGGGCGGAGACGCTGCTCGAGTACGTTGACGATCTGTTCTTCGAGTGAGCGACGGAGAGGACTCTGGTCATGAAATCGCGGTTCACGATCATCGTCGTGGCGCTGTTGCTGGCGCCGATCGTGCTGTTAGGTCAGCGAGCCACACGCATTCAGCTTGGCTCCATCCTCCCGGCCAACTCGGTCTGGGACAAGCTGCTGAAGGAGATGGCGGTCGAATGGAACGAAGAGACTGACGGCCGTATCTCGCTCCGTGTGCAGTCGGGCGCGAGCGATGAGGGGACGCTCGCGCGTCGCTTGCGTGCCGGCCGCCCGCAGGCGGCCGTGTTCGGTTTGCCTGGTGACATTCACGATGCCTTTGGCGTGCTCAGCATCCCGTTCTTCTTCGAGTCCGATGCCGAAGCGTTTCATGTCGTGGAGAAGCTGACACCGACCTTTGAGCAGATCCTGGCTGACGAGGGGCTGGTGCTGCTCAACTGGGGCCATGCCGGCTGGGCGCATTTCTTTACGGAGCAGCGGGTCGAGTCGCTGGACGAGTTGAAGGCCACTAAGGTGTTCACCGCGGCGGGCGACGAGAGGATGCTGCAGTGGTACAAGGAGAATGGCTTCGATCCGGAGCCGCTCGCGGTGACCGACGTGCTTCTCGGTCTGAACACCGGGCTCATCAACGCTCATCCGAGTCCGCCTTACGTCGCGCTGCTCTTCCAGTGGTACGACAGGACGCCATTCATGCTCGATGTGCCGTTGGCCCCCGTAATCGGCATCACCGTGGTGGCCGAGCGAACCTGGCGGCGGATCAGCGCGGAAGACCAGCAGATTCTTCAGGCGGCGGCCAAGCGTCTCGAGGAGCGGCTGCTTGCCGACGTGCCGCAGCAGGAGCAGGAATCGATTGAGCAGATGAAGAGCCGGGGCCTTACGGTGGTGGAACTCGACGACGCGTCGAAGGCATCGTTCCGCGAGGTCGCGGACCAGATGACCGCGTCGTGGCGGGGCACAATGATTCCTGCCGACATCTACGACTTGGCGGTGCGCGAGCGCGACGCGTTCCGTGCGTCTCGCTGAGCCGCGTCGCCGCGGCGCGTTGTCGACCATGAGCGAGAAACCGCCCGCCGATACGCGCGAGCCGCGTTCACCGCTCGTGCGCGCGCTGCGCGGCGGGGAGGAACTGGTGGCCAACCTCGCCCTTGCGGCGATGGTCATCCTCCCGCTGGCGGAGATTCTCGTCCGCCCTATCCTGTCTGGTGGAATCCCCGGTTCGATCTCGTTCGTTCAGCACCTCACCCTGTGGGTTGGGTTCCTCGGCGCCGCCCTTGCTGCGCGTGAAGGCAAGCTGATCGCGCTGGCGACCGCGACCTTCATTCCGGAAGGGAAGGTTCGGCAGGCTACCGAGATCTTCGCGGCGTTCGTCGGGTCCGCGGTTTCGGTCATCCTGGCGACAGCTGCCTGGCAGCTCGTTCAGTTCGACCGGGAGGATGGCACCATCCTGGCCGCCGGCGTACCTGTATGGCTCGCGCAGCTCGTGCTGCCGGTCTCGTTCGCGGTCATAGCCGTCCGGCTGGTGTGGCGGGCGTCCCCGTTGTGGGCGGGCCGAGCCCTGGCGGTCCTCGGTATCGCGATCGGGTGGTATCTCGGGCGGACAGAGTACGTGCTCGAGGGGGTCCCCATGACCCCGCTCATCGGGTTGGTGCTGGTGGCGGCAGTGCTGGGGGCGCCGATCTTCACCATCCTCGGTGGCGCTGCGGTCTTGCTCTACATGGGCGACGGCGACCTGCCGGTGATCGTCGCCATCGAGACCTACGCACTGACTATCCAGCCGCACCTTCCGGCGATCCCGCTCTTCACCCTGGCTGGCTTCATCCTTGCGCAAGGTAACGCGTCCGAACGCCTGCTCGGGGTGTTCCGGGCCGGGGTCGGGTGGATCCCGGGCGGTACCGCCATTGTCTGCGTGGTGGTCTGCGCCTTCTTCACCGTGTTCACCGGCGGTTCCGGCGTCACTATTCTGGCGCTGGGCGGCCTGCTGTTGCCGGCGTTGCTGAAGGATGGCTATCGCGACCGCTTCTCGCTTGGGCTGCTGACCGCCTCTGGGTCCTTGGGCCTGCTCTTTCCCCCGGCGATGCCGCTCATCCTGTATGCCATCGTGGCGCAGGTCGCTCCAGACGATCTGTTCGTGGCGGGCATCATGCCCGGTGTTCTCTTGGTGGCGCTGACCGCCGGGTGGGGTGTCCGGGAAGGGCTAGTCACCGGAGCGGGGCGCCATCCCTTCGGGTGGCCCGAGTTTCGGGGGGCGCTATGGGAGGCCAAGTGGGAGCTCAGCATCCCGTTTGTTGTGATCGGTGTGCTCTTTAGCGGCTCCGCGACCCTGGTCGAGACGGCGGCTTTCACTGCGCTCTACGCCGCTATCATCCAGGGGGGCATCCATAGAGATTTCCCGCTCTTTCGCGGCCTGCACCGCGCCTTCAGCGAGTGCGTCGTGCTGGTTGGCGGGGTGCTGGTGATCTTGGGCGTCGCGGTGGGTTTCACCGCGTATCTGCTCGATGCAGACGTGCCTTTCCTGCTGGTGGAGTGGGCCGACGAGAACATCGGTTCCCGGCTGGTATTCCTGCTAGGGCTGAATCTGTTTCTGTTGCTGGTCGGCTGCGTGATGGATATCTTCTCGGCCATCTTTGTGGTGGTGCCGCTCATCGTGCCGGTGGCCGAGCAGTTCGGCGTCCATCCGCTTCATCTGGGCATCATATTTATCGCCAATCTGGAGCTCGGGTTCCTAACCCCACCGGTCGGGTTGAACCTGTTTTTGGCGTCGTATCGTTTCGACCGCCCGCTGCTCGAGGTGTACCGCGCATCGCTGCCGTTGTTGGCGATTCTCGGGTTTGGCGTTCTCGTGATTACTTATGTACCATGGCTCACGCTTGGCCTCCTCGAGTGGTTGGGCCGAGGCTGAGTGGGCCGGAGGACGATCGATGACAAAGCGATTGGCGGAAGTCGCGGTACTGGCGGGGCTGGCTCTTGGGTGCGCAGAACCCGAACCGACGCAGATGGCCGAGCCGCCGGCGGCATCGGAGGGGACCGAAGGGGAAGAGGTCAGGCTGACGAACCTGCGTCAGCTGACCTTCGGAGGACAGAACGCCGAGGCGTACTATGCCTTCGATGGCAGCCGCCTGATTTTCCAGACCACCCGTGAGGGCGTGCCCTGCGACCAGATCTACACGATGGAGCTCGACGGCACCAATGCGCGGATGGTCTCGACCGGCGACGGGCGGACTACCTGCGGTTACTTTTTCCCGGGTGGCGAGTCGATCGTCTATGCGTCGACCCATCTCGGCGGCGCCGATTGCCCGCCCGAGCCGGGGTTCGAGATGGGCTACGTCTGGCCCGTTTATGACAGTTACGACATCTTTACCGCCAATCCTGATGGGTCGGGCCTGACCCGCATCACCGAGACCGACGGCTACGATGCCGAAGCGACGGTGGGACCCGACGGACGGATTGTGTTTACCAGCCTGCGGGATGGCGACATGGAGATCTACTCCATGAACCAGGACGGGTCGGACGTTCAGCGTTTGACCAACAGCCCCGGACCGGATGGAGGTCCGTTCTTCTCTGCCGATGGTAGCAAGATCGTCTTCCGCGGGCGACGGATCGAGCCGGGCCCTGAGCTCGACGACTTCCAGCGTCTGCTCCGCGAGGGGCTGTGGCGTCCCACGTCGCTCGAGATCTTTGCGATGGATGCTGACGGGAGCAATTTGCGGCAGGTGACAAACCTGGGCGGTGCGAGCTTCGGTCCGTTCTGGCATCCTGACGGGGAGCGGATCATCTTCAGTTCGAACTGGCATAATCCCGAGGGCCGAAACTTCGATCTTTTCATCATCAACGAGGACGGATCCGGTCTCGAGCGGATCACGTTCAACGAAACCTTCGATGGCTTTCCCATGTTCTCTCCCGATGGAGCGAACCTGGTCTTCGCGTCGAACCGAGAGGGCCAGGTCGAGGGCGAAACGAATGTCTTTATTGCCGATTGGGTCGACTAGGTAGGCCACCTTGTTACGGGGGCTTAGGCCGGAGTAAGTCATTCCACGGACTCCATCGGTCGCCTACTTCGAGACCTCGTTACCATTGACTCCGTGAATCCGGCGCTTGTCCCCAGCGGTGGAGGAGAGCGTGCGGTCGCTGCTCGGGTCGCTAGCGAGTTGCGCCTGGCCGGTCTTGATGTAGAACTGACCGAGATCGCGCCTGGGTGACCGAATGTGGTGGCGCGGCTGACGGCCGTGCACCGACCAGGTCTGCCGTCACTGTTTGTGGAATAGGCTCCGGAGCAGAAACATCACGTTAGCGGGTCGTTCGCTGAGGCGACGCTTTCTCCGAGGTAGTTCAGCGTGTAGCGCAGACGGGATTGGTTCTGGCGGCGATTGTGGTGAGCGTCAGGAACAGGGTGCGGGAGAGCGTGTCGAGCACGCTAGTGCGTAAACGCGGAGGTGCCGCGATCGTGAAGCAGATGGTGGAGTGAACGAGCGTAGTAACGGAGCACGTTCCGGTCGCGAACGCGGTAGCGTTCGCCTTCCACAGCGATAACGCCGCGGAGGACCAGCGGTTCGGTCGCCTGCTCGACCGCCTCTCGTCCATGCTCGACGTCCAGGTTGGCGCCGACCAGCCGCAGCGCGTCCAGTAGTTCGTCAATCCCGTCGATCAACGCCTGGCGGGGCATCGATGGTCGCATGGCGGCCGAGATGAGGGCGGTGGGCACCACCTTGTAGATCTTGCCAATGGCTTCCCGCGTACGCCGGGTCAGGGTGACCAGCCCGCGCCGCGAGTCCGGGTCGAAGTCGGGAAGCAGAATCGGTTGTCCGAAGGTGACGAACGCGCGCGACTCGTACCCGACGGCAAGTCGGACCATCTCGGCCACCTCCACCGAGAAGCCCCGCTGTCTGCGTTTGACACCTTGCTTGATCAATGCCTGATCTTCGAGCACCAGGTCATAGGAGATGGCGACGGGGACGATGACGGCATCGGGGTTTCGGGCCTGCATCACCGCTTGCAGCATGCCCGTCTTCAGCGGCTTCAGCTCACCGCTGTAGCTGCGTCCGCCTTCGAGGTACAGGAAGAGGTCGGAGCGCTGTACCAACTCGGCCACGTAGGCTCGGAGCGTGGCCAAGTAGGCTGGGTCTCGGGAGTTACGGCGTATCGGGAGAGCGCCGGTGACGTACCGGTTAAGCAGGCCCATTGCACCGTTGAACAGGTTGATGCCGGCGGCGATTACCGGGGGGCGGATACCATGGTCGTCGAGGACCAGCAACTCCACCAGATAGTCGATGTGGCTGCGGTGGTTCGACGCGTAGATGACCCGCTGAGAACCGGTGGCTGCCCGGACGATGTCGATGTGTTCCGGCACCCGCTCGATCTTTCTGAAGATCGGATACAGCGGATGCTTCAGGTTGCGATAGACCGAGTAGCGCTGGGTGGTCCGGAACTCTTCAAGGTAGCCCGAAATGCGCTCGCGGGCCTCGTCCGAGCTCAGGCCAGGCACTCCTCGCAGGTAGCGTGCTACTTCTTCACGAGAGAGCACCGCTTGCCTGATATCGTCGTCCACGCGCGGAATATACCACGGCGATTGACCAGCCTCTGGCGCCGCGTGGGGCCCGCGATCCGGGCGCCAGCTCACTGCTCGACGCTCACGATGACTGGTCGTGACAGCCGTACGGTTAGGCGGATTCCGGGCGGCAGTCCGGCCGGCTCCGCATCGCCGCCCATAGCTGCGGCCGTGCCTCCGGCGGCGCCGATCGATCCGCCGATCGCTGCGCCTCGACCGCCTCCCAGAATGGCGCCGAGGATGGCTCCGCCCACAGCAGCGCCGCCGATCTTGGCGACGTTCTCCTTACCTCGCGATTCGCCCTCCCGGTAGATGGTTTCGGTCACCATCGGCACCCGGTAGCCGTCAGCCATCACCAGGGTATGGAACCGCACGCCCAACCGCGAGGCGTCGCGCAGTTTGCCCCCCTGTTCGGATAGCACGACCGAGCCCAGCACTCGTGTGCCGGCAGCCACTGCCACCTGTTCCGCCACCAGCACGTCCCTGGTGACTCTTGCTTCGACCCGGTCCTCGACCTTGGCGGTCCGCGTCGACACGCCGTTCTCGATTTGCAGGCCGATCACGGCGTCGGCCGCAATCTCGAACTCGCTGAAGGTGGTTTCCGGTTCCGGCGCCGTTACTGATCGGGCGGCCTGGCTGTCGTCCGGGACCGGTTCCGCGTCGAGTGCGGCGAGCGCCTCGCCCGGTTGGACGGCGGCGGTACTTTCTGTGCCGGCGGGTTGTTCCCATCCCTCTATGACCGGGAGATCAACGGCTGGTGGCGTTGCTGCTGCGGGCGCCTGGGAGTCCGCGACCGTTGCTTCGGGTTCTGGAGTGGCCCGTTCAGTAATGGTCGGCCGGACCGGCGGGTCATCGGAGGCCTCGTCGGCGACGACGGGCTCGGGCGTGGGCGCCGGCGCTTCCGCGGGCGGTTCGGCCGTCCGCTCGGTGACGGGCTCGGCAGACGGGGCCGAGGTCTGCGGCTCCGCTGTTGCAGGTGCGTCCACGACTTGTTCGGTGGCGTCCACGGCCGGTGCCGGCTCGGCGGTAGCGACATCGGTTTCTGGACTCACCGCGGCCTGCTCTGCTACAGGCATCTGCTCGGCGGCGTTCTGCCGGACGGCGAGATACGCACCGGCTCCGGCCGCCCCGATGACCGCGGCGATGAGTCCCACGACGGCGACCGATTTGCTTAACATCTCCGTCACCCCTTGCTTACAATTGTCGTGCCTGAACCGGGGGCGCCTGCAGGTCCACCGGTTTCTTCCCTGTTTTCGGTTCCGAACGGGTCCGGGTCCAGCGTTACTTCAGCCCCAGCGGCAGGACAGAGTATGTCTTGATTATCTCCGAAACTGGCCCGCGGCGCCTTGTAGACTGGGCTGATGAGGGGACAGCGTGTCCTGCTCAGGCTACCCGGCGAGATCGGCCAATTCGGGTGCAATGTCGAGCGTTTGGCTCCATAGCCCGTCGTGTCATCTTTTCTACCCTCTGACTCGCCTGACAAGCTGTCTCCGGTCGCCCGTTTGGTGACCGTTGCTCTGCTGCTATTTGGGTTCCTGGTCGGGGTCAAGGGGCTCGGCGAGGGCTTCGAGCTGCTGGGAGGGGACACGCTCGACGTCATCTTCTCCACCACGGCCAACCCGTTCATGGGGCTGGTGGTCGGTATTCTCACCACAACGGTTGTGCAGAGCTCGTCGGTCACGACCTCGATGATCGTTGGCCTGGTTGCCGCTCCAGAATCACCCCTGCCGTTCGCCAATGCGGTGCCCATGATCATGGGCGCCAACATCGGTACGACGGTAACTGCCACGGTCGTCTCGCTTGCCCACATGGGACGCCGTGAAGAGTTCGAGAAGGCGTTTCCTGTCGCGGTCTGTCACGACCTCTTTAACTATGCGACGGTGGTGGTGCTCCTCCCCTTGGAGATGATGACGGGCTACCTCCAGCGCGTAGCCCGGTCGATGGCCCAGGCGCTGGAAGGGGTGGGAGGCTACGACTACGAGAGCCCGCTCGCTAGCGCCATTTCCGCCGCGTTGTCTCCGGTTGAGCAGCTCGCGGCAGCCACGTTGTCGACCCAGCAGCTTCAGGGCATCGCATTGATTCTCTTCGCGGGCGGGACCATCTTCATTACGCTGTTCTTGCTGGTGAAGGTGATGCGGTCGCTGGTGCGAACCCGGGTCGAACGACTGGTCACCAACGTACTCGGATCGAGCGCCGTGTTGTCGATTCTGGTCGGTGTCACGGTGACGGTCATGGTGCAGTCGAGCTCGATCACGACTTCGCTGCTCGTCCCGCTGGGGGCTGCCGGGCTGCTTCGACTGGAGCAGGCGTTGCCCATCACCATCGGGGCAAACGTCGGCACGACCGTTACTGCGCTGCTGGCGACGTTATCCGTGTCTGGACCGAACGCTATCTTCGGCCTCGAGATCGCACTCGTCCATTTACTGTTCAATCTGACTGGAATGCTGCTCATCTACCCGGCGGAAACGGTCCGGAATGTTCCGCTACGCGGCGCCCGCTATTTGACCTCGCTGGCGCTCCGCAACCGGAAACTCACCTTCGTGTGGGTGGCGGCGCTGTTCTATGGCGTCCCGGCGCTTCTCCTCTTCATTGACCGTCTGCTGTAGCGCTCGACGTCGGGATACACTGGGTCGACACCAGACGACTGACCCACTCCGCCGGGTACTCCCGGCCCGATATTCCGACTCGGTGGGTGTGGTCTGCGAGAGCCTGTGACCACCTACCCTCGTATCACCGTCATCGGCGCTGGCATTATCGGATGCGCGGTGGCGTATGAGCTTGGCCGGCGAGGTGCAGCGGTTACCGTTCTCGAGCGGCGAGACGTGGCTCTGGGCGCGACCCAGGCGTCGGCCGGGATGCTGGCCCCTTTCATCGAAGCCCATCACGGTGGACCGCTGCGGGCGCTCGGCGTGCGCAGCCTCGAGCTCTACGACCGATTCATCAGCGATGTCGTGGCCGACAGCCGTCCAGTGTCTTATTACCGGACCGGCACGCTCGAGGTGGCTACCGACGACGCGATGCTGGGTGATCTGGCAGCCGTGGCTCACCAGCTGTCTTCGGAGGGTGTCGACAGCGAACTACTGGATGCCGTTGGGGCACGCCGGGCCGAGCCGCATCTATCGGCGGATGTGGCGGGAGCGCTGTTGGTTCCTGCCCAGGGATTCGTCGCGGCCGCCGCACTGGCCCAGGCGCTCAGGGAAGCGGCGGTCCGGCATGGCGTGATATTTCGGACGGCTAGCGCCGCCTCTGGTCTCCGTCCGGTGAACGGTCATGTCGAGGTGACCGTCGACGACGGGGAACACACGGCCGACGCGGTGGTCATAGCGACGGGCAGCTGGACGGGTGCCCTCGGCATTGACGGCATCCAGCCACCGCCGGTTCGCCCCGTTCGCGGGCAGCTGTTGCAGCTTGACTGGACCGGCGACCCGCTGTCGCGCGTGATCTTCGCCCCACGTTGCTACGTCGTGCCGTGGGAGAACGGCGCGGTGCTGGTGGGCGCCACGGAGGAGGAGGTCGGGTTCGACGAGCGCGCGACGGCCGGCGGTGTCGCCGAGCTTCTCGATGCTATCGGCGCCCTACTGCCGGCGTCGCAGGCGGCGGGGTTCGAGGAGGTGCGGGTCGGGCTTCGACCCGGGACTCCAGATGATCTACCGGTGTTGGGCCGGGCCGAGGTGGTGCCAAACGTCATTTACGCCACTGGGCACTATCGGAACGGCGTCCTGTTGGCGCCGGTGACCGCGCAATTGATCGCCGACCTTGTCCTGGACGACCAGGAAGACGCGTTGCTCGTGCCGTTCACGCCGGCCCGATTTCATACGACTTGAGCCTATCGTGTCCACCAAGCTGAAGAAGAGTTACAGCGCGCGCGAGGTTGCGGCCCTGACCGGGCTGACTGCGAGGCAGCTCCAGTGGTGGGATGCACGCCAGCTCCTGTCGGCCAGCGTCGCGAGCCGCCAAACCGAAAAAGGGGGTTACACCGAGCGCCGCTACTCGCCCGTCGATCTGTACGAGCTGTCGGCGTTGGCCGAGCTGCGGCGACGGGGATTCACCGTGCAACGCATCCGCAAGGTCCTCTCGGCCCTTAAGGAGCACTTCGGCGTGCGGCTGTTCGAGGCGCTGGGAGAGGATGGGCCCATCACCCTCCTGGTGGACGGGCAGGACGTCTATGCTCGCACTAACAGTGGGGCGTTCCACAACCTCGTGGAAGCGCCTGGGCAGCCGATGCTGGTGCTGGGAGAAGACAGCTTCAAGACCTTGCGTGCCAAACTCGGCGGCCGTCCGCGCCGCAAGACCGCCAAGAAGAAGGGCGGGAAGACCTCATGAAGTGTCGGCTGGGTCGGATACGACGCTGGCTGCACGGCCTGCTTGGGTGGAGCACGTATGTAGCGCTCGCCCTGCTCGTGATCTTGGTGACGGCCGTGGTCGCGTTGCGCTGGGTCGATCCGCCCACCAGCGCGTTCATCGAGCGGTACCGCGTGGCAGTCATCCGGGCCGACCAGCCGGACCGTCGTCCGCGCCAGCGGTGGGTGACACTCGACCAGATGGATCGCCTCGGCGCCGATATTTCGACGGCATCTAGAACCGTTGCAACATAGCCCGATATATCCGGGATCCGTCTTAGTGCAAGAAACAGCGGCTACCGGTCTCGACCACGGTGACCCCCATCTCGTGCGCGGCTTCGCGTACCGACTCGTCGCGCAGCGAGCCGCCGGCGTGGGCCACGAAGCGCACTCCCGTGAGCGCCGCGCGATCCACGTTGTCCCGGAACGGGATGAACGCGTCCGAACTCATGCACAGTTCGTCGAATGAGGCGAACCACTCCCGCTTTTCATCGGCGGTCAGGGGCTCTGGCTGGTAGCCGAGGGTCGAAGTCAGGTTTGCGTGCTCCGGGTCTGACAGATCGTGCCAGTGCACGTACTGGTCGACCGCGTTCGTCCGCTCGGGTCGGCCCACGCCATCCGGGAAGTTCAGGGCCAGCACCTTTGGGTGGGTCTGCAGCATCCACTTCTCGGCTTTTGCGCACGCGATACGGGTGCAGTGGATGCGCGACTGTTGCCCAGCCCCCATTCCGATTACCTGTCCGCCGGCCGCCACCGATACCGAGTTCGATTGGGTGTACTTGAGCGCCGTCGTGGCCAGCACCATCGTTTCCTCGACCGAAGGCGGAAGCGTCGGCCCTCCACGGAACATATCCCGGGTGATGGGCAGCGCGTTGCGGTCCTGCTCGAGCCTGAGACCGAAGACCTCACGTGTCTCGATCGGTCCGGGCTCGAAGTCAGGGTCGATTTGGAGAATGAGGTACCCGCCTCGTCTCTTCGACTTGAGTAGTTCGAGAGCATCCGGCTCGAAGCCCGGCGCGGCGATCAAGTCGGATACTTCACCCTTGAGAATCTCGGCCAGCTCGAGGTTGACTGGGGCGCTCACGACCGCGGCGTCGCCAAACGAACTGACCCGGTCGGCGCCTCTGGCCCGCACATAGGCTGAGGCCACTGCCGACTGCGGGGGCGCATCGAGGAACTGGGCTTTCGCGAACGCATCGGATACCTTACCCTCGATGGCCGCGCCTGCCGGGCTGACGTGCTTGAACGACGCGGCAGCAACCTTGCCCAGGTTCGTCTGGAGCTCCCTAACCAGAGGCCATGCGGTCAGCGCGTCCATGATGTTGATATAGCTGGGCGTGCCGTTGAGCACTTTCACTGGCAGTGTTCCGCTGTTCGAGCTGAGACGGGCGTTGCCTTGATGGGGATTGCAACCGTACTTGAGCGTGAGATCGGCCATGGGGGTTAGCGTTGCACCTTGTACTGCAGACGCACCACGCCGCCTGCATAGGTCTGGGAATGGCGAACGTTCAGCGGGATGTCCCGGTGTCGCGGCGCCACCAGTGGAATCCCCTCGCCGATAAGGACGGGGATGACATGGATATCGAACTTGTCGAGCTGACCGGAGTCTGGCCAGGGGCGTATCTGACCAGTCAGGTCCAGTTCGACGCGCGGCCGTAACCCGCTAGTCGCTCTCGGCCGTGACCGGATCGATCATCCGCTTGACGCCCGTCACTGTCGTGGCCGGGAAGCCACTCCGCTCGGCGTGCTCCGCGATCAGCCCTTCGTTGTCGGCGATGTAGATGCAGAAGGTCTTGTCGCCGGCCACGTAGGAGTGTTCCCACTGGATGGCCTTCTGCTCCGCCTTCATGGTGGCCAGAACGCCGTTCGACTTCTGGGCGGCTTCGCGGAGCGCTTCGCGCTCGGCCGAGCCAATGGCGGGG
>DEAA01000031.1:81256-88301 GCA_002346545.1 Acidobacteria bacterium UBA2994
GGAGCCAATGGCGGGGATGTCTCGTTCGATCACGTATCGCGGCATGAGCCGGATCTCCTTTCAGACTGTCGTGCCGCAATCTTACTCGAACCTCTGGCCTGCCTGTGTGGCCTCGACCCAGACCGCATGATCTCCATGTCCTCGAATGGTCCGCCCCATCACCGAGCGAACGAGCAGCCCTCCCCGGCGACCAGTGGGCTGACTTCCGATTCGGCGAAGCGGAGCGCAGCCAGGTCGGTCACACCTTCGTAGAGCGGCCTTTCGTGCGGCGTGTCTCCTTTAGTGAGTGCCACGTCTCACGAGACCAGAAGGACAAGGCCGACTTTGGCGCGTCTATTCTCTCGGGTCTAGGCGGTAAACGTAGCGATCGCCAGGGAATCCCTCCATCTCCCCGGGCCTGCCGACCAGGACTGCCAGGAGCGGGTAGATCCGGTCGCCGAACCTTACCCGAACCCGAGGGTCGGCCCGTATGTGGTCGAGCCAGGCTCGGCCCTCAGCGGGATCGATGAATAGCTGGCCGTTCTGGACGACGTAGTTCAACTCGACCGAATAGGGGGCGTCTGGGCGAGTCTCGAGGTCGAGGTTTCGGTCCGTGACGAACGACCAGTCGGTAACCGGTTCCTCGTCGACCGTTCCGGAAAGTGTGGCCCCTGGAATCGCGTAAAACGGTCCGTTACGGGTACCGGCGAGTGCGAGCAGGAGGGCGATGCCGATGGCGAACCCGGCAACGGCTCGCTTGAGTACGGCCGTCAGGTGCGCCAGCGCAGGCTCCCTCATTCGGCCACGGCGTAAGGGCCTGGTGTGGGTTCGATCGACACTTCACCGCCGACGTCGCCGTCACGTACGGCCCACGGGACGAAGCCGCTGTTCAGATCCGCGTCGCTCTGCTCGCCGCTGCCGAAGTTGAGGGCCCAGGCCACGCCGGCTTCAGGGTTACCGCGCCTTGACCAGTACTGGCGAGCCTGGATGTTGTGGAACGGGCCAGGGTTGTCGGCCGAGATACCATCGTTGGAGAAGAGACTCCCCATTTCGCTGTTGGTGCAGTTGAGGCCCCGGCAGCTTGCGTCAAAAGTAAGGGGAAGCCGCCAGTCGGAGAAACCGGCGATGCGCAGGCTGCTGGCCCATCGGCTCGCCTCTTCCCACGTCATCACACCGTCGTTGTCCGCGCCCGAGCTCTGGGACCAGTTCGCGTCGCCAATCCACGTGATGCGTTGAGTCGTGTCGTAGATGAGCTTCACGCCGTCGTAGGTGCCCCTGTCAATCAGCTCCGCCCGAACGTCTGTGGCAAGTCCGAGACCCAGGGCCGCCGCAAGTAGCGCAACCCGGCTGTCTGTTTTCCTCATCGTGGTTTTCCCTTCCGCCCGGCCGATCGGAGCCTCAATTCTCAGTATTGTCCCCCAAGCGACGGGGTTCAGAGACAGTCATCTTGCATCCTGGTCGCGCCATGGGTGCGAGGGTTGGAGATGAGCCTGCTTGAAGCGTGCCTGCCTCCTCGAACCCGAATTGTCGAGGCAGGCTCACACTCCGTGAGTTTGATGGTTCCTGTTTGGGTGACGCGTTACTGATCGCCGTCGCCCGTTGGAGTTGCGGCGGGGCATCCTGCCCTGCATTGAGTCCGCAGCGTGCCAGCACTAGGCTCGTGCCCGCCTCACCGCGTCGACCGTGCCCGCGACCGGGAGGCCGCGCCGTTACGAAGGGGTGTCGGAGGTCATGCAGGCGGACGGCTGGTCAGACACGCTACTGGCGATCCGGTCTCAGGGTTGGGTTTGGCGCCAGAGCCGGGCGGGAGATCACGGTCACCACAACGCAGACCGCCACGTTGACCAGCAGGGCGATGATGCCCGCGTGGACGTTCCAGGGCTCGGTTTGACCGGAGGCCAGGAGCCCCGCATAGACCGCCGTCCCAGTGACCATTCCGGCCAAAGCGGCCCTTGTGGTGAGGCGAGTCCACCCCACGCCGAGGATGAAGAGCGGGGCAACCTGGGCCAGAATCTCCATCTTCAGCTCGGTGAGACCCCACAAGGTGATGCGAGGGTTGAGCGCGATCGTGACGAGGCCTGCTACTAGGATCCAGGAAGCCCGTTGGCCGATTCGGGTCAAACGCTCCTCGTCGATGTTGCGCAGCACGGTGGTGCCCAGTACGTCCTTGGCCAGGATCGACGACAGGCTGAGTAGGACCGAGTCGGCAGTGGACATGATCGCGCTGACCACGGCCACGATCACTACCAGGCTCAAAGCGTAGAGCAATGGCTCGCTCTGACCCCACTGAGCCAGCAGCATCGGTAGGACCTGATCGGCCTCGATCGGCCCGGCAGAGGCCAGGTCCCGGATGGCGATCACGCCCACCAGGAACACCACACCGGTCGTGGCCAGTGGGAGGAACACCATGATGCCGAACGATCGGCGGAGTGCGGCGCTGTCCCTGGCTGCGAAGATGCGTTGGATCGCATGCGGATACACCGACCCGGACAGCCCGATGAGAAGGAGTGTGCTGATCCAGTTGCGCGAGACATCCCAGCCGGGCACTGCGACCTTCTCCGGTGAGTGCACGGCAATCCAGGTCGTCACCTCTCCCAGATGTGTGGGCGAGGGGGCTACTGCCAGCAGCAGCCCGGTCAGCCCTACCACCAGCATCAATCCCTGCACGGTGTCGGTCCAGGCCACCGCCCGCATTCCACCGACGGTCTCGTACACCAAGACCACCAGCGTCAGCAGCACTACGCCCACCCAGTAGGGGACTGTGCCACCAGACAGGCCGGCGGTGATGTGGCCCATGGCCATCAGCTGGGCCAGCAGGTAGTTGGCGATGGCGGCCACCATCAGCACGTTGGCGAACAAGGTCAGTGTGGGCGAGCCGAACCGATACGTGAACCAGTCGCCGGGAGTGACGAACCGATGGCGTCTGGCGACATGATGTAGATAGGGCGCGAACAGGAGATAGGCGACGATGATCGCCATCATGAAGCCGACGCTCATCACCCACGAGAATCCCAGTCGAAACGCTTCGCCTGGATAGCCAATAAGGCTGTTGCCGCTGTACTGGGTGGCGTACAAGGTGAGCAACAGCACCGGGCCAGAGAGCTGCCGGCCGGCCAGATAGAACTCGGACAGCGAGTCGCTGGCTCGGCGATGGCGGGCGGCGTAGCCCACTACGAGGATGGCGGTGAGATACAGGCCCACAGCCAAGATGGGACCGGTGCCGAGCCCGCCGGTCACTGGTCAAGCTCCTGGTCGGGCCACATACGGAGGACTACGTAGGCGGTAAACACCGCGACGGCGAGCGTGGCGGCAAGCGACAGCACGACCCAGTGAGGCAGCCCGAACCACAGTTGGAGTGGAGCGTCGGCCGGCCAGTACCAGGGAACAGAGAGACCGAACAGAAGGCTGTAGACCAGCCAGATCCACCGCGGGAAGTGGCGGGCGGGCCGAGACGCCGCGTCGGGTTCGAGGGAGGCCTGGTCGGTCATCTGGTCAGCGTCTCGCGAGAGCGGCCGGTTCCTTTGCGGTCAACTATCATAGGTGCCGAGACGCGACGTGCGAGCAAAGGAGCTGGGTATGAGGGGTATGGTGGCGCTTGGGGTTCTGGTGGCTGTTGCGATCGCGGCGCCGTCGGGGGCGCAGACTACGGCGCTTGAGGGGGTTATCGACTTCCACGTGCACGCTGGACCCGACTCGCGGCCCCGCTCGGTCAGCGACATCGAGATTGCTCGTATCGCCAGGCGCTCGGGTATGCGCGGTTTCGTGCTCAAGAACCACTTCACGCAGACAGCTGATCGGGCCTGGATTGCAATGCAGGAGGTGCCGGGTATCGAGATCTTCGGCGGCGTGGCTCTGAACCACGCCGTGGGCGGGCTCAACCCCGAGGCGATCCGGCAGATGGTGGACTTCTCGGGAGGTCGCGGAAAGGTGGTGTGGCTACCCACCTTCGACGCCGAGTTCTGGATGACGCGCGCCGGCGACCCGGGTGAGTTCATCTCTGTGGCTCGCAACGGTCAGTTGGTGCCAGAACTGGGTGAGATCTTCGACCTGGTGGCCGAGCATGATCTTGTGCTGGCCCTGGGGCACTCGTCACCCGAGGAGGCGCTCATGATGATCCCCGAGGCCAGGCAGCGTGGGGTCGAGCAGATCCTCGTAACCCACGGACTGGGGCAGAACCCTTCCGATCCTCAAGTTGCCGAGATGGTGGCGGGAGGGGCCATCATCGAATTGGTGTGGATGTCAGCGATGGACAACCAGGCCACGTTCGACGGCTACCTCGACGCCATCCGCAACCACGGGGCGGCTGGTTTCCTGCTCTCGTCGGACCTCGGTCAGGCCGGAAACCCGCTCCACCCCGACGGCCTCATGGCCTTTATGACCGCCCTCAGCGCCGCCGGCATCAGCGACGAGGATATCGACCTGATGATTCGGCGGAATCCGGCGAGCTTGCTCGGGGTTGAGTAGGGCGGCTTGGCCGGATCTAGCTACAGGCTAGGGGAGTCAGGCGTTCGAAAAAGCTAGCGGCGATAGGAGCTCTCTGAACCACGACCTGTCCTGGGCAAGATGGCACCTGTAGCGGGCATGACTCTCCGGCGTTAGTCGACCCCGGACCATATAGAGTGCCTGAGCCTGTAGCCGGGGCGCACGACTAGTCCACGCGTTCCTAATGCACTTCGTGAGAACTCCCCGATGCTTTCGGATCGGCACCGAGGAGACGCTCCTGGGCCAGCCGCTCGGCTGCGCGGCGGGCTTCGGCGAGCTCGGCCTCGATTCGCTCTTCTTCGTCCCACGCGGCCCGGCGTGCCGCTCGGCGGCGGCGGTGGACCACGATCGCCAGCACGGCCAGCGACGTGATCCCCATCCAGAGGAACGCGGGCCCGGTCAGTAACGGGATCCAGCGGCTCCAGTGTTGCTGCGTACGCCAGAAGCGGGCGACGACCCAGTTGAGTGGGGCGCCAGTGGCGGTGCGGAAGGCGCTGTCGAAGGTGGCGCCGTCAGCGAGCTCTTCGAGAATACGCCCGGGCGCATCGTCGCCGTAGGCCCGGATCACTTCGCGCACCAGCGCACCGCTGACCGCGTAGGCACGCTGGCTGGCGCCGCGGCCCTGGCCGAAGAGCGTCTCCAGTTGGTTCAGGTCGAGGGTGCCGTCCCACACCAGCGTCCAGGCGAGCCGTGACCGGTCACTCAATCCGGCTGGCCGCTCGGCCGCCATGGCTAGGCCTTCGTTGAACCAGCGGGGTACCAGTTGGCCGCCCGCCGCACGTGCGAAGAGTACGTGAGCCACCTCGTGCTGTAGCAGCGTGTCCAGTCCGTCGGTCGGATAGCCGCGGGCCCGGTCGGGGAACATCACGACCAGACTGCGGCTGCCATCTGCGAAACCGGCGATCCAGCGCGGTGTGTTCTGAGCAAGCTCTGCCTCCTCGTTGATCAGCAGGACGTTGATCGGTGGCCCAGGATGGGTCATCCCAGCCAGAGTCATGGCCGTGGTCAGAGGTTCGAGCGGCAGCTCTCGCACCTGTTCCGCTAGGCTCTCGAGGCCAACGGGGGCATCCACGTTCAGGGTGGGCAGCAGGGGTTGTGCCGCCGCCGGGGCGTCCCAGGGTAAGGCCACCGCGGCCACGGCCAGCGCTCGCGCTAGGCGGGCAGTCATCGACACCACGGGCGGTTAGACGACGAGAGCGGGGGCTTCCATCGCGTCGCGCAGAAAGGCTTCGGTCGCCTTGGGGGCGAACTTGGTGCCCGAGCTCCTGCTCAGGATCTCGCCCACTTCGTAGGGCGACATTGCCTTTCGGTAGGGTCTGTCGCTGGTCAGCGAGTCGAAGAGATCGGCCACCGAGAACAGCGGACACAGCTCTTTGCTGACCTTATTGATCTGGGCACTGAGGGAGTCATTTGACATGGCTGCGAGAAAATCGGAACACTCGCCATTCTAACTCGGAGCCTCGTGGGGTCATCTTGCAAAGCCCAAAGGCCCCGCTTATGATCCGCTTGCCGCGTGGCGGTCATCCGCGGCAGGGTCTTGGGCCTCCTCCCTGGTATCCCAGAGCGTCCATGAAACAAGCATTCGGCCTGTGGCAATCGTCGGTCGGGAAGAAGGTGACCATGGCGGTCAGCGGCATCATGCTGCTGGGCTTCGTTGTGGCGCATCTGCTCGGCAATTTCAAGGTGTTCTCGGGGCAGGCGGAGTACGACGCCTACGCCGAGTTTCTGCGCGAGATGGGCAGCCCGGTCTTCGGGCATGGCGAGCTGCTCTGGATCATGCGGCTGGGGCTGATTGCCGTCGTCGGCGTGCATATCCTGGCCGCGGTGCAGCTCACGCAGATGAGTCGATCCGCCCGTTCGGCTAGCTACCAGAAGCCGCACGACGTGTCGTTGTCCTACGCGTCTCGCACCATGCGCTGGGGTGGGGTCATCGTGGTGGCATTCGTGGTCTACCACCTGTTGCACCTGACCTTCGGCACCGTCCATTCGGAGTTCGAGGCGGGCGCCGTGTATCGGAACGTAGTGTCGGCGTTCTCGCAGTGGTCGGTGGCGCTGAGCTACATCATCGCCATGGTGCCGCTGGGGCTGCACATCTACCACGGCACCTGGAGCATGACCCAGACGCTCGGGCTCGACGGTCCCCGGATGTCGGCGGTTCGCCGCGGGGTGGCCGGGGTCCTGGCCGTCGGTATCACCCTGGGCAATATCTCCATTCCGCTCGCCGTGCTTGCGGGCATCGTAGGCTGAAAGGGACTTCATGAATCTCGATCCGCACATCCCTGACGGCCCGATTGTAGAGAAATGGGAGCGCCATCTCTTCGAGATGAAGCTCGTCAATCCGGCCAATAAACGGAAGTTCAATGTGATCGTGGTCGGGTCCGGGCTGGCCGGCGCTTCGGCGGCGGCCACGATGGGCGAGTTGGGCTACAACGTCCGGTGCTTTAGCTTCCACGACAGCCCGCGCCGGGCGCACAGCATCGCCGCGCAAGGTGGCATCAACGCCGCGAAGAACTACCAGAACGATGGCGACAGCGTGTACCGGCTCTTCTACGACACGGTGAAGGGCGGCGACTACCGCGCCCGC
>DEAA01000031.1:88581-88882 GCA_002346545.1 Acidobacteria bacterium UBA2994
ACGACACGGTGAAGGGCGGCGACTTTCGTGCCCGGGAAGCCAATATCTACCGGCTGGCTCAGGTGTCCGTCGACATCATCGACCAGTGCGCGGCGCAGGGCGTGCCGTTTGCCCGTGAGTATGGTGGCGGTCTGGCTAACCGGTCGTTCGGCGGCGCTCAGGTGTCACGCACCTTCTACGCACGTGGCCAGACGGGGCAACAGTTGCTGCTCGGCGCCTACCAGGCGCTGTCACGTCAAATTGCCACAGGCAAAGTAACTATGTTCCCTCGCCACGAGATGCTCGACCTGGTCGTGGTGGA
>DEAA01000031.1:89168-89340 GCA_002346545.1 Acidobacteria bacterium UBA2994
GATGCTCGACCTGGTCGTGGTGGACGATCGCGCGCGCGGCATCGTGACGCGGCGTCTCGACAATGGAGCGATCGAGGCGCATACGGCCGATGCGGTGGTACTTGCGACCGGCGGTTATGTCAACGTCTTCTATCTGTCGACCAACGCTAAGAACTCCAACGTGTCGGCGGGG
>DEAA01000018.1:0-20619 GCA_002346545.1 Acidobacteria bacterium UBA2994
GTTGTCGCGATGGGTAATCACCCACACCTGGTCGTCCGGCGTGATGAAGATGTTTTGGGTCGCGCCCAGGTGGTTCCAAGTGTCGAGCAACGTGCCATCCGCATCGAAGATCTGGATGCGGTTGTTCTCGCGGTCGCTGGCATACACGCGTCCGGTCGAATCCACCGCGACGGAGTGGACGAGATCGAACTCGCCGGGACCAGAGCCTGGGACACCCCAGGTGGTCACAAAGTTGCCTTCGGCGTCGTACTTCACGACGCGACTGTTGCCGTAACCGTCAGCCACGTAGAGTTCGTCGTTCGGTCCGAAGGCGATATCCGCCGGGCGGTCGAATGTCTCATCGGTAGTGCCAGCTTCGCCCTTGATGCCAAGGCTCATCAGCACCTCGCCCTCTTTCGAGAGCTTCATCACACGGTGGTTCCCGTTGTCGGTCACCCACACGTTGTCGTGCCGATCGATCCGAAGACCATGCTCGTTGCCAAAGTCCATGTCCGCACCAAATGACCGCTGGTAGGTGCCCGCGGCGTTGAACACCACGATCGGATCTGCCACATCACCCCGATGGAATACGTAGACGTCACCGCCCGAGTCCGTCGCTACCGCCGACACCCTGCCAAAACTCCAGCCGTCAGGCATCGTGTGCGGCTCCTGCCCGAACCGAATGTCCACGCTGTACTCCATCAGCGCACCCTCATGCGGATACCAACCAGGTCGTCCATCCTGGTCGACCACCTGTCCTGGCGCAGCGCTCCGATCGATGTCGACGCCGGGCGCCGGCCGCATCACCACGCCAGCAGCGCCCTCATCGGGCGCCGTGGTGGCCTCGGGCGACGACGAGCACGCAGCCAACGCAAGCCCGGGAATCAGCGCTATCAGCTTCTTCATTAGAGACCTCCCCTTCCAATTCAATCAGTTCTGTGCCTCGAGCGTCCGTAGTGCAGATACAAACTCACTCCACGGCACCGGTGCGCCATGCACCGGGGCCAGAGTCCCCACGTCGAGCCCCATCCGTGCGACCTGGGTATTCAAGCTGCGCATCGCCGGCAGCTGGGCCGCCTTCGGTGGCTCATGCGTATCGAACAGGTCAGCCTGGAATGCAATTCCTTCCTCGGGCAGGAATGCCATGAGCATTCCACTTACATGCTGCAACGGCTGCACATAGTAGACGTGCAGCAATCGCTCGTCATCGGTGATGGTGTAGCGCTCCTGAATCGCCTCGTAGTTGTAGCCTTCCGATAGCTCGGTTGGCGGCCATAGCGAGACGATGTCGGGCTCGACCGTCCTCGACTCATAGGTCAAGACATCGGTGTTCAGGAATTCCAGATTCGACATATGGGTCACGATGGTCGACCCGATGTGCAAATAGCTGCGCAGTCCACCGATGTGATCAAAGTGCGGATGGGACGAAATCAACCAGCGGATAGGCTTGCCTGGCGCCAGCTTGACGACCTCCTCGATGACGGTCAGGCTGCGTCGCTCGTCGCCCGGCGCTTCAAACACCGCTACGAAGTCCGAGAACTCGACCATATAGCTGTTGGCCGGACCGCCACCTAGCCGATAGACCCCGTCGGCCATCTCATCGACCGTCACCGGCGCAGGGAAGCTTGCGTCGCGAACCGCCTGCGGCACCGTCACCGGGTCAGGGCAGGTGTTGGCCACGATGTCCGGGAAACTACCGCCATACGCATTGTGGCCAGTGCTCTGCCGAAAGAACTGCCAGTTGTCGTCCCACCCTTGGTGCGAGTGCCAGTTGGTCGGCCATTTGATGCCGTTCACCGTGACCTGATTGGTCGACTCGTGCTCGATGTTGAAATCGCCCAGCGTGGGATCGTTGACCGTGGTCTTCAGCCGCTGGATCTGATTGTCCGGGTTGATCGTGGCGTCGACCCGGTACTTGCCGAACATGGTGATCGCCACCACGTGCATCTTCACCGGCGCCACCACATTGCCATCACGGCCCTTCTCAATCTGCTCCCAGCGCCAGAAGGCCACCGGATCGGCCCCCGGGAGCCGCGCTGCCTTAAGGAAACCATGCGGGTTCAGCCACATATCGAGACGGTAGACCTCCGCAATTTCTGGAGGAATCGCCACCGGCTCGCCGTCGCCGTCAATGTGCCACGACTGCCCGCCCACCGTGATGTGTGTCTGCTGGCGCGCCTGCTGCGTCGGGGTACCGCCGATCCAGCCCAGCCCGTACTTCCACGAGGCTGGATTCAAGCCGGGCTCACGCTCAAACGTTTCGATACTGGTCTCGGTGTTCCAGTTGATCACGCGGGTGTAGTTGCTCAGTGACCCGATGCGTGGCCAATCGATGTTCACCGCGTTCTCGAACGTTTGCCCTACAGCCCCGTTGTAGCCATTTCCCGAAAAGCTGATACAACGAAGGGCGGCCGCATTGATCTCGACCTCGGCGGCCGCCAACAGCGGCGCGGGATCGACGAACCCAGGAGGAAATTCCTGCGCCGTGGCCGACCCGGCGGTCAGGGCGATGAGCACGACGCTAATAAAGGTGCGTCTCATCATTGTTCGTGTCCCTCTCGCTGATACTTGCGGATGCGCTTCGGGCCAACATCAGCCGCATAGACGTTCCCGTCGAGATCGGCTGTGATACCCGACGCGCCAGAAATGCCATTACGGTCCTGGGCTTCAAGATCCGGATCCGCAATGAACGCAGTTACCTCTCCGCTCACGGCACTGCCGATGTAGATACCGCGCTTCCGTCCCGGATTGTTACGTGAGTTCGTGGTGGAGTCTGTCACATAAAGCACATCGTTCTCGTCGATAAACATGCCGCTCGGCCGCCCAAACTGCGACCACGCGGCCACGAACGTGCCATCCGGCTCAAAGATCTGCAACCGACCGTTCGACCGATCGCCCACAAAAACCCGACCACGGGAATCAAGTGTAAGGGTGTGAGGCTGATCGAATTCACCAGGGCTGTCGCCAGGCCCGCCCCAACTCATCAGGAAATGCCCCGTCCGGTCGTACTTCACAACCCGGTTATTCGGACCGTGTCCGTCGGTGACAAAGATATCGCCGTTCGCCGCCACCGCAACGTCGGTCGGCCGGTTGAACGTGTACGGGCCGTTCCCGGCGACCCCAGCCTCGCCCAGCGTCATCAGGAGTTCGCCGCGCGGGCTGAACTTGAAGACTTGATGGCCCCGGTTGCCCACTGGGATGCCAAGCACCTCCTCGTGCTGGTTCGCCTCAGTGGCCCAAATGTTCCCTTCAGGATCGATGTGAAAACCGTGCGGAGCTGCGAAGATCCCTTCGCCCCAACTAGCGAGAAGTTCGCCCTTCGGGCTGAACTTGAGAATCGGAGGCTTGTCCTCCTGGCCGACACACGTGGCCAGTCCGAACGGCTCGTCGTTGAAGCATCGGTGAAACACCCAGATGTTCCCGTCGGCATCGCGATCGACCCCGATGGTCTCGCCCCATTCCCCACCGTTCATCTCCACCGGCAGATGCGGCCACGGTTCGATCAACTCATAGGAATCCCGCGGCTGTGCCACGGCGACGCCGCACAGACCGACAACGAGCGAGGCCACGACCAGGCATCGAAACATATCAAGCTCCAGCTGAGAGCGTGATTATACCGGTCACGAGAGGATCGTCTGGACTGCCGGGCGGGTCAGACCGCCCGGCTCAGCAGGTAGGAACTGATGCAAAACAAGGAAGGAGGCCGACTACGACCGACTGAACCGTCGACTCGTGATGCGTCAGGGAGATGCACTGATCAGCGTGCTGCCGATGCCGCCTACCTGCGCCGTGCCCAGCTGCTGCCAGCCAGCGTGATCCCCTTCTACTGATTCCGGCGCTGACCGCCGGCGAAATATCCACCACACAGCCCTAACGCAACGGGCGGAAGAAGGTACGTAGATCGCCCACGAGCAGTTCTGGCTCTTCTATGGCGGGAAAATGCCCGCCGCGATCGAAGATTGAGTAGTGCCGAATCGAGTCACTCACCTCCCGTGTGTACGACCGAGGCATTCGGTTGCGGAAGGGATTACCCTCGAACTGCGCGAGCCCCTGGGGCACCCGCACCGGACCACCGCGACGCCGGCTGCCCGCTCGTGAGCTCCCCAGTCCATTCGCATGGTAGTAGCGCACGCTCGTGCCGATCGTATTCGTGTGCCAGTAAATCGAGACAAGCGTCAGGATCTGATCCTTGCTGAACCGGCGCTCGACGGCACCGTCACAGTCGCTCCAGCTGCGGAGCTTCTCGGTGATCCACGCCGCCAACCCGATCGGTGAGTCGGTCAACCCGTAGGCCAGCGTCTGCGGTTTCGTGCCCTGAATGCGCTGATATCCGGTCTCGTCAACCGACCAGAGTTCGCTCCGACGGAGGTAGTCACGCTCCTCGTCAGTGGCCGGGTCCCGCTGCTGTCGGCCGGGCGTACCCGGCGTGTGGATACCGACCAGCCGGTCGGGAAACTGTGCCCCGAGATAGCGGGTCACCCCGGCCCCCCAGTCGCTGCCATAGGCGGCGAACCGCGCGTAGCCGAGCGAGTCCATCAGCCCGATCCACAGCTCAGCCGTCCGCGCCACGTCCGTCCCCTCAGCCGGCTCACCAGAGAAGCCGAACCCCGGGATCGACGGCACCACGACATGGAAGGCGTCCGTCGCTTCGCCGCCGTGCTGCGTCGGCTCGTTCAACGCCATCACCGACGGAAGCATCTCCCAGACCGTACCGGGCCATCCGTGAGTCATTAGCAGCGGCAGGCTGTCGGGGTCGGCGGCACGCTGATGCACGAAGTGCAGCCGCTGCCCTTCCACGGCGGTTATGTAGTGGTCGAACTCATTGAGCGCTCGCTCGTGGCCGCGCCAGTCGTACTCGTCACGCCAGTACGCGACGAGTTCTTCCAGGTAAGCGCGGTCGGTTCCGTAGTGCCACGGCGCCCCGGGCGTCTCTGGCGGCCAGCGGGCCACCGACAGACGTTGCCGAAGGTCGTCCAGGGCCTGGTCGCTCACCTGGATCTCGAACGGTTCGATTCCCACCTGCCGGGCCCAGGCTGAACCCTGCCCCGCGATCAGCCCCGCCCCGGTCGCGCCCATGATCGCAAGCGCCGTTCGTCGGTCGATCTCGCCCGCCTGCATCCTCATCCCCATCCGGTCCTCACCGCACCGGCACGCCGTCCAACACAAACGTGTAGACCCTGGGCGTGCGGCGCCCGGCGGCGATAGTTACATACTGCATCCCGTCGAGCTCGTAGGTCACCGGCGTCGCGGTTCCCGCACCTACCGTCGCCGCCCACACCTCATCCCCGGTTTCAGCGTTGTAGGCCACCAGGCGCTCGCCCGAGCCGTGAAACACGAGGTTCCCGGCGGTCGACATCGTGCCTCCATGCGCGCCGCTCGTCTCCACCCGCCAGGCTTCGGTATTGGTCACCGGCTCGACCGCCACCAGCATGGTGCGTGGCCCGGTCAGCTCCGGACGCTCTGGACGTTCCGCACGACGCGTGCGCGCCAACCCGGTATTCCATCGGCCAGGCTGATAGTCGAAGTCGTCGGTCATCTGGTAGTAGGAGGTGCTGTTTTGAGCCGGAAGATAGACGAGGCCGGTGCCTGGATTCCATGACATCGGCGGCCAGTTGTGTGCCCCGCCCGGGCCGGGCGACAGGAAGACACCGACGCCGGTACGCCCATAACGTGCCTCGGGGGTCTCAATGGGACGGCCCGTGTCGACATCTACACCCACCGCCCAAGTCACGTCATCGCCGAAGGCCGAGGCCGAAATGAGGTCCCCCGTCAGCCGATCAACCACATAGAAGAAGCCATTCTTTGGCGCTTGGATGATCACTTTCCGCTCCTGGCCCGCGATGGTGAGATCCAGCAACATCATCGGCTGAGTCGCCGTGTAGTCCCAGTCGTCGCCCGGCGTTGTCTGGTAGTGCCACACTGGCTCCCCGGTGTCAGGGTTCAACGCGAGGATCGACGAGAGATAGAGGTTGTCCCCACCGCCCGGACTCCGATGATCGCGGTTCCACGGTGCACCGTTCCCGGTGCCGATGTAGAGCAGGTCCGCCTGCGGGTCCCAAGCCATACCGTCCCAGACCGTGCCGCCACCGCCAACCACCCACCACTCGCCCGTCCAGGTCTCGGCCGCCGCACGCATCGCCTCGTTTTCGAAGCCGTCCGCAGGATTGCCAGGCACGGTATAGGAACGCCACACCTCCTCGCCCGTCTCGGCGTTGTAGGCGGTGACATAGCCACGAACACCATACTCAGCGCCGCCGTTGCCAATCACCACGTTGCCCTTCACGATACGCGGGGCGCCGGTGATGCTGTAGTCGCCCGGGGGCGTGGTTTGCACCGCCCAGGCCACTAGCCCGGTCTCCCGTTCGAGCGCCACCAGCCGACCGTCGAGCAGACCGACGTAGACCTTGTCTTCGAAGAGGGCCACCCCTCGGTTGACGTCACCGCAGCAGACGCTCGGACCGCCTTCTGATTCGTCCGGAACGCCAGGATCCCACTGCCAGCGCAGCTCACCCGTACGGGCATCGAGAGCAAAGACGTAGCTCTTGGGCCCGGTCGCGTACATCACCCCGTCTGAGATCACTGGGGTCGCTTCGAGCCGAGCACCTGCCTTCGGGATCACCCAGCTCCAGCCAAGACCGAGGCGGTCGATGGTCTCGAGGTTGACCTGATCCAGCGGGCTGAACCGGGTTTCGGCTTGGTCGCGACCGGTGGTCAGCCACTCTCCGGAGGGCGCGCTCCGGAGCAACTCGGTCGACACTCCCACGGCCTGCCCGGTCGCCTGTGTCGCAAGGCCTGTCATCACCAAGACCATAGCGGCGCCCAGCGGTGCCCTGTAACGGACCCTGCGATGCTTCATGACGTCTCTCCGATCAGCTACGGAAACTCCGGCGGTGGCACCCGTCTCCGGGTCACCTGTTCAAAAGCGTAAGCTAGCCCCAAAAGCGTCGGCTCGCTGCACGCCATGCCGGCGAAGCTCACCCCGAACGGTCGTGGCTTGGCCTGAAAACCGTCCGGCATGCGTGGCTCCGGAGGGTCGGCCAAGAAACCGAACGGCACGATCACCGTCGGATAGCCAGCGCGCGCGGAAATACTGGCTCCGCTAGACCCTGGGAACAGCAACGCGTCGAGATCCAACTCCTGCATGACCTCGTCGATACCGTGCTCACCATTCAAATACAGGTCCCGAGCCCGGTCCCTTTCGTATGCGGCAAGGTCGGCCTCCAGGTCGAGTTTGTCAGCCCCGTCCAAGCGACCCTGTCCGTACCTCAGGGTACCGGATGCCTCATGGGTCAGATTCCATTCCCGTAGCTCCGTCAACGTCTTCACCGGCGCGGTGTCCCCGAGCGAGTCAAGCCAGGCATTGAAGTCCCGCTTCATCCCATAGGACAGCACACTGCTCGACCGGCCAGACACAAGCAGATTGGTCGACGGATCGGGGTCGATCACGCTTGGAATGTCGGCCGGGTCAACAACCGTCGCGCCTGCCGACTCCAGCACCTCGATAGCGTCAGCCATCAGTGCCCGCCCCGCGCTCGAGAGCCGCCCGCGGCGCCGCTCCTGCCGCCCCGGCACCAACACCCCGTCGTAATACAGCGCCCGCGGGATCCCAACTCGCGCACCCGTCAAGACGTCCGCACTCAGGAATGCCGTGTAGTCGTTGTCTGGCGGACGTTCACAACGCTTCGTCGCGTCGTCCTGTGGATCCGGTGCGGCTCCCTCCAACACCCCAAGCAAAATGGCGGCATCGGTAACCGTCCGCGCCATCGGCCCGGCCGTGTCCTGATCCGCCGTAATCGGGATAACGCCCCAGCGGCTAATCCGACCAACGGTCGGCTTCACCCCGACCAGCATGTTGGCGTTCGACGGCGAAAGGATGGAGCCAGACGTCTCGGTCCCAACATTCGCAGCCCAGAAGCTCGTCGCCGTCCCGATCCCCGAGCTCGATCCTCCGGTCCCCATCACTGGTCGACCATCGTCTCGCCCCGACCGGGGATCCCGCCTGGCATCGTACGGATTGAGGCCGAACCCACCCACCGCGCTGTAGTTCCCTGGCATACCCGGTGCGGTGAAGTTAGCCAGCTCGGTCATCACCGTCTTGGCAAGGATGATCGCGCCCGCCTCCCGCAGATGGCTGGTCAGCGTCGCTTCATATGGCGGGACGAATCCCGCAAAGGCGCGCGTGCCTCCCGTTGTCGGGAGATGGGTGGTATGGACGTTATCTTTGAGCGCAACCGGGATGCCGTGGAGCGGACCACGCACGTGTCCCGCCGCCCGCTCAGCGTCCAACCCGTCGGCCTCCTCGAGTGCCTGCGAGTTCACCGAAATGAGCGCGTTGATCTCTTCCTCATAGAGAGCGATTCGCTGGAGGTGCAGCTCGACCAGCCGGCGGGAAGTCACCCGCCCCTCCTCCATCGCCCGCTGCATAGCAGGGACGGTGGCCTCGACCACATCGAACGGCAGGCCCGCCGGCTGCACCTCGCCCTCGTTGGACGGAACACACGCCGGCGCTAAAACGGCCGCCGCGACAAGCAGGCTGAGCGTTCTACTGACCACCCTGGGCCAGTTCCTCCATCCGCGACCCGGCCAGGATGTTCTCCATACCGTAGTTACCCTCATGACAGGCGTACTCGTAGAGTGGGAGATCGCCCTTCGCCCACGGAGAAGATCCGGTCCACGGCGTGATCCACGTATGCGGGTCGGCCACAGTGAACTGGTAATCCAGCACATCCGGTGCAACGCGGGTGAACCGCTCCACCACCGTGTGCTGGCCGCTTAGATCCCAATTTGTCCCGCCCTGCGGCCCGC
Source organism: Acidobacteria bacterium UBA2994 (assembly GCA_002346545.1). Lineage (GTDB taxonomy): Bacteria > Acidobacteriota > Vicinamibacteria > Vicinamibacterales > UBA8438 > UBA2994. Next base: position 8,785 of record DEAA01000018.1, read on the forward strand.
CCCCCGGACTGAACAGGTAGGCTCGGTCCCCGAACCCGGAAGTCTTCACCACGAGGGTGTCGCCTTCCCAGTGTCCGCGCGAATGTCCGCCGAACTGATCAATGCCGTGGACCCGCGGCCGATCGTCCAAAAAGATGAACCGCACATCGTGGATGTGCTCCTGCACAATGGCGATGACGTCCTCGGTCTGCACAAGCTGGTAGTTGTTGTTGTAGGCCGTAGGCAACGATGGCACCCCGCGGTACCAGATGCACCGGTCGCCATAATCGAACTGGGCGTAGGACTCGGCCGGCACGGCACCCTCGCGAATGTCCTTAATCCGCTGCCGCTCCCGCGACGTCACGTGGCGCTCGTACGCTGGGGTCAACGCCGGCAACCGCCCGTTCGGCGGATCGACCACCAGCGATGTCCGGCGGGTCGGCACCACGGTGGTACCCCGATCGAGCCAGAAGCTGTTATAGCCGCCGACGTTACCACCTACCGGCAACGGCTCGGTCCGGACCTCGCTCGGGGCGTTCGCACGCGCGTTGGCCTCGACGACACGCTGCTCAACCGCAGCCGCTTCCTCCTCGGTAAGGTACTCCTTGTCGGCCTGCTCCTCGGGTCGCTGCAACGGAGTCACGGTGGAACTGTTCCACACCCCCCCGATATCGGGTGTCCCCCAGGCCGTCCGGGGCGCCGCATACCCCTCTATCTGCGCCGCGACCGGCTCCGCCGCCAGCGCGAGGCCGAGCACCATCGCGCCGAGGCTCCATCTCATGTGCCGTCCACTCATTGCCATATTGCCCTCTCCTGTCTACGGCATACGCCCGTAGGTCAATGTACGCCACAACCATTCCACCGGACCGTACCGGTAGCGGGCCAGCCACCTGGGACTGAGCCAGAGCTGGAACAGCCAGATCGCCACAACCACCGGATAGAGCTCCCAGCGCTCGAGCTGCCCCACCAGGCCCAGGCCCGCTCCGGTGAAGACCACCATGCAGATAAACGAGTGCATGAGGTAGTTCGTGAGTGCCATCCGCCCTACGGCGGCCAGCGCCCTTCGGAGCCGCGGAAGCATCTCAGACTGACACACCAGCATCACGACCGACAGATAGCCCAAGCCCATTCCCAGTCGACCCAACTGATAGGTCGGCACAAAGATGGCGATCGTTGAGAGCACGCTGTAGTCGTTGCTAAGCGAGTACCAGAGTTCACCAAGGTTGACCGCTAGGCCTACCGAAAACCCGATCGCGGCGGTGCGCACGTACCACGCGCGAGACATCTGCCCCTGCATCGCCCCAATCTTGAACAGGGCCATGCCGAGCAACATCATCGCCCAGGCGTCGATAACAAACAGTGCGCCGCCGAAGCCCAGGAACGTCTTCCGCACGTAGGCCGCTGTCCAGTCAAATGCGCTCGCGTAGGTCCCACTGCGAGCGGCTAATTCGTCCTCGTAGGCCTCAGGACTCGGAGAGAACTCGGCCTCGACCGCCGCAAACTCAGGATTGTCAGGCACTGCCTGAATGGCGGCCTGCATCCCCATGAACATAGAGGCCATCAACAAAATGGCACCCGCCGAGAGCCCGACCAGCCGGCTGGGTCTCCAATTCCGCATGAAGAACAGAGTCGTCGCCGCCACCGCGTAGACCATGAGGATGTCCCCGGTCCACAGGAGAATAAGGGCGTTAACGGCGCCGAACATGAACAGCCAGAACGTGCGCCGGTAGTGCAGGATGCCCGCCCGCTCACGCCCCGTCGTGAACAGCACCATTCCCGCGCCAAACAGCATCGAGAACAGACAGCGCATGGCGCCCTCGAACAGGACACTGATCGCTCCCCAGGTGCCTCGATTCAACCACTCATCGGTCGGGCTCTCTCCCAGCGGCACCAATGGATTGAAGTAGCCTGCGCTGTGGAGACCGAAGCCCGTGATGTTGAGCAGCAGAATGCCCAGCAGCGCGAACCCGCGCAGGACATCCAGGGACTGGATGCGTTCCCCGGTTGCGACCGGGGCCGGAGCAGTCGGTGTGTCGATCATCCGCTAGTCGCGGGGCGCGTCACGGTTGATCGTCCGCTTCTGAATCTTCCAGCCGTCGGCAGTCTTCACGAAGTCATCGGCGTAGTTGCCCGTGAACCGGATCGTGGCGGGTCCAGTGGTGACATCGAGCAACACGTAGTACGCCACACCCGTGGCGCCTTGCGCTGTCGGCGTAATCAACTGACTCCCCGTCCGATGCCGGAGGCCGGAATCTCCCGTCCGACCATCCCGATACCGATCTTCACGTTCCTTCCGGAGCGCAGCCATGCCCGTAATGCTGCTACCGTCGGCCCGCACGATCGTCGCGTCATCCGAGAAGGCAGAGAGAAATAGCGCCGGATCCTGAAAATCACTGCCCTGGTTGTAGCGCGCGTAGAGATTCATGATCTCGGCATAGTCGGTGCCGGTCAGCGGCGCGATGCTGCTCCCCTGTGCACCCCACAGCCAGGCCACTCCGGTCGTCATGAGGATAGCCACGGCCCCCAGCGTCTTCATCTTCGACATCACTCTCCTCCTGTCGACTACGGCAAGGCAAATACGAACAAGCTGTTGTTTGTGCTGGGACGGATCTCCGGCGTCAGGTTATTGAATCGGGCCGTCCCGGTGCTGACGGCCACATACTGCACACCGTCGACCCCGTAGGTGATCGGATAACCACTGACGGACGACCCCAGGTTGATCTCCCACAGTACGGCGCCGGTGATGTGATCCAGCGCGCGAAACCGCCCATTCGTGTCGCCGCCGAACACCAGCCCCCCTCCCGTTGCGACGAGCGACATCGTGGCCGCTCGCTGCTCGTAGGTCCATCGCGTCACCCCAGTCTCGACCGAGATCGCCTGCACCATGCCGACATTCTCAGTTCCCGGCGCGATCTCCGGTCGCCAGGCCAGAGCATAAATATGCGTGCTGTCTGGCCCTTCCGCCACCATCCGAGCACAGACATTACGCAGCGGGAAGTACATCGTGTTGGTCAGCGGACTGTAGGCGCCCGCCTCCCAATCCTTGCCCCCGCTCGCGTGCGGACAGGTCAAAACTGCCTGCCCCTCACTGCTGAAGACGAGTTCCGAGTTTTCGGTCACGTCGCCAGTCGCGCCATCGATGTCGCTGATGACGTTCTGCACGATGGTGGGGGTCGCCCAGAGAAATTCACCCGTCTCCAGGTCCAGCGTATAGACCACGCCCGTCTTGCCCGGGATGCCCGTCACGACCCGTCGGCGCTCGCCAGGCTGCAGGCGCGGATTAATCCAATCCACTGCGCTCGGATCCGGATTAATCGCGGTCTCGACCAGGAGCCGTTCGAACGGGTGATCCAGATCCCAATGGTCGTTCAGATGCTGGTAATACCAGATGATCTCCCCTGTATCTGCATCGAGCGCCAGCGTGGAGTTGTGATAGAGGTGCGCGTTGTTTACGCCACCGAGAAGGAACTTTGGCGCGGGCGAGGTCACCGACGTCCCGATGAGGATGAGATTCAACTCGGGGTCGAAGCTCGGCACCATCCAGGTGCCGACGTGCTTGCGCTCTTCATCGGGCACCCCACCCCAAGTCTCATCGCCAGGCTCCCCGGGTCGGGGGATGGTGCGCCGCCGCCAGAGTTCTTCCCCGGTCAAGGCGTCATGTGCCGTGATCACACACGCGTCCGGCCCACCGGCCGGCATGCAACTGCGCCCAGAAATCACCTTGCCGTTAGCGATGATCGGCCCCGAGCTCTGCGTCGCCGGGTGCGTCTGATAATCGAGCACCTCGGTTTCCCAGACCAGCTCCCCGGTGGCCGCGTCAAGAGCGAAAACATGGTCGTCGGCACTCGTATCGATGATCAGGTGCTCGTAGATGGCAAGATTGCGGTTGTTCTCCCAGAGGGAATTGAAGACGTAGTCGCCGATGTCGTCCGGCACCTCCCGCCGATACTCCCAGAGCAGGTCGCCGGAGACGGCGTCGATGGCCTGAATGACGTCGGCCGGGTTCGGCATGTACATCACGCCGTCATACACCAAGGGCGTGCCCTGCTGGCGCCCCGCGGTCATCCCCCGAGACCACACCAACCGGAGGTCGGCTACGTTGTCAGCGTCGATCTGGTCGAGCGGACTGAACCCCCACCCGTCCAGCGTGCGCCGCCACATCAACCAATCGTCTGGCGACGGCGCCTGTAGCATGGCGTCGGTTACCGGTGGACGTGGCTCTGATTGGGCGACGGCTAGACTGGTGCAGCAAAGCCCGGCCAGCACACCCAGCGCCCGCATCATGTGCAGCATGCCAGCTCCCTCCGGGCGTTGCCCGGTGTCAGCGCGCCGCTTCTTCGAACATCAGGCGCACGAAGTTGGTCGCGAATGGTTCGGCGAAGCCGAAGTCGTTGAGATGTTCCGGTAGGGCGAACTCGGCGGTCACCTCTTCCGGGGTCTTCCCCGCCTCGCGGCCCGCCAGGATGTGCTCCTCGAGTCGGGCATGGAACTCGGCGTAGCGCACGAGGTCGTTCCAGGGATAGGCCTGCACGTGACCAGAGATCACTGTGTCGACATTCTCTAGGCCGGCCACGGCGCGGGCAATCGTCTCGTCGTACTCGATCGCGCTGCCGCCATTCTCAATGTCGATAAAGGGGACCCCTTTCGCGCCGAAGAGGTCGCCTCCCATCGCCACCTGGATATCCGGGAAGACGATCCAAGCGTCACCGTCGGTGTGCCCAGGACCGAAGTAGTACAGGTCGATCCGATCGTTCCCCACCATCAGGTTCTCCGTGTCGCTGAAGGTGACGTTCGGCAGGTATTGCGCGTCGGCGCCCCGAAACGCTTCGCAGTTAGTCACGGGCGCACAGCTGTCCTTCGTGAGGCTGCGACGGGCGTTCTCGTGGGTAACGATTCGCTCGACCGCCCCGAACTCGCCGTTACTCCCCGTATGGTCGAAGTGGGTGTGAGTGTTGATGATCATGGCGACCGGTTTGTCGGTCACCGTGCGGAGCTGTTCAAGGATGGCCTCGCCCTGACCGGCGACCTTCGTGTCGACCATGACGACACCGCCATCGGCGATGTAGAACAGAGTATTCCCGCACATGCAGCCACCGTTCAAAACATAGAGCTTGTCGTCGAGCTGATCGAGCTGCATCGGCGGAGCCTGTGGACGCGCGGCAACCACCGTGCACAGGGCGCCTGCGGCCAACAGGCCGGTTAGAACGGACGCTCTCAACATGAAGACTCTCCCCGACTGCGACCCACCGGCCTACGGCGCGGACGTCGGCGCGTGCACCAGATAGCTCACCCCACTGCGGTTGAGCCATACACGCACGTAATCACCACCCTGCAGCTGATCGACATGGGCCTGGTTACGCGGATACCACCCGTCGGTGACCTCGTCCATCTCAGCGTCGGGCACCGACGCCGCCATGCCTCGCCCTGCGACTGAACCGTCCCCGTCACTGACGAACTCGAGCCACGCCGACGACCCCGGCTCGAGACCGGGCGCCGGGGCTGCGGTCTGGCTACTCACCCGAACCGTGTACGCGCCCGCCGCGAGCATCTGCCCGTTTACATAGACCGACCGCGGAATGTCGATGCTGCCATTCATCGCACGGGTCACGAGCTCTTCCGCCGCCGCCAGTTCCGCGGCCGCTATCGCCGCAATTGTGGCGGCCAAGTCGGACGTCACACCGTTGGCGGCGCGCACCGCATCGCTCGCCTCTCGATGCGCGTCCTGAAGATCATTGGCGCCGAGAGCCGCGTTGGCGGCCGACACCGACGCCTCCGCCCCAGCCACGCTCTCCAGTAGCGGCGCAGCGGCCTCTTCATCCAGGCCTGCGATCCCGCCACGCGCCTCGGCAATAGTGCCCTCAGCGTCGCCAATCATGCCAGTGGCCTCACCACGGAGCCGATCCATCTCAGCGGACGCCGCCGCCGTCACCGCGGTAGCCGACGCCTCCGCCTCACCCGCCAACTCGGTCGCGCGCGCGTAATCGCGCGACAGCGCGAACGCCTGCTCCTGAGTCGCCATCTCGGCATCCATCCGGCCCACGGCCGCCTGCGCATCAGCCAAGGCGCTCGCGGCATACTGCGAACCCTCGGATTCGACCGCAGCCACGCTGGCCCGGGCGGCCTCGATGATGTCGGTGGGGGGCTCCGCGCATCCGGCGATCGCTACCGCCGAGAGTAATAGGAACATCCGCAGTGAGATGCCTCTCTTCATGACCGATCTCCTCCAGCTTGTCGACCCACCTCGGGCTCCGGCCCTAAGTGTCTGTCAGTGGGGCGATTATACCGATCTGCCCCGACCCTTGCCAGTCTCGAGGCAACGATGGTTGACATCGGCGCCTCCAGAGCCCAGCATCAGCCTCGGGCCGGAAGCCTGCAGATGCTGAATCGACGCGAGTTTGTCAGGGACGCCGCCATTGGCGCGGCCACCCTCACGCGGGGCCTGCACGCCTTCCAGGCCGACCACGACCTCGTGATTCGGGGTGGCCGTGTGATCGACCCCTCGCTGCACCTCGATCGGGTAGCCGATGTCGCAGTGAGCGACGGCCTCATCACAGCCGTCGGCCCGTCCTTGCCAAGCGCTAGCGCCGAGGACATCGACGCGTCTGGCTTCCTGGTCTTACCAGGCCTCCTCGATGTGCATACCCACTACGCGCGTGACCCTCAGGGCCCAGCACTCTGTCTGTCAGATGGCGTCACCGGCTGGGTCGATGCGGGGTCGGAGGGGGCGGACCAAATTGACGAAATGGTGGCGATTGCTCGCGCGGCCCCGCAACCGGCGCGGGTACTTCTCAACATCGGCCGCGAGGGCATCCTGCCTGACGGAGACACCCATCGGCTCGAGCTGGCCGACGTTGACGTCGCCAAGGCCGCGATCGCCAGACATCGAGACTACGTGATCGGGGTCAAGGCGCGCCTGACCGAAGGTGTGACGGCGGACGACGTCGAGGTCCTCCGCCGTGCGCAGGAGGTAGCGAGCAACTTCAACCTGCCCGTGATGATCCACATGGGGCAGTCGGCCACGCCCATATCGACACTGCTGGCGCTACTGAAACCTGGTGACATCGTGACCCACATGTATGCACCGCCGCCCAACGCAATCGTGAACGATGCGGGTCACATCTGGCCGGCAGTGCTATCCGCTCGACGGCGTGGCATCTGGTTCGATGTGGCCAACGGACGCGTCGACCACCTACTGTGGGACACCTTTGACGCCATCATGGCGGCCGGGTTCTGGCCCGACACCATCTCGACCGACGGCAATACCACCAGCCGACAAGCCGCCAGTGTCATCGACCTGCCGAACGTGATGTCGAAATTCTTGAACTTCGGGATGCCGCTAGAGGCGGTGGTTGCCTGCGTCACCCGCAACGCGTCTCGGCTCTACCCGTTCTTCCGCGACCGTGGCACGCTGAACGTGGGTGCTCCGGCTGACATTGCCGTGCTCGAGCTTCGCGAAGACCGGTTCGAGTTTGTGGATAATTACGAGAACCTGCGGGTGGGCACCCAACGGCTCCTCCCCCACGAAACGGTAATCAGTGGCCGCCGCGCCCCCAGGGTGTAGCGATCTACACGGTTCGAATCACTTCGATCTGCCTGTGCGCGAGATGCCCGCGCACTAGATCCACGTTGGCTTTCCACCAGTCAGATCCGTAGAACGCCGCTTCCTTCCGTTCGAGCTCCGCTTCGGTTTCGCCGTAACTGCGCACCCAGATGAACTGGGTCCTGGCCTCATTGACCCACACGCCCTCAATGGTGATGTCGCACTCGGCCAGCAGCGGTGTCAACCTCTCGCGAAATAGCTCGAGCCAGCTATCCATCTGCCCCTTGTTAACTGTGTAGGTGCGCAGGTGCGCAATCGCCATGTCGTCGCTCCGCCCTCTTGTGAGCCTACCGTTCGCCGGCGGCCCGTTCGTCGGCCCTGGCCCCACCCAGGATCCCATCCATACTGTAGTTGCCCTCGTGGCATGCATATTCGAAGAGCGTCAAGTCGTTCTGCTTCATCGGAAGCTGTGCGCTCCAAGGCGTAACCCAGACCTCCGGGTCAGTCACCGTGAACTCGTAGAGCAGCGTCTCCTGATCCACCCGAGTGAATCGCTCCACCAACGTCATATTGCCAGACGAGCCTGTGCCCGGAGGCGCGCTACCGAGCGGGACCCACTTCCGGTCGTCACGAAAATTGGCGGTCTCAACCACCAGCGTCTCCCCTTCCCAGTAGCCACGCGAGTCGCCAACCCACAAACGGATGTCACTGTCGATCACGCCGCGCCCGTCGAGCGGAACCACGCGCGCGGTGTGCACCATCTCGGTCAGCAGGACCACGTGCTGCTCGGTCTGGAACAACTGCATGTTCTGGTTGTAGCCAAGCGGTGTGATTGGTGGGCCGGCATTGAAACCAACCAGGCATCGGTCCGAGGTGTTGCGTTCGGTGTAGGAGTCTGCCGGGTTCGTTGCCAGATATGCCCGACGCGCCTCCACCTCGGCCGCCGCCGCTGGGGTCAACGGCGGAATCCGGCCGTTCGGTGGATCGGAGATGAGCGAGGTGCGTCCGGTCGACCGGGTCCCTGAATCGAGCCAGAAGTTGTTGTAGAACCCTGGAGCGCCATCCTCCCCCACGTCGACGCTGCGCGTGGTCTCGGTGCGCCGCGCTTCACGACCAGCGAGCTCGATGTTCCGCTGAATAGTCGCCTGCTCGACCGCCGCCGCCTCTTCTTCAGTCAACACTGCCTGATCGCCCGCCGCCGCCGGCCGCTGCAGTGGGGTAATGGTACGGAAATCCCAGATACCCTGTAGATCTGGAGCACCCCAGGATGTCCGGGGAGACTCCTGCGCCGACGCCAACCCCGCCAGCAGCCCGACGGCAACCATGAGCGCCCCCGCAAATCCGTGACGTTGACTCATCGCTTTCCCCTCTTCTCTCGGTGGGCCCGAAGCCACACCATGGGTTCTCCCTTAGTGACTCATCGCGTAGACGATCGCGTTGACTGTGATCTCGATCGCGTAGGTGGAGTACCGCAGCGGATAGTACGGGTGCTCCGCCCACTCCCAGGCATCCCCGATATCGGTATTCCAGTTAATGAACACCATCAACCGCCCTGCCGCGTCGAAGATGCCGCGGACCTGGGGCGTGATGCCGTCTCGCTGCCAGGTCGGGCCGCCCTGCGCGTTGTACAGGTTCGGCACCTGAAGGATCTCTTCGATGTTGTAGAAGGTAGTGAAGATCGGGTGGTCGAGCGGAATATCGACGATCGGATACTCAGGCAGCACACGCTTGATCTCTGCCTCGAAGTTGGCCCACTCCCCCGAGCCCCAGAAGTCGTCAAGCATCAGGAAGCCGCCCGCCAGCAGGTAATCCCGCAATCCTACGACCTCGGGCTCGGTCATATACATGTAGCCGACTTCGAGCGCGTAAAGAAACGGGAAGCGGCGCAGATCGGGATCGTCGAGCCGGACGGCGTTCTCCCCCATGAACGCGTCCAGATCGACCAGCCGGTCGATAATCGTCAGAAACTGCCGGTCCGCCTTCGGGAAGTCGGTCGCCCAGGAGTTACTACGCCACCCGCCCCCGCTGTAGATCGCCCGAGTGAAGACGAACTCCCGTCCGTCCGCGCTCGGGTTCTTCAGCGTGGGAATGATTTCCTCTCGCCGGATGACGGCGCGTTGCTGGGCAGCGACCGGTTCGGCAGCACGCGAGACCACCGCCGCCACGCCGAGTCCCGCTCGCTTCTCTCTGTTCGTATCAGACCAGATGGCGGCGCCTCCGAGAACCAACGCGATCAAGGCGGCGTATCTGCTCACAAACGATTCCTAGGCTTGGCCGATTATACCGCCCCACTCTAGCCCCCTGGAGGTGCGGCTGCTGTGCTGGCGCGCTCCACACGACGCTGCTTCCGTACCTAGACCAGGGTCCTCACCGGTAAGGCCATAGGTTGTAGCGGGCTAGTTTCGAGCTGCCTTACACTTTCGGAGCCACTCGCGTGCCGGGCTACCAAGAATCAGCGCCAACACTGCGATGTTCACGGCCGCAGCTAGCGTGTCCCAGATGATCAAAACGAGCCTGACTGCGTCGAATGTCCCCCAAATTGTCACTAGAGTCCCGGGCACGAAGACGACGACCAGTAGAATGGCGACCCACCGCCGACCGTTGGCGATGCCGGCGATGAGCAGCGACACGAAAGCGATGATCGAGACGACCTCTACCGGCAGGGGAACATTAAGACCCACTGGCATAAAAGACGGGTCCAGAAGCGTCCGGCCTATTTCCATGAGCATCGTGACGATGAGTAGGATCAGAGCCTTCCTAACCGAACTCGGCATACCCGGTTGAACGATCCCCCCGCGACCTCCTGCGACGAAACTACTGTGTCAGCTATAGACGCCGGCTACGCTCATCTCTTCGTGAGTGACGATCTCGACCTCGCCCTGGCGGGCGCACGTCGGCCGGACACCAGCCAGATATACGTGGAATGGAATCTGCGAGTGCCACCCGCAGGGCGTTAGTCCTGCTGCTCGAGCACCAGGGCCGTACCTATTAGAAGCTCCGGATCGGCCTCGGCGCGAGGCACGAACTTGTTCAGCCAGCCCCCAGACCAACTCGCCACGTAGACGCTTCCGTCCCGGCCCACATCGATCTGATGCGGCCGGAATAGCCCGCCGACCAGGCCACCAGGTCCGCCGTAGGCCCCCCAGCTGTGTTGCAGCTCGCCCTCGGCGCTAAACTTAAGCACGCGATGCATGCTGGCTGAGACAACCCACACCGCGTCCCGCTCATCCACGAACACGCCGACCGGGTCGGTGATGTCGGGCCACTCCTCGATGAAGACGCCCTCTTCCGTAAACAGCTGGATACGGTTGTTCCGTCGGTCCGCCACCAGCACCCGGCGCTGTCGGTCGACGGCCAGCCCATGCACCAGGTTGAACTGGCCCGGACCCGAACCTGCCTCGCCCCACTCCATCAGGTAGTTGCCCTCGGCGTCGTACTTCACGATGCGTGTGTTCCAGTACCCATCGCCAAGCAAGAACGTCCCGTCAGGTAGAAAGGCGAGCACAGAGGGATCGCCGTAGTCATAGGGACCAGGATCTGGGTTGGCCCGAGCCTCGTCCAGCGTGGCGGGATCGTCATCGTCGGCCAGCCGCATTACCAGCTCCTGACCGTCGTTGGTGAATTTCAACACCTGCATACTGACCCCGCGGCCACGTCCCCGTTCCACTACCCAGATGTGACGCTCGGCGTCATACGGACTGATGTAGACCTGATGGGGACGATTCAGAGTGTCGTCCCACTGCGACCAGTTCTCCAGGAGGTTACCGTTACCATCGACCACGACGAGGTAGTTCGATCCGTCCGGTCGTTCCTGCCCGTCGGCACTTCGGTCGCCCCACACGGCCACGATGATCCGCTCGGACGTGTCAACCGCGACGCCAGACACCTCGCCCCACGTCCAGGGCTCCTGGTGGTCAGGCGCCGGCTTCCACCAACCAGGCACAGGGTCGTAGCCTCCATACCGGCCATCGCCACCCTTCCTTACCTCTCTGGAAACGGTCGACCCGGTCGGAGCCTCTTCCGGCACCGCGGCAACACAGCCGCCCAGACCAACCAACAGAACGAGAGCCAAATGCCTCATCGCGCGGTGTAGTCCCGGCCGTAGCCGTTGCGGCTGTTGAATATCTCGAAGTCACCACCAGCCGTGACCGATGCCCGAAGCCAGTGCCCTTCGCACGTGTCAGATTCTTCGAAGTTAGCAATGCGCTCATCGGCCGCGTTATCCACGGCTCCAGGAGCGAACAGCGATCGGTGCCCCTGCCACACGTCTTCGAGGTCAGGACTTGCTACGATGCGCCGATAGTGGCGGGTCATCA
>DEAA01000018.1:20921-55883 GCA_002346545.1 Acidobacteria bacterium UBA2994
CGATAGTGGCGGGTCATCACCTCATCGAAGCCAGGCGAGGTTCCACCCAACCCCTTCCGGGGTCCATTGTTGACCACCACGACCTGAGGCTTGATGGCGTAGAGATGCGTCGGCGCCCCGGCGTCGTCGAATGCGGCGTGGCGGCTGGTCTGATACAGCGTGACTTCGCCCACTAGATTCACCGGACAGGCCAACTCGATCTCCTTCGCCCAGTTGAAGTCGCCGAGGTCGAGAAAAGTGAACCGCCCATAGCTAAACAGCACGCCAACGCTCCGCTGGTTCTCGGGGCTGGCCTGCTCCTTTCGTTCAGCCGTCACACAACGCGGGTTCACCGCTCCACCGTTGATCGGCATATCGATGAGCTCGCCGTTCGACGCCACCACGTCGACAGTGACCGCTCCGAATGGAATCCGGTCTCCAGCGTGCACCTCGGTCCGCTTGTCGCCGCACACTCGCAGATAGGCATCAACCCACCGCTGATTCTCAGACTCGGTGATGGTGTTGTGGTCGTAGCAGTGCCCGATCGGCACCATCTCGGCCAGCGCCTCAAGACCGCCGACGTGATCGGTGTGGTAGTGGGTGATGACGAGATGGTCGATTCGTGAGAGGCCGGCCTCATCGAGAGCTGCTTTAATCCGCATGGCATCTCGGTCGTCCGGCCCGGGGAAGCCAGTATCGATGAGCAATGACTGACCGTCCGGGGCGACTGCCAAGGTCGCGGCTCCGCCCTCAACGTCGACCCAGTAGATATCGAAGGTCGATTGCGCCGTGACGGGAACGGCCAAAGCCCACAGCGCGATGACCCCCGGGAAAACTCGCTGGTGCAGCCATCTCATATGGTCACCTCTTGTCCGGCAAGGCGAAGGCATATTCGTGCTTGTCATTCTGGTAGCGCAAACACAAATAGGTTATTGCCGTTGCTCGGCCGAAGTTCCGGGGTCAGACCGCCGAAGTGCGAGGAAGTTCCGCCAGCACCGGTCGCCACGGCGATGTACTGCTTCCCGTCCACTCCGAAGCTGATCGGAAACCCGCTGACTGGCGAGCCAAGATTGATCTCCCAGAGCACTTCCCCGGTTTGCTGACTGAAGGCGCGGAACCGACCGTTGGTATCGCCACCAAACAGCAACCCACCACCTGTCGCCACGAGCGACATCGTGGCCGCCCGCTGCTCGTAGAGCCACTCGGTCGCGCCGGTCTCTGCCGAAATAGCACGCACCGTGCCCACATTGTCGGTGCCCGGCGCCACCTGGTGTCGGTACGCGATCGCATAGATGGCCGCCCGGCTTTCGTTTGGTTCGTTCGGACGGTCCTCAAACTCGGTAGCCGCCATCATCCGGGCACAGGTCTGTCGCAACGGCATATACATCGTGTTCGTCAGGGGACTGTAGGCGCCGGCCTCCCAGTCTTTGCCGCCGTTCCAGGTGGGACAGGCAAACACCTGTTGCCCGGCCTGCGTAAAGACCACTTCAGCGTTCTCGCTGACCACGCCAGTGGCGCCATCTATACCGTTGATCACGTTCTGGGTCACAGTCGGTGTGGCCCACAGGAATTCGCCAGTCTCGCGATCGAGCGTATAGACAACGCCCGTCTTACCCGGGATGCCAGTTACTACCCTCCGCTCCTCGCCCGCCTGGATGCGAGGGTTGATCCAGCTCACCTCGGACGCATCTGGCGCCACCGCAGTATCGACCAGGATGCGCTCGAACGGGTGGTCGAGATCCCAGTGGTCGTTCAGGTGCTGATAGAACCAGCGGATCTCTCCCGTGTCGACGTCGAGTGCCAGCGTCGAGTTGTGATACAGGTGCGTGTTCTCTACCCCACCAAGCATGAATTTTGGCGCCGGCGAGGTCACCGACGTGCCCTGAAAAATGAGCCGTAACTCGGGGTCGAAACTGGCGGGCATCCAGCTACCGACGTGAATGCGCCGCTCGTAGGGAACGTCACCCCAGGTCTCGTCGCCGGGCTCACCCGGCAGAGCAACGGTACTTCGCCGCCACACCTCCGCACCGGTCAGCGCATCGTGAGCGATCACCACGCAGGTTTCGGGACCACCCATCGGGCGACAACTGCGACCCGAGATCATCTTGCCCTCGGCGATGATCGGGCCAGCGCTGTGGCCAGCCGGAGTCACCCTATAGTCAAAAATCTGGTTCTCCCACACCACCTCGCCACTGGTGGCATCGAGCCCAATCGCGTAGTTGTCATCGGTAGTATTGAGTATGAGCCGGTCATAGATGGCCACGTTGCGGTTGGTGCGAGCGTTACCACCCACTAGCTCGTACACGTCTTCGGGCAGATCGCGCCGGTAAGACCAGATCAGGTCACCCGTCACCGCGTTGAGCGCATCAATAGCGTCGTCGGACTGTGGCATGTACATCACGCCCCCGTAGGCCAGCGGCGTGCCTTCCATTCGCCCGGGCATCATCGCGCGCGTCCACACCATTCGAATATCGCCCACATTTCCGACATTGATCTCGTCAAGGGGGCTGTAGCCCCATCCGTTGGTGGTGCGTCGCCACGTAAGCCAATCCTCGTCGGCGGGGCGCTCGAGCATCTCGTCGGTTACCGGAATGAAGTCCTCCATCTGGGCGTCGGCCGAACCGACCCCGAACGAGACCAACGCACTGAACAACGTCACAACCGCCTTTAGTCTTCGCATTATCTTGGCTCCCACCGAGCGCAGCGCTTCTGCTGCGAGCGCCTCGATTATAGGGCGACTAGCCATCACAACCTCTGAGTGGCCAGTGCGTCGACCGGCGCATTCCTCCTTGACGTCAGCCGCCTTCGGGGGCATCCTCGACGCGATTATGATCAGTCTCCGCACGGCAGCGCTCCTGGTAGCGGCGGTCGCCCTGGGGTCGGGTCCCTCTTACGGCCAGACCTACGACGGCCCACGGACCCCAGACGGCCGACCAGACCTCAGTGGCATCTGGCAAGTGCTCGGCAGTGCCGCCTGGGACCTCGAGGCCCACAACGCACAGGACGGCATCCCTGCCGGGTTCAGCGTGGTGGACGGCGGCACCATCCCGTATACCGCGGATGCTCTCAACCAGCGCGACCGGAACCGCGCGAACCGACTCACCGACGACCCCGTTCGGAGGTGCTATCTCCCAGGCGTGCCCCGGATCACCTACATGCCCTGGCCCTTCCGGATCGTGCAGACGCCGGACCACTTCGTGTTGAGCTACGAATATGCACACTCGCTCCGCATCATCTACACCGACGGTAGCCCGCATCCCCTTCCGAACGACTTCTGGATGGGCGATTCCCGCGGCCACTGGGAGGGCGACGCGCTCGTGATCGACACCACGCACTTCAACGGTCAGACCTGGCTGGATGCCTCGGGTAACCACCACAGCAATGAACTTCACGTTGTAGAACGCTTCACACCGGTAACGCCGTATCACATCAACTACGAGGTCACCCTCGAGGACCCGCAAACCTACACCCGCCCCTGGACCATGCGGATGCCGATCTACAGGCGCATGGAGGAGGGCTTGCGGCTGCTCGACTACGACTGTGTCGACCACCTGCTCAACGCGCTGGTCGAGGATGGAGAGGCGCGATGACCGAGACGACTGCGGAGCGTCGGATCTTACTGATCGGCGTGGCGCTGGGGCTACTGCTCTCGCCCTGCGCAGCCACCGCGCAGGACTTCGATCCGGCCAAGACGCCCTGGGGGGATCCGGATCTGCGCGGGCACTACCTGCCTGGCCCGTATCAAGCGCTCGAGACCCCCACCTCGGAGTGGACGCCGCCAGAAGGCACTAACCGCGGACAGGGCGCCGCGTTCTCGCGCTTCTTCGAGCCGGACCCCGACGCGCCGGCTCGCCCGCGCCCGGCCAGACCAGACGGACCGATGATCATCGACCCACCGACGGGTCAGGTGCCCTTCCAGCCCTGGGCTGCCGAGCAACGTAACGAGATCATGGCCCGCCAGGAGCAGCTCGAGCATCTGGACCCCCGAGTCAAATGCCTGCCGGCGGCGTTTCCGCGGGCGCATCTTCCCGTGGGCTACAACACCTACCAGATCGAGCAGGGCCCAGGCTTCGTGCTGATGCTCTACGAGTGGAACCACCACTCGCGCTACATCCCGTTGGACGGCAGCGAGCATATCGACCCGGCACTGCGCCTGGGCATGGGTGATTCACGCGGCCGCTGGGACGGAAACACCCTCGTGGTGGAAACCAGGAACTTCACCGACAATACCTGGCCGGTCGGGCATGGAGCTCCACCCGAGGGCGCCCCTGGCAGCGCGCTGACCACGGGTCACGGTGTATTCCACAGCGGAAATCTGCGTGTGGTCGAGGAGTTCACGTTCCTCGACGCCGACACCATCCAGTACACTGCCACCCTCGAAGACCCGGAGGTCTTCTCGCAGCCGTGGACCCTGCGCTACAACGCGCTACAACGCGCGCCCGAGGACCACATGCTGTTCGAATATGCGTGTCACGAAGGCAACGGCCGAAACCTGTCGCTGATGACCGGCACCGCCGTCGAGGCCGGCCGCGTTCACCCGATCCCGTAGAGCGAGGAACGACTCATGCGTGCGAACGTGCTTGTCTCCGCCCTGATCCTACTGGCCTCCGGCGCCACGCCGGCCCTCGGGCACCACGCCTTCTCGGCCGAGTTTGATGCCAACCGGCCGATGACCCTCAAGGGCACCGTGAACCGGACGGAGTGGATCAATCCCCACTCGTGGATTCACGTCGATGTCGAGGACGAGAACGGCGACGTGGTCACCTGGGCGATCGAATGTGGCGCCCCAAATTCGCTCATGCGACGAGGGCTGAACAAGAACTCGATCCCGGTCGGGACCGAGCTGGTAATTGACGGCTTCGGCGCTAAGGACGGCTCGAGCACTGCCAACGCCAGGGACATCACCTTCCCGGACGGTTCACAGTTCTTCGTAGGCTCGTCAGGGACCGGCGCTCCCTACGACGGTCCACCTGAGTAGAGTCGCGCCCTCTTCGCCGGCGGCGACACGCTTCGGTCGCTCGAGACGAACGTTCAGTACGGCATGACGCGATTGGTGTGCTGTCGCCCAACTCTGGCAGCTTCCTCATTCGCAAAGTGGAACATGATGCCGTCGTCCACTCTCTCGATAACATTTTCTGCGTTCGTGCCAACCTCGGAGAAGACCACGTCATTCTGCCGGGCCACGGCAAGGATCTCCTCGCGAGCGTCCATGACTTCCTGCGAGTACGGCACCCCAGGGCCGCGAATGAGCCCGAACGACATCATCATGTCGGCGGGTCCCCACTCGACGATGCCGATGCCGGGCACGGCCATCGTCTTGTCGATTACCGCCAAGGCCTCCTTGTCCTCCGGCTTGAACCCGATGAGCAGCTCACCGTCCGGATTTAAAGGCCAAGGGTCCGCGATCCGCAGATACTCTTGCGAGCTGATGCCCCACATCTGCGCCGCCAGCCCCTGCCCACCGCTCCCGCGGAGGCCCTCACCAACTCCCGGGGTCTTCGGGGCCAGCGGATACCGAGAGGCCTGTACCAACGCGCGCGCTGCACCCTCCTCCCGCATGTGGACCATCAGAACGCCATGCGCCCCGGCGGCGAGGACCTGCTCCACCATCCAGTAGTTTGCCCGCACTGTTGCCTCGTCGATGCCGCCGACCGGCAGCGTGACGATCACGGTCGGGGTGCGATGCCCGCTCGGCGTCGGCCCACCGTCGATAAGCCCCTGCATAAAATCCTTGAACTGAAGCGCGTTGAACGGCGCCTGTTCGACGTTGTAGCCGATCGCGTCGGCCCACGTCTGCGACATCGACTTCCCTTCTTCGTAGCCACCTCCAGGGAACTGAGAATAATAGACGGGCTCACCCATCTCGATAAGCTCGATCGCCTTGTTGATCCGCTTGGGCGTGTAGCTCGATCCGGACTGGCGGGCCGACAGGCCCACCACGAGTGCGAACGCGGCCAAGATGGTGAACGCCAGCGCTTTAAATCTGGTCATCGGACTCCTCAAATGGCAACTCTAAGGCTAGTCGATTATACGCTCGCGCGGTCAAAGAGGGCTGGCCGCTCCCCAGTCGAAGAGTTCAAATGGGACCAGCAGCGGGAATAGGCTTCCGAAGAACAGCTCCAGGCCAAACCGCCGGCCCAATCGCCACGGCGTCGGACAGGCCAGGGCTACGCCCGCCGCCCTACAACCCAGACCCGCGCCTGTCGTGCTCCTCATGTCCATCTTGGATCGCGGCTGCCCTCATGCTGTGCCTCCTTCCGTCGTTGCGACTATGATTGCCCGTCACGCCCCTGGTTGGACGAAAGGATCGACCGATGCGCCTGTCTCCCTATCTGGAACCGCTTGTCGTCGCGCTTGCCCTCACCCTGCCGATCGCCGCGACGGCTCAGGACTGGGAGCAGCTGCCCGACATGCCGATCGAAAAGTGGGAGCCGGGCACAGTCGTGCTCGACGGTAAGCTGTATCTCTTTGGTGGCTATACCGAGGGCGTGATCTCCAGCAAGATCGCCAACGTGTACGACCCCGCTGACGGTAGCTGGACGCCGCTCCAACAATTACCTAGCGCCATCACCCACATGAATATGGTGCTGGACGGTCGTACGGTCTGGTTCGCCGGCGGCTTCAAGGACGGCTACAAGGGTCACACCATTGCCGAGGTGTGGAGCTACGACATAGACCTGGACAGATACACGGCGGCTCCCCTGCTCCCGGCTCCGCGC
This sequence comes from Acidobacteria bacterium UBA2994, assembly GCA_002346545.1. Lineage (GTDB taxonomy): Bacteria > Acidobacteriota > Vicinamibacteria > Vicinamibacterales > UBA8438 > UBA2994. Next base: position 27,620 of record DEAA01000018.1, read on the forward strand.
GGAGGAGGCGGCCTCGCGTTAGTGGGACGGAACCTGCACTACATGGGCGGGGTGGGTCCAGACCGAGACACCGACATGCCCGACCACTGGGTACTGAACCTGGACGATTGGGCCGCCGGTCAAGCCAAGTGGACCTCGCTCGCCCCGATGCCTACCCCACGGAATCAATTCTCATGTGTGACGTTCCAGGGAAGGATCTACGCCATCGCCGGTCAGTTCCACCACGACAGTGCCCAGTTGGACCAGCCGCGGGTCGACATCTACGACCCCGGCACGGACAGCTGGAGCGCAGGTCCACCGCTCACGAAAGGCCATTCCCACGCGGAGGGGGCCACCTTCGTTCACGACGGCCGGATCTACATGGCGGGCGGGCACACCACGGCACCTGGCGGATCGAAACAGCATGATGCCGACATCATCGTGCTCAATCCTGACGCCAACGCGTGGGAGAAAGTCGGTGTGCTGCCCATACCACTCTCCTCACCTGCCGTGGCCATCATCGACGGAAAAATATACGTCGCCGGCGGCTCTGCCGCCGGGAGCACCCCACAACCCGACATGTGGGTCGCCACGGCCCCGTGAATGAAGCCCCGCGGCGGTTTCCCAGCTGAAACCTGCTCCAAGGAAAGACCTGTCCTCGCGGCAATCCGAACGGAGCCGAGGGCAACTTGATGCGTACGGCCTTCCGTTATTGCTCGAACGTCCACCGCCGCGGCTCTGCCCCGCCCCGGCCGTGCACCTCTTCCACGACGATGCGCGGGGTCTCGTCGGACCGGTACCGGAAGATCCATCGGAGCCCTGCACGGTTCGCCTCAGGCACTGGAACCTCATGGGTAGCCAGTTCGGGCCCCTCGAAGATCCGTACGTCGCAGATGTCGTCGCCGCTGCAATAGGCCCGCGCCTCGCCGATCCAGTCCTCCATTTCGAGGCCCGGCTCCACCCAAACGCCCCAGTTGTGGGACATGATCCCCACGAGGTTGAACAGACCCTGCACCTGGACGAACTGCGCCGCCGACACCGTGATCATCAGCGCGGCCCCAGCTCTCCATACCCACTTCATCGTTACTCTCCTTACCGAAGTCTCCCGCCGATCTCAACGCACACAACCACGACCAATCGTGACGCTGCCAGACTATACTCCCAAGACCTCCTCCAACAGACCCCCTCGCCGATGCGGAGCACCGCTTCGAAGGAGGGCTCAATGCCACATATAGCGAGCGACTGCACGGGTGGTGCTCGAGTGGGTGTCCTGCGGCTGTTGACGAAGGTTCGGCAGCCTCAGCCGGTTTTTCACCTGATACGATGACCGGCATCATCGACCGCGCACACCTGCGTACCGTCCCAACGGATGAAGGGAGCCCTCGCATGACCCGTCTCATGATCGCCGCAGCGATGCTGTTCGTCGTCTCCGCTCCGGTACTTGCACAGGGGCCGGCTGCCAAAGTCGCCGACCTAGGCTGGATGACCGGTAGCTACGCCAATGACACGCTGGAGGAGAACTGGACCGAGCCTAAAGGCGGCTCGATCGCATCGCTGGTACGTGGGTACGGTGACGGCGCCAACAACATGATCGAACTGATTGTGGTGGAAGAAGTTGAGGGCTCGCTCGTGCTCAAGCTGAAACAGTGGAACCCCGGCATGGAGGAGCGCTCCGCCGATTTCCAGGTAATGGACCTCGTCGACATCGGCGACAAGACAGTCGCCTTCAAGAACCGTGGAGAGGAGGGGATCCAGAACCTCCGCTACAGTCTGAGTGGCTACAGATTTACCATCTCGGTGGGCACGGCCCGCGGGAACTTCGACATCCCATTAACCCGCGTGTCCCCAAACTAATCCCTGTGGGCCCGCGGCACCCAGCTAGCCAGGGCACCGCACGCTTGCCAACCGTCGCGTCCAACAATAAGATGTCGCGAACAACCTTCAATGAGACCACACGACGCGCGGAGTCCAGACGCCGTGACCGAGGTCGAAGAGCCGTGTTGTGATGCGAGGATCATCATCGCCGGCGTAGCGCTCGCCCCGGCCATCGCCATCACCGCCATTGGCTTCATCGGGTATTCGCTCACCGCGTCGCCGGCGACGTTCGACATCTGGCGCCCGTTTGGTTACCTGGTTCCGACGATGACGGCCGAGACGCTCGTCACATCGGCCTGGCCTGGAACCTTCGAAACACTGAGTACGCTGTCCTGGCGCATGATGCTTGGAGGCGCCTCGACACTCGCGCTTCTTGGCATCACGCTGCTCGCGCTGGATTTGGCAGGCACCATCCGGCGCGTGCCGCCCTCCGTCCTCGGACGCCTCAACGCCCCGGACTGCGTGTGGCCGCGGATCGTCGGCTTCCTCATTGCCGCGACGACCGCGTTGCTGGTCTATTCCTCGCTGTTGCTGTTTCTCGTGTGATTCACGGGCCTAAACCCGACCCTACGGGCCGTCGCCCGCTGGAGCACTCGCCTACCGCTGAGCGCGTTGGACACCAAGTAGTCCTCGCCGTCCGGACACCTGGCGCGCGCCGCCTCCATCGCACCTGGTCTCAACGACCGCGACTAGACCACGGTATGCCAATCTCAACGCTAGAGTGACCCGGCAGTCCAGGACCGGATGCCCACGTCGAACGCACGGACATCTGCTCTCTTCTAGGTCTCGTTGACGATCTCGTCGTAGAACGACACGAAGTCGTCTGGGGTCTCGCCTGCCCGGAACTCCATGGCGGCCCGCGGGTGCAGGTTGAGCTGGCCGGTGATGATATACGGCACCAGAGGACCCCATTCCACCGTCTCCCGAATCTTCGGCAGGTGCTCCTGTAGCAGCCGGATCACGGGGCGCTGCTTAAACTTCGGGTTCCGCAAGAAACCCAGCAATAGCTCCATCGGACAGTTGCCGGCGCCACGACCCAAGCCCGCCATAGTCGCGTCGGCCCGATTCGACCCGAGGATGATCGCCTCGATGGTGTTCGCGAAGGCGAGCTGCATGTTGTTGTGGGCGTGAATCCCGATCTCCTTACCGGTCCCCGCCATCGCCGCGGAGTACTTGGCGTAGAGCCGATCGAGCTGCTCTCGATAGAGGTGGCCAAAGCTATCCACGATCACCATCGTGCCAGCCGGAGTCGGCGCGATCGCCTCCAACACAGTGTCAATTTCCTCCTCAGTGATGTTCGACACCGCCATCAGATTGGCCATCGTCTGATAGCCCTGCTCATGGGCGTGGTGGATCATATCGACCGCCTCAGAGACCTGATGCGCATAGAACGCCACCCTGATCATGCCGAGCACGCTGTCGCCAGCCGGCTCGATCGCGGTCTTCCAGTCGCACTTGCCAGCGTCGGCCATGGCGGCCAGTGTCAGCCCCGTAGCCTCGGCATCGTGATCGCCAACGACCCGACGCATGTCCTCTTCTCGGCTGTGTCGCCAGTGGCCGAACTCGTCGCGGGGAAACAGCCGCTCTGAGTTCTTGTAGCCGATCTCCATCGTATCGATGCCGGCCGCGATGCAGGTGTCGTACACCGCCCGCACAAAGCCGTCTTCGAATTGATGGGCGTTGATCAGGCCGCCGTCGCGCACGGTGCAATCCAGCACCTTGAGATTGGGACGGTACGTAATCCAGGGGGCCTTTTCGGCCGCACTCTCGTTGTTGGTCACGCGATTCCTGTCCTTTGGACGCCCGCCTTGGCGGACCATGTTCCCTCTCTACCCGTAGTTATCGGGCGAGAAACCGAGAAGTATATCCCTTTCTTTCGGTTGTCGGTCGCCCTGGGCTTCTAGGGCACCGGCTCGATCCGTAGGATCGCGCCTTCACCCTGAACGGGATCGATCCCGAGAAACTGACCAGCGGTTAGGACATATATCAATCCATCCGGCCCCTGCTGAACGTCCCGGATCCGCCGCCGCAGCGGGGCCAACAGCCATTCTCGCCGCTGCTCCATTCCCCGCCGGTTGAATCGGATCCGCTCCAGATGGCCCGTGCGCTCGATACGTCCGGTCATCAGCGAGCCGGCAAACAGGTCGCCCTGCCATGCCGGAAAACGGTCACCGGCATAGAACATGAGTCCAGACGGCCCGATTGACGGAATCCAAATAATCTCGGGCTGCACCATTCCATCTTGCCACGGTCGCTCGGTGATCCGCTGCCCGGTGTACTCGCGCGAATAGGACACCACCGGCCAGCCGTAGTTCCCGCCGGCTCGGATGATGTTGATCTCGTCCCCCCCTTGAGGCGCGTGCTCGCTGGCCCACACCTCCCCGGTCTCGGGGTGAATGGCAATTCCCATCTGGTTCCGATGCCCCAGCGAGTACACCTCTGGCGCCGCGCCTTCTTGCCCAACGAACGGGTTGTCAAGGGGCGCAGTCCCGTCGTCCCGCAGACGAAGCATCTTGCCTAGATGACTACCCAGATCTTGGGCGTCCATGCGTCGACCGCCGAAGGCTCCCCCCACCGACAGAAACAGGTGCCCATCGGCCGCCCAGGCCATCCGAGCCGCCCCAGCTGCCTGTGCCTCGGTGTTGCTGACAAAGAGCTCGCGGACCTCGGTCAAGCTCCCGCCGTCAAGCCGGCCGCGCGCGAGTGTGACCACCGACCCGTTCCCGCTTGTCTGCGAGTATGTTAGATACACCCAGCGGTTCTGCGCGAAATTCGGATGGATGGACACATCCATCAAGCCAGCCAGCGCCTGCTCCGTATGCACCTCTGGTATCCCTGCAAGGGCGGCCTCCTCCAGTCGCCCGGCCGTGATAACGCGCACCGCCCCCAGCCGCTCCGTCACCAGGATCCGTCCGTCCGGAAGGAAGGCGAACCCCCAGGGGTAGGTCAGCCCGGCGGCGACCACGCTCACCCGGATGCCTTGCCTCTCGGCGGTTCCGAATTCGACAGAAGGATCCGGCAGCGGTACGTACGGGATGCCGGCGGCGGTGAACGTCTCCTCCGACGGTTCCTGAGCTCCAACCTCAGGAACGAAGCCTCCTCCCACGACACCGACGAAGGCCAGCACGAGCACGCTGTGCGACAGGGTCACTCGAACCTCCATCCTCTTCCAAAAGCAGCACGACACATGCCCGAATTATAACGATGGCGACCGTAACGGGGCCTGTGACACATGTTATCGTCCGACAAGAGACTCCATCGGTATCTCGGTCGCCAACGCAGCCCCGGGGAAGGACCTGACATGACGCGCCTGCTGTCCGTACTTACTGTTCTCGCCTTGGCCGTTCCCACCGCGGCCCAGCCTGCCGGCTCGTCGCCCGGCGCGGCCGCCGCCTTCACTCCAGTGACCTGGGAGCGCCTACTGAACGCCGCCAACGAACCGCACAACTGGTTGATGTACTCCGGCACGCTCGATAGCCAGCGCTTCAGCGGACTCAATCAGGTAAATCGCGATACGGTTGACGAGCTTGAGCTCAAGTGGGCATATCAGATTCCGCAGCTCGACCGGTCCGAAGCTGTTCCGCTGGTGGTCGACGGCGTGATGTTCATCACCGAGGCACCTAGCAACGTCGTAGCCGTTGACGCTGCCACCGGACGTCAGTACTGGCGCTACGACCACCCTCTGCCAGACGACCTCCGGATCTGTTGCGGTCGGAACAACCGTGGCGTGGCCATCCTGGGCGAACACCTCTACATGAGCACGCTCGACGCCCATTTGGTGGCCATCGACGCGCGCTCCGGCAACCTGGTCTGGAACCGCGAGGTGGCCGATCATCGGTCCGGTTACAGCAAGACCGCGGCACCGTTAGTGGTTAAGGATAAGGTAGTGACCGGCATTGCCGGAGGCGAATACGGCATCCGGGGCTTCATCGACTCCTACGAAGCCACTACCGGCGAGCTGGACTGGCGGGCGAACACTATTCCTGGACCAGACCATCCCGACAATCAGACATGGGCCGGCGATTCCTGGCGGACGGGTGGCTCGGCCACCTGGATCACCGGGTCGTACGATCCCGACCTCGACCTCGTCTACTGGGGCACCGGCAATCCTGGCCCGGACTGGAACGGCGATGTCCGGATGGGCGACAACCTCTATTCAGACGCGGCGATGGCCATCAACCATGGCACCGGCGGTCTCGAGTGGTACTTCCAGTTCACGCCACATGACGTTCACGACTGGGACGCCATCCAGGTGCCGATCCTGGCCGACATGGACTGGGAGGGGAAATCGAGGAAGGTGATGATGTGGGCCAACCGCAACGCCTTCTTCTACGTCATCGACCGTGAAACCGGCGAATTCCTGCTTGGCAACCCGTTCGCACGACAGACCTGGGCCGAGGGACTCGATTCGAACGGGCGCCCGATTCGAGTACCGAACACCGCGCCGAACGCCGAAGGGGTCATCGTCTCCCCGCCGGTGGCCGGAGCTACCAACTGGTTTTCCCCCGCCTATAGCCCTGACACGGGCCTCTTCTACGTACAGGCCTACGACGGCGAGGATCGCTACTTCCAGCGCGACGAAGAGTACAGCGAAGGTGATCAGTTCACAGGCGGCGGATTCGAGCGTCCGTTGCCTCTCGACGAGTATCACAGCGCGGTACGAGCCATCGAACCGACGACCGGCGAGATCCGCTGGGAATATCCCCTGCAGCCGCGATCCACGGGCGGCATGCTGGCCACAGCCGGCGGCTTGGTGTTCACCGGCAGCATCGACGGCTATTTCCTGGCCCTCGACGCCGAGACCGGCAAGGAGCTCTGGCACATGAATGTCGGCCGCTTGGTGCACTCGGCCGCCATCACATATGCCGTGGACGGCGAGCAGTATGTGGCCATCGCAGCCGGTAACGTCTTGTTCGCGTTCGGGTTACCCGAACAAGAAACGACTGGGCTATAGCCCGCCTCACTGCATCCTGTTCGGCAACCAGAGGGCTATATCGGGAAAGGCGATGATCAGGCCGATGATCAGGAGCTGACCGACAACGAACGGCAACACGCCCATGAAGATATCGCCCATCGGCACTTCTGGCGCAGTGCGACGCATCACGAAGACGTTAGCACCAATTGGCGGCGTCACGAGCGCCAGCTCAGCCATCATCACGGCGAACACTCCGAACCAGATCGGGTCGATGCCGAGCTCGCCCACCACCGGCATTACGAACGGGATGGTCAGTACCAGCATGCCAAAGACGTCCACCATCGCGCCCAAGACCAGGTAAAGCCCTACCAGTAGGATCAGGAAGGCCACGCGTCCCAGGTCCAGACCAACCAGCAGCGCCACCATGTTCTCGGTGATGCCGGTAATAGCCAGGAAGCGCGCCACGAGATAGCCCCCAACGATGATCGCGAAGATCATCGCCGTGATCAGGGCGGTCTCTTCCAGCGCCTTCGCCATCGCTTCCTTGGTGAGCCGGCGTCGGAGCGCCGCGGTGATGAGCACACCGGTGCAGCCAACGCCCGCCGCTTCAGTCGGAGTGAACACCCCGCCGTAGATTCCACCGATCACCAGGAAGAAGAGACCAAGAATCGGCAACAACCCAGATGTCGCCTGCCAACGTTCCGCCCAGGTCGCGGTGGGCCCCGGAGGTCCCAACGATGGCGTGATCAGACAGCGCAACAGGATGATGGCCGAGAACATCGCGGCCGTCAGAATGCCCGGAATGATGCCGGCAATGAATAGGGCGCCGATCGACGTCTCGGTCATCACCCCGTAGAAAATAAAGATGAGACTTGGCGGGATCAGGATGCCCAGCGTGCCTGACGCGGCCAGCGAGCCGGTCGCCAGGCGAGGGGGATACTTAAACCGCCGCATTTCGGGCATCACGATGGCGCCCATCGTCGCCACCGTAGCGATACTCGAGCCGGTGACCGCCCCGAACGCGCCGCACGCCACCACCGACGTGATGGCCATACCACCCGGCACCCGCGCGATCCAGCTGCGAATGCCAGCGTACAGGTCAGAGGCCAACCCGGTCTGAAAGACAAGCTGCCCCATCAAGACGAACAGCGGAATCGTGACCAAGACGAAGCTGCGTCCCTCATCCCATGGAATCAAGAGCGTGTGGGCCAGGGCGGGACCTGGGCCCTCGAGAATCCACAGCCCCGCCGCACCGGTCACCGCCATCGCGATGGCGATCGGCACCCCCAGGATGAGGAGGCCGATCATGGCCGCGATCCCAATCAGTCCAGCGAGCGTCAAGCTCATAGCCCGACCCCCGTCTCGGAGCCGGACTCTTCACCCGACGGGTTCACGAAAATACGGGCCACCATGACCGCAGCACAAACCGACAGAAATCCCATCCAAGGCCAGAGCTCCAGCTCGAGGTCTTCCCCTGTCTCTCCCGTCTGCATCATAAAGGGCACGAACAGCGCGGCCTGCGCCGCCATGAGACCGAATACGATGATCCCCGCCACTGCGGCCACCACATCGACCTGTCGACGCCGTTTCTCGCCGAATCGAAGGTAAAACACCTCCATCCGAATGTGATAGGCGCGATCCCAGGCGTGCGGCAGCGCGCAAAACACCGTCATCAGCAACAACAGTCCGTTGGCATCGCGCCCCCACTGTAGCGGAGCGTTGAACACATAGCGCAAGATGACGTCCACGGTCACTAGCACCACGAGCGAGGGCATCGTGACGTAGATGCCCAGTTGGAACAGGCGTCGGGCGGCGATCTTCGACCAGCGGTCGAGTGCCGCCAGCAGCCCATCGATCCAGGTCAGCATGTTGGGGGTGTCTACGAAGGATGGGAAACGGGCTTCAAAGGTCGATCACTCCCTGCAGCGGATGGCGACGGGTGTAGTCCCAGAGCTCTTCGTCTGTCCAATCGACATAGACGGCGGCACGCTCTTTGGCCTCACGAACGAACGCGCGCGCAGGTAGTCCCAGCGCCTCATTCTCCTTAATGAATCGCTCTTCCAGCGGATGGACCGCCTCGACCCACGCCTGCCGCTCGTCTGGCGTATGCTCCACGATCTCGATGTTCTCACCACGCAAAGTTTCAATCGCCGCGTCGAGATTCGGGCCGCCGTAGAAGTTCTGATTGGCCACCTGTCCGTGCAACCGATACAAGTTGTACAGCTGCTGCCGCAGATCATCCGGCAGAGCATCGAAGCTACGGGGGTTTAGCGCGAACTGGATGACCGTATGGGTGAGCCCGACCCGCAGATAGTGATTGCCGGTCTCATACAACCGATAGGCGACCATGTCGGGGGCTCCGAGCGAAACCGCATCGATCACACCACGCTGAAAGGCGGTATAGGTTTCAGCCGCCGCCAGCACAACCGGAATGGCACCCACCTGCCGAAGGATGTCTGCCATCAGACCACCGGTCGAGCGGACCTTGAGGCCCCGCATATCTTCGGGGAGCCGCACCGGGGTTCGCGAGATGATGTCGTAGGCGGTGGTTGAGTCGCAATGGGCCAGATAGCACCCCATCCGCTCGTACTCGGCCTTCAGATACTCGGGATACAGCTCCTCAGAGACGAGCGACGCCACTCCCGGGTTGGCGAAGAGAAACGGCAACTGCAGACCGTGAGTTAGGTGAAAACTGCCTGGCTGGTAGGTCGCGTAGCCGTGGGTATAGTCGGTAACTCCGCTCTCGATCGCCTTGAACCCCTCCAGTGCGTCGTGGAGCAAGGCATCGACGTAGTACTCCCACTGGATCCGCCCCCCGGTTTCCTCCGTAACCATCGCCGACCAGGGCACGAAAACTTTGGAGTACAAGCCGTGGGAACTGGGCACGTGCGCCGTATAGCGAAGCAGGATCTCATCGCCGATGCCCGTACGTGCCCCACGCGCGAACGGGGCTAGCGCACCGACACCCAGCAGGGATGCCAGCACACGACGACGGCTCCAGGCCGCTGGAGACTCAGGGACGGACATGGCGGATCTAGTCGATTGGTTGACCGAGTATACCTGTCACCGGAATCCCGTGCGATCCTGATCACTCTCCCGGCACCACACTCCAGAGTCATTCTTCAGAGACAGCGGCCTGCTCCGCTCAACCTGCTCAGTGCCCTCCACGCAATCCCTAAGCCTGCACTCGGCGAGCGACCAGCGATCTTCCCGTCTGTCGGTGACAGACACGCGCGCCTCACCTGTCAGAGGGTGGACGCAAACTAGCGGACCCGGCTGACGGTTCCCTGGCTACCGGGTGGCCGCCCTAGGCGGCTGGTGCACCAGAAGCGGAGCAGCGGGTCAGGCCACGGCGGCCAGTAACTGCTCGGCCACAAGCTCGTAAGAACGAAGACGGGCCCGGTGATCGTAGATGTGACCAGTGAGGATGACCTCGTCGGCGCCGGTCTTCCTGGCGAACGCCTCGATGCCATCGCGAACCATACCTGGCGTGCCGACGACGGAACAGGCCTGCGCCTGGTCGAGCAACTCGAGATCGAGCGAAGACAGGCTGGCCTCAAAGTCCTGTACCGGCGGCGGCAGCTTGCTCGGCATCCCGCGTCTCAGACACAGCAACGCCTGCTGGGCCGAGCTTCGCAGAACCCTGGCCTCCTCCTCGGTCTCGGCCGCGAAAACGTTGAATCCCACCATGACATGCGGCTTAGCGAGTTGAGCCGACGGCGTAAACTGGGAGCGATAGGTCTCAATGGCGGGCATCAGTGCGGCCGGCGCGAAGTGCGACGCGAACCCATAAGGGAGTCCCATGGCCGCCGCCAACTGCGCTCCGAACAAACTCGACCCCAGGATCCAGAGCGGCACCTCAAGCCCGGCACCGGGGACCGCGCACACCCGCTGGTTCTCTCCTGGATTCCGGAAATACTGCTGTAGTTCCACGACGTCTCGCGGGAAGGCGTTCACATCTTCGGCCAATGTGCGGCGGAGCGCATGGGCGGTCTGCTGGTCGGTACCCGGGGCACGGCCCAGCGCTAAGTCGATCCGACCTGGGTAGAGCGTCGCAAGCGTGCCAAATTGCTCCGCAATCACGAGCGGTGCGTGATTGGGCAGCATGATGCCCCCTGCGCCGACCCGGATCGTGGAAGTTCCGGCAGCGATGTGGCCAATCACGATCGACGTAGCCGCGCTCGCGATCCCAGGCATATTGTGATGCTCGGCGACCCAGTAGCGCCGATACCCCCACCTTTCGGCGTGCCTGGCAAGATCGACGCTGTTACGTAACGCGGCGGCCGCGTCGCTCCCTTCAGGAATCGGGGACAAGTCCAGGATCGAAAGCTCCGCCATGGTCATTGAGTCTGACACAATCCCGGGGTGGCCCGCGCCTCCTGTCATCGGTGCCGCCGCCCGGCACCCATCTGCGTCTGCTCTGCGATCCGTCCGGTGACCACCCGCACCCACTGGGTCCTGCTGATGCACCCCAAAGAGGCGAGGAAGGTCCGGATCGGAACCGGACGGTTGACCCACCTGTCGCTGAGGCGGTCAGAGCTGCATGTGGGTATCGGCTTCAACGACCACCCGCGGGTGACCGCATTGCTCGGCGACCAACACCTTGATTGCCGGATGCTCTACCCTGGAGGCACCCACCTAAATACCGGGGCCTACCAGCCGATGCCTGGCCGGATACCGGTGTTCTTTCTGCTAGACGCGACGTGGCCGTGCGCGCGAGCGATGCTTCGGGCCAGCCCTCGACTGGCGAGCCTGCCTCGGATCACCTTTGATCCTCCAGGGCCGTCAGCGTTCTCAATCAAGCGCCAGCCACGCGCCGAATGTTTGGCAACGATCGAAGCGGCCGACGCTTGCTTGAACCAGCTCGTGAGACACGGCCACGAACGGCTCCCGCCTGACCATGATGGCAACCTGCTGGGGCCCCTCCGGAAGCTGATGGCGATTCAGCAGCGTTTTCCAGGCGCTCCGCCAGCGCTAGCTACGGCACCTTCTGGGTGTCGAGATTCCGCGCCCCAGCCATGATCCCAACCATCCCGATGTTGCCCTCGTGGCAGGCATACTCGAAGAGCGGTCCCTCAGTCTGCCTGAGCGGCATCATTGCCGTCCAAGGCTGGGTGAAATTGTTCGGGTCCTCCACAGTGAACTCGTAAGCCACCGTCTCTTGATCCAGTCTCGTCAGTCGCTCCACAACGTAGGTATCACGACTCGAGCCACCCAGGCTGGTCTCGCGCAGGAAACCGCGGGTCTCGATGACTAGCGTGTCTCCCTGCCAGCGCGCCCGCGACTCTCCCGAGTACTGACGCAGACCATGCCGTGCATCGGTCCCGATCGGAATGATGCGCGCGTTGTGCACCATCTCGTTGTAAATAACGACGTGGTCCGGCGTCTGGAGAATCTGGACGTTGTTGTTGTAGGCACTCGACACCATCGGCGGGCCGGCATTGAACCCCATTAAGCACCGATCGCCAAGGCTGCGGTCCGTGTAAGAGTCGGCGAATCCGCTCCGCAGATTCAGTGTCCGGCTCGCTGCCCCGTCCAGGTAGGTCTGCGTAAATGGAATCCGCCCTTCCGGCGGATCGACGATGAGCGCCGTGCGATGGTCCTTGACCAACTCGATCCCACGCTCATACCAGAACTCGTTGTAGCCGCCGACCCCCCCTTCGGCCCGGGATTGATACCGAACCCCGGGTGCCCGCACTTCGAGGTTCTGCGTGTCGCGGTTCATCTCGCGACGACGCTCGGCCTCGTACTCCGCCGCCTCTTCGTCCGTCAGCGTCTGTCGACCGGCCAACAGCGACGACGCGCCCTGGTCGATGACCGGACGCTGGAGCGGGGTCAGCGTGCGGAACGTGAACAGGCCCTGAATGTCCGGATCGCCATAGACCGTCCGCTGAACCTCGTCACTCTGGGCGAACACGCCCCCGGCGGTCAGCACCAGCGCGACCACGCTCACCACAGTTGTCACTCTCGTCCTCATGTCGCCCTCGCTATCTCGTCGAAGTTCCCGCGTCGGTGTGTCGATTATACCCAGGCCCTGAGTCGCTTCCCGGCCGACACCAACCCTCGGACTACGTGGTGCCGCGCGCCGGCGCGGGTTTCGCAACGCCACCTGCAATCCGTCGACGCTCACCCACATAGGCCCCGCTGGTCGTCCCACAGGGGAGACTATCCGGCTCAATTGGCTTTCGGTAACGCAAAGGCGACGTAGGTGGAACCTGACGGCGGCCCCTGTCTCCCTCCCCCGGCAGCAATCACGACGAACTGGCGTCCGTCGACGCTGTAGACCGCCGGGGTCGAAAATCCAGCCGCCTCGAGGTCGGCCTGCCAGAGCGTCGACCCATCCCGCGCGTCGACGGCCCGGATCATCTTATCCGGGGTGGCCGCGATGAAGATGAGTCCAGACGCGGTCACCACAGGACCGCCGTAGTTAACCGCACCGTATCCAAGGTCGGGATGGGACAGGTAGTTGCCGAACGGCACCGACCAGGTGATCTCGCCGCTCGCCAGGTCAATCGAATTGAGCGTGCCCCACGGTGGTGTGTTGGCGGGCAGGTCCTCGTGGTCACGAAGATACACGTACCCCCCCAGAACATAGGACAGCTCGTCGGTCGGCTCATCCTGCTCCGGCTCCTCTTGAGAGATATAGCGGATGACGGCCCGCTGTTCCGCATCGTCGAAATGCGAGAATCCCGGCATCCGGCCTCGCCCGCTTTCGAGTACGTTTCTGATCTCCCCGATCTCCAACCGCTCGCGCACGCCCAACAGGGAGGGGCCACTGCTACCTTCGAGCTCCAGCCCGTGGCAGCTGCCGCAATGTTCCGCGTAGGTACCGAAATCGCTCGTGCCCGTCGGCACCTCACTGAGCGTGAGGATACCGGGCACATCATTCGCATTGAGAATCAATGCGTTCGTGGCGGGGTCGAACGCTGACCCACCCCACTCTGCCCCACCGTCGTACCATGGCTGCAACAGCACCGTCCCCACTCGAGGGGGTGCCCAGGGACGCAGATCCCAATCCTTGATCGCCTCCTCGACATGGGCCCTCGCCTCCGGCGTCCGGTTGGTCACCTCGAAAGCCTGTCGACTGAACGCCACGGCCGAGACAGCCTGCGTGGGCGACGGCATCTCTCCGGGCAGCGTGCTCGGCAGCGTGCCCACCTCGACCGTCGGGTAGAGCAGTTCGCCCGTCTCTCGCTCAAACGCGTACAGATGCCCCGACTTTGTCGTCAAGGTCACCGCGTCAATCCTGCGGCCGTCGCGCTCCAGCTGGACGAGAGTCGGCGGCGAGGGATTGTCCCGATCCCACAGGTCGTGCCTGAAGACCTGATAATGCCAACGGAGCTCGCCCGTATGCGCATTCAACGCGACGATCGAATTTGCATAGAGGTTATCGCCCAACCGCTTTGCCCCGAAGAAGTCAGGGGTCGCCGACCCAGTCGGGGCAAACAGGATCGCCCGCTCAGCGTCCAGCGCCATCCCGGTCCACACGTTGGCGCCGCCGGCATGCTCAAGGCTTCCCTCGGCCCAGGTCTCCGAGCCAGGGTCTCCCGGCTTGGGGATGGTATCGAACTGCCACACCAGCAAGCCGTCGACCGCGCTGAAGGCGCGGATCGAACCCGGGAAAGCCTCGGCACTCTCGCTAGTCGAGAAGCCCATGATCAAAAGATCCCGAAAGACGACACCCGGCACCGTGACCGACAGCGCCCCCTCATGGTCACCAGGGGGCGTCAGGTCCAATCGGCCCTGGTCACCAAAACTCGTCACCGGCGTGCCGTCACGGGGATCAACGGCGAGCAGGTACCGCCCCGCAGTGTAGAAGAGCCGCGCTCCACGATCGCCCTCCCACCACATCAGGCCACGCTGTGCCCCCCCGACGTCTTCGGGTTCGTATCGCCAGAGTTCCTGTCCCGTGGCGGCGTCGACGGCGAACGCATCCAGCTGTGGTGACAACCCGTACAGCACGCCATCCACCACGACAGGGCTCGTGTACATCGTTCCCTGGGGCTCGCCAGAGTTGTACTCCCACGCCACCTCGAGCCGTGCGACATTTTCCCGCGTGATCTGGTCCAGGGATGAATAGTGGCGCCGCCCAGGGTCGCCCAGGTACACGGACCAGTCAGTGGTCCCAAGATCGTGATCTACCGGCGTACAGGCGGCGACCAAAACGAGACTCAGCAGCAACGCGAGATATCTCATCATGACTCGCCCTCAGACAAACGGCGCCCATTGTAGCGAGAGGCGGTGAACGCTGATCAGTTCCCGGTAGCGGCGCTAATCTGACGACCGTCTCAAACTCGGTCCAGTCCGACACCGCGGAGACCACACTCCGTTAACGCCCGGTTCACGCCAGCTTCTGGAACAAGCGCGGTCGAGTAAGCGCCTAGCGCGGTCGCTGGGGGGCGCGGTCGCTGTGGAGCACCCGTTCGGCGATGCGCCACCCCCCGGGGGTCCGTCGCCAGATCTTCCGGTAGATGCCAGATCCGCTGATCTGCGCGGTCGGCTCGCCATACGGCTGATGAGTGATTAGCGCCATGTTCTCGGTCACGGCACGGTCGCCCGAGAGCTCCAGAAACACGAGGCCGGAGAAGTGGTGGCGGGTTTGACGATCCGCGAGGCGCCCCTCATGTGACTTGATCGCGTAGGCGCGAATAGCGTCGCGTCCCTCCACGCGCGATCCAGTCACGAGCAGACCGTTGATGCGTCGCTCCAGGACACCGTCGTCGGTAAACAGGTTCGCAAAGCCCTCGGCGTCCTTACCGTCCCAGCGGTAGGAGTACTGGGCCAACTGATCGGCGATAAGCAGCCGGTCCTCGACCGCTCCAAGCTCCTGCCCCAGCGCAGGCGTCGAGAGCACACCGACGAGAAGCACCGAGGCCCACAAGATCACCCGCTCGGTTCTGGACATGGTCTCGTGCTCAGCGGCCGCTAACCAGCTGACGGAGCCACGCGACACCTTCGCTCGCTGGCCCGATAACCGGTGCCGCATGCGCATCATCACTCGCCGGCAGTATCCGCTCCATGGAGAACTGCGCAAAGGCTACCGCCATCTCCGGGTCGAGAGCCGCGATCGCCTCCAAAATCAGCCGGTCGTGCTCCTCCGGGCTTCCTCCCAGCAACGCATCCATCGCCCCAGACACCGGGTGGCTCGAGAGGCTGACCGACTGGCCGCGCGCTTGAGCCTGTCCCTCGATTGCCCCTGCGAGCAGCGAGGCGGAATCGGGCGCCGTCGAGAGCACGTGCAGCGGCTGGTTGAGTGACAAAGCCCGCTCGATGATGCCGTCGAACGAGGTCGCGACCGGAATGTCGACATCGCGGCGCGACGCCTCCGCCATCGCTCCGAAAAACGACCCGGTGACGATCACGGCCTGCTGTCCAGTGTCGGCGCTGTGCCTCACCAGCGCCCGCACTCGGCGCTCCAGTTCGGCGTCGTCGGCGGTGCCCGCGTTTCGGTCTAGATAAAGCGACCCGTCGAGTAAGTGCGCCACATCCGCGTCTGGCCAGACGCGCTCAAACGCCTCCTGAGTAGTCGGAATCGCGTTCAGGAGTGCGTGGACCGCACCGATACGCGGCGATGATTGCACCTCAGGCCTCCTCCTCACCGTTACCCGGTTCAAGCATGCTAGGAAGCTTCGTCCCTGTTTCGACCGACAGCCTGAGCCGCTCGGAGAGCCGATTCAAATAGTCTCGTTCGGCGTCGTTGTCGACGTCGGTCATCGACCCTCTTCCTACCGCCCAGCGCGCTCGTCGGCCCGCGAGCCCGCCAGCATATTCTCCATGCCGTAGTTGCCTTCGTGACAGGCGAACTCGTACATCGGTCCGTCGATCCGCTCCATCGGCAGCGAACCGCTCCACTCGCTGGTAAAGGTCTCCAGATCCGTCACCGTGAACTCGTAGTCCAGGAGATTGCGATCGATGCGTCTGAACCGCTCGATCACACGGGTGGCCTCACTCAGCTCGCCGCGTGAGAGGGAGTGCTCCGGCCGACTCCAGCGCCGAATGAACGGCGTCCGAAGGTTGGTCGTTTCGACCACCAGCGTGTCACCGTCCCACCGTCCGCGCGAACTCCCCGCGAACTGTCGTATCGCCGCCGGAAGATGAGGACGACCGTCGAGGGGAATCACCCGCAGGTCATGGATGTGCTCCTGCAGGATCACCACAAAGCCTTCGCTCTGGAAGAACTGGTAGTTGTTGTTGTAGCCGGTGGGAAAAGACGGAATCCCCCGGTACCACAGACACCGCTCGCTCAGCCCCATCTCTTCCGGCCCGCGCGCAGGCACCCGGCCGTCCTTGGCGTCGGCAAGCCGACGATACTCGCCAGACGTGATCCGCGCCTCCGCCTCGGCGGTCAGCACCGGCAACCGTCCATTGGGAGGGTCGACGATGATCGACGTCCGGCCCGTCGCCACGACCCGGGTCCCCTGCTCGGTCCAGTAGCTGTTGTAGGCGCCGACGTTCCCACCCGGCGGCAATGGCTCGCTACGCACCTCACTCGGCGCATTCTGTCTGGCGACGCCCTCAATGGCACGCTGTTCCAGGGCCGCGGCCTCCTCCGGCGTGTAGAATTCCTGCTCTCCCAGCTCGGCGGGTCGTTCGAGCGGCGTGATCGTGAAGTTGTTCCAGATCGCCTGCAGATCGGGGTCGCCCCACGCGAGCGGCGGCGGAGCTGGTTCGCGCGCCGCTTCCTGCGCCAGTGCCTGGCTCATCGAGCCAGCCCCCGATGCCGCCAACAGGATTATCGCGATGCCGCAAGCGCGCGTTCGACGCTTCATCTGACTCTCCTCGCCATAACCGTCTCTCCTCCAGAATTATACTCAGCACGATCACCCATTCTGACCGCCAGGTCAGGGATAGAATCGATTCACTGGAGGAAACAAGATGGCCAGAGGTGGCATGCTCATCGCTCTTACCGCACTGCTGGTAGGACTCGGCACAGGCGGCGTCGTCGGGCGTCAGAGTGCCAATGACGAAGTCCGTCGCTTACACGAGCTCTACTACGGCTACTTTGCCGAAGGTAACGCGAAGCGGATCGCCGAGGAAATCTATCACCCGAACCGACTACAGTTTGGGAGCTCTGGCGTCGCGGTTTCGTCGAGCGCCGAGGAGGTTGAAACCAGTTTCGCCCAGGCAACCGAATCGCTCTCGCCCCAGGGCTACGACCGTTCAGAGCTTCCCGAACCGGTCATCTGTTCACCGAACCCTGGGACGGCCATCATCAGCGGGCGAATCGAGCGGTACCACACCGACGGTAGCGTGATGGCGGAAATGGGCTCGACTTACATCTATGGAATAACCCCTAACGGCTGGCGGATTCACGCCACCATCTCTCACGGTCCCGATACGGCCATCGGGTGCGTCTCCCCCTAGGGCCGCGTCGACGAGTGATCCGTCGCAAGCTACGACCTTGCTGTGGCGAGTGTGGTCGCCCGAGTACTGAAGCAGGAGATCGTGCAGGAGCACACCCCGGAGGAGGTGTGCAGCATCCGGACCACCCTTGCCCTGCCGCTACCGACCTTCCGACCGTAGCTGCTCTTGGTAAGCCTCTTCCAGCCGCTCGACGGCGGCGAGGAACCCCTCAGGATCGACGAAAGTATCTGGGCTATACGCCTGTCCCGCCTCGTATTTGTCGTGCAGGCCATATTGGGACCCATGCGCCGAAACCCAGACGTCGACGTCGAGCGCTTTCTGCTTCCGGAACGTCTCGGCGAAGTCATCGGCCACGCCCGGGTATGTCGGGTTCTCGACCAGCCGCTTGCCGGGGTTGATCGTGGCCATGTTCGCGATCGCCACGTCATAGTCCCGTCCTCCCTCCCTCACCTTCATGAGATAGCTCGAACTCCCTGCCGTATGTCCTGGCGTCTCCAGCACGGTCAGCGTGATATCGCCAAGCTCGATCACCTCACCGTCACGGATGATCTTGTCGGCCTCGATCGGAGCGAACGATTCTCGCCCGCCGAAGTGCGGGTCGCTGAATCCGCCATCGGCCAGCACGGACGCATCGTGAAGTGTGGCCCACATCTCAGCGCCCGTGATCTCCTTGATCTCAGCCAGCGCCGCCGTATGATCCCAGTGAGCCTGCATCTGCAGCAGGATCTTGATGTCCTCGAGACGAAACCCGAGCGACTCGACGTTCTCCCTGAGCAAGGAGACTGAGTCTTCGAGCGCAGTATTGACGAGAATATGGCCCTCGCTCCCGGCGATCAGGAAGACGCTCAGGTCATAAGTGCCGACCGCATAGAGATTCCCGATCACACGGTGGCCTTCGAACGGACGCGTCCAGTCCGGGTTCTGGCCAGACGCAAAGCTGCTCCCGACCACCACTAGCAAGGTCGCCGTCGCGATGCAATGTCGGATGTAAATGCGCATGGTACTCCTCATTCCAATCAACTACAGGACTCCAGCGGCCCGCATCACCTCTTCACATTTCGGGCGGATCTCGGACGCCACCTCATAGGGATCGCCATCGACGAACTCGGTACGGAACAGCTCCACCGACAACGACCCGGCGTACTCCTTCTCCGCCAGCTTCTGGAGAATGCGTTCGACCGGGGCTATCCCGTCCCCGGGAATCAGTCTGGAGTCGTTGTCGATCAGCTCCCGAGGACCCGAGCGCAGATCCTGGAAGTGAGCGTGGGCGAGCTCGCCCGGCTGCAGGAGGTCCAGGTCCTCAAACTTGCTTAACCCCGACCAGAAATGAAAGAAGTCGAGCATCGGCTTCACCCTCGGGTGTCCCGCCGATCTGATGTTGTCGAGCGCGGAAGTCAACGTGGCCAGATGCGTCGACGTTCGCGTGAACTCGATCATGCAATCGAGCTCAAACTCGGCCGCGATCTCCCCCGCCTCATGAATCGCCGCCGGTGTGGCGACGAAGTCGTCCGTGGTCAACGGTCGGTTGGTAATCGAGGGCGAGTAGACCCGTCTAAGCCCGAGCTCCGCCATCTGCTCGCATCCACGTCGCCACGCCTCAAGTGACTCGGCTCGCGCAGGTCCGGGCAACCAGAGATCCTGCAGCACCATTGCGGCCGACACCGGGATGAGATCAAGGTCGGCCAGGAGCCGTCGCGCCGCCGCTAAGGTATTGCCCTCGAGGAACGCATTTAGCTGCGGCGCCCCCAGCTCGACATACCGAATACCTGCCCGCGCCCAGCCTTCCATCGAGGCCTGGAACCCGGCGGCCCTAGTGGTGTTCTGATGCATCGCCAACAGCATCTTTCCCGGGGACGCGCTCTGTGCGTTCACCAGACTGGCCAGCGGCGCTGCGAGCGGCACCATCAAGAGCGATCGTCGGGTCAGCATAGACATAACTATACGCGGGAAGACGTACGGTAGCTCAGACCGGAGCCATCTCGAATCTCGCGTTCCCGGCCTGGTCGACCCGGAGGAACCGACCCTCTTCCCGCCATGACGGGAGGACGACGATCCGCCCATCATCGGCGGGCAGATCCCGCTCCAGATGAAAGTGACCGAGCACGATCAGGTCGTGCCCCTGGCCCAACGCCTTCTGCCCGTAGGCGCGTACCAACGACTCTGGAAACGTGGCCTTGTACGCGAGGTTGGTCGTCCGCATTCGCTGCTCTATACGGTCGGCCCACCGCAGGCGGGACCCTGAAGGCAGTAGCGTGAACAACCGCCACGCGGGTGCCCAGCGGCTGAACCGTCGCCAGATTTGATACTGATGATCCCGGACATTGACCAGGTCGCCATGCGCGGCCCAGACACGGGTCACACCAATCCTGGTCGTCCACGACTCGGCGACCACTTCGTCGAAGGCCAGCCCGGCGTAAGCGTCGCCGACCCGATAGTCGCGATTGCCTTCGATATACGTGACCGCCATCCCGCGCTCGCGCAGTCGCGCAAGGCGGCCCACGACCGCAGTCTGGTGCGGGCGTTCCATTGAGCGGTCACCCAGCCAGAGATTAAAGAGGTCCCCGATGAAGACGAGTCCGGCGCAGGTGGTCTCAAGATGGTCGAGCCAGCGCAGAAACGGACCGAGCAGCTCGTCGTCCTGATCGAGATGGACGTCCCCGATGAACGCCAGGTCGCCGGACACTACACGTCGTTCAAGTGCTGCAAGGTGCCAGTGCTGTCGCCGAACTGCTCGACCGGCACGTCGAGCTTCGTCAGCAGCGCCATGAACAGGTTCGCGAGCGGCGTCCCCTCCGCATAACGCAGGTGACGCCCGCCGGTGAGACGCCCAGCACCCCCGCCCGCGACCAGCATCGGCAAGTTCTGGATGTTATGCAAGTTACTGTTACTCATGCCGCTGCCATACATAACCATCACCTGGTCGAGCAGCGTTTGTTCGCCATCTGGCGTCTGCTGGAGCTTGTCGAGGTAGTAGCGGAAGAGGCCCGTGTGATAACTCTGAAGCTTCACGAGCTTCGCCAAACTCTCCGGTCGGTTCTCGTGGTGCGACAGCGCATGATGCGGATCAGGCACCCCGATCTGCGGATAGGTCTGCGGCGTGAGTTCCGGTGTCATCAAGAAACTGATCACCCGCGTCAGGTCGGCCTGATAGGCGAGTACCTGCATGTCGAAAAGCACCTTCACGTGCTCCTCGAACGAATCTGGGGTACCCGCCGCCGGACGATCCACCACCGGCAGTTCTCGCTCAGCGTCCGCCTCGGCCCGCTCGATTCGTCGCTCGATATCGCGAACCGCGGTCAGGTAGTCGGTCAGCTTAGCGCGGTCGGCGGCGCCCAGTCCCTGCTGCAGTCGCGCCACCTTGTTGGTCACGGCATCCAGGACGCTGCTATCGCGCGCCCTCCGCTCCTGGCGGGCCGCCGGATCCGTGCTCGTGCCATCGCCGAACAACCGCTCAAACAGGGCGCGCGGATTGCTCTCCATCGGGAGCGGTGTCGTGGGTGAACTCCAGCTAAGGGTGCTCACATACGCACAGCTGAAACCTGCATCGCAGGCCCCCCCAAAATCTGGCAGCGAGACGCCGACCTCGAGCGAGGCAAGCTGTGTTTGCTTCCCCAAGTGCGCCGCCGCAATCTGATCCATCGAGGTGCCGGCCTCGAAGTCGGCCCCTTCGGTCGGCTTCGCATGCACGCCGGTCAGGAAGGCGCCGGTGATCCGCCCATGCCCACCAGCCGGGTCACCCGGCATCTGAGCAGCCGGCTTGTGGTCCATCCCGGTCAGCACAAGTAGTCGCTCCCGGAACGACTCGAGCGGCTGCAGGATCGGCGTGAATTCGAACGCTGCCCCGTCAGCTTCCGGGGTCCACTTGTCCATAACCGCACCGTGCGGGACGTACACCATCCCGAGCCTCGGCTTGCCGCGCGCCTCGGTCTTGGCAAGCGCGGTCATGGCGGGCACCATGCTCTCGAGCAGCGGCAACGCCACGGCGGTCCCAAGCCCCCGCAGCATGGTGCGTCGAGGCAACGTCCGCTTGGTGATGATCATGACTCCGTGCTCCTCATCTGGAACGGTAGGCTCTTAGTGATCGCTACGATAAGCGACGACCAGCGGTAATCGTCGGCCTCAGCCTCGCGCACGATGTCACGAAGGGCCGGACGGTCGTAATACTCGACCCCGCGTCCCAACGCGTAGGTCAGCAGCTTCTCGGCAACCGTCGCCACGAACTCGTCGCGCCGCTCGAACAAGATCGTGCGCAGATCAGACAGTCCATCGAACTCAGCACCGTCAGGCATTGTCCCCGAAGGATCCACTGGGACGCCACCCTCTTCTTCCCGGTACTTGCCGACCGCATCGAACTGCTCCAGCGCGAAGCCGAGTGGATCCATCTGAGCGTGACACGCCGAGCAGACCGGATTGGCGCGATGCGCCTCCATACGTGCCCGCATCGACACCGGCTCGTCGGCGTCGTCGCGCTCCGGAAGCGGCGGCACATCGGGAGGCGGCGCGGGGGGCGGCGCACCCAGGATGTTCTCGAGCACCCATTTGCCTCGCACCACGGGGGACGTCCGGGTAGCGTGAGAGGTCACCGTCAGGATGCTGCCCTGTCCCAGCAATCCACGTCGCCGGTCGTCATCGAAGACGACTCGGCGGAATCGACTGCCGTAAACTCCCGGGATGCCGTAATGGCCCGCCAGACGCTCGTTCAGGAAGCTGTAGTCCGCGGTCAGCAGCTCCACTACGCTGCGATCGGCACGCAACTGATCGGCAAACAGTAGCTCGGTCTCGCGGATCAGCGCCTCTCGGAGGGTCTCGTCAAACTCCGGAAACGCATTGACATCCGGAGCGACCGACTGCATCCGTCGGAGTTGTAGCCACTGCGACGCGAAGCTACTCACGAGCGTCGTGGCCCGCTCGTCCGCCAGCATCCGTCGGACCTGAGCCTCGAGTTCGACTGGATCCCCGAGGCGCCCCGCCTCGGCCGCCTCCAACAGCTCATCGTCGGGCAGGCTGCTCCACAGAAAGAACGAGAGGCGCGAGGCCAGCTCGAAGTCGCTGAGTTGATACGGCGTCCCGGGAGGGAGACCGCTGGGATCCTGTTCCAATCGGAACAGAAACTCTGGGTCGACCAGCAGCAATTCCAGAGCGCGCTGAATTCCGGCGCGGAAGCTACCCCGTTGACGCCCTTCCGCGAAGAACGCTCGGAGCGCGACCAGATCGTCGTCGGACACCGAACGCCGCAGAGCGCGCCTGGCTAGCCGGCCAAGAATCTCATCCGCGCACGTAGCCTCGTCTGCCACTGACGTCGCCCGACAGTGGAATAGCCTGTCTCTTGGTGACCTAGCCACACCGGCCTGAGCCGGCACTTCGTCCGGTTGAAACGGCCCCTCGACCGCGAGGGCCTCAAGCGCAAGGGGAGAGCCAGAACCCGTCGAGAAGGTCCAGAGGGGAAGACGGTCTGGCGCCACCCCTTCGTTCGCCGGGGTTCGCCGCAGAAACGAAGCGCTTACGAGATGATTCCCGGCCGCGATCGGCAACCGGACCACAATCGCCCCATCCTCAAGCATGCCACTACCCGTAGTAGCTGGGGCACGCCCATCCGGCCAGTCGCCCACCGGCACCGCGGCCACCCTGACCCCATCCAGCCGCACATCCACAATCTGAGGCTCTCGCACCCGCCCGGCCAGCGTCACTTTCAACCGGTATTCGGCATCCAGAGGAAAGTGGTGCCGCACCGCCGTCCCACCGCGCGAACCGAACGGCAGATCCTCGCTCATGCGGCTATCCTGATGCGCCAGATGGGACACCTCGTACACCACTACATCCCGCTCGATCTCGCTCGCCTCTACCGCGAGCCTGGCGACACGGCGGGCCGACGACATGTAGCGCTCAAGCAGCCCGGGCGACACCGTCAGGATGTCGGCGTTGTTATCGAAACCGAACGCCATGTCGTCGGGCGGCAGCAGCGTCTCGACAGCGATCTCAAGCCCAAACAAATCGCGAATGGCATTGGCATACTCCTGTCGATTGAGACGATGCAGCGTGGGACGACCCGGGTTCGGCCTCTCGGCAGCCGCGGCGTCCAGCCCCACTTCCAGCCACCGGGTGAAACCGGCATACACGGCCTCCACCGGACGGGGACGCCGCGCGGGAGGCATCGACCGGGTCTGCAGTTTCTGCAGCACCTTCTCCCACACCTGGGCGTTCGAACCGGAGAGGTCGAGTTCCAGTTCGGCCAACGACAGCCCGCCCGCCATGGTGCGGGAGTTGTGACACGCGATGCAATACTGATCGAGCACCGCGCGATATTCGGCAGTATCGGGGCTCTGCGCAGAAGCTCCGCTCCCCGACAGGACGAACCCGGCGACCAGGATCAACGCCAGGACGCGCTCCAAAGCTTCACCCACTAGCGGATCCGCCCTTCGTTGTAGTTCTCGATCATCGCGGCAGGATCAAAGCTAGCGCTTCCCAGCTCCTTAAGCAGCTCCGCAGTGCTCCCTCCACCCAACCCGGGCAACAGGATGTGGCCCCCGCCTTCGGCGATCATCAATGGCGTAATACCGCGATCGTCGACGACGTCGAGCTCTGCGCCGTGGTCGAAGAGCAGCTGCACGATCAGGTCCGATCGGATATGGGCCGCACCGTGAAGGGCGCTCCGTCCACGATCGTTGATTGCGTTGACTGGCGCGTTTCGCCCCAGGAGGAATGTCACCGCCTCCAGTGACTGTCCGGGCGTCACCCTCGTCTCCGCGGGGACCTGCCCCAGACCTGCGGCCACCATCAACGGGGTCGTCCCCTCGTTGGTCGTCAGACTCAGGTCGGCGCCCGCCGCAGCCAGTGCGCGCATGACCGGCACGTCGGCGTCAAGCGCCGCCAGCAAAAACGGGGTGGAGCCGAGCATGCTAACCCGGAACCGAGCACTGGCGAAACCAAAGGCAGGTGGACTCTTTTCAAGGCGCGCATCGGGGTCCGCTCCATGCGCGAGTAACGCCTCAACCAATCGCAACCGCCCCGGCCCGACTTCGTTCAGGAAACGCCACTCCGCTTCTCTCGCTGTCTCGATCCCCTGCAGATTGCCGGTCAGCTCCGTGTGCCATGCGCCAGCAGCGTAGTGCAGCGGCGTATAGCCGGTCGCGGCGTGATTCGGCTCGGCGCCCTGCTCCAGCAGCGCGATCGCGGCGTCCACGTGGCCACGGACGACCGCGACCAGGAGGGGGGTC
Source organism: Acidobacteria bacterium UBA2994 (assembly GCA_002346545.1). GTDB lineage: Bacteria > Acidobacteriota > Vicinamibacteria > Vicinamibacterales > UBA8438 > UBA2994. The sequence continues at coordinate 52,967 of DEAA01000018.1, forward strand.
AGCCCGTCCGGGGTAGCGGCGTTCACATCAGCTCCTGCCTCGATCAGGAGCTGGGCCAGGCCCGGCACGTCGTGCCGAGCCGCGATCAGCAGGGCCGTGAACCCGCGAAACGAGCGCGCCCGCACATCGGCGCCACGCGCGACCAGCGCGGCGGCCACGTCCGTGTGACCTTCACCGGCAGCCGCCATAAGAGCCGTCTGGCCGTACCAAGCGTCGCCTTCAGCATGATCGGCGCCCGCGTCGAGCAAGGCGGTGACTGCCTGTACGTCGCCTGTTCGCGCACAGGTCATCAACGGGGTTTCACCCGTCTCGCGAGCCAGATTCGGATTGGCACCCGCCGCAACCAGGCGAGACACCACGTTTGCCGACCCGTTCTCACAGGCCAGTGAGAGCGCCGTCACCCCGTAATCGTTTTGGACATCGGGAGCGGCCCCGTGACGCAGGAGCAGGCTCACGCCGTCCGGCGCATCGTGGTACGCGGCCCAGTGCAGAGCTGTCGCGCCGTCAGGCTGTGAGGCATCCACCTTCGCTCCTGCCGCCAAAACAGAGGCGAGCTGGCCCCAGGCTCCAGCCTTCGCCGCCTCGAGCGGCGACTGGGCGACCATCGGAGCGGACGCTCCCAGCACGAGCGCGGTGCTACAGAGTATCCAAGCGACAGGCGAGTGTTGGCAGCGCATACTGACTCCAGATGTCGCTCTAAGTCGAGATGTCCCTTCAAGGATACCTCGGCCGTGACCCGCGCTCAACGAAAACGGGCGCCGACAGTGTCACGCTAGCGGATCTGGACCACCGTATTGCCGCGGCCTTCGTTCCGCTCGAAGAGTTCGAAAGCGGACACCACGTCATCGAACGGGAAGAGACGGTCGACCCGAGGCGCGACGACGCCGTCGGCCATATAGGCCAGCATCTGCAAGACGTTCGCTTGGTGCCCTTCGGGGTGATCGTTCGCCCAGCGCGCCCAGATGCTGCCGATGATGGACGCCTCCTTGATCAGGATGACGCCAGGCCGGATCGGCTTCTGCCCGGCCGTGAACCCGACGAGGCAGATCTTGCCCAGCGGCCGGATCACCGAAGTCAACGCCGCTTCGAACAGAGCTCCCTGCACCATGTCGACGACCACATCGACGCCCTCGGGATGCCCCAGTTCCGCCGCAGCGGCCCGAGCCGCCTTCTTGAACGCCTTGAAACTGTCTCGATCCCGGCCGTAGCACACCACACGGTCCGGACCCGCTGTGGCCGCACGCTCGGCCTTCTCTGACGTGCTGACCGCGGCAATTACCTTTCCTCCCAGGGCCTTAGTCAACTCGACAGCGGCCATCCCGACACCGCCTGACGCACCATCCACCAGCACCAGGCTCCCCGGCCCGACTTCCCCGAGTGTCTTGAGCGAATGAAAGGCCGGGAAGAAGTTACGACCGAGATTTGCCACCCGCGCCAACTCGATCCCATCAGGCACCTTCCAGGCATGGGTGCCTGGCACCACCGTCAGCTCGGCCAGGCCGCCGATCTGCATCTGGGCAATCACCCGGTCGCCCACGGCGAGATGGGTAACCTCCTCCCCCACCTGGGCGACCCGACCGGACACGTCCATCCCGGGAACATAGGGCAACTCGGGTTTGTGCTGATAAAGGCCCTGCGCCTGCAACGCATCGGGATACTGCACCCCGGCAAAGTGGGCTTCGACCAGCACCTCACCGGCGCCACACACGGGATCGGCGACCTCGTCGATGGTCAACACGTCACGGAGCGGATCGGGAGTCTCTTTCGGCCTCCCGTCCTCATCGAGAGCGGCATAGCGGTGGCAACGGACTGCTTTCATCGGGTAGAGGTCCTTTCTACGAGTCCGGACGGGTAAATAACCGGGAGATCATAACGGCTGGGACTCATTCGCGCCGCTCCTTCTGTGGGGCATCAGCGCAACTGCCGATCGAGACACCTTGTCGACGCGCGCCCCAGGTGCCGGACTGGCTTCGAGGGCGCCCGTGGAGCGATGCTCCGCAAGCGCCCGGGCACACATTTCCCCCCCCTCATTCTCTCTGACTATTCGTTCGACCTCGGGATTCACACAGGTGTGTCCCTCCATGTCCTCTCACCTGGCGCCTCGCAGGAAGCGCCCAATCTCGTCGTTCAAGAAGGCCACATCATCCGGGTTGATCCCTAGCCCTGCGTCGTGGCCCCAGATAGACGGAATCGGGACCAGTTCGACATCCGGGATGAACTCCGCCTCGTAGATGGCGTCTTCTGGCGGGAAGTACAGGTCGGTCTCTGACGGCATCGAGAGCACACGCGCCGTGATGGAACGCAGAGCACGCTCCGTGTTCCCAGCAAATCCAGGCGTATCACCGATGTCGTGCGTTTGCCACGTGACAGCCTGCGACAGCAAGTCATTGGCATCGCGCGTGAGCCAGAACTGCTCCGAATCTGTGATCCAGGCGTCGACACTGTCGAAGCCGGCCTCGCGAAACAGTTCCTGGCGCCACCACTCCTGTGACAAACCCCATGCCGCCCAATGGCGTGCCAGGGCGCGAAGACCAACCTCAGGCGGCGTGGTGTAACGGCCGCCGTTCCAGCCAGCGTCAGCCGTGATCGCCGCTTTCGCGCCTTCCAGTCTTGCGATACCGAACGGATACTCCTTGGCGTTGCCGCAGTAGGCCACCACTGCCGCAACCATTTCTGGATGAGAGACCGCCCACTGGAATGCCTGTTGCGCCCCCATCGAGAAGCCCACCACTGCGGCAAGCCGCTCAATCCCGAAGACCTCCGTTACGAGTCGATGGGTCGCCTGGACGTTGTCCCGAATAGCGATCTGGGGAAAATCCGGCCCGGCGAAGGGCGGGGGTGTGTTGCTCGGCGATGACGAGAACCCGTCGGCAAATTGATCCGTGGCGATAATGAAATACTCGGCCGGATCGAGGGC
>DEAA01000057.1:0-1914 GCA_002346545.1 Acidobacteria bacterium UBA2994
CCGGCCTCGGCCAGTGGGAGCGCCGCGACGCCGCCGGCGGCGCCGAGACCGATGATGACCACGTCGGTGCCAGGGAGCCTAGTCGCCATGGTGAGTGCCTCCCTCGCGCCGGTGGTCTACGACGGCCTTCTCGAAGTTTGGTGAGTCGTAGGCGGAGCGGTGGTTCGGCTCCAGCGCTCCGGCTTCCAGGGCTTCCTGGAGCGCCGGGGAGACCGCGGTGCGCACTCCCGGATACCGCAGTAGGTCCCACCCGATGTACTCTCGATTACCGCCATAGTACGGGTCGCCGAACGTGCCCTGCAGCACGTGGTTACGCACCATTCCGAAGAAGCTGGCCGAGCTGCCGCTGAAGCCGGTTTTAGCTCCGGTGGCGCCGCCGGTCTCGACGTCGATCAAGGCCGAGACCTGATCCAGGTGTGAGAGTTCGCGGAACGGCGCTCCGCGTGATGCGCGACAGTAGCGGTCAAACGCCGCCAGACCACCTCGATAGGCATTGCGGGAATCGGACAGCGCGCCGCTAAGTGCACGGTCGATGTAGACCACCGCGCCGGCAGCCACCGCCCCTGGCCCAAGCTCGTCCTCGGGAATCAGATGGTCGGCGATCGCCTCGAGGAGTTCTGCCTCGTCAGCCGTCAGCTGCTCATAGATCGCCGGCGCGGGTGCGATTCCGGACGGTTGCTCAGGCGCCAGTCCCTGCCGGGGAGCCTCGGGCGTAGGAGGCGCGGCCGCGGTTGGCACACCCACTGCCGTCACCGCAGCGGCGGCGCCAGCCACGCCGGCGCCACGGAGTAGCGCCCGTCGTGAGAGCGTCCGTCGTTCGTCTGTCATGACCTGTGTCCTTAGAACCGTTCGTACACCGGCACCAGCTCACCTTGGCCGATGATGTGGCCTTCCATCGCGCGCAGGAGATCTTCCCGATCGAGGCCTGGTTGGAGGCCGAGCTCGGTATCGAGTGCGTAGACCTTGAAATGATAGAGATGCGGGGTACCGGCGGGAGGCGCTGGCCCGCGGTAGTACGGCCGACGCCATCCGTTGAGCCCCTGGATCGCGCCTTCGAGCGCGGCCGGCATCGGCGTCTCCTCCATGATCGGAAGGCCCTGGGGAAGCCCGGTCGCGCTGCCCGGGATGCTGTAGATGATCCAGTGCACCCACGGCGGCGGATTGCCGGCGCCGAAGTCGGAACAGACCACGGCGATCTCGCGGGTGCCGGCGGGAAGATTGCGCCAGGTGATCGGTGGCGACAGGTTCCGCCCGTCTGGCGTGTAGACCGACGGCATCGTTTTTCCGGTGGTCATGGCCGGGCTTTCCACGATGATCTCGTGGGTCTGGGGTTGCGCCAGCACCGGCGTCGCGAGCAGTCCAAGAAAGAGGGCCCAGGACGTCGGTCGGCGGAGCAGCGTGTTCATACGTCGACCTCGCCGTTCAGTGCATATCAGTCTACGGCGAGCGGCAGTGCGGTGCACCTCAATTCTGATGTTGGGGATGGCGAGCGGCTTGCCGTGAGGGCGACGACGAACGCAGTAGACGCGCCTGGTTCTGGGACGGCTCCCATCACCGGCCGCTCTAGGCTTCCATCGAGCTTCCCGTTCGGGGTCTGAGCCGTTGCCGTCTTACTCAACAACGAGACTCAGCGAGTGTTCTCAAACGTCTTCGCCAAGGGGACGCCTGGCTGGGCCCGGGTCTCCAGACTCGCCCCATACCGCGTAGAATGCCGCAGTTGCTTGGCCACGTCGGCGAAGGTGATGACGTTCACGCGGATCCAGTTCACGCTCGTTTCGCTCCTGCTTGCCTCGGCGCCTTTGGCCGCTCAGGAGTTCCCGCTGGCCTCCGAGGTCCGTCGAACAGCAGCCGCACCGGCGGCCGTGGCGCCAACGATTGACGGGGACGTTCTTGGCGACCCGGCGTGGATGGGAG
>DEAA01000057.1:2234-3035 GCA_002346545.1 Acidobacteria bacterium UBA2994
GCCGGCCGCGAGTGGGTTCGTGCAGACCGCGCCCGACGAGGGGCAGCCGGCCTCGGAGAAGACCGAGGTCCGCGTCGTCTTCACCGACGACACGATCTACTTCGCCATCGTCTGCTATGACGACGACCCGGCTTCTATCATCATCAGCGACAGCCGTCGCGACTCCACGCTCACGAGCAGCGACAGCATCCAGCTAATCCTCGACACATTTCTCGACCAGCAGAACGGCTTCGTGTTCGGCACTAGCCCGGGCGGGCAGGAGTATGACGGTCAGCTGATCAATGAGGGCGCCGGGGGGAGCGGGATGGGCCGCGGAGGCACCTCGTCCGGTGCCGGAGGCGGCTTCAACCTGAACTGGGACGGGGCGTGGCAGGTTCGGACGGCAATCTCCGACGTGGGATGGACGGCGGAGTTCGCCATTCCGTTCCGCACCATACGGTTCCCTGCTGGCCAGGAGCAGGTGTGGGGCTTCAACGTCCAGCGGAGCATCCGTCGTCGGAACGAGCTCGCCTACTGGTCGCCGCTTCCGAGGCAATTTGATCTGTTTCGGGTGTCGATGGCCGGACAGCTCACCAACATTCAGGCGCCGGAGGATCTCTGGCGCACGCTGCAGATCACGCCCTATGTCGTCGGCGAGGGTGTGCAGCGCACCGAGTCACTGGACAACGCCATCCGGACCACCGGCGATTGGGGAGCCGACCTCAAGTACGGGGTGACGTCGGGGCTGACCTTCGATGCCACCTATAACACCGACTTCGCGCAGGTTGAGGTTGACCAGCAGCAGATCAATCTTGACCGGTT
>DEAA01000034.1 GCA_002346545.1 Acidobacteria bacterium UBA2994
CGAGCACAACTGCGGCCCCGACCGGGACCTCGTCCCGTGCCGCGGCCTCGCGGGCCCCGGCGAGCGCTTCGCGCATGAATCGCTCGTCGTCAGTCATGCCCGCCGATCTTCTTCTATGGTAACTGATTGGTCCAGGAGGGGCCCGTACGCTGCGAGGGGTGGCCCGGAAATCAGAACCACCCCTCGCAAGCCGAAAAACGTTTAACGCCGGACTACTGGGTCGGACTCTCGTCGATCCAGACGCGGATGTTACTGTCGGCCTCGACCACGCGCAGCATCTCGCCCCGCATCGTGCTCAGCTGCGCCACCGCGGCGCGAATGTCGAGCATGTCGCCGTCGCCGGACAGCAGCGCATCCACGACGGGCACCGGGACCTCAACCCGCACCGCTTCATCGGCGCCGGCATTGACGTCAACCATTACCGTCTCGCTCTCACGGGCAATGCGAACGTCGTTACCCTCGTGCTGCAGGGTTGCGAACTCGACGTCACCCACATCGCGCAGCTCCTGCCAGACACCGCGAATAGCGGCTACCGGCACCTCCAGCTCGGATCCGAGCTGGAGCTGTCCGTCAGCGACGATGGTACCTGGGGCCAGCGCAATCACGGCCTCAATGGCGGCCAACGGCAGGGTCAAGCTCATGTTCTCGCCGTTATCACTGGTGACCTCCACGTGAATCCAGAGCTCTGGTCCCTGGGCCTGCTCAGCCGCCAGAGCACCTACCATAGTCCCGACGATCGCCGCGACCATGGTCCAGAAAACTGCCGTCGACCAGATGCGTCGAGTGTTCATACTGCTCTCCCCTATCCAAGTCAGGCATCTGCCCGTCTCGATCGCCTCTCTTTATTCCGGTATACGGTTCGTCCCGGGAAAAGGTTCTGCCTGTATAATCCCGCGTCCCCATGCGGCACCTTACTACCGTCGCGCTGACGGGAATCATCGCACTGGCAGCCATCGACGCCCACCCACAGGAGCGGATCTCGCTCGGGGCCGACCTGACCTTCTACGGCGACAACACCGAGTTCTTCAATCCATGGCGGGAGGGCGAGACCCTGCTGGGGTCCGAGGGTCGAGTCTTCATGGACGTCGACCTCAATGATCAGGTCACCGTCCGGGCTGGAGTCTTCGGCAACCATGCCTTCGGTGACGAGGATGCATTCCGCACGGTCCGGCCCGTAATCGCCCTCCATCTGCGTAGCGGTCACTCTCGGTTCATCTTCGGCTCCCTCGACACTGCCCGCTATGGCGCCACGGGACCGGATCAGGGCGGGCCGCACGAACTGCTCCCCCCGCTCCAACGAGAAACACTCGCTTTCACCCGCCCCAATGAAGCCGGGCTTCAGTGGTTCTTCGACAGCGACCGGGTCGAGCAGGAGATCTGGCTCAACTGGCAGCAACTCAACACCGAGATGCATCGAGAGGCATTCGACGGCGGTCTTCGCGGCGAGCTGGCGCTCTTCACCGACGTCCGTCTGCCAATCAGCCTGAGCTATCAGTTCCACCTCGTGCATCACGGCGGCCAGCTGTTCGACTCGGGACCAGTGGGCGACAGCTGGGCCGGCGGCCCAGGATTCGTGGTCCGCCTGCCGAACGGACCGTTCGACAAGCAAACCGTCGAGATCCACGGGCTGGTGGCACGTGATGTGCCGAATCGTGCGGCACTCGAGAACGCGGAAACCGGGTTCGGCGTGTTCACCCGCTGGGCTGCGGAGAAAGCGGGCTGGCGCTCCCACTTCATCGCGTGGCGGTCACGTGATTTCGTCAAGGAAGAAAGCGACAACCACTACGGCGCCCGCCGTGGTGACGGCCGGTTGACCAGACTCCGTCACTACTTCGAGGCCGGGCTCACCCGGATCTTACAGCCGGCGGATGAGGTCGGCGTCGAGCTCTCGGCCCGCATCCACAGGGTCGATACGTTCCACGACTACTCGTACCGCATTCTGGCGCACGTCGAGTTCGCTCGACCGATCTGGGCGGCGCCGTAAACGGGTTCAGAGCGCTGCGATGAACGCGTCCACGAGCTCGGTCGCGGACTGACGATTCCACGTCTCGTTCACACCGACCAGGATTCGCCCATCCGGACGCGGGGCACCCAGCAGGATCTCCCGCTCCTCCAGTCGACGCCGGAACCGAGCCACGTCGGCAGCGTGGACCCGAAGCCTGAACAAATTGGTCCCTCTGGGCACACGTTCCACCGTGAACGCCTCGTGGGCCTCGATCCGCTCCATAAAGATCTCGGACACCTCGACCGCACCACGGAAACGATCGGTGAACCCGGGAAGGTAGTGGAGCGCCGGCGCCGCGAACGGCCAGGCGCCAGGCAGCCCCGCGCCGAACATCCGGCGCGTGTGGAACATGTCGTCGAGCAGCGCCCGCGGGCCGGCGAGAATCGCGCCCGATGCCGCGTTGAAGTACTTATAGAGCGAGATGTAAACGGTGTCGAACGGACGCGCATACTCGGCCACATCGACGCCGGTATAGGCGCTCTGGAGGAACAACCGCGCGCCGTCCAGATGCAGCCGGATGCCCTCTTGCCGCGCGAAAGCCGTCACTCTGTCCAACTCTGCTTGATCGAATGTTTCGCCGAAACTCCGCCGCACCGGCGTCTCGATCGAGATGACCGAGACCGGTCGGGCCACCCGGCCGCTGCGGGTACGCGCAATCACCTCCCGCAACGCCTCGAGACTAAAGGTAGCAGCGTCCGGGGCTAGGGGCATGATAGTGATGCCGCTCAGCGTCTGTACGCAATCGCCTGAGTCGTTGTAGAGATGACTCTCGGCCTGAAGCACTGCCCGCCCCTCACCGCCGGCCAGCGCCCGTACCGCTAGATGGTTCGCCAGCGTGCCGGTCGGCATGAATACGGCGCGCTCCTTCCCGAGCAGCGTGGCACACGCCTCCTCAAGCTGCGTGACCGTACCGCCATTGGAATAGGAATCACGAACGATTCGGCCCTCGTCGGCCAGCCCGGTCAAGAGGCGGCCCTGCTCGAGAGCGGTGAGTCCCAGGCCGTCACCGCTCATCCGAACCTGCCGCGGCGCGGCGAGGATCGCCGGGTCCTGGTACAAAGGCGCTGCGCCGAGATTTCCCGAAAGCAGACTTGCGCCGAAACCCGTCGCTCCCACCTGCACGAACCGCCGCCGATCGAGTGTGCTGGCCATGGCCGTTCTCCTCACCTTTGAGGCATTGTGTCCGACGGATCGACGCCGGTAAATACCAACCGGCTGGCTCCCTAGCGCCAGGCGCGGACGTCGAGCCGGACGTCCCATTTCACCGGCGTGGTGATACCCAGCGCGTCCTGGAGCCGACTGGGCTCAGGGTCGACCCACCTAAACAGAAGGTGGGTCTCACGGACGTACCTTGACGATGTCGTGAAGGAGTATGGGGGTGCTCCAGGTGAAAGCTAGGGCCGGCTCGCCAACCACCAGCGCATGGTGGTGGTCACCAACTCAGCCGCGTCGTGCTGTACCCAGTGGCCAACGTCAGGCACGGTCACCATCGTGTAGTCGGCGTCGATCCAGTCCCAGGTGCCCTTGAGACCGTCCTTATCCACAGCCGTATCGAGCAAACCATGGAACTGCAACACCGGCATCTGCATGTTGGGCATCGGAAGCGCGAGGCGAGTGTCGCCCCCACCGAAGGCGGCGCGATAGTAGTTCACCATAGCGTCGTAGTCCGACCGTTCAAACGCGGCGCGATACCGCTCCTTGACCGGACCCTCCTCCGGCACCAGCCGGTCGGTGAATATCGTGGCGCTCTGGTTACCTCCCGGTTCCGAGCTGGCGAAGTTGCGAGCGTACTGCGTGTTGGCCTGCTGCTCGGCCGTCGCGTTGGCGAGGACGTTCGCGTACCCGCGGGGATGGGTCAGATTGGCGATGACGAGCTTGTTGACCCGATCCGGGTAGGCACTGGCGTAGCGCCAGGAGATGGCACCCCCCCAGTCGTGGCCAACGAGCGTCACGTCCTCGACGCCCAGGTCGTCGATCACCGCCGAGATATCGGACATCAGCTGCGGCATCCGGTAACTGTCGACCCCTTCAGGCTTGTCGCTGCGGTTATAGCCGCGCAGGTCCATCGCCACCGTTGTATAGCTGTCCCCCAGTCCAGCCATCTGGTGACGCCAGGAGTACCAGAAGTCCGGGAATCCATGAACGAAGAGCACGACCGGCCCCTCGCCGTGGGTGACGTAGTGGATCGACACGCCGGCGTTGTCGGCCTGGTGGTGCTTGACCTGCTCAAACAGGTCAGTGCCCTGGCCGGTCGCAAGGGTAGCCGTCAGCAGCAACGTGCTCAGGACGCCGAAAGGACGGTTCATGGCACTCCTCCGTTTGTCATGCGAGGCGACACCCATTGTATCGACGCCCCTGCGATAGTGGGGTCGGCGTGCACCGCGCGGCAGTGTCTGCTGAGACGAGGATTGCCCAAACAGCTCAGGGCGCGTAGAGACGCGGCGAGACCGGCGTCACCCGCCGTTCGATCGGCAGACCAGCCGCCCGCCAGGCGCGGAACCCGCCGAGGACGTCGGTAGCCCGTCGGAGACCGATCAGCCGGAGTGTGGCCGCCGCCAACGACGACGAGTACCCCTCGTCGCAGATAACCAGCCAGCGCAGGTTCAAATCCGTTGCCTCTGAAATGGCCCCTTCACTCTCGGGGTGTAGGCGCCACTCGAGATGATTGCGCTCGATAACGATGGCACCGGGAATGTCGCCATCAGCCCTTCGCTGAAACTCAGGTCGAGTATCGACGAGCCTGGCACCGGAGGCGACCTCGGCAGCAGCCTCGACAGGATGCAGGCGGTCCAACCGGGTCCGAGCCCGCTGCAACAACAGATCGAGCGCGTCCGTCGCGGACACGACGGCCATGACCTCACGGTCGGGAAGGGAGGCTGACATCGGACGCCGAGGATAGCAGATACCGGATACGATCGTTTGGATCGCATGCCGCGCTCGCACCTCTCCTACCGACAGATCTGCACGTTCTGGCTGCCGCTAGCTGGCACCTGGCTGATGATGGCGGTTGAGGCCCCCTACCTGGCCGCGATCGTCGCCCGGCTGGCCGACCCCACCGAGAATCTCGCAGCCTTCGGTGTCGCGCTGTCGCTGGCGGTCATCATCGAGGCGCCGGTGATCATGCTGATGTCAGCCTCCACCGCGCTGGTGACCGACAAACCCAGCTACCTGGCGCTCCGCCGGTTCACGTTCAGCCTGAGCGCAATCCTGACTCTCCTGCAGCTCGTCGTAGTGCTCCCGCCCGTCTTCGACCGGCTCGCCGTTTCCCTCATCGGGTTGCCTCCGGACATCGCCAGCCTGGCGCATCAGGGGCTGGCGCTGATGCTGCCGTGGCCGGTGGCCATCGGATACCGGCGGTTCCTGCAGGGTCTACTCATCCGCCACAACCTGACCAGGCGGGTGGCCTACGGCACGGTGCTGCGGCTCGTCACCATGACCGCGATGGCGGCCCTGGGCACGCAGCTACCTGGCCTGGCAGGCGTGCATGTGGCCACACTAGCCCTGGCGGCAGGCGTGATCGCCGAAGCGATCGCCAGCCGATGGATGACGCGGGAGGTGGTGGCCCGGCTCACGACTAGCTCGCCCACCCCGGGGGCGCCGCTGGATCTGGCCGGAATCTCAAGCTTCTATCTGCCACTCGCCCTGACCACGGTGGTCACGCTGTCCGTACAGCCGACCATCACCTTCTTCCTGGTTCACGCCCGCTATCCCGTGGAGTCACTCGCCGTCATTCCGGTAGTGCACGGGTTGACCTTCCTGTTTCGGGCGCTGGGACTCTCCTACCAAGAAGTCGGGATTACTCTCTTCGGCGACCAGTGGGAACACTATCGGCCCGTTCGTAACTTCGGGATCGGTCTAGCTCTCACCTCGACTCTCGCGCTGGCGGCGATTGCCTACACCCCACTGGCGAACGTATGGTTCGAGCAGGTCTCCGGTCTAACGCCGGCCCTCGCGGCGTTCGCCGAGGGGCCGACCCGCATC
>DEAA01000032.1:0-18981 GCA_002346545.1 Acidobacteria bacterium UBA2994
CCTGACCACCGTTTACACAAGACTTAATATCCCGTGGGCGCAAGCCCGTGCGGGTTCGATCCCCGCCCTCGGCACCACTTTTCCTTAGTAAAAACGGCCATTGGTGAGCGGGCGTCCCGCTCACTGTTTTTCTCGTTGCGCACTTTGTGCCAACGATGTGCCAATTTGTTGAGCGTTCCACGCACAGCGGGCCTCTGCGGCCGCAGACCTGCACCCAGCACAACCCGTGTTGACTGGCCGTCGGTCGGTTGGTGTTGGTGAGGACGAGACTTACGGGTTACGCGGATGCGCCTCGTCCCACTCGCGGGCCAGCCGTTGGGCTTCGGCAATCTGCTCGGGCGTCATCAAGGCTGCCACTTCGTTGCGCCCTGAGGCTGCCGCTGTCTGATCTGCACCGGTTACTCGCGAGGCCGCGAGATTGAACCACATGTGGCCCCGGACGTAGTCCTGCGGGACTCCGCGGCCGTTGGCGTACATGAACCCGAGACTGTATTGCCCGTCGGCGTATCCCTGTTCCGCCGCCGAGCGCCACCAGCGCGCCGCTAGCGGGTTGTCCTGAGGGACGCCTTCGCCGTTGAAGTACGCCAACCCAAGTAGGTACTGCGCCTCAGCATCTCCCTGCTCAGCACGCTCCCGCAGCGCGTCGATCTCCGGCGTCTGGGCCTGCACCGGCGTACCAGCCGCCAGCGCGACCAGGACGGCGACACGAGCAATGAAGCGGACGGTGTGCGTCATCGAGCTACCTCGGTTTCGACAATGTGATTGGGATGTCGATCCTATCGCGGGTGTGCCTTTTCCCACTCTCGGGCCAGGCGTTGCGCTTCGGCGAGCTTAGAAGATTTTCCGTTCAAGTCGTTGCGGCGTCCGCTGTTCGCTCAACAGTCGACGCCGGCTGCTTGTATCCGTAGACGCGAAAGTAGGTCGCCAATCCCAGCGCGGCGATCGTTGGGAGCGTCCACTCCAACCAAATGCCTAGCCAAGCCGTGTTCAACAACACTGCTACGACTACCATCGAAAACGCGACCAACAGTATGGAGTTGTGCTGGTGAATGAGTTCAATTCGGGAGTACGATGTCTTCCCACCAATTCGGCGCCAGTCTTGAATCCCAAACCAGCCGAGGACGTGACGTCAAGCTTCTTGTTCGTCGATAGCTTTCCGGACGTCAGGAGCTGGGTGGCCGCAAAGCAAGCAGAAAACACACCTGGGGGACAGGAACTCATCGCCGAGTTCACGCAGGCGAACACCTGTTCTACCAATGCGCTCTACCGATCTAGACAATCGAACTAGAGGAAGTAGGGATGTCGGACACTCTTCTCGGCATCCGGCTGACCGCGGCCTGTTAAACCCCCTGGCACGAGGTGTCCGGACAAAGTAGAGTCTCCGAATATCTTGACGACACAAGCGCCACACGGGAGAGACTCATGCCATTGGCACGACTGCTATGCGTACTTATCGGCGTTTCGTTGGTGACGGGCTGCGCCGCCGAATCCGAGGCGCCTGTCGCCTCGGCCACGGGCGCGGCTGAGCCGGTCGCGGCCATCAACCCGATTACCGGGGAGGGATTGCCGAACCCGGCGCCACGACGCGTCGGCGACTGGGCGACCTTGCCCGACGGGCGGGAGTGGGGTTCGACCGCCGGTCTCGACATTGACCCCACCGACGGCCATGTCTGGGGATACGAGCGCTGTGGCTCTGGGTCAGCTGGAGGGCCCGGGGTGAACTGCGACAGTAACCCCGTCGACCCGATCTTTAAGTTCGACCGCCACACCGGTGAGATTCTTGCCAACTTCGGGGCCGGAGTCTTCGTGACGCCTCACGGTATCTATGCGGACGACGACGGCAACGTCTGGGTGACGGACTTCGCCGGGAACGCCGATGGGACCAAGGGGCATCAGGTCCACAAGTTCAGTGCCGACGGCGACCTGTTGATGAGCCTCGGTACCGCCGGCCAGCCGGGGCGTGAACCAGGTCAACTCAATCAGCCGATCGACGTGATCGTGGCCCTTGATGGAAGTGTCTTCGTCGCCGATGGCCACTCCGGGCAGAACCTGACGACCGACCAGCAGATGGACGAGGCCCGTGCCGACGGGCTCACCGGCCGCATCGTCAAGTTCTCGGCCGACGGTGAGTACATCCTTGAGTGGGGTGAGATCGGCACAGACCATGGTCAGTTCCGGACGCCGCACGCGCTAGAGTTCGACGGACAGGGCCGGCTCTGGGTGGCAGATAGGGGCAACCACCGTCTTGAGATCTTCGACCAGGAGGGCAACTACTTAGCGTCGCGGTATCAGTATGGGCGTATCAGTGACCTCTTTATCACTGACGACCAGATGGTGTACGCCATCGACTCGGAGTCCAATCGGCTACGCCACATCAACTGGAGAAACGGCGTCCGCATCGGACCGGTCGACCAGGACATGCTCGTGGGCTTCATCCCCCCGTGGGACTCGGAGAGCCGGCCCTACCACGGCGTGACCGGCGAAGGTGTCGGTGTCGACGAGGACGGCAATGTGTATGTGGCTGAAGGTCCAGCCTCGCTGAGCGACGCCGGTTCAGCGTTCACGAAGTATGAGGCCGCAGGCAGGTAGGAGGCGACGTCACGGGGTTAGCTTACCGGGACGAGTTTTACGATCTCGCCGCCCGCGTCGTGTTCGAACAGCAGGTAGATATCACCATTGGGTCCCTGCTCGATGTCGCGGATGCGGCCGATGCCGTCGAAGAGCGTTTCCTGCGACACGAACCGGTTGTTCTCGATCTCGACGCGGAACAGGCTACGCGCCTTCAACGAGCCAACTAGGTAGTCGCCCCGCCACGACGGAAACTGGTTGCTGTCACTGATGATGAAGCTCGATACGGCGGGCGATGGGGTCAGGTCGACGACGGGCTGCTCGATCTCCGAGAAGTCCACGTCGATGCCGATGTCCTGGCCGTATTCCACCGGCGTGCCGTCGTAGTCGAGGCCGAGCGAGAACAAAGGCCAGCCGTAGTTGGCGCCAGGTAGCAGCAGATTGATCTCGTCGCCGCCACGAGGGCCGTGCTCGCTGCCCCAGAGCGTTCCGCTGTCCGCGTCGTACTCGAGCCCCTGCGGGCTGCGATGCCCGTAGGTGTAGATGCTTTCGTAGACATCGTGCCGACCGGCAAATGGGTTGTCGTGCGGGATGGTGCCGTCGTCGTTGATGCGATGCGTCTTGCCCCAGGGCGCAGCCAGGCTCTGAATGCCGGCCATGCTTCCCTTCGAGCCCAGCGTGAAGTAGATGTGGCCCCGGTTGTCGAAGATGGCACGGCCGCCGGCGCCGACGTCACCGGCCAAGCTGTAGTCCTCCATGTTGGCTTGCCAGATGACTTCTTCATCGATCCACGCGCCGTCTCGGATGCGTCCCCGCACGAGCCGGTTCATCGAGACAGGCCGTTCCCGCTCGCGGCTGACCGCGTTGCAGTCCTCGCAGCGATGCCCGTGGTACAGGTAAACCCATCCATTGTCTTCGTAGCGAGGGTGCAGCAGGATGTCGAACAGCCAGCCCATGCCGCGCTCGATGTCGATGCGCGTCTCCATCTGGAAGATATCGTCGAAGGCCTGCGGCGTCCCCCGGATAAGGTCTGACAGTTCGCCATTGGGGCTGACGATGCGCACACCCTGGGTCTTCTCGGTGACCAGCAGGCGGCCATCTGGCAGCGGTGCCAGGGAGAAGGGCAGGGGATCGAGACCGCCTACGACCGTTTCCAGTCGAAACGCGTGATGCTCGGTCTCGAACACACCGGCTGGGATCTCTAGCGGCGCGTCATAGTTCGACGTTACGTAGCCTACGTTGGCGCGGGTTTCCAGCACATACATCGCCAGGCCCTGGATCTCGACGGGACTGAAGATGTCGTCCCAGCTGGGCATGCCCGTATCGACGTAACCGGTGGAGATGCTGGCTACGACGTCGGCCATCGCTTCGCCATGCACCAGATCACCCCGCAAGGACGTGCCCTGCGCCGCACCTTCCAGATTCTCGCCGTGGCAGACGGCGCAGTTCTCCTGAAACGCTAATCGTGATGCGGTGACACCGGAGTAAGCTACCGCCTCCTGCTGTGCTGACGCGCTGCTTGCCGACAGGAGCGTCGCGGCAAGTAGAAGCCAGCGGTATGTGGGGTGCGGAGAAGTCGTGTCCATGGCAATACACCTAGCGGGGGCGTACCTGCGTCTGCGGCGCAACTCTAGCCATGCCTGGGGTGACGGCGGCGAGGCCGAGGCACGTGCTCGGGAAACGCATAGTGGATGTACGAGTGACTTGATTATAGCGGTCCGCCAGTTGAGGGCCTCTAGAATTGGCACGCGTCCGTGCTGATTCCGGATCAGGAGATCGGTGTGCCTGCGGTATGCTGCCCCGCTGGAGGCGACACATGATACGACAGCAGCAGGTGCACCCCGTCCTTCTTGCGGTGGGCGCGGTGGCGGTGGGGGCCGGTCTCGCGGTGGTGACTGCGGGTGGCTCGAACACGACAGCGATACAGGATCTCGCCGAGGTGGAGTACGCCGCCACCCAGCTGAGTGACACCGTCTATCTTGTTGAGCCGCGACCCGGGCTCGCCGGCAACTTGGCGGTGTCGGTCGGCGACGACGGGATTCTTCTGGTCGACAGCGACATGATGCCGCTGACTGACCGCATCAAGGCCACGATCGCCGGACTGAAGCCTGGCGCGATCGACTTCATGGTCAACACCCACTATCACTACGACCACGCCGGGGGGAACGCGGGATTCGGGTCTGATTCGCTGATCATGGCCCACGAGAGCATCCGCCGTCGCTTGATGGAGGGCCGCGAGGCCGGCAACCGGTTCCGCGATACCCCCACCCCCGCCGAAGCGCTTCCGGTCGTCACCTTTGAAGACGGCCTGTCGCTGCACTGGAACGGCGAGCGCGTCGATGCGATCCGCACCAGTAATCCGTCGCACACCGATGGAGATACGGTGGTGTTCTTTCGCGACTCGAACGTGCTGCACACCGGCGATCAGTACGTGAATCTCAATGGGTTCCCCTACATCGATCGAGATGTGGGCGGTCACGCCCTGGGCCTGCGTGACAATATCGCGGAGATGCTCGCGATGATCGACGACGAGACCAGGGTCATTCCCGGGCACGGACCGCTCGCCAGCAAGGCCGACTTGCAGCACTATCACGATCAGGTGGCCGTCTCGATCGCTCACATTCAGGAGGCCAAGGAGGCGGGACAAGCCCTTGAGCAGATTCAGGAGGCGGGCCTGCCAGAGCGGTTCACCGACTTCACTGGCTTCCAGCCAGAAGGGGCCTGGATCCAGTACGTCTTCGCTAGCCTCGATGACTGAGGGACTGATGCAGCGACTGGCTGTTCTCGCGGGCCGAGGAAGCCGCGCTGCTAGCGGCTTTCGAGCTCTTCGACGCGCCCGCCGCCCATGTAGATGGCCACGTCGAGGTTCCCTTCGTGGCAGGCGTATTCGTACATGACGTAGCCCGGCGCGTAAGTGAGCGGCATCGACACCGACCACGATCCTTCGTATACCTCTGGATCGTGGACCGTGAACTCCCAGAAGATCTCGTCCTCTGAGGTGCGGGTGAAACGCTCTTCCAGGCGCATCGACGGACTGACGGGTAGACCCTTCAACCGGCCCTTGTTCGAGCTGGTGAATATCATCGCCCGGTCGTTGAAGTTTCTGGTCTCCACCACCAGCGTATCGCCGTCCCAGTGGGCCCTGGCGTCACCGGTCCACAGATCGACGGCCTCGTCGATGTAGGGTCGGTCGTCGAGCGGAATGATCCGAGCCTCGTGAATCATCTCGTGCAGGATGATCACGTGGTCGCTGGTCTGCATAATCCGGTAGGCGTTGTTGTAGCCGGTGGGTAGCATCGAGCCCGGAACGCCACGCGTGATGCATCGGTCCCAGGTGCTCATGGTGCGGTAATCGTCCCGTTGTCTGGCAATGGCCGCCTCTCGCATCGCCGCGGCAGAGGCCTTCACCGGCACTCGACCATCGGGCGGGTCAACCACGAGTGAGGTCTGGCGAGTCGACAGCAGGCGATCGCCAGCGTCCATCCAGACGTTGTAGGCGCCTAGTAGCTCGGGACGGCCCGCCACGGTCTGTTCCTCGAGCAGTGCGGCTTCTTCTTCGGTGAAAACGGTTCGGGTGGTTGAGTCCTCAGGCACATTGACGCCGAGGGTGTAGGGCATGGTGGTGCCCCGCTCGAACGGGGTGATAGTGGCGTTGGTCCACACGCCCTGCAGGTCGGGCTGGCCGTCGAACAGCCGTGACACGGTCCACGAGTCGTCCCCGCCAGGCGGCTGCGCGTCCGCCGCCCCAGAGACGACGACCAGAGCCGTCGCTATTGCCGCCGTGAGCCATCGTCGGTCGTGAGCAGTCATGCTTAGGGAAGCTGCAACACCTCGACGCTGACCCCGTCCGGATCCTGGTAGAACGCCACCTTGACGAACTCGTTGACTGCGAACGGTTCGACCAGCGTCGGTGCGCCGGCCGCCTTGAACGCGGCGTCGGCTTCATCGATGTCCTCGATGCCCCAGGCGATGTTCCGAAGTGCCCGGTCGGCGCTTGGCGCCGGCGTCTCGTCGCCGCTATCGGCCGCGAGCAGCCAGACCCCGTCGTAGCGAAGGCCTTCAATCTGGCCCTTCAGCTGCTCACGCTCGCCGCCGAGCAGCGACTCGTACCAGTTGAGCGTCGCGGCGGGATCAGGCACACGCAGATGCACGTGGTGGAAGCCCGGCCACTCCGCGTCTTCGACTAACTCGACCTTGACGCCGAACGGATCCTCGATGAACGCGAGTTTGAACAGCCCAGGTATTTCCCGCGGCTCTGAGATGATCGTCGCGCCAGAGCCCTCGAGCAACGCCATTGCAGCATCGAGGTTGGGTACCGACAGCCCCCAGTGGTCCAATACGCTCCCGTCGCTCGGCTGGAGCGTTTCGGACGGTTGGAACGCGATGAGGGTTTCGCCGATTGTGACGTGGGTCGCAGGCGTCGGCGTCTTCACCGCCCCGAGATATTCGATGTACCACTCCACCGCCGCCTCTGGATCAACCGCGGCGATATGAATGTTGTGGTAGCCGGTGATACGCACCGCCGCGTCACCGACCGTCATCCCGGCCACGACGACCAGCGCCACCGTGGAGAAGGTCAAACTCAGTGTTCTACGCATGAGCCAATTATAGCGATTCCACTTCGGCTTTGAGCGCGCGCCGTACGTCTTCCGCCTCGTGAGCCGTTTCCGTATGCGTTCGTGGGGTGTCATCGATGACACACGTAGCTTCGGTTTCGTCTATGCTCCGCAAAACGGAAGGCGTTACATATGTCACTGAAGGCCGTTCGGCGTACGTTCGGACTCCTCGCTCTTGTCTTGTTGGTCGTGGTGGCGGTCGGCGCGCGGCAGCATTTCCACTATCTAGACACGCGGCGGGCGACCTTGCAAGACCGCCAGCCCCTGTTCTACAGCAGCGACGTTTTCCACGTCGTGACCTATCTAGAACTGCGGGGAGGTGGCGACCTGATCGAGCGGTTGCGGGTGTTCAAGCAGGTGACCGAGGGGCAGGGCGCGGCGTGGATCAACGCGGGCCGGGTCGCCACCAACGGCGTCGGCTCGACTCAACTCGGCGATTCTGACTGGTCGGCGGTGGTGCTCTTGCAGTATCCGTCCCGCGCCATCTACGACGAGGCGGCCTCGACGCCCGAGTACAAGAAGGTACTGGCTCGGTTCGACCGCCAGTACTCCCACGGCATGCGCCGGGGAGTGACGAACAACCTCGTGCTGCCGCAGCGGATGTTCCAGCGTCGGGTCTCCGCCGCGCTGTGGGGCCCCGAGTCTCCGCGTCCGTTCGCACCGGCAGACACGGTCCGCATGCATCACCAGCAGATGATCAAGAACATGCTCGGGCAGGACGATCCGGCCGGTAAATCGGCAGTCGTGTACAACCTGCAGTTAACCGGGGATCCCGAGCAGCAGGCAGCCAACGCGCGGTATGCCGAACCGATGACCGCCATGATGGGGAGGGGCGGGTTTGGCCCGTTTCACGCGGGTGTGGCCGAGGCGGTGGAAGGCAGCCTCGATTTCGACAGTCTCCTGATCGTGAACTATCCGAGCCTGCAGTTTTTTGCCGACATGATCGGCAGCGACTTCTATCAGGGCATTTACCACGACAAGCAGCTGGCCGATACCCAGGCTACCGTTACCTTTCCGGTCTTGGAGCAGCTGTAGGCCGCCGGTTGGGCGTCGGCAGGCGCGGCGTGACTCAGGATGACGAGGTCGTCTGGTTAGTTCGCCGAACCAATTAGCCACCAGGATCCCATATGGCCGAACTTGGCGGCAGGAAGATCCATATCTGACACCAGCTGTACTTCAGCGAGGGAGTGCCTCGCCACCTGCGTAGTGCGAGCCTGGCGCGCTGATCTTCCAGGTTTACGGGATTTGCCCATTCCAGAACACCGAGTCGTAGCGCAGGACCAAAACCGCCTACACTAGGCGGCGGAGGTTCCACACATGTCTTATCGTGGTCTCGCTCTCGTCGCCGTCCTGGCCCTTGCCCCAGGCCTTGCACGTGCGCAGGACACGCAGGCCGACTTCCCTCGCACGCCGGAGGGGCGTCCGGACTTCACCGGTCTGTATGACGTAGCGACTATGACGCCCGTCGAGCGGCCGCGCGAGTACGAGGGGCGGCTGCATCTTACTGATGAGGAAGTAGCCGAAATGGTGCGCTACGAGGAGTTGCGTAACGAGCGCGATCTTGCACCCCTCGATCCCGATCGTGAGGCGCCTCCCGTAGGTGGCGATACGTCGCCGACAAACTCCTATCTGGAAGGGTTGTTTCGCCTCGGCGGCGGGACGGTGGGCGGCTACAACCTGTTCTGGCTGAGTCCGGGTGAACGACCGGTCACCATCGATGGACGTGCGCGGACGTCGCTCGTCGTCGACCCTGAAGATGGTCGGGTTCCCCCAATGAGAGCCGAGGCGCGTCAGCGGATGGCTGCGTTGCTGGCCAGGGCCGCGGCGCCAGACGCCGGTGAGGCGGGCGGTGGCGAGGGCGCCGGTGCGCAATACGACGCGGCCGACCGGCGACCGCTGGCCGAGCGTTGCATCCTGGGTTTCGGGTCAACTTCTGGACCGCCCACCTTGCCCAACTACTTCTACAACAATCTTAAGTTCATCGTGCAGAACGAAGATTGGGTGCTGATCTACAACGAGATGGTCCACGATACGCGCATGGTCCGTATTGACGGCGCGCCCTTGGCGCCGAAGGTGCAGCAGTGGATGGGCAGTTCGGTGGGGCACTGGGAAGGCGATACGCTGGTGGTCGAGACCGCCAACTTTACCAACAAGACACGCTTCCGCGGGTCCAGTGAGGAACTGAAGGTAACCGAGCGTTTTACGCCCGGGCCGGACGGTACCATCCTGTATCGGTTCACAGTGGAAGACCCCATGACTTGGGAGCGTGCCTGGACCGGAGAATATCTCTGGAACCCGAGCGGCGAGACCATCTTCGAGTACGCATGTCACGAGGGGAACTATGCGCTCGACACGGTGCTCCGAGGAGCTCGGTTGGCGGACCGCGAGGCAGCGGCTGGTCGTTAGATTAGGTTGCACTGGTGGGAGTGGATAGGAGACAGGGAATGGCACGAAGCATCGTCTTCAGCGTGATGGTTGCGCTCTCTGTTGGGGTGGTGGCCACGCAGGAGCGGGAGATGGTCATCGAGGTTGAGCAGCTCGAAGACAACCTGTATGTGCTACGCGGCCAGGGCGGAGGCGGCAATACCGGCGTCTTCGTCACGGGTGACGGCGTCGTGGTAGTCGACACCAAGAACCCGGGCTGGGGCCAGCCGATCCTAGAAGCGATTCGCGAGCTGACCTCGAACCCGGTCACGACGCTCGTCAATACCCATAGCCACGGCGACCACGTCAGCGGGAACGTTGCGTTCGCAAGCTCAGTCGAGTTCGTGGCGCACGAGGTGACGAAGGCCAACATGGAAGCGATGCGACCTTATACCGGTCGTACAGAGCCTCCGGTGAACGTGTTCGCAGACACCGACGGGCATGGACTCCCGACGCGTACCTTCACCGATCGGTTGACGATCGGCAGTGGGGCGGACAGGGTGGACCTCTATCACTTTGGCCGGGCGCACACCGGTGGCGACGCCTTCGTGGTGTTTCCGGCCTTGCGGACGATGCATGCGGGCGACGCGTTTCTCGGCAAGCGCGTGCCGTTCCTTGATGCCGAGAACGGCGGTAGTGGGGTCGCGATTGCCGACACGCTGCAGCGCGCGCACGACACCATCCCCGATGTCGACACCATCATCACCGGCCACAGCACGCAGGCCAGTTGGGCCGACCTGAGCGAGTGGGCCGCGTTCAACCGCGACTTCCTGGCGATGGTGCGCGCGGGCCGGGAGGCTGGCCAGACCGTGGACCAGATCGCGAACGAGTGGACGGTGCCGACGCAGTACGACGACTACAGCGAGCCCAACCCGTCGTCGGTCAGACGTAACGTCCAGGTTATCGTCGACGAGCTCGAACGCTAGGAGTACCCGGAAAACGCCGGCGTCCCTGGACGTCGAAGGAGGGGTGAGCATGCGCGTGCGACGCATCGGTGTGATGTTGGCGGTGTGTGTCCTGTGGACGCTCGGGGTAAGCGAGGTGTTCGGACAGGAGACCGGCGCCGAGGCGCCGCGCACCTCTTGGGGTGCCTCCGACCTCCAAGGGGTATGGGACTTCCGTAGTCTTACGCCGATGCAGCGCCCGGAGGAACTCGCCGAGACCGAGACCTTTACCGACGAGCAGGCCGCGGCTTTCGCGGTAGACGAGATCGGCCGGCGTAGCCGCGACTCAGAGACGTCCGCACGGGCGGCGCGGGCGCGCACGGGCGACATCATTCCCTACAATGATTTCTGGTTCGACGAGGGTACGTCGGTCACCACTGACCGGACGTCGCTCGTCGTTGATCCGCCCAATGGCCGGACTCCGCCTCGGACAGCGGCGGCGGAAGAGGCGGCGGCCGAGTTGTCCCGTGTTAGAAGCGGCGTGTCGAGCCACGAGCCGACGCCTGGTGGGTGGGTCGAGGACCTTGGTCCGGGTGGATTGCAAGTGCGCTGCATCCTCGGCTTCAATTCGGGCCCGCCGATGACGCCGAGTGCCTACAACAACAACGTCCAGGTGTTTCAGACCGAGGACACGGTCGTGCTGCTGGCCGAGATGAACCACGAAGCGCGCGTGGTGCCGCTCACTGACGAGGACTATGCGCCGGACGCGGTTAGGATGTGGACGGGTGATTCCCGCGGCCGCTGGGATGGCGACACCCTGGTTATCGAGACTAGGAACTTCCTGCGTGAGACCAACTTCATGCAGGGTACGACCAGCCGTGATCTCGTGCTGGTCGAGCGGTTGACCCGGGTCGACGATGACACACTACGCTACGACGTGACTGTGAACGATCCGCGGGTGTGGACCGCACCCTGGACCTTCTCGGTGCCGATGCGGCGCAATCCTCAGCCGCTCTACGAGTATGCCTGCCACGAGGGGAACTACGGCCTGACGAATATTCTGGCCGGCGCGGTTACCGACGGCAGGTAGGCGTCCGCCCCCTCACGTGACCGGTCGCTGCGGCGCTTCGTTTACATTCAGCGTGAACACGTCTGGGCGGGCGTAGTGGCCCGTCACGTCGAAATCGAACCGGCTTCGCGGGAGTGCGGTCAGGTCGAGGTCGGCGTATAGGACCCCCGCGTCATCCCACAGTGGTCCCGCCAGCGCCTCACCCAACGGGCCGTAGATGGCCGACCCGCCGCGACTGAGGACCTCCGGCCAGGTCTCGATCTCGTCGCGGGTCTCGATGTTGGCCGGATACATGTCACGGTGGGCGTACTGGTTGCACCCAAGGACGAAGCAGCGCCCTTCGAGCGCGATGTGCTGTAGCGTGGCCTGCCAGCGCGGGCGGCCGTCGGCGGTCGGTGCCAGGTAGATGTCCACGCCCTTGCCGTACATGGCCATGCGGGCCAACGGCATGTAGTTCTCCCAGCAAATGAGCCCGCCCACGGTGCCGTGGTCGGTCTCGATGGTGGTCAACGTGCTGCCGTCGCCCTCGCCCCAGATGAATCGTTCGGCCGCGGTCGGTTTCAGCTTGCGGTGCTTGCCGAGGAGCGTTCCATCGGGGCCGATGTAGATGAGCGTGCAGAAGAGCGTGCCCCCGCTGAACGCGCTGTCTCGCTCTACGACGCCGACGCACAGGTGCACGCCGGCCTTCTTGGCCGCGGCCGCCATCCGCTTGGTCTCGGGACCCGGCACCGTGATGGCTTCCGACCAGTAGCGGGCCCACACGCGACGTCCGGCGTCGGCTCGGCGACCGACCGACGTGCCGAACGCGAGGCCCCACGGGTAGCCACCGACGTACGCTTCTGGGAAGAGGACGAGCCTCGCGCCCTCGGCGGCCGCGTCGGCAGTCGTCCCGCAGACGGTATCGACGGCCACATCGCGCTGGAACAGGGCCGATGCTGCCTGGACCACGGCGACACGCACGGATCGGGCCTCAGTCATGTCGTAGCTCTTGGTGTCAGTCGACGGAAGACAACAGTAGATCGAGGCCGCGCGCAAAATTCCTGGGCGATGGTAGCTCGTGCCCCATACCTTCGATATCGAGGAGATGGAGGTTGGTGAATCCGTCGCCTTCAAATGCCTCGGCCGCCGCGCGACATTCGCCGCGATTGAAATCGCCGCTCCCGGTCATGATGACCAGCGGCTGCGTTCTGGCGCGGTCAAGCACGTCAACCGCCGGACTGGGAAACTGCGGCACGAGTTGTCCCGTCGAGGGTGGCCTGACGGCTAGGTAGGTCGTTACGCCGATGATCGGGAAACCTCCGGCGAACAGCTCAGGGTAGGCGACCGCGTGCATGGTTGCCATCCGGCCGCCGCCTGAGAGTCCAGAGACGAAGATCTGACTTGGGTCGACGTTATAGGCCTTTTGCACGTTCAGCGCGGCGTCGAGCGCCAGGCCGGCGCGGGGGAAGAGGTGACGCTGATTGCCGGCGTTGTCCGGGCTGATCCAGATCAGGCGACGTTCATCGAACACCGTGCGGAGCGGGGGCGGGATGGCGCCCGTATCGACTGGCGAAATCCACACCAGTACGCCGTAGGGTTCCCCGTCGGCGTCGTAATCATCCGGTACATAGAGGCTGAAGCTCTCACTCGCGAGGCTGTAGTCCCAGCGGCTGAGCGCGCCAGGAAACTGGAAGCGGGCGCTCCATCGATTGGCGTCTGACTCGGGAGACCGTTCGGTCAGACGCGCTTGAAACGTTCCAGTGCGGTGCGGAGTGAGCGGTTCCGGGTCCTGGGCTAGGGCGCCGACGGCGCCACCAAGCAGGGTGGCCAGCAGAAGAACGGTCTTGGGCATCGTCGTTCACCTAGGGCGCGAGGCTTGCCGTGTAGGCGACGATATCGACGATGTCTCCGAGTGACAGGTCCTCCACCTCAGCGTCCATCAGATCAGACCAGGCGCCGTTCCTCACGCCGGTCTGGAAGTCGTAGAGCTGGCGAGCCATGTAGCTCGGCGATCGTCCTGCTAGCGCAGGCACCGGGCCGAGTCCTCGCAGTCCGGGACCATGGCAGACGGTGCAGCCCTCTGTCTTGGCCTCTCCTCGCGCCACAGATCCGGTCGGCACATAGGCGATGAACCCGGTGGCGTCGTCTCGCAGCTTCGTTCGCTCGAGGTCTTCCGGCGTCTCGACGATACGCATGCTAATCGGCTCGGTGCCGCCGCCTTCGATGACCTCGTGAATCTAGCCCGCGAACCGGGTGCGCGGTACCTCGTCTGTTTCGACCACCCGAATCCACTGCCTGAATGGCATCGACGCGAAGTACTCGGCGGCCACCCGTGCTTCGGTGTCGGTGGCGGCCAGCCCGATCCGTTCCATGAACGACGGCGGTCCCATGCGCGGTTCGCCTGTCTTGCGCAGGCCATTCCGCCAGTCGGTCATCTGCTGCACGATGTACTCGTAGGGCTGCCCGGCCACGCTGGCGTTTTCCGGTTTGCCCTGGCCGTTGGGCAGGTGGCAGTAGCCGCAGGCCACCACGCCGTCGCCGCCGCCGGTAGCGACGACCGAGGGCATCGGCGGATGGCCGTCGGGGTGCCAGTCGGGCGGACCGTTGTTGATGTTGATCTCCGACCGGGGAATCCGGAGCGGCGAGTTGAGCACCGTCACGACTTCGTTCGGGTCTGGTGTCGCGGTATCGTCCGGTAGCGGGTCGTTGAGTACGTACGCCCACGGCATGACGTTGTTCGCGCCGTCCGTGGCCTGAGCCTGGGCGCTGGCCACGCCGGCGACAGCCAGCAGTGCGGCCGCTAGTGTTGAAGTCAGGCGTGCCGTGTGACGTGTCATCCTTCAGCCCTTCTCGATTCTGTGAACCGTGACGCCGAGTCTACCGAGTCGCCGCCGCGCGCTCTTCGGCCCGCGCGCCAACGAGCGAGTTGTAGAGGCCGTAGTTGCCTTCATGGCAGGCGTACTCGTACAGCGGGAGATCACTCCGGTTCATCGGCAGTTGGCCCGAGAACGTCTCGGTGAAGACGGTTGGATTCTCGACCGTCCATTCATAGAGCAGCGTGTCAGTGTCACCTCGGGTGAACCGCTCGGTGAGTCTGAGGTTCTCTCCGGTGCCCCACGCATCTCTCGTCGTGCTGAAACTGCCGACCTTGTCGGAAAAATTCGTAGTTTCGACCACCAGCGTGTCGCCATCCCAGAATCCGCGTGAGCTGCCGAGCCACTGGCGCACGCCGGTATCGATCGGTGGGGCGTCGTCTAGCCGAACGATGCGCACGTCGTGGATCATTTCGACGACGAGCGCCACATGGTCGGGTGTCTGCAGGATCTGGACGTTGTTGTTGTAGCCGGCGGGCAGCATCGGCGGGCCGGTACTGAAGCTAACGATGCAACGCTCGGACAGGCCGCGGTCCTCCGGTCCGTTGGCGCTGATGCCACCTGCGCGGACCCGGACCGGGCGGCCGCCTGACGACGCGTGTGCCGCGGCGCGGCTTTGCTCGCTCGCCGTCGTCGGCGGGATTTTACCGTCTGGCGGATCGACGATCAGCGACGTCTGGGTGAGGGCGGTCGGGCGCGAGCGCTCGGTCCAGACCTCCTGTCCATAGGCTCCAGTATCGCCCGGGGCTGGCCCGTCGCGGTCCGTGGCTCTCGCGGCGGCGAGTCCGGCCTCACCGACGAGCACCGCCTCCTCGGCCGTCAGCGTGTCGCGACCGGAAAACTCGTCTGGGCGTTCGAGGGGAGTGAACGTCCAGTACTCCCAGACGCCCTGGATGTCGGGAGCGCTCCATGGCGTTGACCGGGTTTGTCCGGTGGACGCCGGCGGGACGACCATCATGACGCCGAGCGCTGCCACCACCGCGCCGAGCCGCGTGGGGGAGGACGATGTCATGCACCGGATTATAGCGATCGGGCCAGACTTGAGCCCTAAATCCTCAGAGTCGTGGGACCATGGCGCCAGCGTGGTCGCGTGGGAAGAGAACCGTCAGGGTGGACGCATGACAAGCCAGACACAACTCGTCGTCGCGCTCGTTTGTGTGCTGAGCGTCGGTCTTGCAGGCTGCGGGGCGCCGCCCGCCGAGCGCGGTTTGTCAGCCGACCTGATCTTCGTTGGCAGCAACATCGTTACCATGGATCCGGACCAACCCACGGTTGACGGGGTGGCGGTGCGCGGTGAGACCATCATCGCGGTCGGCGAGATTGATGGCGTCATGGCGCTGGAGGGACCGTCGACCCGGGTGGTGGAGCTGGCCGAAAACGCACTGCTGCCTGGCTTCATCGATGCGCACGGCCATTTCATGGGAGTGGGGCGCGGGCTCGACACCCTGTCGCTGCACTCGCCTCCGGTGGGCGACGTTACCACCATCGACGAGCTGGTGGCGAAGATCAGGACATGGATCAACGAGCAGGAGATCCCGCCGGGCGAGGCGGTCATGGGGCGTGGTTACGACGATTCGCTGCTGGCCGAGAGGCGTCATCCAACCACGGCCGATCTCGACCGGGCGTCGACCGACCATCCGATTATCCTCACCCATGTGTCAGGGCACCTGAGTGCGGTGAACACGGCCGCGCTAGCGGCGAGCGACATCACTGCCGATACGATTGACCCGCCGGGCGGACATATCCGTCGTCTGGCTGGTTCCCGAGAGCCCAATGGCGTACTGGAAGAGACAGCCAGCCGGTTGATCCGTGTGGATCGCGGAGCGCCACCCACCGCCGAGGAAACCGACACCCTGATCCGGCGATCGATTGACGTGTACCTGTCCTACGGCACGACCACCATCCAGGATGGCGGCACGGGAGGCCGGTTCGTCGAGACGCTGCACGCCGCTGCCGACCGCGAGCCGTTCAAGGCCGACGTGGCGGCCTACATCCGCACCGGCTCGCTGGAGGAGATCGAGGCCCTCGAGTACGAGCCGGACTACCGCAACGGCGCCCGCGTGGCCGGGGTCAAGCTGATGCTCGACGGCTCGCCGCAGGGGCGCACCGCTTGGGTGACCGTGCCCTACGAGGAGGGACCGCCGGGGGCGTCGGCCGACTATGTTGCCTACGGCACGATGGAACCGGCGGATTACAAGGCACAAGCGGAAGCGCTCATCCGGGGTGGGGTGCCGTTTCTGGCGCACGCCAACGGCGACGCGGCAATGGACCTGATGCTGGACGGGGTCGATGAAGCGCTGGACAGCATGGACGAGGTGCCCGACCACCGGTCGGTCATCATCCACGCCCAGTTGATGCGCGCCGACCAGCTCGACCGGGCCGCCGCACTGAACGTCGTACCGTCGTTCTTCTCGGCGCACGCCTTCTTTTGGGGCGACTGGCATCGGCGGAGCTTTGGCGAGGAGCGGGGCAATAACATCAGTCCGATCCGGTGGGCCATCGATCGCGGCGTTGACTTCACCGTGCACAACGACGCCCCGATTGTCCCACCCCACATCATGCGATTGGTGTCGATCACGGTGAATCGCGCGACTCGCAGCGGGCACGTTCTCGGACCTCACCAGCGAGCCACCGTAGAAGAGGCTCTGCACGCAGTCACGCTCGGGGCGGCGTATCAGTACTTCGAGGATGACCGGAAGGGATCGATCACGGTCGGCAAACAGGCGGACCTCGTGGTGCTGGAGGCGAATCCATTGACTACCGACCCGGCCGATCTCGAGCACATCGAGGTGGTCGAGACGTTCTCGCGCGGCCTGTCTGTTTACCGGCGGTAAGTCGCTGCGTGACCCGTCCGGACCCTATCTAGCGGCCAGCGAAGTCACGGAGAAAAAAGTGAGCCTCGCGGAGCAACTCCGCGTCAGGGCCGGCCGCATCCTGGAGTAAGGCTTCGGTCTCCCGGATTGCCTTGTTGACTGTCGTCCACGGGACGTCGTCCCCCTCGGCTAACACGCGTTTGGATACCCAGTCCCGCAGTTCAGCCACCGTCGTGGCCGGGAGGACATCCGATCGCTCGAAGTAAATCAAGCGATGGGCTAGTTCCTGGATGCGCGGGTCCTCTATCGTGGAGGCGATCGCAACTCGTTCATCCCACGGCACATGATGGAACTCCTCCATGCGTGCCGTATCTTCATGCGCGGGGAATCCATCATAGATACGCTGTTCGACATATGACGATGGCGGGTCGACGCTACCCCGCTGGGCCAGGGCCTGTCCGACCCGGACCTGGAAATCACGATTCGCCCGAACAAGCTCCATGCGGCGACGACGCTCGCCGGGTGGAACATCGAGCGCGTTGGTGCCGCTCGGCGCCGCGTCTTCCGGCATGAGTGTCGGTTGCCTGTTCGCTGGCAGAGAGCGGATCGGTCTCGACTCGGTGCCGAGCACCCGCACTAGATCGTCGACCGAGAGAGATACGTAGTCGTTGGGGTTGAAAGACAGGTCGAAGACTGCGAGTTCAGCCTTACGCTCTGGGTTTTGCCCACACCCTGTGACAAGCGACGAATAGGCCCGTCCAGCATGAAATCCCGTGAGTGTAAATATGGGATGCCCTCTCACATATTCAGTCACGGAGCTCCTTGTCGTTGCGCGGGCCATGGCCTCCCACACAGCCGGTGCCCGATCCCGAATCAAGCGGGCCAGGTAGACGGTGGATAAGACATCGGCGAGGGCCTCATGCGCGACGGGATCGCGGTAGCCGTTCTCACGGGCAAGGGGACTCAGCTGGAACGTCGGCCGGCCCTTGTCGCCTAAGGGCACCTTGAGTGCCTTAGGTGCATAGATACTGGCCGCGCGGGCTAACAAGAGGACGTCTGATCGGACATTTCCATTCGTGTTTGTGAGGTAGGGCAGGTGGAGCGTTTGGTAGAACGCCTGCCGCAGTAGTTCTTCATCAAAGGCAATGGAATTAAAGCCCACGAAAGTTGCGGGTGACCACGAACGCAGTTGCTGTTGAATCTGCCCCATCATCTCGTAGTGAGAGGGGAGGCTCGCGTCGGTCAGCATCGCTGGCGTAACCCGCGTGATTCGGAGAGCCTGGGGCGATGGAACGATGTGCGGAAGCAGTTGGCATCGAACATTGAAACGGTCCAGTTCCTGCAGATCATCGTCCGTCCTGATGGCGGCGAATTGGAGAATCTGGTCGAAGGATCTGCTGATTCCCGTTGTCTCGGTATCGTAGAAGACGTAAGACATGCGACCTCCCGGTGTCACCTGCTAGAGCAGGCCGTGGCTGACCGGCGAAAGCATCGGTTGCCGCGCGCGCCGCACGTTCCCACCGACCGCGCACGGATGCAAGCTCTTCGGGGGGAGAGGCACGAGGGATGTCGAGCAGGAACCCGAACCGGTCTATGCGTCTATTCCGCCTTTGACGAAGACGCCGCTCTTGACCGTGGCTACGCTGACGAACTGCTGACTCAGCTCGCGGGTCTGCGGCTCTGGGCGCGAGCTGTCGCCGAAGGTGAAGCGGCCCTGCTCGAGCTCGAGCACCGCCACGTCGGCGGGGGCCCCTC
>DEAA01000032.1:19264-90434 GCA_002346545.1 Acidobacteria bacterium UBA2994
GTCACCGCCACGTCGGCGGGTGCCCCCGGCGCGAGCGATCCTACCGTCTCCGGATAGTCCAGCATCTTGGCCGGGTTCGTGGTCACCCGCTCGATCACCTGCTCGGTGCTCAATCCCAGATAGAGAAACTGCGACATCGGCAGTAGCACACTGGCGGGGACTAGGTCCGGGGTGCGGGCCACATCGGTCGAGATTGCATCGGGGAACCAGCCCTGGCCGGTCGCCTTTTCGGAGACGTGCCACTGATGGTGGGTGGTGGCAAGCTGACCGTCAGTGAAGATGCCCCGGTCGGCCAGCGCCAGAATCTGCGGCACCACCGTCTCGGCCTGCTCCAGTTGGTTCCCGAAGACATTCGACGATCGTTCGGTTGGCGGGTTGAAGGGATGGGTGAGGATGTCGCCGGCCCGCAGGATGTCGAGCAACTCCGGCTCGGTGGACCAGTGCATCATGATCGGTAGGCCCGCCTCGTCAGCCAATCCCCGCGCGGTCTTCAGCGTCGCGACGTCGTGGCCCAGATCCTCGCGCCGGCCCCGCACTCGCACCTTGAGCCCGAGAATCAGATCGCGGTGGGCCTCGATGATCCGAGCGGCGGCACGGGTGTTGATCAGTCTAGCGTCGAGGTAGATTTCGTCGGTGCAGCAACCGGCGGTCGAGAGATTCAGCAGCGCATAGATGCGGGTCCGGGCACTGTCGATGACGAACCGGCGGAATCCTGGGAACATCGACGCGCCGGTAGTACCGGCATCTACGATGGTGGTGACCCCTGACTGAATACCCACCACATCCGGACTGACGCCCAGGGGGGTGCCGTGCTCGTAGACGTGCGAGTGGAGGTCAATCAGGCCTGGCGTGACGATCTTGTCGGCGGCGTCGAACACCTGGCGGGCCTGGTCGTGCGGAAGGTTCTCTCCGATGCTCGCGATTCGCCCGTGCCGGATGGCGACGTCACGTATGGCTGAGAGGTTCTGCCCGGGGTCGATTACCCGGCCGCCGGTGATCAGAAGATCAAAGGTCGTCTCGGACGAAGAGTCTTGCCTGAGCTCGCCCGCCTCCAGGCTGAGCGATTTGAAAGCCGGAACAGCCGCAGCTGCCCCAAGATGTCCGAGAAACGCCCGTCGGCTCGTTGTCGCCATGTTGTCTCCGCGTCAAGGTTGTGTTCTTGGCCTACATTTTCCAGCAAGCAATGGCGAGGCAGACGCTGGTCTGCTGAGCTGTTCAGGGCTGGCGTGTTGCGCGCCACGCATCTGCCTGATTGGTCGTCCCGGCCATGGTCGCGCCGTCGATCTCGGCCTGGTAGCGGACCCCGGCGGCGCGGAAGCTGAGGATCGTGCCCGCCAGTCGGCCTTCCTGCAGGGTGATCCGTCGTCCACCGGTCCACAGCTCGCCCTCCACCATCTGATACTGCTGCCGGAGCTCGAGCTTGCCACCGTCGGTGAGTCGCCAGACGCCCTCCACTTTGGCCGGTACGGTCCAGGCGTGCGCCGAGCAAAACCCTGGACAGGGGTCGAGGACGATCGTCTCGTCCGGATCCCATCCTGGAGCCTCAGGGTTTTCTTCGGTGCCGCGCATGTCCCAGGTGTTCGAGACGATGCGAGTGCCGGGGCGCAGGTTGAAGAACGTGGGCCGCAGGCGGATGGTCAGCTCAGGTAGTAGAAAGAAGGTGATGACGTCGGCGTCGGTGAAGTCGTACTCGAAAAGATCTGTTTGCACGAACTTTGTTCGGTCGGCTACACCGGCCTCGGCGGCCGACTCACTCGACATGGCGACCAGGCCCGCGTCCAACTCCACCCCGACCGCGTGCAATCCGCGCTGTGCGGCCGAGATCACGACGCGTCCGTCGCCCGATCCCAGGTCGAGCAACCGTTCACCCGGTTGCACTGCCGCCATGTCCAGCATGGTGTCCACCAACGCTTGGGGGGTCACCACCCAGGGCGCGTCCTGTCCTTCCTGGCCGTGGACAGGCGTGGGGGGCTGGGCCGCCGAGACGGACACTGACAGCACTGACCCGACGAGCCAGAGTACCGCGGCACGGTGACCGGAGAGGGCGAGCAAGCGCCTATTCTATTCCGAGTACAATGCACATTCGGCGGTCAGTCGCGCTCCTGCCGCGTCGATTCCTGGCCACAGTTCTTCATGCACCAGTTCACTGGCTGGGTCTGTGTCACCCTCGCATTCTGGTTCGCCGCACCTCTCGCGGGTGCCCAATCCGTGGGCGAGATGACTCGTGGGGCGGGGCCCAGTCGGCCTCGGGTCGACGATACGGTGCACGAACCGGCCGGATCGGCCTACGGCATTCTGGCCGACCGGCCTCGGATCAGACCCACCCGTACCGACACGCCTCCGGTGATCGATGGCCGGCTCGATGATCCCATCTGGGAGACGGCCACGATGATCAGCACCTTCGTCCAGCAGTCACCGCTCGACGGGGCCCCGGCCACCGAGGACACCGAGGTATATCTCGCCTACGACCGCGACCATCTCTACTTCGGGTTCTACCTGCATTACAGCGATCCCAGTCAGATGCGTGCCAATCGCGTGGACCGAGACCGGGCGCCGCAGGATGACCTGATGACCGTCTACTTCGACACCTTTATGGACCAGCAGCGGGTCTACGACTTCGACGTGAATGCCTACAACGTCCAGGGCGATGGCGTGATCAGTGGGAGCAACCAGCGAGGCGGTGCGATTCCGTATGCGGACCGGTCGTGGGAGGCGCTGTTCGAGAGCGGCACCCAGATTGTCGAGGACGGGTACACGGCCGAGATGGCCATTCCGTTCAAGAGTGTCCGCTACCCACAGCGGGAGCCGGGCGAGCCGCACAGCTGGGGCTTCCAGATGGTCCGCGAGATCAAGAGCAAGAACGAGGAGAACGACGTTTGGGCGCCGATGTCGCGCGAGGTACAGAGCTTCATGGGACAGATGGGCGTACTCGAAGGGATGACGGGTCTCTCGACCAGTCGCAATCTCGAGATCCTGCCCACGGTGACAGCCATCAATTTCGGTTCGCTCGACGGCAGCAGTGCGTACGTCGAGCAGGGGACCTCACCCGAAGCCGGGTTAAACGTGAAGTACGGCCTCACTTCGAACCTGACCGCCGACTTTACGGTCAATCCCGACTTCTCACAGATCGAGTCCGACCGCCCCCAGATCGAGGTTAACCAGCGGTTTCCGCTGTTCTTTGACGAGTTGCGCCCGTTTTTTCTCGAAGCTGCCGAGATCTTCGATTTCACGTCGCCGATCAATCTGGTGAACACCCGTACCATCGTCGATCCGCGGGTAGGCGCCAAGCTGACCGGCAAGGTGGGGCGGACAACGTTGGGGGTGATCATCGCCGACGACGAGGCGCCTGGCCGACGCGATGATCAGTCGGACCCGGCGTTTGGCGAGACCGCTCAGTTTTTCATCGGACGCGCCCGCTACGACTTCTACGCCGAGTCCCATATCGGCACGCTGTTCACCGACCGTGAGTTCCTCGACGGCTACAGCCGCGTGGGCGGTATCGACAGCCAGTTACGGATCAACGACGTTAGCCGGTTCAATTTCGTCGGCTATCAGTCGATGCATCGAGATGAGCAGGGCGTCGAGCGGACCGGGCCGATGTGGGGAGCGGCCTATTCGCGGAGCGGCCGGAACCTCCGGTTATGGCACTTCGTCGGGCAGACCGACCCAGACTTCCGCACCGACGTCGGTTTCGTGCGTCGGGTCGACCAGCAGCATACGTTCCACCGCATCGAGTATCGCTGGTTCCCCGAACACTGGCTCATCGATTGGGGGCCGACGTTCGAGTACGAGCGGAGCCACAACTATGACGACGTGCTCGAGGACGAGATGGCCCACCTAGGGCTCCAGCTCGGTTTCGCCAAGAGTATCAGCGTCAACCTGAGCGGGCAGCGCGCGCTCGAACGGTTCGGCGGCGTCGACTTCTGGAAGTGGCGCCGTCAGTTCAGGATGTCCATCGACTCGTCACGGGCCTTCTCGCTGGGTGTGCGGGCCGACGCCGGGGACGAGATTTTCTTCGATCCGAAGGCGCCGTTCCTGGGGCGTCAGACGGCGTTCGGGATCAATGCCACGGTGCGGCCGTTCTCCCGCCTGCAGTCGAGACTCAGTCTTGACTCTGCCCAGTTCACCGACACCAGGACTGGTGATCTTGAGGTGTTTAACGTGAAGATCTGGCGGGGGCTGACCACCTGGCAGATCACGGATCGCCTGTTGCTCCGGAATATCGGCGAATACAACAACTTCTCGAAAGAGCTCGACCTCAACCTGTTGCTGACCTATCGGGTCAACGCGGGAACGGCGTTCTATCTGGGATACGACGACCACTATCGGCAGGAAGACCGTATCGACGACGAGCGATTCTTCACCACCGCGCTCAGGCGTACCAACCGCGCCATTTTCACCAAGATTCAGTACTTGTTCCGCTACTAAGCCGGACCGGCACCGACGGCCGGTCCTCGAGGTGTCCGGCTTACTCGCTGATGGCGAGCAATTCGTCGACGGTGCGCATGTACCAGACGCCGTCGACCAGTGCGTGCGACGCCAGGGTGCGGGCGCCGATGTCGTTAGTGTGCAGAATCTCGAACTCCGGTCCGGTTTTTAGCACGTAGGTGATGCCCTGGTCGGTGGTGACGAACAGCTTGTCGTCCACCACGATTGGCGAGGCCGAGATCGCTTCCCGTTGGGGCCGTCCCAGCCGCTCTTGCCACACCGTCTCACCGGTCCTGGCGTTCAGGCAGGTGATGATGCTCGACATGTCGTTGAGCGTGTAGAGGTAGTCACCGTACAGAACGGGCGAGGGTACGAACGGCGAGCCACGCGTGGTCTGCCACTCGACGTGGGTGTCGGTGACGTTGCCGCGGCCGCCTGGACGAATCGCCAGCGTGGGGCCGGCGCGTCCCGAGGTGCAGAAGACCAGTCCGTGGCCTACTACCGGGGTGGGGATAACCTCGAATAGGTTGCCGTCGCAGGTCCACAGCTCTTCGCCTGAGGTGGGGTCATACGACCGTACGTCCCGGCTGCTGCTGACGATCAGTTCGTCGTGATCGCCCAGTGAGATGGCGATGGGTGTGCCCCAGCCCACGCTGGCCGACCGGGCGGTGCGCCAGCGGGGTTCGCCTGTGGCGGCGTCAAGCGCGGTCACGTAGGCGCCAGCCGACTCGCGGTTGATGCCGCCGGCGCCGAATGAGGCGCCCTGGTCCTGATAAATGATGACGGTGTCGTTGTAGAGCAGCGGCGAGCCGGCTGGCCCATGGTAGTTCTGGATCTCTCCTAGATCGCGGTGCCACACGATGTTGCCGTCGAGGTCGAGCGCCAGCATGCCGCGGCTGCCGAACGAGACATAGACCCGCTCACCATCGGTGGTGGGAGTAGCTGACGCCGGGGTATTCTTGCCGTGATGCGATTCGACCGGTCCGGCCGGAGCATCGGTCTCCCACAGTAGTGAACCGTCGGTGCGGCTATAGCTAAGCACTGTTAGGCGGCGCCCGCCGCTACGCGACGTGGTCAGGAAGATCTGGTCGCCCCAGATGATGGGCGACGAGTGGCCGGAGCCCGGAACCGACGTGCGCCATTTCACGTTGGCGGTGTCTGACCAGGTGTCGACGTAGCCGCTGCCGTCGACCACGCCTTGTCCGGAGGGGCCGCGCCATCTGGACCAGTAGCGTTCACCGTCGTTGGGGGGCGGCACCATTCGCACGCCCGGCTGAGCCTCGGCCGTCGCCGGCATGCTCACCAGCGCGGCTAACACGAGGCAGAGCCACACCATGGTCCGGAGAAGTCTGATTAAATGCATTGGCTGCTCTCAGTTTAGCCGGTAGCGCTCGTTTATTCCGGAAGTGCAAACGCTATCAGGCGGGGACCGCCACCCACGGTGACGCCGATGTACTGCCGACCGTTCACCATGTAAGTCATCGGCGTGCCGATGGTGCCTGCCGGTAAGTCCACCGCCCCTTGAATCTCACCTGTGATTTTGTCCCACGCTATCAGGCCTGGCCCGCCGTCGCTCCCGGCGGTCGGTACGGCGCTGATCAGCAGCGTTTTGGTCAGGAGGACGCCTGAGATGGTGCCGTCGCCGACTGGCGGCAGGTTCAGGTGCCGCAGTCTGGGATGATTTCGAATCCGGTCACCGTTGCCAAGTGGCACCATCCAGGCATGGTCGCCCGTGTTCATGTCGATGGCCGTCATCCGTGAGTAGGGTGGCTTGAGTAAGGGTAGACCCTGCGGCATTCGTGCTTCGTAGTTACTGCTTTGCCGGAGCCGTTGCTGCTCCGGCGCTCCGTGGGTGTAGGCCATGGTGGCGCCCAGCGCCGGGTCGGGCTGATACAGGGGAATCGCGACGGCAATGTTGCGTGATGGGATGTAGAGCATGCCGGTCTCGGGGTCCACAGCTGCACCGGCCCAACCAGCGGCGCCGAAGTCGGGTGGACGCATGAGTGTCCCCTGGGTGCCGCCCTCGATCGGGCGGCCCGGTGGTGTGAACAGTGGCCCGATCTGGTAGTTCTGCACCACGTCCATTGCCATTTGCCTTATCTCTGGCGTGAAGTCCACCAGATCGTCGATAGTCACACCCTGATAGTCGAACGGTGCTGGCTTGGTTGGGAACGGTTGGGTGGGTGAGGGGACCTCACCCGGCATGTTCGTCTCCTGCGGCACCGGACGCTCTTCGATCGGCCAAATCGGATCGCCCGTGACCCGGTCGAACGCGTAAACGAACGCCTGCTTGCTCACTTGCGTGAGTGCCTGGATCGGCCGTCCATCGACCACCACATCCACAAGGTTGGGATGGGTGGGGAAGTCGTAGTCCCAGAGCCCGTGGTGCACGGCCTGGAAGTGCCACATCCGTTGTCCGGTCTCGACGTCCACCGCGATGATCGACTCAGAAAACAGGTTGTCACCCGGTCGTTCGACTCCGTAGTAGTCGTTGGTTGTGGTGCCGGTGGGCAGGTAGACGTAGCCCAGCGCATTGTCGCCCGCCAGCATCGACCAGACGTTGGCGTTCCCAGAGTAGCGCCAGGAGTCGTTCCCCCAGGTATCGGCGCCGAACTCGTCGGCGCTGTTGGGGACGGTGTGGAAATCCCACGCATGCTCGCCAGTGCGCACGTTCCAGGCCCGAACCCAGCCAGGAGGCGCCTCGTTGGTGATGCGCCGGTCGGCAATCTGTGACCCGTGGATGACCCGGTCACGTACCACGATCGGCGGCGAGTTGATGGAGTAGAGCATCGCATTGAGGTAGTCGCGCGCCTCTCGTTCCACCCGGGGAATGCCCACCATGGCGTCGACCATGCCGCTGCCGTCCGAACCGAAATCTGCGCACGGTCGTCCAATCTCCGCATCGACGCACACGAGGTAACCGTTTCCGGTGCCCCAGAAGATCCGCTCGTCCTCCTCGCCGTCGGTCCAGTACGCCACCCCGCGCTGAGTCCAGGGGCTGCTCATCGAAGGTGTGCCCTCTTCGTATGTCTTGGGGTTGAACACCCAGATCGTCTCGCCGGTCTGCGCGTCTACGGCCACGCCTTGTGAGAGCGGTGTATTGAAGTAGAGGACGCCGTCTACCATGAGCGGCGTGGCCTGCAGGCGGGAGAGGTTGGGCGGCTGGCTGCTTCGGTACAGGTTGGGCGTGTCCTCAACTAGCGACTCGACGATGGTATCGAGGGGGGCCCACCACTCACTGCCGTCAGGCATGGTGCGGCTGACGAGCCGGTCGACGGTTAGCCACTCCCAGGCAATCTCGAGCTGGCTGAAGTTGCTCGCGTCGATCTGGTCCAGCGGTGAGTACTTCGTCCCGGCGATGTCGCCGGCGTAGCTGCGCCACTCCCCGTTCTCGGTGCCGTAGCTTTGCCAGGGCCCGTCAGACGAGCTGTTCTGCGCTGCGGACAGGGATGCGCTGGCGATCAACGCGGCGAGGCACCGCACGACCCGGGCGAGACACACTGCAGACGAGGGGAGGTTGTTCATCAGCGGAGCATGCCTATCGTAAAGACGGAGGTCAAGCGGTTGTGGGTATGTCGAGTCTCGCGGCGAGGTCGAGCAGTGCATCCGACATGTGACGCCGCCAGGCCTCAGCCGACTCTGGCGTCCAGCTGTAGAACCCCTGGCCCACCTTGACGCCCAGCTCGCCCGCTTTCACCTTCTGGCGCAGCAGTCCCGGTATCTCACGCTTGTTCGACAGGAGGGGGAGGTGTTCTTCCAGCAGCGCCCGGGTGGCGTAGGCGCCGGCCGCGCTGGCCTGCGCGAACGGACCGGCATCCGGAAGGCGGCGACCGATCTCGGCGCTGACGACCGCATCCACCTCGGCTGGGCTCCCCAGGCCGTCTTCGACCACCGCGATCGCCTCTCGGAGGACGGCTGCTTGCAGGCGGTTACCGATAAATCCCTGGATCTCGCCGTTGAGCGGGGCCAGCTGCTTGCCAAGCGCGCGGTAGAGCGCGGTGATGGTGGCCGCGGTCTGGTCCGAAGTTGCGGGCCCGCGGATTAGTTCCACGCCCGGAAGAAGATGCGGCGGGTTGAAGTAGTGGATACCGATTACCTGAGCGGGTCGCGACGTTGTCGAGGCATACGAGCTGGGTAGAAAGGTAGAGGTGTTCGAGGCCAGGATGGCGTGCGCGGGCGCATAGACGTCGAGCTCGCCAAAAATACGCTGCTTGAGCTCCCGGTTCTCCGAAGCCGCTTCGACGACCAGGTCGGCCGCGTTGGCGCACTCACGAAGCTCAGTCGTTGTACGGATCCGGCCGAGTGCTGCATTAACGTCCGCGTCAGACAGCTGCCTGGTGAGGGCCAGGGCCTGCAAACCCACCCGCGCTCGGTCGACGGCCTGCGTCAGCAGTTCAGAGGAGATGTCGTGCAGGTACACGTCGCGGCCGGCCGCCGCGAACTCCAGGGCGATGCCGTGACCCATCAGTCCGGCGCCGACCACGGCCACCCGCTGAACGGACTTGGCAGCGCCACTGTCGGCACCGTCGGTTTCGACCGGTGTGGCGACGCTGGCACTCGCGAGGATCGTGTCGAGCGCGTCCAGAGTGGTGGTGGCGTTCGAGATCTCCCGCACTAGTTCGCCGACGATAACCTGCACAAGGTCCCAGCCAATCTGTTCCCAGATGGCGAAGGGCCCAGCGACCGAAAGACGGCGACCCACGGTGGTTCGGACCACCGTGTCGACGGCCCCCGGGGTGGCGACGCCTCGAGCCACCAACGCCAGTGATTCTCGGAGGAGCGCACACCGTACCCGTGCTTCGATGGTGGCGGCGTGTTCCGGTTGGGATGAGGTCATGGTGGCGCCGGTCGGTCTAGCGGCCGGCGCATTGTAGTATGGCTACCTTAGACCGGCTGTTAGACACCTCGTGGAGGGACTCGTGAGATCTTGTTTTTCGTTCGTCGTACCAAGCGCTCTTGTGGCGGCACTGCTCGTCCCGCTTCCGGTTCAGGCCCAGTACGGGGCGGTCGATGGAGAGTGGCACGCCTATGCCGGCGACAACGGTGGTACCAAGTACTCGGGGCTTGACCAGATTACGGCCGACAATTTTTCAAGTCTGGGGATCGTGTGGCGGGCCACGACCCCGGATGCCGACCTCGACTTCGATGCAATTGCGGCGGAGCTCGTGCGCCGGGGCCGGCTGGGCGAATTTCCGGGCGACTCCACTAATCCCGACTACGGCCTATCGCTCCGGCTCTTCAAAGCGACGCCGGTCATGGCTGACGGACTGCTCTATGCGCCGACGCCACTGAGTCTTGGTGGTGCGTGGGACGCCGGTACTGGCGAGCGGGTGTGGGTGTACGACCCGGAGAGCCATTTCGACGGACCACCGGCCAGCCGGGCCAATATGCGGGGCGGCGCCTACTGGAAAGACGGCGACGTCGAGCGCGTTTACTGGGGTACTACCGACGGCTATCTGATCAGTGTCGACGCCAAGACTGGAGAGCCGGCGACCGAATTTGGGGACAACGGCAAGGTTGACCTTTTCACCGGCGTGCCACGGGCCGAGCGGGATACCTACGACCGTCGTGGCCGTCACTGGATCTCGGTGACGTCGCCGCCGACCGTCTCCAATGGGGTGGTCGTGACCCCGGTCACTATCTCCGACTACGTCGTCGCGAAGGAAGCGCCCCCAGGGTGGGTGAAAGGGATCGACGCGGTCACGGGCGAGGTGAAGTGGGTGTTCCGCACGGTTCCCGATGGTGACGATTTCGGCTCGGACACCTGGGCCAATGAGTCGTGGCGCTACTCAGGGAACACCAACGTTTGGGCCGCCATGGGGGCCGACGACGAAGCAGGCATCGTCTATCTGCCCACTAGTACGCCGACCAGTGACTACTACGGCGGGCACCGGATCGGTGACAACCTGTTCGCCGAGAGCATCGTGGCCGTCGACATCCTCACTGGTCAGCGCCTCTGGCATTTCCAGGCCGTGCAT
Source organism: Acidobacteria bacterium UBA2994 (assembly GCA_002346545.1). GTDB lineage: Bacteria > Acidobacteriota > Vicinamibacteria > Vicinamibacterales > UBA8438 > UBA2994. Next base: position 29,671 of record DEAA01000032.1, read on the forward strand.
CACGGCGTGTGGGACTACGACTTTCCGACCCATCCCAATCTGGTCGATGTGACGGTCGACGGGCGCGAGGTCAAGATGCTGGCGCAGGTGAGTAAACAGGGTTTCACTTACGTCTTCGACCGCATCACGGGCGAGCCGGTCTGGCCGATCGAGGAGCGTCCGGTCGAGACCGACACCAACCTCGAGGGTGAGGTGCTGTCCGAGACCCAGCCGTTCCCGACCAAGCCGCCGGCCTTCGAGTATCAGGGGGTCAGCATCGATGACCTAGTCGATTTCACTCCCGAGATCCGAGCGCTGGCGGTGGAGACGGTGAAGGACTTTCGGCTGGGGCCGCTCTATTCGCCGCCAATGCGCACCATCGATGGGGTAACACAGGGCACCATTCAGCGACCGGCCATTGATGGCGGCGCCAACCTGCAGGGCTCTGGCGTGGACCCGGAGACTGGAGTCCTCTACGTGCCGTCGAATAACTCGTTCTCGGTGCTGAAGTACTTCACGCCTGACCCGGCCGAAGGTGGAAATCTGCGCTATACACAAAGTGGATTCGGCAGTGGACGTCAGCCGCGGATGCCGCAGGGGCTGCCGCTCTTTAAACCGCCCTATTCACGGGTGACGGCCATCGACCTAAACCAGGGCGACATCTCGTGGATGCAGCCCAACGGCGATGGCGACCGGTTCCGTAACCATCCCCGGCTGCGCGATCTGAACCTGCCGTCGCTTGGTGGCGATGGACGCGGCGGTCCGGTCATCACCAAGACGCTGCTGATTAGCGCGTTAACCGCAGGAGGAAGCGACGGCGGGCCGCGGCTGATCGCCCGAGACAAGGTGACGGGCGAGATCGTAGGTTCGGTCGACTTGCCAGCCGGCGCGCTCGGCACGCCGATGACCTACATGCACGAGGGGCGGCAGTACATCGGGCTCACCATTGGCGGCGAGACGCCGGAGTTGATCGCGATGGCGGTGCCAGAGTAGCCGGTAGCGGCGCCCTACACCCGGCTCGTCGGTGCGTGTCGTGCGGTCTCTGCTGCACGGTGCTTCTTGTCAGTAGCTTCCCAGTCCGAAAACTATCAGTGTGATGACGCGAAGCAAGCTCAAGCCGGCGCTACCGGTCGTGGTGGGAGGTTGCCTGCTTGTGATGCTGTCGTTCGGCTATCGCGCCGGATTCGGACTGTTCATGCAGCCGATGTCCGAGGCGCGCGGATGGGGCCGCGACGTGCTGTCGATGGCGCTGGCGGTGCAGAACCTGGCGTGGGGGGGTATCGCGGTGCTGGCCGGCGGCATCGCCGACCGCTATGGCAACTTGCGAGTGCTGCTTGCGGGCGTGGTTCTCTACGCCGGTGGCATGTGGGGGATGTCGCAGGTCACGACCGAGCTGGGGATCATCTCGACCGCCGGTCTGCTGGTAGGGGCCGGGGTGGCTGGCACCTCGTTCGGCATCGTGTTACCCGCCTTTGCGCGGGCGGTGCCGGCAGACCGCCGTGCCTGGGCGCTGGGGCTTGGCACCGCTGCCGGGAGTGTGGGGCAGTTTCTCGTGGTGCCGGTGATTCAGGAGCTCATCGGATGGGTGGGCTGGATGCAGTCGCTTCAGATCCTTGGGTTGTCGGCATTCGTCATGGTGGCCTTCGCGTTGCCGCTGGCTTCTTTTAGCGGAGCTGCTGAGGGTGGCGCCGCCGAGCCGATCCCGATGCGGCAGGTCTTGGGCCGTGCGCTCGGGGTCCGCTCCTATCAGTTACTCGTCGCGGGGTTCTTCGTATGCGGCTTCCATGTGGCGTTCATCACGGTCCATATGCCGGCGTATCTGGTCGATCTCGGTTTCACTCCGCGCATCGGAGCATGGAGCATCAGCCTGATCGGTCTCTTCAACATCGTGGGCGCCTACGTCTCCGGCATCGCCTCGGGACGGCATCCGCAGCGGAAGATTCTCGCCGGACTCTACCTGGGTCGGGTCGCGGCCATCGGTCTGTTTCTGGCGATTCCGATCTCGCTCGCCAGTGTCGTGGTGTTTAGTTCGTTGATGGGCTTGCTGTGGCTGGCCACCGTACCTCCCACCTCAGGATTGGTGGCCGAGTTTTTCGGCACGCGCTACATGACGCTGCTCTACGGGCTAGTTTTTCTCAGCCACCAGGTAGGTAGTTTCATTGGGATCTGGCTGGGCGGATGGCTGTACGCGAATGTCGGGAATTACAACGGTATTTGGATCGCGGGGATGATCCTTGGCGCGGTCGCCGCGGCGCTGCATTGGCCAATCGAAGAGCGGAGCCACGCGGCACAGCTCAAGACGGCCTAAGCGTAGCGTCCTAGGGTAAGGCCAGCGCGACCAGCTGGGGCGGACAGGAGCCGTCCCCTCGCCGGCCGGCGTTGCTGACTGGGCGCGGGCGCCAGGCAGCGGCACCGGTAGGCAAGAGAGCGCTGCCGCTATCTTCCTTGACGCCAGCATGTTGAGCGCTGACGAGGATAGCGACATGAACCCGCCTGGTGCCGACCTCGGCTGACGGTGGTCGTCTAGTTATCCAATGCGGCCCGTGCGAGTGGGTCACCGACTTCGAAGTGATCCACTAGGAGTGTTGACTGTTGGACAGGGCGATAGTCTCATGAGCGCCTGTCTGATCCCATTCCGTAACGCGTCGGCGCCCGCTTCGTGGCGTGGTAGATCGAGTTGAAGGGGAAGATCACCAGTCCACCGAGCGCAGTGGCGGTGATGTCCAGCCCCACTCTACAGCGTGGCCAGCTTCTCGAACAGATCGTGGAAGACGGCGTCGCGGAAGACGTTGTTGGCCACCCTGATCGAGTGACGTCCGGTGTCTGACTCCCATCGCATGTCGTCGGTTAGCACCGGGCTGTCAACGATCTCAGACGGTACCCACTCCGGGTTGATTAGCCAGGCGATGGCCGAGATGTCCCAGATCACCTTCGACCAAGGGTAGGTATCGGTCCGTCGGCCGCGGTTCATGGCCCGGGCGTAGTACTGCAGGAACTGGCCGTGGAGATAGTCTCCCAGCAGTGACCGTCCCTGGAGCTGTTCGGTCAATTCCGGGACCGTGGTTCGGAGATGTTCCGACACGTTCTTGGTCGGAATTTGCACAAGTGGCACGCCGCTATCGAAGAGCACCTGTGAGGCGATGACGTCCTGTTGGAGATTGAACTCGCGTGCCGACGGCCAATAGTGGGTGGTTCCGCCAAGCCAAACGACGACGATGCGTTCCTTGATCCGCGGCTCCATCAGTATCGCCGACGACACGTTGACAGGGCCTCCGATGGTCAGGACATACAGCGGTTCGTCGCCGCTGTTCATCGCCTTGTTGATTAGATCGCGCGCCGCCGGACTGTCGATCGGACGGTCGACGCTCTCGAAGTAGCGGTCGGAGCCACGGAGCACGATTCTCTCGTCGATATCAGGGAAGAAGGCGAGCAGCCGGAGAATCTCTTTGTAGCTCTGCTCCATCCCGACGGCCGCGGTCGGCGACAGAGCGTTGACGAACGGTGCCGCATAGATCGCCTTGACATCCATCCGGTCGGGCGACAGGAGGCTGTAGGCCACCGCATACTGGTCATCGATCTCGTTGAAAGTGTCGGTGTCGAGCACCACCTGCAACCGTCCTGGTGGAGGCAGCGCCAGTCGGCGCTCGAGGTCGACGGGCTGGGCGCGGACCGTCTGGGCGACGGCAAGCGTGGCAGTGGCTTGAAACAGCTGGCGGCGGGTGAGCATACCCAGGATTCTAGCTCTAGAGGGAGGGCGCTAGGTTGGCCACCCGGTGCTTACCTCGGTAGAAACCCAACGCTCCGGTATGATGCGGGCATCATGACCACATCCATCTCGTTGGCCCGGTTCCAGGCGGTTCTGGGCGTGCTGCTGTGTCTGGCTACTTCCGGAATCGCGCAGCCGGCCAGCGACGACTTCGTCCCGGTGACTGACGCCATGCTTCGCGATCCCGACCCCGGAGATTGGCTCATGGCGCACCGTACCTATGACTTTCACGGGTTCAGTCCGCTCGATCAGATCGACCGTGACAATGTGGGTGAGCTGCGGCTGGTCTGGATGCGCGCCATGGACGAGGGCCCCCAGCAGTTCCGGCCGCTGGTCTATGACGGGGTCATGTACATCGCCAACCCGGGCAGCGATCATCTGCAGGCCATCGATGCCACGACAGGTGACCTCGTCTGGGATTACCGCTGGGCCGCGCCGGCGGACCTGCGAGAGTACTCGCAACTCGGCAACCGGACCCGCAGTCTCGCCATCTACGGGCGGAACATTCTGCACCTGACGGCAGATTCGCACATCATCGCGGTGGATGCCCGGACCGGCGAGCTGGCCTGGGAGAGCGAGATGTCCGATCACCAGAGCGGTATGTCCCATTCGTCCGGTGCCATGGTCATCGACGGGCAGGTGATGAGCGGTCGCGCGTGCAGCCCGCGTCCCGATTCTGGCCGCTGCTTCATCGCGTCGAACGATGCGTCGACTGGAGCCGAAGCATGGCGGTTCTACACCGCCGCGGGGGCAGATGACCCGGGTGGACAGACCTGGGGTGGTGTGCCGGCCTCGCGTCGCGGACACGTGTCGCCTTGGGGACTCCCGGGGAGTTACGACCCGGACCTTGGACTCGTCTACTGGGGCATTGCGGTGCCCTCGCCCTACACCCGCATCATGCGGCACGGGGCGTGGGACATTGGCGACAGCACGCCGTGCGAGCTGTACTCCAACTCGACGGTGGCGCTTTCGGTCGAGACGGGCGCCCTTGACTGGTACTACCAGCACCTACCGTGTGACGACTGGGATCAGGACTTCGTCCAGGAACGGACGTTGGTCGATCTCGTGGTGAATCCAGATCCTGAGGCGGTGCGCTGGATCAATCCGAAGATCGCCGGTAGTCCGCAGGAGCGGAAAGTGGTGGTCACGATGGGCGAGCCGGGGGGGCTCTTCGTGAACGACCGCGAGACGGGCGAGTTTCTCTGGGCGGCCCCGCTGCCATACACGTCGACCGAGCGTTTCGTTATCCGTGATATCGATCCGGCCACCGGACAGGTGTTTATCAACATGGACCTGGTGGCACGCGAAGTGGGGGAGCAGCACATCATTTGTGGTCACAACGTGAAGGGCTGGTGGTCGTGGTCCTATAGCGCGCAGACCGGCCTGCTCTACATCCCGTTTAACCGTTCCTGTTTGAATCAGACAGCCAACGACCGAACCGTGACTGGCACCGGCCCTCGCTTTACGCAGCCCGAACCCGGTTTGGAGGAGGATGGTGACCTCACCGAGTTGCGCGCCATTGACCTGTCGACTGGACGTGAGGCTTGGCGCTTCTCGCAGCGGGCGCCCAACGCCGGCTCGACGCTGGCGACTGGAGGCAACATCGTGTTCCACGGCGACCTCAACCGCCGGTTCCGCGCGTTCGACGCCGAAACGGGCGAGATCTTGTGGCAGACCATACTAGGGAGTCAGATCACCGGTTATCCGGTGTCTTACATTGCTGATGGACGGCAATACGTCACCGTGCCGGTGGGTGGGGCGTCGATCTTCCGGATGGACCAGTACGCGCCTGAACTGGAGGCGCCCATCGGAAGCAACATGCTGGTGACGTTCGCCCTGCCGAAATAGCGACTATCTGGCCTCCTCGACCCTCGCGCCGGCCAGCGTGTTCTCCATTCCGTAGTTGCCTTCGTGGCAGGCGTACTCATGAAGGTCGCCGGCCACTCTCGTCATCGGCACTACGGCAGTGAACCGGTCGGTGAAGGTGGCCGGATCGTCCACGGTGAACTCGTAGTTCACGGTCACCGCGTCAATCCGTGTGAACTTTTCGGTCAGAACCTTCTCGGTGGAGGTGCCGAACGCGCTGAAGCTCTTGGTCAGACCGTTGAAGTTCTTGGTCACAACTACAAGCGTGTCGCCCTCCCAGTGCCCGCGCGCGCTACCCGACCATAGTCCGATGTCGTCGTCGAGCGGTGCCTGCTCGCCGATTGGCACCACTCGGGCGTCGTGAATCATCTCGGTGAGAATCACGACATGGTCCTCGTTCTGGACGAGCTGGACGTTATTGTTGTAGAGGCTAGGGACGAACGGCGGTCCAGAATTGAAGCCGACGATACATCGTTCCGACAGACCACGGTCTTCCGGGCCGTCCTTGCTGATTCCGCCGACCACGAAGCGTACGGGTCGCACGCCGGAGACGTCGTCGCCTAGGCCACCGGCGATCGAATCCACCTCTGCGACGCGGGCCGGCAGCCGGCCGTTCGCGGGATACACCAGGTGGGATGTCCTGATGTAATCCGTGATGCCGGCGCTCTCCACCCAAAAATCGTTGTAGGCGCCAGGATTGCCAGGTCCCGATGGAACCGCCTGATCGGAAGCGGCGTCGCGCGCGGCCAGCCGCTGGTTCAGCTGGGCTATCTCTTCAGCGGTCATGAATTCCCGGTCGCCGAACCGACGCGGGCGCTGAATCGGCACGTTCGAGGAGAAGTTCCAGACTCCTTCGAGTGACGGTTTACCCCACGGGTTCAGGGGGATTTCCGATTCGATTGGATCCTGGCCCGCGAACGCCGGTACCGACAGGGTCAGGGCTACGCCGACCATCAGCAGTGCTTTCATAACTTCCCCCAGAGGGCAAGTCTACGGGAGGTCGGTGTGAAGTGGACGGACGAATTTTGCCAGTTGCGCCCGCCCGGCCGTCGGCGGACAAGCGCCTGCTCGGAGTGCGCCGGTGCGGCGTCGAGGGCACGCTCCACTTCCACTTCTCCTCCCGGGCTGTCAGATGCATGGCCCCCGCAAGAGGGACGCGTACTCGAGGCGTCTGTTGATTCCAGATGCACTCAGGTGTCAAGCAGGTCGACTATGGCCTGGTCGATGTCTGCCTTTCCGATTGGATCGAGTCCGCTGCCCGCGATGTGTCCTAGGTCCGAGTCGATGACACGAAGTTCCGCGTTGGGCATCCGAGATACTTCATAGTCGCTATCGGCCACACGGAAATACAAATCTGTCTTGCCCGGCATGACGATGGCGCGAGAAGTGATCGCTTGCAGAGCCTTGTCGAAATCTCCGCCAAAACGACCGTTGTCAGAAATATCTGCGGCCTGCCACGTCGCGAGCATTCCCAATAGATCGTTTGCCTCTCGTCGGTAGAAGTAATCCTTCATGAATCCAATGACGTCGTGGGTCTTCTCCATGCCCAGATCCTTGAACAACTCTTTCCTAAAGAACTCCTGCGAAAAAACCCACCCCCCGTACACGGTAGCAAATGCCTGCATCCCCATCTCAGGACGGGCGGTATATTCACCGTTGTTGAATTCCGGGTCGGCTAGAAGCGCAGATTTGACGCCTTCCAGGAAGAACCAGTTGTGCTTGGAGACTCTGGCGGCACCGCAAATGGGAAGGATCGCATCCACCATATCTGAATGCTGGGCTCCCCATTCGAAAGAGTGCAACCCGCCCATGCTGAAGCCCATCACTAGTCTTAGCCTCTCGAGGCCGAGTTCTTGTGTGATGAGTTGATGCTGGGCTCGAACGTTATCGTGAACGGTGCATAACGGGAATCTGGGTCCGTCCCACGGGGGCGGCGTGTTGCTCGGCGACGATGAGAGTGAGTTGGACAGCATGTTGACAACGATGACGCAATGGCCAGAGAGATCAAGTACGTCGGAGCGAGCAAACAGAGCTTCTGCGTCTTCGTGGGTGGCTGAGTAGGATGTGACGACCAGGATGGCGTTGTCTCGAGTCGCGCTCAATTCTCCATGCTTCGCATACACGAGATTTATGTCGATCGTTTCGCCATTCTGTGTCGTGAAGTCTTTGATTAGACAGTCGCTCAGTTGCATCTTGTTATCCCTCTGGCTGGCTTAAACGCCGACATCATCATTCGACCCTTGAAGCGTTGAGGCCCAGAGGCTCGACTACCCGGTGCTTTGCCGCGGGTGCGCGGAGGCCCACTCACAAGTGCGGCGTCGGGCTTCGGTGATTCGCTCTGAGGCACGTCGCAATGTGCTTACTGCAAGTAAATAAGCTGACTCACTGTTGTCTTTGATGTCTTGGTGAAACAGCTACTGGTGAATTCAGTAGAATACGCATATCTCGTAATCGCACCCGGTGCCAGCGCATGCAATCGAACTGGAATAAGAGTGCTGGGACTGTTCGTGGCCAGACTTTGTGGCCGAAGGAAGCCACCTTCGAACGCGGAGAAGAGCGCCGAAGAAACTTCAACTCGAGACTCGGAAGGCATGGTGTTGGTGAAGGACGAGCTAATCATAGGAGGCAAGGTCGTGAAGTGTAGAGCATTCGGTTTTGCAGTAGCGGCCGCGCTTGTGGCCGTGGTGTTTCCTGGGCCTGCGTACGGGCAAACAGAGAACATTGCGCAAGCCTACGTTCATACGGTGCAGCTAGACATGGTGGCGCAGTTCGAGGAGGCCGTGAAACGGCACGTCCAGTGGCGCAAGCAAAATGGCGATCCTTGGGAATGGGTGTGGTACCAAGTAGTCAATGGTGACGGTCTTGGCCGGTATCTCGTTCGATCGGGGAATCATCGTTGGGCTGACCTGGATACCCGTTACGCCTGGGACGATCGCGTCGGAGCCGGCAGCCATTTCATGGCGACGGTCGGGCCGTACATTGAGACCGAGAACAGTGCTATCAGTCAGCTAGATGGGGCGCTGTCTCGCCCTCTAGACGACTACAGCGAGATCACGCTCTTTACTGTCACAGAGTTTGACGTGAGATTGCCTGGTCAATTTCGCGAGGCGATCACAAAAATAGGACAGGGCCTTGATCGTGGCGGCTGGGAGCGGCCATACCTGTGGCAGATGGCGGCCAACGGAGGAGCCATCGATGCAACGCTTGTCATACCGGCTAGGGATTGGAGCGAGTTGGCACCACCTGAAAGGTCACTGCCAATGGTGATGGCCGAGGTGTATGGACAGGAAGAGGCGAACGAACTGATGGACAGCCTTGCACGGTCAATTCGTTCCCAGAGCAATTACACCCTGAAGGTGCGTCGAGACTTGTCCTTGCCATAGTGCATCGGGCAGAAGCAGCTGACTGCGGTGCTGAACGAAGGGGGCGCAGTCAGTTGCGGTGGTCGGCGGTGAGGCCGATGAGCATGGTGCTCGCGTTGCGCGTGTGAGGCCCAGGTCTGCCCTGTCTCATGGCGCGGGTGAGATAGGATGCAGCCGACGCTGCGTGAATGCGGCCAGAGACGGAGTACAGGTGACCGTGAGAGCAGGAACAACCTGGCGGTTCGTGGTGATTGGTGCGGTGTTGGTGGGCATGCTCTGGGCGCCGCGGTGGGCGGTGGCGCAGTACGGGGCCAGGAACGGGGAGTGGCGGAGTTACGGCGGTGACGCCGGCAGCACGAAATACTCGCCCCTTGACCAGATCACGCGCGACAATTTCGAGCAGCTCGAGTTGGCGTGGTCGTGGGACTCGATCGACAACGTCCTGAGCATGGGCACCGGCGATGGCGGCGAGTGGCAGACGAGCTACGAGGCGATCATCGCGCAGCTTGAGGCGGACACCCCGAATCTATATCGCGAGCGGAACCTGCCCAACCGCTCGAATCTCCAGGCGACGCCGTTGATGGTGAACGGTGTGCTCTACCTGAACACGCCGTTGTCGCAGGGGGTCGCCATCGACGCGGCCACCGGCCAGACACGCTGGATCTACAACCCGAAGAGCTACGAAGAAGGTACCACCTCAATGACCGTCACCTGGCGCGAGCGCGGGGTCGCCTACTGGACCGACGGTGAGGGGGACGAGCGGATCTACTGGGGCACAGGGAGCGGCCACGTCGTCTGCGTGGACGCGAAGACCGGGCAGGCCTGTTCTGACTTTGGCGACGGGGGTATGGTCGACGCCATGACCGGGCTACCACGCGCGGTCCGCGACAACCGCGACTATCTGAACGCCATCCTCTATTCCATCCAGTCGCCTCCGGTCGTGGTGGGAGACAAGATCATCCACGGGTCCTCAGTGGCTGACCGCATCGTCGCGAAGGAAGCGGTGCCGGGCTGGGTGCGCGCCTGGAACGCCCGCACGGGCGACCACGAGTGGGATTTTCACACGGTGCCGGCCAATGGCGATGAGTATGGCGCTGAGACCTGGCTGGACGAGTCGTGGCGCTACTCGGGCAACGCCAATGTCTGGAGCATGCTGAGCGGCGACCCCGAGCTGGGCTACGTCTATCTGCCGACCGGCACGCCCACCAACGACTACTACGGCGGCCACCGGTTGGGCGATAACCTGTTTGCCGAGACCGTGGTGGCGGTTGACATCGAGACCGGCCAGCGGATGTGGCACTTCCAGGCGGTGCACCACGGTCTGTGGGACTACGACTTCCCGGCCGCGCCCAACCTGCTCGACATCACCGTGGACGGGCGTGAAGTGAAGGCGCTGGCACAGGTGAGCAAGCAGGGGTTCATCTACACCTTCGACCGGGTCACCGGCGAGCCGGTTTGGCCGATCGAAGAACGCCCGGTGCCGATCGAGCCGGTGATTCCTGGTGAGGTGCCGGCGCCGACCCAGCCGTTCCCCACCAAGCCGCCGCCGTTCGACTATCAGGGGGTCACACTGGACGATCTGGTCGACTTTACCCCCGAGATCCGAGCGATGGCCGTTGAGGCCGTCAGCGACTTCCGAATGGGGCCGCTCTACACGCCGCCCACACTGGCCGAGGAGAACGGTCCGCAGGGCACCCTGTTTCGTCCGAGCGGTGGCGGGGCGGCAAGCTGGACCGGGGCGGCGGTCGATCCCGAAACGGGCATGCTCTATGTGCCATCGAACAACAGCTTCGGCGTGATTCATTACTACACGCCAGACCCGGCCATCGGCGGCAACCTGCGCTATACCCATGGCGCCCCCGAGGCCGAACGTCTGGACGGCAATGTCCCCCGCGGCCCGGTCATGCCGCAGGGACTTCCGCTTCTTAAGCCGCCCTACTCCCGGATGACGGCCATCGACATGAACCGGGGTGAAGAGGCCTGGATGCAGCCGAACGGCAACGGCGACCGCATTCGTAACCACCCGAGGCTGCGTGAGCTGGACCTGCCGCCGCTGGGTGGTGACGGGCGTGGCGGGCCGGTGTTGACCAAGACGCTGCTGATCAGTGCACTCTCGGCTGGTGGCACCGACAACGGTCCGCGACTGATCGCGCGCGACAAGGCGACCGGTGAAATTCTAGGATCGGTGGACCTGCCGTCTGGCGCGATCGGGACACCGATGACCTACATGCTCGACGGTCGCCAGTACATCGCGCTCACCGTCGGCGGACGTCCGCCACGGCTCGTTGCCTTCGCACTGCCGGAGTAGATCGATGACCAGACACGACTTTCGAATTGCAGCGATTGGCCTAGCGCCGGCGCTGCTGCTGACCGCCACCACGGCCCTTGCGCAGTTGACGGGCACCGAGAACGGTGAGTGGCGGTATTTGGGGGGCGACGCGGGCCATACCCGGTCGTCGGCGTTGACCCAGATCAATGGCGACAACTTTTCAGACCTGGAGGTGGCCTGGATCTGGCGGGGCGACAACTTCGGGCCGAACCGTGACTATTTCAACCGAGCCACACCAATTTACGTAGACGGGGTTGTCTACACTGTGGCGTCGCCGCGGCGCCAGGTGGTGGCGATCGAGCCGGCGACGGGTGAGACGCTCTGGACGTTCCGAGAGCCTGAGACCATCCGTCACCTCCGTTCTCCGCGGCAGGCGTACGGTAAGGGCGTCGCCTATGCGGAGGTAAACGGACGGGGCGTGATCTTCGTCACCAGCCCCGCGTTCTTCCTGTGGGCGCTTGATGCCGAGACCGGGCGGCCGCTCGAGAACTGGGGCGCGCAGGTGCCGATCGAGGGGTTCCCCGGCTCAGGCACGCTCGATCTGATTCCGCCGCTGGTGTCGGACTGGGGTCGCTGGCAGGACCGGAGCGCTAGCTACGACGCAAATTTCGGTATTCCGCGCGAACTGGGGATGGTCACCTCATCGTCACCCCCGATCGTGGTCAACGGCGTGGTCGTCGTGCTGGTCGGACATCAGCCGAGTTATGGACAGACCCGGATCGAAAACGTGCCGGGCGACATCATGGGGTTCAGCGCCGAGACCGGCGAGTTCCTCTGGAAGTTCCATACGATTCCGCGGCCGGGCGAGTTCGGACACGAGACCTGGCACAACGACGCCTGGCAGTGGTCTGGCGATATGTCGACCTGGGCGCCGGCGTCGGCCGATCCGGATCTCGGTCTCGTCTACCTGGTGACCAATGCCTCGACGGTGCAGACCTACGCCGGCCATCGTCCGGGTGACAACCTGTTTGGCGGTTCGGTGCTGGCGCTGGATGTGCAGACGGGGGAGCGTCGCTGGCATTTCCAGATTCATCGAAGCGATCAGTGGAACTACGACCTACCCACAGCGCCGATGCTGCTGGATCTCACCGTGGACGACCAGGAGATCCCGGCACTGGTGCAGTACACCAAGCAAGGTTTGATCTTCGCGTTCAACCGCGAGACCGGGGAGCCGATCTGGCCGATCGAGGATCGGGACGTCCTGCAGACCGAAGTGCCCGGGGGCTACACCTCGGCAAGGCAGCCGTATCCGACCCGGCCCGAGCCGGTCGATCCCATCATCTGGGACGGGCTGACCGAGGAGTTCGTGGTGGACTACACGTCCGAGCTAAAGGTCCGGGCGATGGAGATCCTGACCCACTACCGTGTGGGGGGGCTGTATGTGCCGAACCTGCCACAGGATCACACCAACGAGTTTTTCAACAATGTGGGCTGTCAGGCCGGAGGCAACGTGATCCCCCACCCGCCGGTGGCCGATGCGACGACCGGGTGGCTCTACAGTTCACACCGCCGAAGCTGCAGCGCCCCGCCGTTCATGGCGCCCACCAACGGGGTGGACCAGGACAATCCAGACTACGCACGGCCGGGGCCGGGTGGCGCTACGCCCAACAGCACGCCGACCACCGGCACGACCGTCGCTGCCTGGCTACCGCGCGGCGCGAGACGCCCGACACCCGAGCAGGCGCCGCACGTGTCGGCTACCGGGCTGCCCACGATCGACGGCATTCCGCTCTACAAGCAGATGAACAACCAGCTCTCGGCGTTCGACATGAACACCGGGGGGCGGACCTGGTCGCTGCCGGTGGGCGAGACGCCTGAGGTCTACGCGATCCACGAGCGGTTGCAGGATGTGGAGCTGCCGAACCTGGGCGGCGCCGGGTGGTCAATCCAGATGGTCGCTGGAGACCTGCTGGTCCAGACGCGGGCCCTCAGCGAGGGCACCCGGCAGATCCGGCCTGATGGTCCATTGCTGCTGCACGGGCGCGACAAGCGCACGGGCGAGATCCTTGGCAGTGTCGAGCTGCCCGCGCCGGGCCAGTACGGAATGATGACTTACATGTACGATGGCAAGCAGTACATCGTGGTGCAGATCGGCAGCATCCATACCGACTTCCCAGGTTCCCTCGTCGCCTACAGCCTCCCCGACTAGAAGGTTCCCGGGTCGGCTACTGGGGCCGGGTGAGTGAGGCGTCCAGCGCGCGCTGGATGAGATCGGTCGGCACGGTGGCCGGTGGCACGTTACTGTCGAACCACGCTCGAACATCCTCAGCCAATCCCAGTCCGTGCATGTAGTTGTAGAGGGCGTGGGTGAGCCCTTGGCCGAGCCCGTCGTGGTCGGTGCCGGTGGGGTCGGTGAACGGAACGACGTTTCGAGCGAACGTCCTGGTCGACTGCGGGTTCAGGGTGATACCGAAGCGGGAGGGGTTGAGGGCGACCGGGCTGTGCGCCGTGGCGACGAACCGGTGCCAGTAAGCCGATTGCAGGCAGCCGGCCTCGAAGAGCTGTCGCACCCGTTCGAGGGCGTCGACTGTGTCCTGCTCGGTCTGGCTGGGGAAGCCGTACATCAGGTAGGCGTGCACCATGATCCCCGCCTCGGTAAACGCCCGGGTCACCCGAGCGACCTGCTCGACCGTAACTCCTTTCTCCATCAGTGCCAGGAGCCGGTCCGACGCGACCTCCAGGCCGCCACTGACGGCCACACAGCCTGATCGCGCCAGAAGATCGGTCAGCTCGGAGCCGAACGCCTCTTCGAAGCGGACGTTCCCCCACCAGCTAATGACTACGCCGCGATCGAGCAGCCGCTTGGCGAGCGCCTGGAGCGCGGCAGGGGGCGCCGCCTCGTCCACGAAATGAAACCCGGTCTGCCCGGTTTCGTCGACCAGTGTCTCGATCCGGTCTACGAGTGCATCGGCGGCCAACGGATCGTAGCGGCCGATGTAGTCGAGCGTGACATCGCAGAACGAGCACTTCTTCCAGTAGCACCCGTGGGCCACGGTCAGCTTGTTCCAGCGGCCATCGGACCAGAGTCGGTGCATCGGGTTGAGCATCTCGATCATCGAGACGTAGCGGTCGAGTGGGAGCCCGTCGTAGGTCGGTGTGCCGATCTCAGCGAGCGGGACATCCACTTGGCCGGCGTCGTGCTTGTAGACGATCTCGCCGTTCCGACGAAGGAAAGTGCGTAGGCATGGTGCGCTGGCGTCACGTTTGCACGTAGCGATTCGTTCCAGCAGTAAGAGAAGTGGTTGCTCGCCATCGTCGAGGGTGACGTAGTCGAAGTAATCGAATACGCGCGGTTCCGCCAGTTGACGAAGCTCGGTGTTGACGTAGCCGCCGCCCAGCACGGTAATCGCCTCAGGGAAGGCCTGCTTGATCCGTCGTGCCATTCGGAATGCGCCGTAGACGTTTCCTGGAAAGGGAACAGTGAAGCCCACCAGGTCTGGGCGATGCCCCTCGGCCAGCTCGTCGGTCACTTCGTCGAGAAGCGTGTCGATCAGGGTTGGAGGAGCCTCGAGGGCCCCGGCTAGTGGCGCAAACGAGGGTTCGCTTTCGACCAGATGGCCGGCATAGCGCGAGAGCCCGAAGCTCGGGTCGATGCCGTCACGGATCGCGTCGGCGATGTCGTCGAGGTACAGCGTGGCCAGGTGCTTAGCGCGGTCAGCGAGTCCGAGGCTGCCAAACGCCCAGGCCAGCGGCTCGTCGTGGTCCCCGGCAAGATGTTCGTCGAGCAAGGCGAACCGGGACCCTTCGGGTAGCCAGTCGCGCCCCACAATGCGCAGCGCTAAACTCGGGTCCCGTCCCTGCAGGTGCCTGACGACCGGGTCGATCGTGGCTAAGAACCGCTCGCTCTCGCCCAGTAGGTGCGCTACTGAGTCCGGTATTCCGCTGGTGTCTGGCGCAGCTCCTCGAGCTTCCAGCTTTTCGATCGCACGAGTGAGGCCGGCTCGCGAGAACACTCGAAGGAAGAGCTCCAGCGAGGCGTCTGCCTGGCGCACGTCCACCCCGAGCCGCGTGGCGTGCTGACGTAGGAATCCGGTGAGGTAGGCCGTCGCTGGGTACGGCGTGTTCGGCTGCACCATCGGGGGCGTGACAAGTAGAACGCGCATGCGCGAAATCCTACCGCTGCCAGGCCTTGACATCGAGCCCAGCCTCAACCAGAGTTCCACCCGTCATGAAAAGAACCTTCCGATCGGCGTCGCTTGCGGTGGTCCTCCTCGCCATTTTCCTCGTCATCCCGGCTACGGGACAGCAGGTGGGCAGCAGCTTCTCTGGCGCTGATTGGCCAATGGCTGGCGGTGATTGGACCAGTTCGCGCTACTCGACGCTCGACCAGATCTCGACCGAGAACATTGACCGGTTGGGTGGTGAGTGGGTGACCCGGATCTCTGGCGGTGGCTCCTCGCGCTCGACTCCGGCCGTCAAGGACGGCGTCATCTACCTAACGGCGGCCGCCAGCGTGGTGGCGATCGATGGTGCGACCGGCGATGCCCGCTGGCAGTGGCAGGCCGAGGACCCGACCTCGGGCCGTGCCCCATCATGGCAAGGTGTGGGGCTCGACGACGAGAAAGTGTATATGGGACTTCGGAGCGTCGAGGTGGGCGCCATCAGTCAAGAGACCGGCGAGCTGGTCTGGGCCACCAATGTGGGCAGCGACCCGGCAATGGCGGGTGAGACCGTTACCACGGCCCCGATCGTCGCTGATGGAAAGGTGTTTGTCGGTGTCGCCAATGGCGATAGTGGCGGGCAGGGACGGATTGTTGGACTTGATGCCGACAGCGGTGCGTTGCTGTGGACGTTCCACGTCATCCCGCGTCCGGGCGAGTTCGGCCACGATTCGTGGCCACAGGACTCGGACATTTGGGAGGTCGGTGGTGGTGGCGTCTGGCTGGTCGGTACGGTTGACCCCGAGCTGGGCCTCGTGTACTTCGCCACCGGCAACCCGGTGCCGATGTTCGGCGGTGAGATTCGTGGGGGCGACAATCTGTTCACCGCCGCGGTGCTCGCGATCGACATGGAGACCGGCGAGCGTCGCTGGCACTTCCAGGTCGTGCGTCACGACATTTGGGACGCCGATATTGCCACGCCGATGCTGCTCTACGACGTGGAGATGGACGGCCAGCTCCGTAAAGGCGTTGCCGCCATCCGTGCCGACGGGTACCTCTTTCTGTTCGATCGCGAAACGGGAGAGCCACTGATTCCGATTGAGCAGCGCCTGGTGCCGCAGGATCCGAATCAGCTCACCGCCGACACTCAGCCGTTCCCGGTGGGCGCCGAGCGGATTATTCCCGACTGTTCGCTGTGGCGTGATCGGGTGCCACCGCCCTTCGAGCTGAGCTGCAGCTTTTTCACGCCGCCCTCCATCGATACGCCTGCGGTGGTTGGGCTCGGTTCGCCGATTCCGATGGTACGCGTCACCCCGATGTCGTTCAGCCCGCAGACCGGTCTGATCTATGCGCAGGGACGGAGCCACGTCGGGTTCGCGCGCCGGTTTGAGGATCCCTGGATCTCGGACAACCGTCCTGGTGGGCACGACCGGCTCGGATTGCCCGAGTCGGCCGGGGTGCTCGCGGCGGTGGACCCGCGGACCAACACGGTGACCTGGAAGCAAGATCTGCTTGGCGGGCGACTGGCCACTAGCGGGCCGATGTCGACCGCGGGCGGACTCGTCTTCTGGGGGTCCGCCGATGGGCAGCTCGATGCCTACAATGCCGCGACTGGCGACAAGCTCTGGGCCTTCCAGGCGACACCGGCCGGCGCTCGGATGCGCCCCGGTCCCGTGGCGACCTACGCCATCGATGGTAAGCAGTACATCGCCATGCCGATGGGCAACGAACTGTGGGCGTTCGCACTCGATGGTGACGTGCCGCCTCGAGATGACGCGGTAGACAATCCGCCGGACCTCGTTCGCTGGACCGGGCCGATCCCGACAGAGACCGACGAGATCCAGACTGGTAGCCTGCGAGAAAACCCGTCGTGGTCGCTGGGCGGCGCTCGGTCGGCGCTCGACGAACACACGTTCAATCCGCAGCGATCACGTGTGGCCGCCGGTACGCGCGTGCGGTTTGTCAACAACGGTTCGGTTACTCACACGATCGCGGCACGGGACGGGAGCTGGTCTACCGGACAGATTGAACCTGGGCTTTTCGCCTACGTATCGTTAGATACGGCTGGTGTGGAGGAATTCCACTGCACGGAGCATCCTTGGGCGCTCGGTGAAGTGACGGTCGAGCCCTAGGTTGGGTGGGGCTTCAGCCTGAACCCCACGCGACGCTAGTGGGCCCGGAGCCTCCGCTGCGTCGCCGGGCGCTCCCGGCAGGCGCAATGCTCCGGCGCTTGCTACGCTGCGGATGTGCGCCGGCGACGGCGCGTGGGGTCAATGAAAACGCCGTCGCCGAGCGGACGGTAGCCGAGTGCCTCGACCACGGCGGCCAGGTCTTCGCCCTGGCACGAGAGTCGGTCGCACAGCTGCAGGTCGGGCGTGAACGACCCGCGTCGAGCCGAGTGGTGCAGGATGCGGCTGATCTTCTCCAGCACGTCTGTTCGGACCGCCAGGCGGCCGAGGCGCGGAAACCCGATGGCTTCGTAGTAGTCGGCGTGGACCGCCGCGTCGGCCTTACCCGAGACCGCGGTGAAGTCTTCAACCGCGACACCCCAAAAGGCGTTGGCCAGCGCCAAGCGCCGCGCGATGGCGCTCGGCTTGAGAGCCGAGGCCAGGAACACGTAGCGATACCCCAGTCGCACCCCGAACCGCTCCAGCCCCTTCCGCTCGTCTGCCGACAGTGCGCGCACCTGCTCCCTCGCCGATTCGGTGGAAATGGTGCCGAGCCCCTGTTCCAGTTGATACAGCAGGCCTCGGACTGCGGGGCTGGTGTCGGCGAGTCGGTCGGTGCGTAACGGAGCGATCACTTCCCCTACCAGGTCGCGGCCTGCGGCAACCAGGCGGCGCTGTACCTGGCGGCCCAGCCCGCGCGACAGATCCAGTGTCGGGTTGACGGCGATCGTTGGGCGCAGGAGGTCGTCGCCTCGGCCGAGACGCCCTACCTGGTGCTGGCCGAATGTGATGGAGCCGGTCGGTGCGAAGGTCAGCTGGTCGTGCGGTGCGTCGATCAGGTCTTCCAGCCAGTTCGGCGTTCGCGCGGCTGACGCCGCCGGTGTCGCCAGCTCGGCCAGCACCGCGAACGGGCTGCCGGGGCGCGGCGTCATGTGGTCGACATGTACGTCGACGTGGGCGCGCCGGCGGGTCACGAACCGTTCGACCAGCTGTTCGTGGAGCGCGTCGCTTAGTTTGTCTTCGATGGCCCGGGTACGCGCACGCCAGTTCTTTGGGTCAGGAACCCAGGCTGGCCGGTGCGCCACGTAGGTCCAGGTGCGAATGAATGCCAGCCGCGTCAGCAGGTCATCGATAGCGCCGGTCACGTTGTCGAGAGGAGCGATCCGGCGCTCGAGCCAGTCGGCGCTCAGCGTACCGCGCTCGCTTGCCAGTTGGCGGTAGATGTCGCCCAGAATAGCCACGTGGTCCTCGAGCACCAGCTGGCGGTAGTCGGGAATCTGACACACATCCCAGAGCAGGCGGACGGCGCCTTCGCCCTCGACACGAGGGCGAATGACCGGATCCCTGGCCAGACCGCGCAGGGCATCTGTATCCGCGGCCCGAGCCGTCAGGCGGAACTCCGGGCGGTCGGGTCGGCGCTCAAGCGAGGCCACGAGACCCTCGACCGATGAGAGGTCGAGGTCTCGGTTGCGCCACATCACCCGTTTGGCGGCAGGGAAGTGGTGCTCCTCGATGGCGGTGACCAAGGCCGGTGGCAGGGTGTCAGCGGGTGCGAGGGTGCCGAACGTACCGTCGTTTAGGTGCCGTCCGGCGCGGCCCGCGATCTGCCCGAGCTCGACCCGGTCGAGGTTCCGGCTCCCTCGTCCATCGAACTTCCGGAGTTCGGCAAACGCGACATGGTCGATGTCGAGGTTCAGCCCCATGCCGATGGCGTCGGTGGCCACCAAATAGTCCACTTCGCCGCTCTGATAGAGAGCCACTTGGGCGTTTCGGGTCCGAGGCGACAGCGCGCCGAGCACTACCGCGGCTCCGCCGCGACGGGCGCGAACCCGGTCGGCCAGTTCCCAGACTCGGGCCATCGAGAACGCCACGATGGTGGTCCGGGGTGGCAGGCCGCTGACCTTGAGCTGACCCCGGTGCTTCAGTGTTGAGAGACGGGTGTGACTCTTGATCCTCGCGTCTGGCATCAGGGCCGCTACGAGCGGCCGCAATGTGTTCGCCCCAAGGAACCAGGTCTCTTTCCGGCCGCGCGCGTGGAGCAGTCGGTCGGTGAACACATGGCCACGCTCGATGTGGGTCGCTAGCTGGATCTCGTCAACCGCGAGAAAGTCGACCTTGCGGTCGAGCGGCATCGCCTCGACGGTGCACACCCAGTAGCGGGGATGGTGCGGCACCCGCTTCTCTTCACCAGTGATGAGGGCAACCGCCTGTTCGCCGGCCCGCACGCTGAGTCGGTCGTAGACCTCCCTGGCCAGCAGCCGCAGTGGCAGGCCGATCATGCCGGTCTGGTATTCCAGCAGCCGCTCCACCGCGCGGTGGGTCTTGCCGGTATTGGTCGGACCGAGCAGGGCGACGAGCTCCGACGCGGATGAGGAATGGTGGGTGGACACAACGACGCCTACCGTGAACCTGATTGGTAGCTTACAGCGAGTTCACCGGATCCGTCGGATTGCTGGCGACACCTGCTGGCGATAGGATCACCGCATCATGCCGAGACATTTTCTTCGCATTCTGCTCGTGGCCGTGGCGCTGCTGGCCGCCGTTGCGACTCTGTCAGCCGAGGATTGGCCGCAGTGGCGTGGTGCTGACCGGCTGGGCATCTGGCACGAGACCGGCATCGTCGAGGAGCTCCCTGACGAACTCAAGGTGATCTGGCGCACGCCGATCCGCTCCGGTTATTCGGGGCCGGCGGTGGCTGACGGCAAGATTTTCATCACGGACTGGGGCGAGGAGGAAGGCAGCCGCACTCTCGACGGTACCGAGCGGGCGCTGGCGCTGGATGAAGAGACCGGTGAGGTGCTGTGGACGCATGAATGGCAGACTTCCTATCGGATGCTCTCTGTCAGCTACGCCATCGGTCCCCGCGCGACGCCCACCGTCGACGGCGACCGCGTCTACATGCTGGGTGCCACCGGACGGCTCTTCTGTCTGTCGGTCGAAACGGGCGAGGTGATCTGGGAAAAGGACTATGTGGCGGAGTACGGCACTAGTGTGCCGGTTTGGGGCATCGTCAGTGCACCCCTGGTTGACGGCGATCGCTTGATCACGGTGGTGGGCGGCGAGCCGGATGCCCTGGTGATGGCCTTCGACAAGTACACGGGCGAGGAGATCTGGCGGGCGATCGAGGTGACCTCAGAGATGGGCTATGCGCAACCGGTCATCTTTGAGGCGGGCGGTGTCCGTCAGCTCATCGTGTGGCACCCGCGGGCGCTGGCTTCACTCAACCCCGAGACCGGCGAGGTCTACTGGGAGAACGAGTGGGAAGTGTCGATGGGCGTCACCGTCGCTACTCCGGTCAAGAGCGGTGACTACCTACTCGTGTCGCAGTTTTTCAACGGCTCACTGATGATGCGGTTCAGCCAGGATCGCCCGGCGGCTACCGAATTGTGGCGCGGCCAGAGCCGGAGCGAACTGCCGGATCAGACCGACACGATCCATGCGATGGTGACCACGCCGCTCATCATCGATGACCACGTTTACGGCGTCGACAGCTACGGTGAGCTTCGGGGCCTTGACGCTCGCACCGGCGAGCGGTTGTGGATGAGCCCGGAGATGACTACCCAGGCCCGATGGAGTACTGCGTTCATGGTGCAGCACGGTGATCGCTATCTGGTGAACAACGACGACGGGTTCCTGATCTCGGCGCAGTTCACGCCGAACGGGTACGTTGAACTAGATCGCACCCGACTCATCGAGCCGACCTCCGGGTCTGGCAGCCGCACTCCGCATGGTCGGATTGCCGAGCGACAGGTAAATTGGACGCATCCGGCCTACGCCAACGGGCATATCGTGCACCGTAACGACCGGGAGATCGTCCGCGTGTCGATGCGGGCGGTTGATTATTGATTGGTGGGACGCAAATCTGTAGGGTGGCAGATGGTGTTTCCGCAGGGTTGGGTCTTTGCCGTCCGGGATCGGATCACGAGACGAACTGAAACTGCAGATACTTGATGGTGAGCCCCGCGGCTCGAAACCGCTTCTCGTAGCGGGTTTCCAGCGCACCCTGCTCGTCGGCCAGCCGCGATTGGTGGAGGTCGTCGGTGTAGGCAAGCTGGGCGGCTAACTTGTTCTGGCGGATCAAGCCAAGGGTGTAGTCGAAGAGGCTGGGGTCGTCAGTCTTGAACCGCACCCAGCCTCCGGGGCCAACCAGGCGCCGGTACATGTCCAGGAACGGCGGGGCAGTGAGCCGGTGCTTAGCCTGCTTGGTCTTAGGCCGCGGGTCTGGAAACGTTAACCAGAGCGTGTCGATCTCGTCCGGCGCGAAGAAGCGTTCGAGTTCGGTTACGTCGGTTCGGAGAAACGCGACGTTGGTGAGCTGTTGCTCCAGCGCATAGCGGCCTCCGACGAACATCCGCGCGCCACGTTTGTCCACGCCAACGTGGTTGTGGTCGTGCGCGCGCTCGGCCAGGGCGGCGGTGAACTCGCCGCTCCCGCAGCCCAGTTCGACGATGAGAGGCCGCGCGTTGCCGAACACGTCGTCGGCCCATCGGCCCCGGAGGGTCTCGTACCCCGGCTTGCCCTGTTCGAACAGGTTCGACAGGTTGGCGTTGGCGCGGAAACGCTTGAGTTTTTTTCGCACGGTGGGGTCCGCCGCAGTCGGCGACGGTGGTCTGTCTGGAACCTTGAGCAGCAGTTCGTTAAGCGACTAACCCTTGGGGACCGCGGCTAGCACGACCGCTCCAATGGCCGGCACGTTGTCGGATTCGATGCCGAGTGGCCACGCGCGGTCGACGGTCAGGCCCTGGGCCTCGACATAGGCGTCGAGCGTGGGCTTCAGCCTTCCGTCTAGCTCCAGGCCCCAGGTCCACGGCTCGCCATAGAATCCCGACACGGAGCGTCCTGCGGCCAAACCAGCTTTGGTATTGAGCCACTGACGGGTCAAAAGATCAAAGGCGACGCGGCTGCCAGCGGGAAGCGTGACCACCGCGCGCAGGGTGGCCGCGATCGCGTCGTCGTTCAGATACATTGACACGCCTTCCCATATGACGAACGTGCGACGCGTCCGGTCGAATCCCTGGCCGTGCAGCGCTTCGAGCCAGGCTTGCTCGGTCAAGTTGCACGTGACGTAGGTGATGCCGGAGGTGTCGAGCCCCGCCGCGTCGACCGCGGCGCGCTTCACCGCCTGGGTGGCGGCAGTATCCACTTCGAACCAGGGCACAGCTTGGTCAGCCGGCCGGTCGTAGCCCCGCACGTCCCAGCCGGCGCCCAGGAGTACGACTTGGTCACCGTTGGCCACGTGCTCTTCGAGCGCGTCGTCGATAAGCTTGCACCGAACGCCCATCATATCCGTGAATGTTGCGGGCTTGGGCGGAGGATACCGCAACAGCCCTGGGAAGAGCTTGCAGATCCAGACGAACGGTGTCATTACCACCGGAGCGAAGCCCCAACTGGTGGCCGGAAGGTGACGAGTTAGCTCGAGAGCGACTGGGTCGGGTCGAGTCCCACGCAGGTGATAGATCAGCCGCACCTGGAGCGGTTCGTAGGCAGTGCCAGAGACACGCCCCCGCGTATCCAGTACCCGCAGCATGTAGATCACCACGCCCACTAGCAAGACGGGCACGTACAGCACAGTGGCTGTGACGAGCAGCGGCGAGAGTAGGACGAGGATGAAGATGCGGAACAGGCTCATAAACTCCTCGCGCCCCCGCCAAGCGGGCGAATCGTGCTTTGGTGCACGGGGTCGTCCGACAGAGGCTCTTGAACGTCGGCCACTCTTGCATACCTCACGGCAAGACGCAAAGGGGGCGACGGTCTCCGAAACCGCTGTGGCGGCTGATTCTGCTCGTGCTATCTTTACCGGTAATTAACGGTCTGTTTCCCAGGGGAGAGCATCTCATGAAACGCGTACATTCGCTGTTTAGCATGATGATCGTGGCCGCGGGCGTGCTCGCCGTAGCGTCGCCGGTGCTAGCCCAAGACTCGCCGCGTACAGGCTGGGGCGATCCTGATTTGCAGGGCGTCTGGGATTTCCGGACCATCACACCACTGCAACGTCCGGAGGCGCTGGGCGAACAGGAGTTTCTGACCGCAGAAGAAGCGGCCGAGCGCGAGGCAGCCGCAGTACAGCGCAACGTCGAGTTATGGGAAGCCGACGCGCGACGGACCGAAGCGGGTGGCAATGTCGGTGGCTACAACAACTTTTGGATGGACAACGGCACGCGGGTGATCGACCGTACCTCGCTCATCATTGACCCACCAAATGGGCGCTATCCCGAGCTGACCGAGGCAGGCGGCGAGCGGGCGCGCATCGACCGTGGTTCCTTTACCGTCGAGTTGCCGACAACCTACACCGACCTTAATACGTACGATCGTTGTATTCAGGGCTTTAACGCCGGGCCGCCGATCACGCCTGGCGGCTACAACCAGAACGTGCAGATTTTCCAGACCCCAGACCACCTCGTGATGCTCACGGAGATGGTGCACACTACCCGGGTGATTCCACTGGACGGCACGCCGCATCTGACCAACGACGTCCAGCAGTGGTCGGGCGACTCACGCGGCCGCTGGGAGGGCGACACGCTGGTGGTCGAGACGAAGAACTTCGCGCAGAAGCGGTCTTGGCGTGGCACCACCGACGGGATGACGTTGGTCGAGCGGTTCACACGCGTTGACGATGGCACGCTCGAGTACGAGTTCACGGTGACCGACCCGGCGACCTGGGAGGTGCCCTGGACGGTGAACCTGCCGATGGTGAAGAACGATCTGCCGATGTTCGAGTATGCCTGCCACGAGGGCAACTACTCGATGCCCCAGATGCTCGGTGGCGCGCGCGCTCTCGAGCGCCAGTCAACCGACCAGTAACCGTTCGCCCGTCGTGGTCGAGGGGGCGGTCCGGGGGGAGGACCCTGCCTGGACCGCCCTTTTCTCGTTTCGTACGACACAGGATGTCCACAGCCGCTACCCAATCTCGTCTCGGCCGTCGGGAGGCGCTCGGCTTAGCCGAGGGCGCCGACCTCGCGCCGCTGATGCGCCAGGCAGCCGCATGCCGCGACCAGGGGTTCGGCCGGCCGGTGAGCTACTCGCGCAAGGTCTTTATCCCGCTGACCAAGTTGTGCCGGGACGTGTGCCACTACTGCACGTTCGCCCAGCCGCCCCGACTGGGCGAGCGGGCCTACCTTACGATTGACGAGGTGCTCGAGGTGGCGCGACGCGGGGTCGCGACGGGCTGTCAGGAAGCGCTCTTCACTCTGGGTGACAAGCCAGAGACTCGATATCCACAGGCGCGTGACGAGCTGGCGACCCTCGGGCACACATCGACGATCCCCTACCTTATCGAGGTGGCACGGGCCGTCTTCGAGGAGACCGGCCTGTTGCCGCACGCCAATCCTGGCGTGCTCTCTCGCGCAGAGTTGGAACAGCTGCGCGAGGTGTGTCCGTCGCAGGGGCTGATGCTGGAAAGTCTCTCGCGCCGGCTCCTGGAACCGGGACAGGCGCACCATGGGTCGCCTGATAAGGAACCTGAGGCGCGGCTCGAGACCATCCGTCTGGCCGGGGAGCTGGCGATTCCGTTTACCTCGGGCATCCTGATCGGCATCGGTGAGACTCGCGAAGAGCGGATCGACTCGCTCCTGGCACTGCGCGACCTCCACGACCAGTACGGGCATCTACAGGAGCTGATCATCCAGAACTTCCGGGCTAAGCCGGACACCCGGATGGTGGACGCGCCAGAGCCGGATCTCGACGATCTGCTGTGGACGATCTCGACCGCTCGGCTGCTCTTCGGGCCGGAGATGGCGATTCAGGCGCCGCCGAATCTGTCGCCAGACACCTTCGGCACGCTGATTCAGGCCGGCATCAACGACTGGGGAGGCGTGTCGCCGGTGACTCCCGACCATGTCAACCCTGAAGCGCCGTGGCCTCATCTCGAGCGATTGGCGGTGGAGACCGAGCGGCAGGGCAAGGTCCTGACCCAGCGGCTGGCCGTCTATCCGTCCTACGTGCGTCAACTGGAACGCTGGGTAGCGCCTGGGTTCCACAGTGCCGTCTGGCAGGCGTCTGACGGGGAAGGGTTTGCACGCGACGGCGCTTGGGCGCCGGGCGACCCGGACGCCGAGCTACCGCAAGAGTACCTGGCACGCCTCGACCGGGACGAAACCCCCACCGCCGCGCCCCAGATGCGGGCGCTGGTGGAGAAGGCGCTCAAGGGGGGCGGGTTGAGGGAGCCGGAGATTGCGACCCTCTTCACCGCGCGCGGAGATGACCTGGTGGCCGTGGTGCGAGCGGCCGACGCACTCCGCCGCGAGGTCTGCGGCGACGACGTGACCTACGTGGTCAACCGCAACATCAATTACACGAACGTGTGCTACTTCAAGTGCCAGTTCTGCGCTTTCTCTAAGGGCAAGCTGAGCGAGAACTTGCGGGGGGCGCCCTACGATCTCGACCTGACGGAGATCGCGCGTCGAACCGAGGAGGCCTGGGAGCGTGGTGCCACCGAAGTCTGCATGCAGGGGGGCATCCATCCGGAGTACACCGGTGAGACCTACCTCGACATCTGTCGGACGGTAAAGGCCGCCGTGCCTGATATGCACGTCCATGCCTTTTCGCCGCTCGAAGTGTGGCAGGGAGCCGCCACTCTAGAGCTGCCGCTTGCCGACTACCTTGGTCGGTTGAAGGCCGAGGGGCTCGGCACGTTGCCCGGTACAGCGGCCGAGGTGCTGCACGACGAAGTACGCGCGGATCTGTGCCCAGACAAGCTGTCGGCGGCGCAGTGGCTGCAGGTGATGGAGGCGGCCCACGGCGTGGGATTCCGGACCACGGCCACCATTATGTACGGCCACATCGACAGACCCGAACACTGGGCCCGGCACCTGGCCAGCATCCGGGCGCTCCAGGAGCGGACCGGTGGCTTCACCGAGTTCGTGCCGCTGCCGTTCGTGCACATGGAGGCGCCGATCTACCTGAAGGGGAATGCCCGCCGCGGGCCGACGTTCCGCGAATCGCTGCTCATGCACGCCGTGGCCCGTCTGTCGCTGCATCCTCTTATTCCGAACATCCAGGCATCGTGGGTGAAGATGGGGTCCCGCGGCGTGCGTGCCTGTCTCGAGGCGGGCGTGAACGACCTGGGCGGGACGCTCATGAACGAGAGCATCACGCGCGCCGCTGGCGCCGGGTTCGGGCAGGAATTGCCGCCGGCCGAGATGGAGGCGGTCATCGTGTCCGCCGGGCGACGTGCCCGGCAGCGTACAACGAGCTATGGAGAGCCGCCGGCCGAGCAGGTTGCCCGGTCGTTCGAAGCGGTGGCGCTGGTGCCGGTCGTGCAGACCCCGGCCCCGGGGTGGGCGCGGGCGGGCACGAGTGACACACTGGTCAGACCTGGACTCGAAGGAGGGTAGGCGTGGCTAAGAGATCGACTAGCGGGCCGAAGATCCTCGTGTCTGCGCTGATGGTGGGCGTAATCGCCGTTGGCGTACTGGGCTTCTCGGCGGTCTGTCCCTGTGAACGAACCCCGGGGATGTATCTCTTTGGGAGTGCGGCCGACGGCTCGGTGTCCGACTGGACCTTTGCCAATGATGTCACGCTCTGTCAGATCCAGATCCTGGCGGGTATCCGGCCGCATTCGATCAACCTGAACTGCATGGCCGATCCGGAAGGCCGGCTGTATCTGAGCTGTTCGCAGTGTGACGGCAAGTACTGGTCGGTGCGTGCTGCCAACGATGGCTGGGCTCGCCTGCGCCTCGACGGCATCGTCTATCCCATCCAACTTACTCGAGTGATGGACCCCGTCGAACTCGATCGGGCCTGGCTCGCACGCGTCACCAAGCTAAACGCGTTGGAGGCCCCAGCCAACGGCGCCCCGCCCCCTGGCACGCCGCGGCCCGATCACTGGTGGTCGTTCCGCGTCGAGTCGCGTTCCTAGCTCCGTGCCGTCGCGGTCGCGCGGTCGATGATCGAAACGACTGTCGATACGGTGAGGGCGTGGGCGACGAGTTCTGTCGCCGAGGTCAGGAGGGTCGACGCGAGCGGGATTGGGACCAAATTCGCCAGGTCGACTAGTGCCACGCCACACAGCGGGACGAAGTAGAGCACGCCGTTCCAGCGGCCGAGGGTGCTCATCCTGAGCTGTTTCTGCCGGTGCACCACGTAGGAATCGAATACGTACTGGCCGAAGGCCGCGACGATCAGTGCCGGTAGCACCATCGGGACGCGAGCAGCCAGGGCGGCGCCGGCCAGACCTCCACTGACGAACAGGCAGTCCGTGCTGTGGTCGAATAGCATCCCGCCCGCCGTAGCGGTGCCTTGGTGCCGCGCGACTTTCCCGTCGAGCAGGTCGGTCACGATGGCGAGCACGATGAGACCGGCCACCGTAGTTGGGTGGAGGGTGTCGGGTCGCGCGAAGGCGATCGCGACCGGCGCTATCGCCAGCAGGCGCGCGCTGGTTAAGAGGTGAGCCGTCACTCGCCGAATAGTTCGCGCTGGGCTCGCCGCCAGAACGCCACGCCGAACAGCGCGTTGAAGAGGATGAAGAAGTTGTGCTGCACGAAGCCGAAGGCCGCCATCTGGCCTTCGTTTTCAGGAAAGAGGATGACCCAGAAGGTGATGGCGGCCGCACGCATTGGGGTCGGCACCGCCGCCGCGAAGAAGATCACTGGGAGGTAGCCAAGTAGCGAGACGAACGACGCTTCCACCCCGAAGAGTCGCAACGCGATGGTGTAAACCGCCACCGCGGCCAGTAGTGCCGGCGACCGTAGTAGTAGAAACATCACGTAGTGCTTCAGGCGAGCCGTCTTGAACGCGTGCAAGATCGGCTTGTTGCGGACCGCGTTCGACGGCAGGACCGTCCCTTGGAAGTAGAGCAGCCAGAGCACGAAGATCACCACTGCGCCGGCCGAGATATACGGAATGAGTCCGAATGCCTCGGGCAGGGCGCCGCCACTAAAGGCAAACCCCACCGTGGCCCAGACCAGCAGGTAGAACACCTCGCTGAACATGATGAAAAGCATCACTGAGCCAACCTCCCACCCCGGCACTTGGTGCCGCCTGTTCAGGTAGTAGGCCATGGCGCCTTTGCCGATCTGTTCGTTGAAGATCGAGATGATGTAGGCGCTGGCGCGGATCGGCAGGATGTCGGCGTAATTGATCGGCGTCACGAACCAGGTGATCGCCTTGGTGGCCACCAGGGTGTCGATGAGGAAGTAGAACCCGGAGTAGGCGGCCATCAGCAGGATCCAGCTGTCCCACTGGACCCCGGTGAACACCCGCACCATGTAGTCGACCAGCGACAGTCCCTCGCGAGCCGCGGCGCCGTTCAGCCGGAAATACAGGTAGGCGAAGCAGGCCAGACTGAGCAGCAGAAAGACGATGCGCCCGGGGCCCGTGCCCTTCCTAGTTGGCTGTTCTGGTGAGGTGGCTGGTTGGGGTTCGGTCATGGTGTCGTCGGGGTGATGGGGCCGAAGCCTCCGCCCCGTAGAACCGTGGTGCCCACAGAGGCTACTCCATTCGACTCAGGCCTGAACGAGCTTCTGGAGGGTGTTGGCCAGTGGCGTGAGCATGATGTCCAAGTCGCCGTCGGCGTTGTGCGGGACGTCCTCGCTCGAGGTGATGACGTCGATGACGTCCGGCGTCATGCCGCCCTGCCGGAATAGACCTGCCGCGCCGGCGCCGAGCTTGGCCAGCCAGATTGGCGTCGAGCCCACCGAGACGTCCTTGCCCAAGAGGTTCGCCATCTGTTCGATTAACCCCCGATAGGTGACGCCAGTCGGACCGACGAGGTCGTGGACCGAGCGGTCGGCCGGTTGGTCCTGAGCTACGGCTGCGAAGATCGCCGCCGACAGGTCATCGATGTCGAGTGGACGCAAGGTATGGGTTCCGCCGCCGAGCGTCTTTGTCGAGCCCTGGGACGCGGTGCGGACCAGCGCCCTCCCTCCCGCGGTCTCCGGCCCGAGCAGAAGCGGGGTCCGGATGGCTGTACCGGCGAGGTCGGCGCCGGTAACTAACGCCTCGGCCACGCCTTTCGACCGGAAGTAGCCGTTCGGTGAAGCGGGGTCGGCGCCGATCGAGCTGATGAAGACGAGATGTCGCACCCCGGTGTCTGTTGCCGCTTCAACCAAGGCCTGTGTGGTTTCGACGTTCGCGCTCTGGTAGGTCGTGGTCCTGCTCTCGAACAGGATGCCGGCCAGGTGCACGACGCAGCTCACCCCGTCGAGGGCGGCGCGCAGCGCGGCACCGTCTTCATATCGAGCGACGGCCGTCGTGACCGAGGATCCGGTCGGTAGTTCTTCGAGCGCGCCCTCGCGCCGGACTATGGCCACGGCCGACGTATCGGTCGTGTTGGCGATCTCTGTCAGCAACACGTTGCCGACCGCGCTGTTGGCTCCGGTGATGGCGATGCGAGTAGTGGGCACGGCGTAGCTATCTTGTCAGGAGGGGGTCTGGGCCATAGGGGTTAGGTGCGAGGCTAGCGCCACCGGAAGTCTACCCGCACCACGCTGTCGGCCGGAGCGTCCGCCGCCGGAGCATGCAGGGTATAGCCGAAACCAGCCTCCGGGATGTCGGCGCCGCCGAACGGCAAGTAGGGATTCTGATAGCGGTTAGGCTTGGCGTCGGTGAACTCGTTGACGGGAGCGAACGGGAAGGCGGTCTGGCGAGTCATGGTCCCGTCCTCGGCCCGCCACAGCTCCACGCCGCCGATGAACGGTTCCACCGCAAATGGTGCGTCGGCCGAGTGCATGTTGCGGAGCAGCCGGTCATAGAGCCGGTACTCAGTCTCACCGTCCCGGATGCGTAGATCAAACAGGGTGCCGCCCGACTTCCGGGCTCTTCGCTCAGGTCCAGGCAGGAATTCGTTGATGATGGTGTAGTTGTAGGTCAGGGCGCGATCATTCCACCTTATTTGCTCGATGGGCGGGCGGCCGTCGACGAGCATCTCCTCGCAGCGGGCGACGTCCTCCGGCGCGACGTCGGTGGAGTAGTAGTTGGGCGGTCGCTGAAAACACATGGTGTCAACGAAGCCGGCGCGAAGCAGTGGCTGGGCCGACTCGTCGAGCGCCCAGGCGCTCCAGCCGTCCTCGGTGCGGAAGTACCGCTCAGGCAGAGCAGACAGCTGATATTCCTGCGGGGTGGCATCGACCACCAGCAGGAAGCCTCGACCGGGACCGGATTCGGCGGGTTCGTTCTGGCTCCAGAGGTACTCGCCATTGTAGTACCACATCACCACACCAGACCTGTAGTTCACGTTCAGCGCCGACATCTCGCCGTCGCTGTCGGGGAAGAATGTGAACCCTGGGTGGGAGAGCGCTTCATCGTAATTCTTGACGCTGGCGAAGGTCTGATACGGATCGCGATACTCCAGTAGGTAGAAGTGGGGCACCGGCAAGTGGTGCTCGCCCGACGACAGCGTGAAGCCCTGGGTGTCCCAGCCGTCGAGGGTAGCGCCCTCGAAGTCCTCACGGAACCCGACGGCGGGAATCTCGATGTTGTCCAGCAGTCCGCCATCCTCCACCGCGGCCATGTCGGTGAAGTAGGTGAAACGCAGCGCGACCTTGCCTCCGCTGAAGCCGCTGAGGTCGAACGAGGCATTGATCCACTGCGATGCTTCGCACGGGTCCACCGCGGCGGTACCGCCAACACGGTCTTCGGCCAGCGTCCGCTCTGCGCGCGGATCGCAGCCGTTAGCTGTTTCGACCTTACCGTCCCCGTTCAGGTCGCCGCTCCGTCCGGTGAACCCTGGGAGCGAGCCCTCGCCCTCGTGGCCCTTGCCGGACGGCATCACGCTCTCGGCGTCGCCGATCGCATCCTTGTCGGTTGGCAGCAGTCGCCGGAACGGTTCGCCGGGACGCGCCGCCTCCACATACAGGTAGTCCCACTCGGCCTCGATCACGAACCAGGCATCGAGGTTCATCACCACCGGCTCGTCCGCCGCTACGCCACTGAGGTCGAACGTGCGGCTCAGGGTCCGGTTCATGTCGTTCCCCTGACCCGAGTAGAGCACCTGTCGCCCCTGGTCGGGGCCGAGTGGCCCCATCCGGATGTCGCGCATCGTGGGCGGCAGAATCACCATGATCGCGTCACACAATCCGGACGGCGTGCGATAGCCGTCGATGCCGCTCCAGTCGTTCAACGTCTTGAGATGGAGAGACCCGGAACCGTTACCCCCGAGGTCGGATGGGCGTACCACGCACGGCTCGAGCCAACCGAGTACGGTACGCGACCAGGCGCTCAGCTCTTGAGGCTGAGGGGAGGAGGTGCTCGACATAGCTTCCCACGACGCAGTCGAGTTGTTGGTCGACCGTGCGTAGATGTCGGGCAGTCCCAGCGAGTGTCCGAACTCGTGGATGAAGGTGGACGGCTCGGTGTACTCCGACTGCATGTTGTAGTCGAGCACCCACAGTCCGTTGCCGATGTCGACCCCGCCTCGGACGTTCATCCGGCCGTCGACTTCCGGACCGCTGTCCAGATTCAGGCTAAGCGCGAAGCGATGCGGCCAGATGCGGTCACCGCACGCTTGTTCGTCCGCGGTGAGCGTCTCGAATACATCGGTCGGCGCGTTGGCATTGAGCTTCTCGCCCATCTTGTAGAGCCCGTGGCATGACGATTGGCCCTTGCCCGCCACCACCAGGATGAAGTGGTCGAGATACCCGTCCGGTTCGTCCCGGTTATTGTCGCTGTCGAAGTCGGTCGGGTCCCAGAGGTCGTAGTCGACCCAGGGAAAATCCGGCTCGGCAGCGTAGGCAGCCCGGAGGGCGTCCACCACGAGATCGGTGGCGCGTACGTCGTTGCGCCAGGAGCCGTCGGACACCTGCTGCGGACGTCCGTAATGGCTCAGCGGCTGGGCCAGCTCGACCACTGGAAAGATGTCTCCGGTGACGTTGTACCGGCCACGCGATTGGTGACGGTAGTAGTGAGACAGGGTGCCTGGTTCGAGGGCGGCGGGGCTACCTGCGAAGAGCAGGTCCTGGAAGTAGGCGCGGTTTTTCTCGTCCTGATCCGCGTCGCCGGCGAACCGGTCGTAGCCGATGTCTGAGAACCGGACCGGCAGGATCAGCAGCCGATGCGGCCGGTTGACGGGAGCCAGCGCCGGTTGGATCGAGTCACTCTGAATCTGGGGGTGGCCGAGCTGGTCGAACTGGAAGTCGGCCAGCGCTTCAACCATCGACTCGGCGGTGGCCGACGGTTGGGCGCCTATTTTGTGTGTGGGCAAGAGTACGGCTAAGAGTACGACCGCCGGCGTCCAGCGTGTCGTCAGCATCGGGATACCTCCGCTCAGGCCCGGACCACGCGGCAGGCGAAACACTTGTACGCCTGCTGGCCGGACAGATTGTCGAAGTAACGGTCGTCTACCAGGGTGTTGGCTGGATCCGAATAGGTGGGCGCTCCGGCCAGGTCGACAGTTTGAGCGAAGCCGAAACCGTTGGGCACGAACACGGTGTCGGAACGCATCGCTTCCCACACCACGGCGGTGCCGAGTACCCGCCCGCGCGGACTTTCCACGGCGATCTCGTCGCCATTGGCAATGCCGGCCGCCGTGGCCGCCTCGGGATGCAGCTGGATCAGCCGCACGCCATCGAGCTGCTTTCCACCATGGGTCCAGTGCGTCACTCCTGCGAAATGCACCACGCTCGAACGGCCGATCATGCCCATGAGCGGGTAGTCAACGTGCACGTCGCCAGGAGCCGGCTCGCCGAGTCGCACCACTGGAGTCGCTGCGTGCGGGTTGATCGGGTTGCTGACCAACCGGTTCTCGTACTCGATCGACGGATGCCCGCCCGTCACTTCCGGATGTGTGTAGAAGGTGGGTAGCGCGGTGTGCCCGGCCTCCTGCAGTTGCGCGTCCAGCTCGGGCGTGTAGATCTCGATCTGGCCGCTCGGTGTCAGGAACCGCTGGTCGGCTTCGCCACCCAGGCTGGCCGCAGCCTCGTACCAAGACGGATGGTCCAGATACAGCGTGCTCACCCCGGGATGGTCGGTGGTCGGGCAGGGCCAGCGCATTGGTTCAGCGCTGCCTTCGAGACGCTCTCGCGTCAGGCCCTCGACCCCGGGCGTGCGCGCGACAAATTCTGACCATAGTGTGTTGTAGTCGCGCCACGCGAGCGGGAACGCGTCGGTCCACTCGCTTGCTGGACGGGTTCCATCTAGCCGGGCTAGCGTGTGGGCCAGGTCGATCCAGATTTCGATGTCGGTGCGGCTTTCACCGACTCGGGGCACTGCGGCCTGTTGCCACCGGATGGCGCGGTCATCGCGCCGCATGTAGATCCCGTCAGTCTCGAGTCCGCTACAGACCGGGAGGATGACGTCCGCGTAGTAGGCGGCTTCCTCCATAAAGAGCCCCGTGTAGACGTAAAACTCGAGCGCCGCGAACGCCTCGCGGACACGCGTGGTGTTGGCCGAGGCCAACAGCGGGTTGCCTTCGGTCACAACCGCGCGCAGCCGATATGGTTGTTCTCTCAGGATCGACTCGGCGAACGAGTCGGGGCCCACTGGTAGCGCTTGATCCTTCTCGGCGACCTTTGCTTCGAGTGGGGGTAGGTTCAGGCCACCGGGCCAGGTGTTATGCATAAAGTTGCATCCGCCACCAGATACCCCAATGTTGCCGGTGATAGCCGCGAGGAACACGAGGGTTCGATAGGTGTCGAACGCTCCAAGCTGATGGGAGATGCCGGCGTTGCAGAAAATGGCGGCGGTCGGCGCCGACGCGTAGTCCCGGGCTAGCTGTCGAATGTCGGCGGCAGGGAGATCGCAGATTTCGGCCGCCCACTCTGGGGTGTAGGCGTTGTCGCGGAGGTGCCTAGAGAGTTCGTCGAAGCCTAGCACCCAGCGGTCGACGGTCTCGTGGTCGTAGAGGTCTTGTTCGACGATCTCGTGCAGCAGCGCTAGTACCAGAGCCAGGTCTGTGTGTGGTTTGGGCGCCAGCCATCGGTTGGCATAGGCCGCAGTGGGGGTCTGCCGGGGGTCGACCACGACCAGTGGGGCCCCGGAGCGCTCTCGACCGCGAAGCAGATACTCGAAGGTAACCGGATGCGTCTCGGCCTGGTTAGTTCCCAAGAACAAGTAGAACGCCGAGGAGCCGAGATCGTCCTTCCCGGTGGCGGGATCGACGCCATAGCCGTTGGTGAAATTGCCGAGGCCTAGCGTCCACGCCAGGGCGTTTCCGCCGGCGTCGTTACACACCGGTCCTACGTCGGTCGCGTTCGGGCTGCCCAATAGGTCGAACACGCGGCCGATGACCGAGCCGGCGCCCCGGAGCATCCGGCCCGTCGTCCGGTTGGCGATGGTGCGTGCCTTTCCAGAATCGCGTAGCTCGAGGAACTTCGCAGCGATCGTTTCAAGCACCTCGTTCCAGCTGGCCTCGCGAAACTGCGAACCTTCGAGGTCGCCCTTAGCTCCGCCCGTGCGGATGAGCGGCGTCGTCAGTCGGTACTGGTTGTGCACCAGCTGACCCATTAGGTCGGCCTTCACACACAGCTGGCCAGCCTGCACCGGGTCGTCAGTTAATCCCTCGATTGACACCACGCGACCCCCGCGAGTGTGTACGTCGAGGGCACAGTTTGCGTTGCAGAACTGACAGGCGCTCCGGGTTGTGGTGTCGGCGCCAAGTACCGGCGACGAGCCGCTGAAATCGAAAGAGCCCGGCCGCGTGGTTCCGTCAGAGGTGGGCGGTACGTCTGGTGTTGGCGTGCAGCCGGAGAGTAGTCCCGCCCCGGCGCCGACCAGGGTGCCCTTCAGGAAGCGACGCCGAGTCGGATCTGTACTTCGGGACGAAAACGGCTTAGTCATGGTGACTCACACGCGAACGTCCAGCCGTGTTCACAGGCTCGGGTGTAGAGCTCGGCTTCCGACCAGTCGTTCAGGGTCGGCCGGCCCTGTCGCAGCAGGATGCGGAGATCGTTCACCGCCGGGTCGCCCCGAGCCGGGGTGCCGGGGTTGGCTGTGTTGAGGCAGCCAGGCTCGGACCCCTGCTCGCACGCCTGGTTGAAGAGCGCCGCCGCCACCTGGAAATCGGGATCTACGATGACGCCTTCGGTGTAGTGGGCGCCTAGCTCGTTGCATGACCAGCCCGAGCCGTCGCTGCAGTCGAGGAACTGCAGCAGCGCGAGGGTGGCGCACCCCTTCCGCAGGTCGTTTTCGCAGGCCTCTTCCCAGAAGAGGATACTGTCTCCCCGGTGGCGTCCGTCGGCCGCTCCGATGGTGGACATGCCGACGAAGAAGATGGCCCACACCGCCATGTGGAACACGTTGGCGTGCCGCGGAATGGCGATGCCTTGGATCTCACCCACGAGGAAGCGCTGTGGCAGCTTGGCTGCCACCCGGTCGATCCACTGCACGCTCAAATTCAGCAGCGGGACACAGAGGAGCTTGTCGTAGAACGTAGGCTGCTGGAATTGACCCAGTAGCTCATAGAGTCCGAACACGGTAGTGCCGTAGAGCAGCCCGAAGATCAGCTTGCCCGGTGCGGTCCGGGGCGACGTGGACGGGTCGGTCACCAGCAGGTGCAGCCCGAGGAAGACGGCGATCGGAATTTCGGAGTCGATGAAGAACGGCACCCCGACTATCTGGGTGTAGAGCGCGCTCAATCCGAAGAGCGTCGCCGCCGCGAAGGCCGACACCAGCGTGATGTTGAAGAAGTACATCGCTACCAGCCCGATGGCGAACAGGAAGAGATAGGGCTGTGGTGCCAGGTTCAGTGTGGTAGCGATCTGGTCACCCCAGGTGATGTTCGTGGTGCCGGTAAAGATCAGGCCCAGCGAGAACAGACCCAGTGAAAAGGCCGACGGGTTGAAGATATGTACTCGACGCCCGTCGCGTTCCCACCGCACGAACTCCTTGCCCAGGAAGCCGACCCCGAGCATGAGAAATTGCAAGTAGAAGAAGTCGTCGATGAACCAGAGGAATAAGTTCGTACTAAACAAAATGGGGAACGGCCCGAACCCCAGTGTGTAGCGTTCGCGTCTCGACCACGCCAGCAGCATGTCGAACGCGTAGCAGAAGAGCAGTTGGCCCACGAGCAGCCAGAAGTGGTTGGCTACCGGCGGCCAGTAGGAGCCCCAGTAAATGAAAACCGACGTGTGAAGGATGGCCTGAATCCAGTGTTGCTTCCGGAGGGCTATGTCGAAGCCACGTCCTGTCTGTGCCGCCCGGAGGCGCTGGGAGAGCATCCAGGTCCAGACGAGGACGACCAGCGACGACAGCCAGAAAGACCATATCAGGGTCGGGTGCTGCTGCACGCGAGGGAGGAATGACAGGCCGAGTATGCCCAACCCGAAGCCCGCCGGGAGCCACAGCACTGAGCGGGACGCCGTCGGGGCCACGGAGGTCTCCGGAATGGCCGCCATGGCGGACATGGGCTGACCTTTAGGTGAGCGGGCTCGCTTGCGCTTTGTTGCCATCGTTACGCCGTCGGGTTGCTAGCGATCGTACAAGATTACGCGGAGCTGGACGAGGTGTCAGGCACCAGCGGTCTCTTGACGTTGGCTAGCGGCTGTGCGACGGTGTCATGCGTCAAGGTCCTCGCCGGGCTCCGGGGGGGAGTGAAGGAGGCTACGCAATGCGTTTCCGTTCGTCATATCCGTGCGTGCTCGTCGCACTGGCTCTTGTGAGCCTGGTGTTGTTGCCGACTTTGGCTGATGCCCAATCGGCCCCAAAGACCCCATGGGGACACCCTGATCTACAGGGGATCTGGACCTCGTCCGGGGCAACCCCGTTTGAGCGACCGACTGACATGGTGGGCCGCGAGCGGCTTACTGATGAAGAAGTGTCCTCGATCCGCGCAGCGACCGAGGAGCGCGACGAGGAACTGCTCAATGCTGCAGCTCGGCGGACCAGCGCGGGTGGCAGCGTAGGCGCCTACAACAACTTTTGGATGGACCGTGGCGCTCGCACCGACCGCACGTCGATGGTGATCGATCCGCCTGATGGTCGGCTGCCTCCGCTGACCCCGGCGGGGGAGCTCCGCCGTGCGACGGGCGAGAAGGCACCGGGCGGGATGGAGAACGACGATACCTGGGAAGACCGCCACATCTGGGAGCGCTGCGTGACCCGTGGCGGCATGCCGAACGCCATGTTCCCGCGGTCGTACAACAACAACATGCAGGTATTTCAGACCGAGGACCACGTGGTGATGCTGATCGAGCAGGTACACGAGGTTCGCGTGGTGTCGCTCGACGGTCGTGAGCACCCGTCAAGCAAGGTCTACGGTTGGAACGGCCTATCCACCGGGCACTTCGAAGGCGACACCCTTGTGGTGGTGACCTCGAATATCCATCCCAACGTGAGCGCGCTACAGCCGTGGTCGATCTTTAACTCGAAGGAAGGTTCGGGCTCGGAGATGACGCTGATTGAGCGGTTCACCCCCACCGGACCAGACTCGCTCGAGTACGAGGTCGAGGTGTTCGATCCAAAGATGTACACACGGGCTTGGACTGTGGCCTATCCGTTCAGCCGGATGGATGACCTGATGTACGAGTATGCCTGCCACGAAGGTAACGAAGGCATGATCGGTATCCTGGCTGGCGGACGCGCCGAGGAGGCGGTCGGAGCGGGCGGCCAGTAGCGGTGCGTGGTTGGCAAGGTTGACGCCGGGCCAACCGCGAAAGGTGTCCTTGGCCAACGCGAAACTGCGAGCTTCAGGGGTTTCGCCCTGCCCTTCAGAATCGAACCGGTAGCCTGGTGAATTCCAGGCTGCCGGCTGTATCCGGTGGTGCCTGGCCGGCTACCGCTTCCCTCCTGGCAACGCTCCAGCAACGCCGTCATCCGTTCGACCACGTCGGGGTGCTGGTCGTAGGTATTTCTCGTCTCCCCGATGTCGGCCGACAGGTCGTAGAGTAGGTTGGTCTACAGTCTGTCTTATCGATGGAACCTCGAAGCCCTTGCCTGAGTCGACGAGGCCTGGTGTGTGCTGCGCTGCTGGTCTGGCTGACCGGCCCGGTGTTAGCCGACGACTGGCCGATGTGGGGAGGGACCCCCGACCGGAATATGACGTCGACCGAGGTGGGCCTGCCGACAGCCTGGGACATCGGCGCTGGCACGAGCGTGAAATGGGCCGTCGCTCTAGGTTCGTCGAGCTACGGTAACCCGGTGGTGGCGGACGGAAAGATCTTCGTGGGGACCAACAACGACGTGCCACGCGACCCGGCTGTGGATGGCGACCGTGGCATCGTGATGGCTTTCCGCGAATCGGATGGCGCGTTCCTGTGGCAGATGGTGCACGACAAGCTGGCCACGGGCGAGGAGAACGATTGGCCCTATCAGGGTGTCTGCTCGTCACCGACGGTTGTTGGTGACCGGCTCTATTACGTGAGCAACCAGGGGGAAGTGGTGGCGCTCGACACCGAGGGCTTCCTCGATGGTGAGGACGATGGGACGGTGACAGACGAGGCGCTCGCAACCGACTCAGCCGCCGACGTGGTGTGGCGCTACGACATGATCGGCGAACTAGGTGTGTTTCCCCACAATATGACCAGCAGCGCGCCGAGCGTTCACGGCGACCTAGTGATCGTTAACACCTCGAACGGGACCAACGAAGAGGGCTATGTGATGGCTCCGGAGGCGCCCGACCTGATTGCCCTCAACCGGGTAACTGGAGGGTTGGTCTGGCAGGCGGCGCCGGTGGGCGAGTGGCTCCTGCACGGGCAATGGTCGTCGCCGGCGGTGGCTGAGATCGACGGAGTGACGCAGGTGGTCATCGGCCAGGGCGACGGCTGGGTGCGTGGCTACCGGGTCGAAGATGGCACCCTGCTCTGGGAGTTCGACACGAATCCCATCGAAGCCGAGTGGCCTGCCACGCGGAACAACGTCATCGCCACCCCGGTGGTCTGGAACAATCGCGTCTATGTGGCCAATGGGCAGGATCCGGAGAACGGCGAGGGCGAGGGGCGGCTCCACGCTATTGACGCCACGTTGCGGGGCGACATCAGCGAGACAGGTGGCGTGTGGCAGTTCGACGAGATCAGGCGTTCGCTGACCACCGTCGCCATCGCGGACGGACTGCTCTACGTGGCGGACTTTAGCGGCTATGTGCGGTGTCTGGATGCCGGGACCGGCGAGGAGTTGTGGGTGCACGACACCTTCGCCGCCATCTGGGGCTCACCTCTGGTAGCCGATGGCAAGGTGTATCTGGGGGATGAGGACGGCGACGTGGTGGTCTTGCGCGCCGGCCATGAACTCGAGGTGCTGGCCGAGAACAGTCTCGGGAGCCCCATGTACGGGGCTCCCATCGCCGCCAATGGCGTGCTCTACATCAACACCGTCACGGAGCTATGGGCCCTGGCGGTCGAATGAGCTCGATTGGTGGGGCCAAAGCCCCGCCCCACCTAATTCCCTATCGCGTAGAGCGTGCCGCCGGCGCGGATGTAGAGATGACCATCCGAGATCGACGGCGTGCTCAGCGTGTACCCGGGCAGTGAGTTCTTAGCGATGATCTCGAACTTTCGCCCTGCCCGGTAGACGGTCGTCACCCCATCCTCACTCGTGGCATACAGCTTTCCGTCGGCTAGGACCGGCGACGCGCTGTAGGTGCCAGGCTCGAGCCGCTGCTCGGTGTACACCGTTTCGCCGGTTGCGATGTTGAGCGCGTGCGCCACCCCGTTGTCCTGCACCACATAGAGCAGCTCACCGTCTGACACCGGAGTCGGCACGTCGGGGCCACTGTGGAACGACCAGAGCAGGTGTGAGGTGGTGACGTTGCCCCGGCCGCCCGCTCTGAGCGCGAGCATGGGCCGTACGCGGGTCGGCGCGATGATGGTTTCACCCACAACCAGTGGGGAAGCCACCAGCCGGTACGCGCCGTTGTTGGTCGGGTTCAGGCCATCGGCGCGCCACAGCTCGGCGCCTGTCGCCGGGTCGTGCCCGGTGACCACATCGCCGCCCGTGATCACGATCTCGGTTTGCCCGTCGTACTGGAGGAGTGCCGGTGTCGTGTACGAGTCAGGCGACTCCCGCTCGGCCTCGGTTGGCCGCTCCACCAGCCAGACGGTCTCGCCCGTGGCCTTGTCGAGTCGGAGCACGTAGGACGGATCGTCGGTGCGCATGCCGTGCAGCACCTGCACGTAGAGCGCGTCCTCATGAAGCAGTGGTGAGCTGGCGAAGCCCCAGTTCAGCCCAAACGACCAGTAGTCATCGGAAATATTGCGGGCCCAGATCTCGTTGCCGTCAAAGTCGAAGCCGCGGAGCCAGCCCGTGCCGGTCATCACCCACACATGTTCGCCGTCGGTCACCGGCGACGGCGTCGACATGTTCTGCTTGCGAGCCTGGCGGTCATTGTTGCTGAGGAATTGCTTCCACTCCACGGACCCGTCCCGGCGGTCGAGCTTCCACAACTCGACGATCTGGTTGGGATCGCCCGTTGGGGTTGGTCGCGGTCCGCTCCGGCTTCGTCCACCACTGGGCGGGCGTCCTGGCCCGCGTCGGCCTTGTCCCCGCCGGCCGAGGCCGCGCCCACCAGCGCTCCGCTCAAGATACGAGACGGTGATGAAGATGGTGTCTTCCCAGATGATCGGGGTGGCCCCGCTCCAGGAGTCCTCAGCGATATCGAGCGTCCAGGCGACGTTCTCGGTGTCGCTCCAGGTGGCGGGGAGCCCCGTTTCACCGCTGGTGCCGTTCAGGCTGGGCCCACGCCACTGTGGCCAGTTCTCGGCCGCAGTGAGCGACACGCTAGAGGTGAGCGCCAGTGCGGCCACGGCAGCGACCGCGGTCAGACGGAACTTCCGAGAGAGCACCTTCTCCACGCCGTCCTCCTTAAATGCCCCAGAGCGACAAGCTTACCCGTTCTGGACGCATGGCGGTGCGACCGACCTGCTCGTTTACTCCCGCGCACTGCGTGAGGGGACGCGCAGGACACCACTATGCTCTGGTGTTTGACGGCCTGGTCGCGCTCTGGATGGCAGGCCGGGGTCGAAGAGGTCGTTCATCGCCGGTTCTCTTCGGGCGGCAAGGCCACCTCCGGGCTGTCTTCGGTGCGGGCCCGCTCGAACGCCGGTTTAGGGACGGCGCTGCGTACTTGCTCCATCCAGTACACGCCATCATAGGGGGTGCTGTTTCCCCGGGTGCCATAGAAGTCGACGTCGCCATCGCCGTCGGCATCGCGGGCGATGAACTTGTCATACATTCCGCGCTTCCGACGCGAAACGTCGTGGCGGGTCCAGTCGCCGGTACCGTCGCTGCCCGGGTGCTGGAACCAGCCGATGCGGCCGAGCGCGTCGTGCACGTCAAGGTCGCCGTCGCCTTCGCGTGGCCCTCGGCTGTAGCTGCCAGCCATGACGTCGAGGAATCCGTCGCCGTCGATGTCGACCACCGCTAGGCCGGTCATGCTGTCGGGGGCGAAGGTGCCGATGCGGTAGGCGTTCCAGGCGTCGTCGATGATTCTGGGTTGCGCGATCCAGCCGAGACCGTCGCTGGCGGCCCCGACGATGTCGAGCCGTCCGTCGCCGTTCAGGTCTGCGTAATCCAGGTTGAAGCCGGCCATGCGCGCACCGTTGATCCCAATGGCGTGCTCTCGGAAGCTGAGATTTCCGGGGGTGCTGGTGTTCTCGAAGAAGATCAGCCTGGCCTCGCCTCGCGTGCCGACAATGACGTCGAGGTCGCCATCGCCGTCCAGGTCGACTGGCTCGGCGTTTTGAGGCACGCTGTAGCGACCCAGCTGCATCTCGCTCCAACTCCCACCCTTCAGCGGATCGCCATCGATGGAGTAGATGACCACGGGCGTTGACTGCGCGTACTCCTCTTGCCCGATCCGGTGAGCGCCCTTGTTGGCTGCGCTCACCTCCGGCTGCCCGTCACCGTCGAAATCGGCGATGAATACCCTGATGTAGGAGCCGTTGCCCTGGGTGATGGGCACGATCAGGCGCTCCCACTGCTCCGTGCGGGCGGCGACGCCGCCCGGGTTCTCCAAGTAGGTGAGGTGCGCTAGCTCGGCTGCCACCATTACGTCGAGATGCCCGTCGCCGTTTAGGTCGGCAACGGCGGCGTCCTCGGCGGCCGACGCATCAGTGCCCTGGGCCAGGGTAACGTTGGTCCAGGCGTTTGGGTCCGCCGAGCCGAACGCGATCCGGACGTGGCCGTCGATGCCCACGTCGAAGTCGGGGTCGACCACTGCCGAGTCGTACTCGCTGTCGGACTCGTGTACCGAAACGATGTCCTCGAACCCGTCGCCGTCGATGTCGGCCACCACCAGACCGTCGCTCCCGCTCAGATTGAACCCGGCGGT
Organism: Acidobacteria bacterium UBA2994; assembly: GCA_002346545.1. Taxonomy (GTDB): domain Bacteria; phylum Acidobacteriota; class Vicinamibacteria; order Vicinamibacterales; family UBA8438; genus UBA2994. The sequence goes on from DEAA01000032.1 coordinate 72,373, forward strand.
CGCTGGATCGTCGATGATGTGCTCACGCCAGCTGATGTACTGCCCGTCATCAGAACGAGCCTTGGTTGGCGTATCACCGACGGTTGACTGGGTGTAGCCAGCCGCCGGCAGGCTCAGGGCGCCGAGTATCGCGAGCGCAACGATGTGTCTGGTCATGGTATGGAGAGCAATCGCTCTGGTGCTTCGCCACGAGCAATTGGAGCGAAAGGGACGGGCCAATCCGTGCAAGAAATGCCCCGTCGCTGCGTAGCGAGGGTGATCCCCTGGGAATGATGACACCATCCCCCTCTGGGTGGCGGCGGTGAGCGATACGGTGGGGGAGAGCGACATATTTGGGTCGGCCGCCTCCGGTTCGAGCGCCTTGGTCAGCCGGAAGTCGAGGACCTTAACCATGCCTTCGGACGCCATCTTGGTGTTGGCGGGTCTCGGGCGAACGCCTCGCGCCGATTATAGCTGGCTCACGTCGCCAGTACCACTCGACCTTCAGACCGGGCACGCGCTGGGGCAACTCTGTGTCTCTTGCGACAATTGGCAGGTCGTGCGCCAGGTCGGTCAAGCGGCGTTTGGCTGACCGAGGACGACATCGTATCGCTCGAACGCGGAGGACGCTGCGAGTTTGATAGGCTCGGGCCATGATCAGGCGTGCGACCGTAGCGGTGGTCTTGTGTGGGGCGCTACTATGGGCCGGCCGGCAGCCCCCAATGGCTCAGCAGCCACGCGTGTCGGCTGGTGAGCGCGCCGGGTGCGAAGCGCTGCTCCTGACGCGAAACCTCACGCTAACCTATGCCGGTGTCCAGACGATCGGTGATGGCACGGCCTACTGTTACGTGAAGGGCATCCTCCCGCCTGCGATCGGCTTCCATGTGCAGCTGCCGTTTCCCGGTGATTGGAACGGTCGGTTTCTGAAGTGGGGCGACGGTGGGAAAGATGGCGACCTCGACTTCGCCGACCATCGGGTGGCCGAAGGCTACGCGGTCGCCAACAGCAATATGGGGCACGACAGCGGCGCCGAGCCGGGGTCGTCGTTCGCGTGGAACAACCGGCAGGCCGAGATCGACTTCGGTTACCGGGCCGTGCACCTGACGACGGTAGCTGGCAAGGGCCTGGTACGCGCCTACTACGACCGGGCGCCCGAGTATTCCTACTTCGAAGGCTGCTCGACTGGTGGTCGCGAAGGGCTGATGGAGGCGCAGCGCTATCCGGACGACTTCGATGGGATCGTGGCTGGTGCACCCGCCAACCACTATCAGGATATGAACGCGGTCCGTGTCTGGCTGCTGCAGCGGATGTTCCGCGACGACTTTACCGGCGCGCTGGCGTTCGACACCGACGGTGACGGGCGCTTCGACAGCGTGCGCAAGATGGACCTGTTGGCCGACGCGGTACTCGCGCGCTGCGATGCCAACGACGGCATCACGGACGGGGTCATCGACGACCCGCTCGGTTGCGACTTTGATCCCGGGCGAGACCTGTCCAACCAGCGGTGCCCGGGGGACGTCGACGGCGAGACCTGCTTTACTAGTGCGCAGCTCCAGACCATTCGCGACTTTCACGAGGGGCCGAGCGACAGTCTCGAGCGTTCGATCTATGCCGGGAAGCCGATTGGCTCAGAGCGGGAGTGGACGCGGTTGTTCATTCCCTACACGGGCAACCGGTTCAACCCGGGCGCTGTGGGGCTCGGCGGTGATCACCTCAACTACTTGTTCTTCGACGAAGACCCCGGGGTGGCACCCCCCAATCTGATCGATCCGTCGAGCGAGGTGGACGCTGAGGCCATGCCGCCGCAGTGGGCGTGGTGGAACTTCGATATTCAGGACGTCCACGCAGGACGAGGCGATGTGATGCGAGCCATCACCGACGCTGTCGACCCTGATCTCACTGGGATGCTGGTGGAGAACGATGCGAAGCTGCTCATGTATCACGGTTGGGCCGACGCTCTCGTGGTGCCACAGCCCACGCTGACCTACTACCACGACGTGGTGGACACGACGTTCGGGGGCGACATGGATGCGGCTCGTCAGAAGGTGCGCTTGTTCATGGCGCCTGGCATGGGGCACTGCCGTGGTGGGGCCGGTCCAGACACCTGGGATCGGCTGCAGCCGCTGGTCGACTGGGTCGAGCGGGGCGCGGCGCCGGATGCACTGATCGCGACGCATCAGACCGATGGCGTGGTGGACAACGAGCGACCACTTTGTGCGGTGCCCGAGCGGGCGGTCTATACAGGGCCAGTCGGCGGCGAGAACGATCAGACAAATTGGGTAGCGGAGAACTTCACATGTCAGAGATGACGCGGCTAATCACGATTGCGGCGTTGGCGCTGGTCCTCGGGGCAGAGCTCACGACCGCCCAGCATCCGCCCCCGGGTGAGTGGCACGCGTTTGGCGCCGACACGGGTAACTCGAAGTACTCGCCGCTCGACCAGATTGACGCCACCAACTTCACGGATCTTGAGATTGCCTGGCGTTGGGCGTCCATCTCGAAGGCGGTGGCAGACACCCGTTCGGAGATCAATGCCGGTCTCTTCAAGGCGACAGCGCTGATGGCCGATGGGCTGGTGTACATTGCCACGGCCCTGAGCCAAGTAGCTGCGCTTGATCCCGGCACCGGGGCGTTGGTCTGGTACTACGATCCTAAGACTTACGACCAGCTCGACCGGCCGGCCAACATCGGATGGCAGCACCGCGGTGTGTCGTTCTGGCGGGACGGCGATACCGATGACACACGCATCTTCATCGCCACTCACGACCTGCGGCTGCACGGCCTCGACGCCAGAACTGGGGAGCTTGAAGCTGGGTTTGGAGATGGTGGCATCGTCGATCTCAGCACCACCCTCGGCCGAGAGATTGACCGCTCACGGATCACGCACTCGTCGCCGGTGGCGGTGGTGCGCGACACGCTCGTCGTGGGCAGCTCGTTGACTGACCAGACCACGACCCGCGAAGCGCCACCTGGACACGTGCGCGGGTTCGATGCGCATACAGGCGCGATGAAGTGGATCTTTCACACTATTCCGCAGGGTGACGAGTTCGGCGTGGATAGCTGGGGCAATGAAAGTTGGCGCTACAGCGGGCACACGAACGTGTGGGGCAACATGGCGGGCGACGACGAACTAGGCATCGTGTACCTGCCGATTAGCACGCCGACCAACGACTGGTATGGCGGGATGCGGCCGGGCGACAACCTGTTTGCCGAGAGCGTGGTGGCGGTCGATGTCGAGACCGGCCAGCGGCTCTGGCACTTCCAGGCGGTGCATCACGGATTGTGGGACTACGACTTCCCGACCGCTGGGAACATGCTCGACATCACGGTGGACGGTCGCGACATCCGTGCCTATGCCCAGGCGAGTAAGCAGGCGTTCACCTATGTCTTCGACGCTGCTACCGGCGAGCCGGTGTGGCCGATCGAGGAGCGGCCGGTGCTGGCGGGCGATGTGCCCGGCGAGTGGTACTCGCCGACGCAACCGTTCCCCACCAAGCCGGCTCCTTTCGACCTGCAGGGCATCACCGTTGATGACCTGATTGACTTCACGCCTGAGCTACGCGCCGAGGCGATCGAGATTGCCGACCGCGCGGTTCTCGGTCCCATCTTCCTGCCACCCACGGTGCGCGGGCAGCCGAAGCCGATCATCCAGTCGCCAGGACCGGGCGGCGGCGTGAACTGGCCTGGTACCGCCGTTGATCCAGAGACCGGCACCATGTTCATCCCGTCGCAGACACGTTTGCGCGCTCTCGAGGTCGTGGAGTACGAGCCGCCGGCCACGGTCGGCTACTTTACTGACCCGTGGGCCGTGCCGGTGCCGGGGCCGAGAGGCTTGCCGTTGGTCAAGCCGCCTTACAAGCGGATTACTGCGATCGACATGAACTCGGGCGACCACGCTTGGATGAGCCCGCACGGCGACGGACCGCGCAATCACCCGGCGCTGCGCGATCTGAATCTGCCGGCGCTCGGCGGCCATAGTGGTATCCATGGCGGCGGCCCGTTGGCCACCAAGACGCTGCTCATCGTGAATTCTGGCGCCCGCTACGTCGAAGACATGGCCGAGTCAGCCCGGGCGCTCACCGCGTACCACAAGCGGACCGGCGAGTATCTCGGCTCGGTGATGCTGCCGGCCGTACCGTCGGGTAACGCGATGACCTATCTGTGGGAAGGGACGCAGTATGTCGTGGTCGCTGTGGGCGGCGGCGGCGGCGCGGCGGCGCCTGAACTGATTGCGCTGGCGTTGCCGACCTCTGAATCTTGACCCCGCTTGACCCGGCTGCCATCCTTGGCGGGTTCTGGACCGTACGAAAGGCGCGACAACATCTAAGGAGACGGAATGAAATCGTGGTGGATATCCCTAGGGTTGCTGATCGTTAGCGCGACCAGCGTCGGGGCGCAGGAAGCGCGGTCGATTCTGTTCATTGGCAACAGCTTCACTTACGGGCACGGGTCGGCCGTGCGTTACTGGCGGCCGGATACGGTCACTGACCTGAACCGAGAGGGTGTCGGCGGCGTGCCGGCTCTGTTTAAGGCGTTCACCACACAGGTGGGCGTGCCCTATGACGTTTACCTCGAGACACGCGGTGGCTCGTCCATCGACTTTCACCTGCAGGAGAAGCGGGCCGAGATCACTCGGCAGCCCTGGGACGTGGTCGTAGCCCACGGATTCAGCACACTCGATCCTCAGAATCCGGGTGACCCGACGGCGTTGCTGCGGTCGGGCCGGAACATGGCTGAGTTGCTCGTGGCTAGAAACCCTGATGTTGACTTCTATGTCACCGCCACGTGGTCTCGTCCCGATCTGACTTACCAGGACGGCTCGCCCTGGTCCGGAAAATCGATCGATACGATGGGTATCGATGTGAATGCGGCCTACAGCCGGCTGGCGGCCGAGGTCGACGGCGTGAAGGGGGTGAACCCGGTGGGCCTGGCGTTCAACCGGGCGATGAGCGCCGGGGTGGCCGACCCGAATCCCTACGACGGGATCGCCGTTGACCAGGTCGACCTCTATACTTTCGACCACTACCACGCGAGCTCGTTCGGCTACTACCTTGAAGCACTCGTCGTGTTTGGCAACGTGACCGGCGTCGACCCGCTGGTACTGGGAAGTAGCGAGTGTTCAGGGTTCGAGCTGGGGATGTCCGGCGCGCAGGCTGAAGCGCTGCAGCAGGTAGCCCACGACGAGCTCGTGGCGGCTGGTGTGGTGCTGAAGAAGCCTGCCGGATTGACGATGCCCGCCCGCGCGTCGAGCTGCGCTACCCCGTAACCGATCGGGTGCCCGTGCCTTTGGTGCGGGCACCCTGTCTGCCAGCTGGCTAAGCCCGTTGTCGACGACCACCAGCCTGAGCGACGCGTGTTCCCGCGGCATGACGGACCATTGCCGGCCGGCTACAGCGCGCTAAGCGCTTCTCGCTGGCGGGTCAGCCGCGATTCGCGTTCACGGGCGAACTTCGCCACACCCTCGAAGATCGAGTTTTGGTCGAGGCGCGACTCGGTGATGACTTCCGGTTCAAGACCGCCGCTGCGCCAGCGGTCGTCGAAGTCGGCATACATCGAGTATTCCTCGGTGAGTGGGCCGAGGTTGGGGATGGGGGGCACCCGCTTGGTCATCGTGCTGATAACCATGCAGTCGTAGCGGGCGGTCTCTGGCAGGATGGACTGCCGATACGCCTCGGATTGGAAGCCGAAGAGCTCGGTGCTGATCACGGCCGCGATCCGCACATTGATGCCGGCCTCCTCGAGACGCGGAATCACGCCGACCAGATTGGACGACGAACTCGAACCCTGCACGAAGATGGTGCCCATCTGTGGAGCGTCCGGGGCGTAATCCCGGATCAGATACACCCCCTTGGCGGCGGCCTTCACATCGGTGTCAGCGAACGTCGAGCGGTCGGCGACGTGGAAGTCGGGCCGTGCCACGTGGATGACGATGATGCCGAGCTCCTTGATTTCGAGTGCCTTCTGCACCGCCGCGAAGTAGCCTGGCGCCACGTCGTTGTAGTCCCAGAAGTACAGGTTCACCACCTGGTTGCGTGGCAGGAGCGTCCAGGTCTGCGGTGCGAAGATGCCGAAGTGGGTGCGGGCGTCGGCGGCGGTCTCCGGACCGGAATGTCCGGCGAGCACGTGGAGCACCCCCAATTCGAACGGACTGTCCTGGTTCATCTGCGAGAACACCCGGGCCGGGGTGTACATCAGCGGCGTGAAGGCGCCGTAGGTGCCGGAGATGCCCCAGACCCCGGCGAAGTTTGACGGGTCGGTCGACGCGTTCTGGCTGACCATCCCGATGATGGTCGAGGCGTTGCCCGCCTCCTGGATGGCTGCCTTTAAGCGGGTGCCGAGCGGGTTCTCCACCGGATCGTAGTGGCCCAGCAGGTTGGCCTTCTCGATGTTGATCGAGTTTGAGAGGTCGGCCGCCATCGTCAGGAACCGGCCATCGGTCACGTAGTTCAGCCAGGCGCCGATCTCGCTTACGGCCCGGCGCGGGCCCTTCTGCTGACCCGGCTCGGCAAAGAGCGATATCTGTCGTTCGACCATGGCGCCGCTCCGGGCGTTGGTGACCACCACGTCCTGCGGCGCGGTCGGCAGCTGCTCTACTTTCAGTCGATCGTCGAGGAATGGGTTGGTGGTGGCGTCAATCCGGAGCGTCGGAGTTCGAGCCACCGAGCCGGCGATGTTGACCACGCGCTCGGCTATCCAGGCGCCGAGGCCGTCGCGCGAATCGAGCACCGACATTAACCGGTCGACGTTGGTCTTGAACTGCACCAATCGGTCGGCGTAGGTTGCAGGCTCGCCGTCACGGATGCCGTCGAACTCGATGCCGTACGTGCGTTCGAACGACTCGGCTAACGTGACGAAGTACGGGTCATTTAGCTTGAAGCCGTAAGGGTGCGACGGGTAGCCGATGATCTGTTCCGTGTCGCCGATCTTTCCGTTGCGCCCGGCTGGCCACCAACCCTTGGTGGTTGAGCCCACCAGTGCCATAGGTCGACGGTCATCGGCTGGCCATTCCTCCATCACCCTGTAGGCCGCCATCACCTGGTCGAAGTCGTTACCGTCTTCGATGGTGAACACGTTCCAGCCGTAGGACACCCACTGCTGGACTAGGTCGTAGTCGCTGTAGCTCGGTTTTACCACTCCGCCGATCAGGCTGTCGTCGATGCCCGCGTTGTTGTTTGAGATGAGCACCCGGAGCCGCTTGCCGACCTGCTGCGAGAGGGCGATGCTCTTGAGTTCCTGGGCGTGGCCCTCGGTCAGCGCGAACTCGCCTTCGAGCGCCACCACCTTCATCTCGGGCGGTCCGCCGATGTAGTCCCAGAAGAGCGCCTTGCCGGCCGCGGTTGTGATGCCGATGCCGGAGGGCCCGCCATTGACGTCGTTGGTGACATCGATCGACTCGGCGTGGCCAGACAGGGCACGGATGCCGCGGCCCCGCGCCTCGGCAAACAGCGGATGGTCGCTGAGACCGTTGTCAGCGAGCAACGTTTCGAGCGCGCCCGAACCGCGCCGGAACCCCAGCGCGTCGACCGGCAGCATGGCAACGTCTGGCGCGCAGGCGAAGCGGTCCTCTCCGGTCGCTTCGTGCTGACGGCGCAGCGCCTCGTAGAGCACCATCCAGAGCGCGTAACAGGTCGGGATGCAGTGGCCGCCGGCCAGCATGAACTTGTCGGTGCAGGGTAGCTTGGGCTGGCGGAGGTCGTAGCGCAGCCCGCCATACTCGGGTCCACCCAGATGGCACGCTACGTTGTAGGGCGTGTAGGCCAGCGGTCCGCCGAAATGACCGGTCTGGGCGTAGTTGCCCATGAGGCAGAGCTGCATCGCGGTCAGGAACGCGACGTCGTCATAGCGTTGCCGTTCGTAGTCGGGAAGCTCGATGGCATGCGGGTGAGCTTCGCTTGCCGCCGTCACCGTGTGGAGTGTGATCGTCTGACCTGCCGGAGCGTCTGTTGTCATCGTGAGTCTGGACCTCGCCTCAGCGGGATACTACACTTCGCCGGGAGCGGTGTCAGTCATCACGACCCACCGCAGGGAAGCCCCAGCAAACCAACTGAGGATGTCATGAGGATCAAGTCACTGCTTATCGCTGCCGCCGTCCTAGCCGTTATGGCCGGCGTCGCGGCTCCTGATGCCGCGGCGCAGTTCCGTGCGGCCGAGTTCGAATACGGGGAGCGGTTCGACCTGCCGGAGGGTGAGGCGGCCGAGATCTGGAACCCTGCGATGAAGAAGCTCATCGAGGGTGGCCCGATGGTGGGCGGTACCGTTCGCGCCACCGACCCGCGCACCTACTGCGCGATGGCCGCGGCCGGTTACGACTTCATCTGGGTGGAGATGCAGCACGAAGCCATCGACTGGGAGCAGGTGGCCCGGATGTGGCGCACATGCCCCGGACCGGCGGCGCCTGGTGTCCGCGTGGCCTACGCCGATGAGCGTGAGATTCAGCACGCTACAGACATGGGCGCGGCCGTGATCGTGGTGCCGACGGTAGACTCGGTCGAAGAGGCGCAGGAAGCGGTCAACTGGACCTACTTCCCGCCGATGGGGCGCCGGAGCGCCGGCGGCGGCCAGGGGCCGAGCAGCCTCTGGAATGACGTGCCTGGTGGCTACCGCCAAACCTGGAACGACAACGTCGTGCTGATCCTGATGATCGAGACTCTGGAAGGGGTCGAGGCGGCGCGCGAGATCGCCAAGATCCCGGGTGTCGACGGGCTGTTCGCCGCGAGCGGCGACCTGGGTAACTTCTCCGGCTACGGCGAGGGCGATGCCGAGTACGACGCCATCATCACCGAGGTGGCCGAGGCGGCGCTCGAGGCCGGGATTCACGCCTGCGCGCCGCTTCGCTGGGCGGACCGGCCGCACTACACCTGCTTCCAGGCAGGTACTGAAGGCGCCAACATCCGTCGCGGTGCCGCGGCCGAGTTAGCCCAGGCCAACGACCGGTTCGGGAACAGCGGCGCCGGCGGCACCGAGCCTACCGGTTCCGGCACGGTGGCTCTGCTGGCCAACCTGACCGCCGACTGCGGATCGATCACCTATGAGGCGGATTGCAACGCGTCGTTCGAGGCCGCGGCCACTGCGGCAGCCGGCATGAGTGCCGATGAGCAGGAGCGGGTGGTTCGCCGGTTGCGCCAGGTGCTTGGCGCCAACCCGAACCACGCCGACCGGCTGCGCGGCATCGCCCAGCGAGCCGGTCTGTCGCTCGACTAGCGACATCCCCCGCTGTCGTTTGCACGGGAGGACGGGGCACAGACACCTCGTCCTCCCGCACCACATGTCATCCGCCCGGGCCGTAGTCCGCCCTCCTGCATGATCAGGATTGGGATCATCGCACCGGCGAGAACGGATAACGTCAGCAGGCGCACAAATCTGAGTTTTAGCGGCTGGAGCGCTACGCCCGACTGAGGTGCCGCTCGGCGAACTGCTGTACGACCTGCCGCCGCCAGAGCTGCTTGTCAACGTGTGGGCGGACGGTTTCCAGATGCGCCTGGGCCTGTTCCGGGGTTAGGCCGCGATGGGCGACCAGCCAGCACAGGGCGACGGTGGCGCTGCGTCCGCGTCCCGCTTTGCAGTGGATATAGACGGTACGCTCCTGCCGCCGGTGCGTCTCGACGAACGTCACCGCGCGTTCGATGTCTTCGAGGCAAGGTGAGGTGAAGTCGAGGGTGGGCGTCCGCAGCTGTTCGATGCGGTGCCGCTCATAGCCGGTGACGGGACCGCCATATTCGATACAGGTGTTGACCACTGCCCGTACGCCCGCTTGTGCCATGTCGTCGACTAGCCACGGGAGCGGCAGCGCGCCGAGCAACACATGCTCGTCGATGGCGTCCCACCAGCGCCGTTCGGTAAACAGACGCTCCATTAGCAGGTTGTACACGAGGGTCGGGACGAAGAGGGCTCGGATCAGTAACTGTTTCACCGAGCGGGAGCATGCCGTGCGGGCCGGCGCGGGTCAAGCAAGCACGGACGGTCCCGCTTGTGCTCTGTCGTATCCTTCATCCGTGCCTGCCTTCGATTGCACTGTTTGCGGTGCTAGGTTCACCGTGCCTCAGGCCGCGCTGGACAAGTACGCGGGCTGGGAGCCCAGGTACTGCCGGGAACACTCGCCGCAGCGTGCGCGCGCGCTGGACAAGCCGAATACGCCGGCCCAATCAGTCGCCAAGAGTCGAGGGAGCGTGGGACGTGGCCGGTCGCTACGTGAGGCAAACCTCACCACCAACGAGGTCCTCGACAAGTTCACCGATGGGCCCGAGACCGGCGTGTTCACCGATGGTGGGTCGGCTCCGAACCCCGGGCCTGGGGGTTGGGGGGTGGTCTGGGTCAAAGATGGCGAGATTCAGGCCGAACGTTACGGGCATGACCCAGATACGACCAATAACCGGATGGAACTCATGGCGCTGACCGAGGCCTTCAAACTCCTGCCAGAGGATGCCGAGGTCGAGGTCTTCTCCGACAGCCGCCTCTGTGTGCAGACCATTACCGAATGGGCGCCCGGGTGGGAACGCCGGGGCTGGAAGAAGAAGTCTGGGCCGATCAAGAATCTGGAACTAGTACAGCAACTGCTCCGACTCTACCGCGCTCATCCACGGTGCACGCTGAAATGGACGGCCGCCCATTCGGGCACGCGCTGGAACGAATACGCTGACAGTCTGTCTACCGCCTGGATGCGCGACAAGAAATAGAGCGCTTATCCCGGCTGCTTGATCGTAACTAGCTGAGAACGCAGTGGGTTACAATCAATCTCCGCTTGACTTGTGACGGACTGGTGACTAGTCTGGCACTGATTACTAGTACACCTGTGGACTAGCGCAAGAGACACGGCCCCGAATGGCGACGTTGACCACGCGTTTCCTCGGCATCATCGGCACCAGAGGGTTGGTCTGCGCGCTGTTCCTATTGGCGCCAGGGACCCTGGCTGCCCAGGAGGGTCTTGAGGCGAGCCGGGCCGTGCTCGACCGCTACTGCGTTACTTGCCACAGCGACCGGCTGGAGACGGCAGACCTCTCGCTGGAATCGGTCGATCTGGCCGACCCGGCCGCGCATGCTGCGGTGCTCGAGGAGGTTATCCGGAAGCTCCGGACCGGCACCATGCCGCCCCCACTGCGGCCCACGCCGTCGGACGACGAGCGGGCGCAGGTCCTGCTGTGGCTTGAGTCGTCGCTCGACGCGGCCGCCGCGGCTGCCCCAAATCCAGGGCGTACCGAGACCCTCCGACGGCTCAATCGCACCGAGTATCAGAATGCTATCCGCGACCTGCTGGCGCTGGATATCGACGCGCAGACGCTCTTGCCCGCCGACGAAGCGGGTCATGGCTTCGATAACGTCAATGTTGGCGACCTGTCTCCGGCGCTCCTCGATCGCTATATCACCGCAGCACAGCGGATCAGCCAGCTGGCCATCGGCAGCACGCTGTCGACGATTCAGAGCGACGTAATCCGCGTGCCAGCCGACACCACGCAGGAAGAGCATGTCGAAGGGCTCCCTCTGGGCACCCGTGGCGGGCTTGCGACGATCTACACCTTCGCGCAGGATGGCGAGTACGACATCCGGATCCGCCTGGCGCGCAATCGCACTGGAAACATCGGGGGACTGCGAGGGGACGGGCTACACACGGTGCAACTGTTGTTAGACAAGATGCCGGTGGCGACCTACACCGTGCAGCGTCCGGAGGGTGGCGACGACACCTTTGCCGACGCCCACCTCCGGTTACGCCTTCCGGTGACGGCGGGACCGCACGAGGTGGCTGCCACGTTCCTGAAAGACAGCGCGTCACTGATAGAGACCGAGCGACAGCCGCTCCTTTCCCATTTCAACGAGCAGCGACACCCCCGCCTCACGCCGGCTATCTACCAGGTCACCATCACCGGGCCGCATGACGCGCAAGGTGTGAGCGACACGCCCAGCCGGGCCCGCATCTTCAGCTGTCAGCCGTCGAGCACCGCAGACGAGGAGCCCTGTGCCCGTGGGATCCTTAGTACGCTCATGCGCCGTGCCTACCGGCGGCCGGTTGCGGCCGATGAGTTGGACGGCCCTCTGGAGTTCTTCCGTGAGGGGCGTGCTGTTGGAGACTTCGAGGCGGGCATCGGTCGAGCTCTCACTTCCATCTTGGTGAACCCTCAATTCCTCTTCCGGGTCGAGCGCGATGCGGAGAGTGATGGGCCGTATCGAATTGAAGACCTGGAGCTCGCGTCGCGGCTGTCGTTCTTCCTCTGGAGCAGCATTCCCGACGACGAGTTGCTTGACGCGGCGATCGCGGGGCGGTTAAGCGACCCGGCCGAGCTCGAGCGGCAGGCCCAGCGGATGCTGGCCGACCCGCGGTCAGACAATCTGGCCAGCAACTTCGGCGGTCAGTGGCTGATGCTGCGGAACCTCGAGGCCGTCAGTCCGAACCCTCGCTTGTATCCGGACTTTGACGACAACTTGCGTCAGGCGTTCCGCCAGGAAACGGAACTGTTCTTCGACAGCATCCTTCGTGAAAACCGGAGCGTGCTCGATCTGCTGAGCGCCGACTATACCTACTTGAACCAGCGGCTGGCCAAGCACTATGGCATTGCCGGGGTCTACGGCAGCCGGTTCCGGCGGGTCGATTTGGAACCGGGCAGCCGGCGCGGCGGGCTGCTGCGCCAAGGCAGTATCCTGTCGGTGACCAGCTACGCCACGCGGACCTCCCCAGTGATTCGCGGGGTGTGGGTGCTCGACAACGTCTACGGTGCGCCGCCGCCGCCACCGCCGGCGAACGTGCCGGTGCTCGAAGAGAATTCGGTGCAGGCCGGACTTCCGATGCGCGAGCGGCTGGCCGAGCACCGGAACAACCCGGCGTGCGCCAGCTGTCACAACACCATAGATCCGGTCGGGTTCTCGCTCGAGAACTATGACGCGGTGGGACGGTGGCGTGACCACAGTGGCGACATCAATCAGATGGACACCTCCGGCGGGTTGCCCGGCGTTGGTGAGTTTGACGGGGTGGACGGATTGGAAGCTGGGCTGTTGAGTCGTCCCGAGCTGTTTGCCGGCCGGGTCACCGAGAAGCTGCTGACCTTCGCCCTCGGCCGCGGTGTTGAGTACTACGACGGGCCGGCGGTTCGGCGCATCGTGCGCGAAGCGGCGGCGGACGACTATCGCTTCTCCGCCCTGATTCTCGGCATCGTCAAGAGCGTACCGTTTCAGATGAGGAACTCGACATGATCATCACCAAGAAGGCGTTAGCCCGACGGACCTTCCTGCGGGGCGCCGGTGCCACGGTAGCGCTGCCGTTGCTCGATGCGATGGTGCCGGCCATGACCGCCTTGGCCCAGATCCCGGCCACGAGTGTCCGACGCCTCGGGTTCGTGTTTGTGCCGATGGGCTGCGACCATGCCCGGTGGACGCCCAAAGGACGTGGCGCGCTCGGTCAGCTGACACCGTGCCTGAGCCCGCTCGAGCCGGTAAGAAACCAGCTAACGGTGGTGACCAATATGGAGTTGCAGAACTCCTATCCCGGGACTCACGATACCTCGAACTCTGGGTACCTGAGCGCCGCATTTGCCAAGCATACCGAGAGCTCGGACTACTTCCTCGGGACCACGGCCGACCAGATCGCGGCGCAGAAGATTGGCGAGGACACGCAACTGCGTTCGCTTGAGCTGTCGATGGACCTGAACCCGCTGGCCGGCGTTTGCAACAACGGCTATGCCTGCGTGTATCAGAACAGCTTGTCGTGGTCGTCGCCGACGACGCCGCTACCCTCGGAGGCGCATCCACGCGTCGTGTTCGAACGGCTTTTCGGGGAGGGTGGATCGCCCGAGAAGCGGCAGACCGCACTGGCGCGTCGCGCAAGTCTGCTCGACGCGTTCAACGACGACGTTGCCCGGTTGAAGGGTAAGGTCGGCGTGGCGGACAGGGCGCGGGTCGACAGCTACCTCGACAGCATCCGCGAGGTGGAGCGGCAAATCGAGCTGGCCGAGGTGGGCGCCGCCAAGAACCCGATGCCGGACCTCGACCGGCCGGTCGGCGTGCCGGAGCTGTTTGCCGACCATGCCCGGTTGCTCTACGACCTGCAGATCCTGGCGTTCCAGGGGGACATCACGAGGGTGGTCAGCTTCCAGTTCACGCGCGAGCTGACCAACCGGACCTACCCCGAGATCGGGGTGCCGGATCCCCACCATCCGACGAGCCATCACGGAAATGACCCGGAGAAGGTGCTCAAGATCGCGAAGATCAATACCTTCCATGTGTCGCTCTTCTCCGAGTTCTTACAGAAGCTGCAGTCGACGCCGGAAGGGAACGGGACGCTGCTGGACAACACGGTGTATCTGTATGGCAGCGGCATGGGGAACCCGAGCCTGCACGACCATGTGAACCTGCCGACTCTGGTTACTGGTGGCAATGCCACAGGCATCCGTGGTGGGCGTCACATCCGCTACGACGATGGGACGCCGCTCGCCAACCTTCACCTGACCTTGCTCGACCGGGTGGGGGTCAACCTCGACCAGTTCGGCGATAGCACCGGCCGGGTCGCTGATCTGTTTGATCCGGTCGCGCTCTAGGGAACGTGTCGCACGCGGAGAGATGGGATGAGAGTGAAACAGCTTGCTGGTATCGGACTGCTAACGACGTTGCTAGCTGTGCCCAGTGCTGCGGCGCTGGGTGCCCGTGCCGACGACGCGTCGCTAGCCGATGCGCTGCAGCGGGGTGACGTCACTGCGGCGCGTGGTCTGCTGGCCGATGGGGCGGAGGTGAATGTCCCGCAGGTCGATGGCATGACGGCTTTGCACTGGGCGGTGTATCACGATGATACCGGCATGGTGCAGCTGTTACTCGAGGCCGGAGGCCACGTGGAGGCGGCCAATCGCTACGGTGTGCGCCCGCTGTGGGTGGCGGTAACTAACGGCAGCAGCCCGGTGGTGACGCTGCTTCTCGACGCTGGCGCGGATCCCAATGCGACGGCTCGCGGTGGCCAGACGCTCTTGATGCATGCGGCTCGCACGGGTAGCGTGCAGGTGGTGCGGGCCCTGCTGGGGCGAGGCGCCGACCCGAACGCGGTCGAGATGCGTAGCCAGACGGCACTGATGTGGGCGGCGGCCGAGGGCCACGCCGACATCGTGCATGCGCTGCTGGAAACCGGGGCGGAGATGAATCCGCGGCTCCGGTCCGGCTTCACGCCGTTCTTCTTCGCGGTGCGCGAAGGGCACCGTGACGTGGTGCAGACCTTCCTCCAGGCGGGTGCCGACCTGAACGAGGTGCTGGTGCGGGTCAAGGACGGTCCGGACCCCACGGTCAACAACGCGACCTACCGGCCGGTGGATGACGGCATCAGCCCGCTGATTCTCGCCATCCGGAACGGGCATTTCGAGCTGGCCGTCGATTTGGTCGAGGCTGGTGGCGACCCCAACGACGTGCGCAGTGGCTTCGGCCCGCTGCACACCATGAGTTGGGTTAGGAAGCCGGACGAGAGCGACCGGGGAGATCCAGCGCCGATCGGTTCGGGCCGCCTCAGCAGCCTCGACTTCGTGCGAACGATGGTTGATTTCGGAGCGGACGTGAATCTGCGCCTGCCAAAAGGGTCGCCCAGACAGCCGAACTCGGCGTCGCGGACGAACTCGCCTGGAGCCACTCCCTTCCTGCTGGCGTCCGATCGGGCCGATGCGGCGCTCATGGAACTGCTGCTCGAACTGGGCGCCAATCCGTTCATCCCGAACCACGATGGGACGACGCCGTTGATGGCGGCGGCCGGGTTGGGCACGGCCGCGCCGGAAGAGGAAGCGGGCACCGAGCCGGAGGCTTTCGTTGCGACCCAGTTACTGCTGGATCTCGGCGCCAACGTCGACGACGTCAACATCGATGGCGACACCGCTATGCACGGCGCCGCCTATGGTAGTTTCCCGACCGTCGTGAACCTGCTGGCCGACCATGGGGCGGACATTCGCTTCTGGAACACCAAGAACAAGCAGGGTCGGACGCCGCTGTTCATCGCCGAGGGGCATCGGGGTGGCCTGCCGCGTCCGTCGCGCTCGACTATCGCTGCGATCACCGCGCTGATGGACGGGGCCGGCGTTTCGATCGCGGGTGAGCGTCCCGAGATCGTCGACCAGTATTCACGTCCGTCCGAGCCGCCGAAGCCGGCCGAGATCAAGCCGCAGACACAGCGGTAACCGAAGACCCTCGCTCCCGAGTCGGGCGCCCTTTTCCGGCTTCGACCACATGCGCCGGTATCTCATTCCGGTCGCCGTTTCTCTCATCTTCATCGCGTCGTCTCCCTACATGGGACTGATCCGGGACGGCCTCAAAGCCGCACTCGGGGAGGCCTTCACGCAGGTGGTTGGGGCTGTCGTGGGCCTGGCGGGCGCGGCCGTCCTCGTGTGGGGGGTGCGACGTGTCCGCGAGTGCGGCCGACAGGGCGCTGGCCTGATGGCGCTGGCGGTTGCGCTGGCGGCCGCTTACGGGTTCGTGATGCGCACGGGCATCCCAGACGTGGACGCGGTCGAGCGTATCCACTTCCTGCAGTACGGTTTGGTGGCGCTGCTCTTCTATCGCGCGACGATGCCCGCACCGTTGATGGTGGTGGTGCCAATCACTCTGCTTACTGGCACTCTCGTCGGTATCGGTGAGGAGTGGTTGCAGTGGCTCGTACCGACCCGGGTCGGTGATGTGCGGGACGTCCTGCTCAATTTCTGGGCGTTGGGGTGTGGACTGCTGTTTGCCGTCGGCCTCGTACCTCTTGACGCCGCCGTGTCTCGGCCGATGCCATGGAGACGGCTGAGCCTGCTGGGCAGCGTCGTACTGGTGGTATTTGCAGGTTTTCTCGACAGTGCCCATCTGGGTGAATTGAACGAAGCGCCCAGCATTGGGCGCTTCCGGTCGTTCTTCACGGTCGAAGAGCTCGAGGAGGTGTCGGCCGACCGGTTCCGCCGTTGGGCCGCGGATCCGCCGATCGACCTTGGTGGTCCGTTCTCGGTGCAGGATCACTTTCTGGTCGAAGCCGGCGCCCGGGTGCAACGGCGGAACGAAGCCTATGCCGCCGGGGCTTTCGCCGACGCGTGGCGAGAGAACGCCCTCCTCGAGGCCTACTACGCCCCGATGCTCGACTTGCGGTCGTTCGGCAGCGGAGATCCACATCGCTGGCCGGCAGCGCAGCGGGATGAGGTGGAAGCGAAAGGGGCGGGTCTGGTGTCTGGTGTGTGGGTCAGCCCCGTCTACCAAGATCGCGTCCATGTCGTGCCCACCCGTGGGCAGCTGTGGTTGGGTACCGGCGCAATCGCCGTCTTGCTGCTTGGTGCGGCCGCCTTCAAGAGGCGGGCGGCTGACGCTGGGTCAGGGTAGAATCCCATCATTCACCCGCGCTGTTGCTCAGGAGCCAGTCCATGCCACGTCGCCTTGCTGTCCTGGTCGGTTCGGTGGTCGCCGCCAGCCTGCTCTTGTCCGATGCTCGTGCCCAGACGGCGTTCGAGCCGGTTACCGACGAGATGCTGCAGAACCCAGCGCCCGGCGATTGGCTGATGTGGCGCCGGACGCTGAACGGGTGGGGCTACAGCCCGCTCGACCAGGTTAATAAGGAGACGGTGGCCGAACTGCAGATGGTGTGGACCCGAGGGCTTCGGCCCGGCGCCCAGGAGGGCACGCCGATCGCCTACGGCGGCACCCTCTATATGCCCAACCCCAACGAGGTCGTGCAGGCGATCGACGCGGTCACCGGCGATCTCAAGTGGGAGTACAGGCGGAATATTCCAGAGGACGTGCCGGAGGTGATGGGCGGGCTGACCGAGAATAATCGGAACCTGGCCATCTATGGTGACAAGATCATCGACACTGCCAACGACGACTACCTGTATGCGCTGGAGGCCGAGACCGGCGAATTGGCCTGGGAGCACCAGATCTTCGACTACCAGGTGCATCCGGCTCGACACTCGTCGGGGCCGATTATCGCCACCGGCAAGATCATTTCCGGCCGCAGCTGTCGGCCGAGGGCGGGCCCGGTGTCGTGCGTGATCATCGCGCACGATGCCGACACGGGGGAGGAGCTCTGGCGTACGGCGTTGATACCGGCGCCGGGTGAGCCGGGGGATGAGACTTGGGGTGGCGTGCCCTACGAAGAGCGAATGCACGTGGGCTCTTGG
>DEAA01000032.1:90724-90929 GCA_002346545.1 Acidobacteria bacterium UBA2994
GAATGCACGTGGGCTCTTGGATGGTGCCCAGCTATGACCCGGAACTGAATCTGATCTACGTCGGGACCTCGGTGACCTCACCGGCACCGAAATTTATGCTCGGCGGCCACCAACTCAAGCACCTCTACCATAACTCGACGCTCGCCATGGACGCCGACACCGGCGATATCCGCTGGTACTACCAGCACCTGAACGACCACTGGGA
>DEAA01000032.1:91226-92814 GCA_002346545.1 Acidobacteria bacterium UBA2994
CAGCACCTGAACGACCACTGGGATCTGGACCACCCCTATGAGCGTCTGTTGGTCGACACGGCGGTGGCTCCGGATCCGAGCGCTGTGGACTGGATCAACCCGCGGCTTCAGCTGGGAGAGGAGCGGAAGGTCATTACCGGGATTCCGGGGAAGACCGGTGTCGTCTACACGCTCGACCGCGAGACTGGCGAGTTCCTGTGGGCTACGCCGACCGTGACCCAGAACGTGGTCAGCGACATCGATGGCGCGACCGGCGCGGTGACCGAGAACTCCGAGGTGGTCTTTACGGCGCTGGGACAGGAAGTGCTGTCGTGCCCGTCGTGGGGCGGAGGTAAGAACTGGCCGGCTGGCGCCTACAGCCCGCTGACCAATCGAATGTTCTTTCCGTTGCAGCAGACCTGTGCGCGCTTGCTTTCCACCATGGAGGGCGGTCTGGCCATCTACCGGCTGGCGGCGAGGATGCAGCTGTCGCCTGGTACCGAACTGCTGGGCACGGTGCGGGGTATCGATACCGCGACGGGTGAGACCACGTGGTTGCACGAGCAGCGAGCGCAGACCTTCTCGCTGGTGGCCACGGCCGGAGGACTGGTCTTCGGAGGAGATGGGAACGGTCGGTTCCGGGCCTTCGATCAGGACTCCGGTGAGGTGCTCTGGGAGGTTAACCTTGGGTCGCCGGTGACCGGGTTCCCGATCACTTATGCGGTCGATGGTCGCCAGTATGTCGTGGCCAGCACCGGCAGTCGGCGTCAGGCACTCACGCCGGAGGTCACTCCGAGCGCCGGCAACAATATCTTCGTGTTCGCGCTCCCAGAATGATGGACGTCATCCGGGTCTGTTTAGTCGCGCGGTCGCGCGACTGATCCGACGTGATTCCGATGCTGCAGCGAGCGGTTATGGTCGGGTGCCTGCTGGCCTTCGCTGGTCCAGTGGTCGGCCAGGTGTCGGTCGGGCTGACGTTCCGGGTTCAGGCACATTATCCCGACGGCCGACCGGTGCTCGACCTGCAGCCTTATGAGGTGGTCATCGCTCAGGACGGTGTCAGGTGTCCGGTTGTGGATATGGAGCGGGTCGGTTGGCCGCTCAAGGTCGTGCTACTGCTTGATGACTCGGTCTGGATGCAGGGCTACCTAGTGCACTTGCGGAACTCGCTGCGCGGTTTCGTGGACGCGCTGCCTAGCGGCGCTGAGGTGGCGGTGGTCACGATGTCCTACCGGCCGGACGACCTGCTGCAGTTCACGACCGATCGTGACGCGGTTGGACAGCAGCTCAGCGAGTATTTGGTGAAGCAATTTGCACGGGCCTCGTCCGCGAGTGCGCTGCGAGAGACGCTCGAGGCACTCTACCGAACCGATGCCGAAGGGCCCGTGATTGCGGTGGTGGCAGGGGATGGTCCAGATCCAGCCTTCGGTCCAGAGGAACTGAGAGAGACGGTCGAGCGTGTGCTGGAACTCGGTGCAACGGTGGATACGCTGGCACTGAGACCGCCCAGCGAGAGACCGCCCGATGGTCTGGCCCTTAGGTTCACCGAGATGACCAACGGCTGGTCGCGTCGGATCGGGCGGCCTAGCCCGGCGGTGGGTAATCTGCT
>DEAA01000032.1:93106-94060 GCA_002346545.1 Acidobacteria bacterium UBA2994
CCCCGCCCGGCGGTGGGTAATCTGCTCCGTGAGATGGGGGAAACCATCGCGCGACGGGCCGGCGACGGTCCTAACCACTATCTCGTGAGTTGCGAACCTCAGAGAGATGCGCTCGCCGCCGAGTTGTTCGGGGTAGCCGTGCTCCGTGAGGGGGTCGAAGTTCGGGTTAACGGGCAGCTTTTCCGCAGCGCCGGTCCGTAGCGTCTTCAGGGAGTGTCTGGCAGGGCGAATGCCCAGAAACCTAGGCCTGACGCGATCGCGACATACTGGCGCCCCCCTACCATGTAGGTCATCGGCGAGGCCTTCCAGTCCTGATTGGCCTGGAAGTGCCAGAGCGGGTCGCCCGTCTCGGCGTCCAGCGCGGCAAACGCGCCGCTGTCTTCCCCGAAGAAGACCAGGTCGCCTGCGGTTGAAAGGACGCCAGAATAGGTCTGCGCATACCCGGTCTGCGCATAGCTCCACGCTACCTCACCGGTCTGGATGTCGATGGCTCGGATAAATTTCTGGTTCGGTGAACCGTCGGCCAGACGCGCCGTACCGCTTAGCCAGCTTCGACCACGTTGCCAGGGGTCGTCGTTCTTGGTGTAGGTCATGCACGACTCGTGCGCCAGGAGGTAGAACAGGCCGGTTCCCGGATGGTAGCTGGTGGCCCACCAGTTGGTGGCGCCTCGGATCGCGGGGCAGACATCGACCCCTTCCTCGGTAGGGTCGGTGTTGGGCAGCACGATGGGCCGGCCTGAGTCGTTGAGTCCTTCGGCCCAGGTCTGCGGCACGAACGGCTCACCCAGTAGGAACTGGCCGTTGGTGCGGTCAAGGACGTAAAAGAAGCCGTTGCGATTGCCCTGGAGCAGCAGCTGACGTTCGCGCCCCCCGAACTCGGCGTCGACAAGCAGCAGCGGCTCCTGTGCGTCCCAGTCGTGCGTGTCGTGCGGCGTGAACTGGAAGTACCACTCG
>DEAA01000032.1:94352-122999 GCA_002346545.1 Acidobacteria bacterium UBA2994
GGCGTGAACTGGAAGTACCACTCGAGTGCGCCGGTCTCGGGCCGTAGGGCCACGACGGAGTTCGTATAGAGGTTGTCACCTGGTCGCCGATCTCCATTGAGATCAGGACACGGGTTGCCCGTCGCCCAGTACAGCAGGTCGAGCTCGGGGTCGTAGCTGCCGGTCAGCCACGTTGCCCCACAGCCCTTGGCGAGGACTTCGGGGTCACCCCAGGTTTCGGAACCCGGTTCACCCGGAGCCGGAATAGTCCAGAAGCGCCACGCTCGGTCGCCGGATTCAGCGTGGTACGCGTCGAGGAAGCCACGCAGTCCCGTGTCACCGGCGCTGATGCCAGCGATGACCAGGTCTCCTACCACCAGCGGCGCCGCGACTGCGCCGTAGTGGTCGCGATAGTCCGCCATCTCGGTATCCCAGACCAGGGTTCCGCTGAAACGGTTCAGTGCGATGACGTGTGCGTGGTCGGTCACGGTGAAGACGAGGTCGTTTCGGACCGCGACCCCTCGGTTCAGTCCGATGGCGGGATCGCCGACCAGGCCTTCGGTGCGCGGCTGCGAGTATCGCCAGATCTCGCGCCCGGTAGACGCATCGAGGGCGTACACCTGATTCACGCTCGTGACATACATCACTCCAGCGATGACCACAGGGGTACCCTCGAGCATTGGCACATCGGGAATCGGGTAGAACCACTGAGCAGTGAGTTGGTCGACGTTGTTGCGGTCGATCTGGTCGACCGCGCTGTGACGGTTCGACGAGTCGTCGCCGTTGTAGGAATTCCAGTCGACGTACGGTTCGATCGCCGCTTGCTGGAACCGGTCACCCTCTTTGCGAAGGAGGTGAAGCACTCCGTCGGCGGTGCGGAGTTGGGCGTCGAACCCGCTCTCGTTAAGCATCGTGCCCGCGAGGCTCGTGCCATCGGCCAGGGTGAACGATCCGGAACGTGGGCGTGGCGCTCGCGGATCCCGAGCCGCGGGGCCGGCTGCGGCGACCAGGCCTTTTAGATAGCTGACAAGCGGACCCATCTCGTCGGCCGGGACCAGAATCGCCGGCATGCCCCGCGCAGGCACGCCTTCGGTGATGATGGCGGCGAGCCGGTCGGTCGAGAGTGTCGCTGCCCGCGCCAGGATCGACCCGGCCCGGTCGCTACCCGTCCCATCCGCGCCATGACAGAGCACACACCGAGACTCGTAGAAGGCCTGACCTTGGGCACCAGCCGGGTGTGGCAGGAGGACCGTTGCGCACAGGGCGACCAGCGTGCTGGAGACAAGTTTGTGCATCGAGCGGGCTCCGGTCTGAAGATGGACGGGTTTCAGGTAAATGGATTGTATCGCTCAGTCTTCCATTACAATTGATCGGGATCTGTTCGTCGCGTGGCAGAGCGCGGCGGGAGGAAGGACCAGATGACACGGATTAGCACATCGTTCGGCGGATGCGCGTTTGCCGGTCTCGGGCTGGTGCTGGCTATTCCGGCTGCTTCGTACGCGCAGGCAGAGGCAACGCCTACCTATAGCAAGGATGTGGCGCCGATTTTCCGCGAGAAGTGCGAGAACTGCCACCGGCCTGGCTACATCGCGCCGATGTCGCTACAGACCTACGCCGAGTCGCGGCCGTGGGCCCGCTCGATCAAGAACCGAGTCGAAACGCGGCAGATGCCGCCGTGGCATCTCGACCCCACGGTCGGCATTCAGGAGTTCGATAACGACCGGTCGTTGACCCGCGAGGAGATCGACACCATCGTGCGCTGGGTCGACGGTGGCGCCCAGCAGGGGAATCCGGCCGACATGCCGCCGGCGGCGGTGTTCGCCGACGACGATGTCTGGAACTTCGCCGACCGATTTGGAGGCCCCCCCGATCTGATCGTCAAGTCGACGCCCTACACTATGCCGGCGCTGTCGCAGGACCACTGGTGGAAGCCGCTGGTGCCGACCGGTCTGACCGAGGACCGCTGGGTGCGGGCCATCGAGATCCGCCCCTCGACCGTCCAGGGCCGGAAGATTACCCACCATGCGCTGGCCCGCCTTGTGCAGGAGGAGGACGAAGCCGACAAGGAAAACCTTCTTCAGGGTGCTGGGCTGCTTATGGAGTGGGCGGTCGGTAAGCAGGGCGAGATCATGCGGGAGAACAGCGGCAAGCTGGTGAAGGCTGGCTCGCAGATCCACTGGGATATCCACTACTCGTCGGCCGGTGAGGAGATCACTGATCAGGCTGAACTGGGCCTGTATTTCTATCCGAAGGACGAGCCCCCCAAGCACCGTCAGGTGCTGTCGATCTGGATGGGCATTGAGGGCGGACCGAGAAACCTGCTGATTCCACCTAACACCGTGCTGTCGACTGAGTCGAACATCGTGCTCCGCGAGAACGGCCGGATCGAAAATTTCCAGCCGCATATGCACTTGCGTGGAGACGGAATGCAGATGACTGCCATCACACCGAATGGGCGCACGCAGGTGCTGAGCCGGGTGAGCGATTTCAACTTCAACTGGCACAACAACTACGTCTACGCCGACCACGCCGCCCCGCTGTTGCCCAAGGGCACGGTAATCGAGGTTAAGGCATGGTGGGACAACACGTCGACCAACCGAGCCAATCCGGACCCTAATCAGTGGGTGGGCTGGGGAGATCGGACCGTGGATGAGATGGCGCACGCCTGGGTGAATGTCACCTACATGGACGACGAAGACTTCGAGGCTGCGCAGGCCGAGCGCGAAGAGGTGCTGGCCGAGCTCGAGGACGGCGACGGCGAGTAGTCTGGTCACACCGACGGCCACGGGGAATATCGGAGCCGGCCCGGGACGATTCGGGGCGGCTCCGTCACGTACGAGGAGAACGGAAATGCGGTTCGATCTGGCTTGCTTGGTCGGAGGGGTCGTCGTGCTGCTGGGCGCCGCTGGGGCGTCGGCGCAGATACCGGGCTCGCTGGAGAACTTCGGTGGGCCGGTAGCCCCGATGTTCGAAGGCTGGTACGACAACGGCGACGGCACGGTGACCGTGTTGGTGGGCTTCTTCAACCCTAACCAAGAAGAGGTGATCGACATCCCGGTTGGCGAGCTGAACCGGTGGGAGCCTGGCGACGACGACCGGGGCCAGCCGACGCACTTTCCGCCCGGGCGTGGCTGGGGGGTCATGACACTCCAGGTGCCGCGCGACTTCAGCGGCGAGCTGCGCTGGGCGTTGTCGGCCAACGACCAGCCGACGTCGATACCGGTAAACCTCGACGCGCCGTACTTCATCGAGCCGCTTCGTGACGCGGCTGACGGCAATGAACCGCCCACGATCCGTTTCGCCGAAAACGGTGGGGGCTTCACTGGCCCGCCGATCGGTATCGCGTGGGAGATGACCGCCACGGTAGGTGTCCCGCTTGAGCTGAGTGTGTGGACCTCCGACGTTAAGCCGGAGCATGAGGAGCCGGGCGGAGGTGGCGGTCGTCGCCGGGCGACCCTGACGTTGAACTGGTACTTGCACCGCGGTCCGGCCGACGTGGAGATCGGAGAAACGTCGCAGCGGTTTACCGACTCTGCGGATCAGAATCCCCGGACCACGGTGACCTTCAGCTCCCCTGGTGAGTACGTCCTCAGGGCCGAGGCGCTCGACGAGACCGGGGCCGGCGGCGGCGGCTTCCAGTGCTGCTGGACGTCGGCGCTGGTGAAGGTGACGGTCGCTCCGTAGTGCCCGGACGGTCCGCCCGTTGGCTGTTGGGACCGGGCGACGACGTGACGTTCGCTAGGGGCTAGCCCTATTCGATCCCATTCGCCGTTTAACCGACATCAGTTATTTGAGCCGCTCCATCTGGCTCTCCCGTCCCGCGTTGCGCCGAATTTGTTCGAGTCGCACGGAGTTGTCCCGAAGTGCCTCTCGTGCCTGAGCGGTGCAGTCCACCAGCGTGACGTCCTTCGAGCGATCTTCGGCAAGGATTCGATGGGGGCCATGTCGCTTGTTTCGCCTGGAAAATCTTCATTGGATGTCGAACCTTGGTCGACACGCAAAGGGTCACCGTAAGCCGCTTCTGCAATGGCCGTCGTCGGCGAACGGGTGTATAAGGGGCAAGAACGGAGGAATATGAGACCAGGCACCCCTCGCTGGGGTCCGGTCGGGGGAGAATCTGCAATGAGCTGCCGAGCTGTCGTGTCAGGTCTCGTCTGGAGCGTGGTGGTCGGAAGTTTTGGAGTTGGCGGTCTCGCCGAGGCGCAAGAGGTTCCGCGCACCGGGTGGGGAGCGCCTGACCTCCAGGGGGTCTGGGATTTTCGCACCATTACTCCGATGCAGCGCCCTGAACACTACGGGGACAAAGAGTTCCTCACCCCAGAGGAGGCGGCTGAGCTTGACGCTGCCGAAGAGGAACGTCAGCGGTTACTCTGGCAGGCGCCCGCCGAGCGGACTACCGCCGGTGAGAACGTCGACCGACGAACCGGGGTCGGTGAGGTGCGCGGGGCACCAGGGTCCTACAACCAGTTCTGGATCGACGTTGGCACCAACACGATCGAGACCCGCCGAACGTCGCTCGTTATAGACCCGCCGAACGGTCGTTACCCGGAGCAGACCGAGGCCGCTCGTGAGCGAGCCTCGGCGCGCCGCGCCTATGCTGCCGAGCACCCTGCCGACAGCTGGGAGGACTTCAGCGCCGGGGTTCGTTGCATCCTTGGTTTCAATGCAGGTCCTCCGTTCACCCCGAGCGCCTACAACAACAACATCCAGCTGTTCCAGACCCCAGACCACGTCGTGATCATGACCGAAATGGTTCACACTTCCCGGGTGATCCCGCTTGATGGGCGCCCGCATCTTCCGGCAGGCGTTCTGCAGTGGTCGGGCGATTCACGCGGCCAGTGGGAGGGTGACACGCTGCTGATCGAAACCCGGAATTTCGATCCCAAGCGCCGCTGGCGGAACACGACGGGCCGCGCGAGACTGATCGAGCGGTTGACCCGCATCGACGAGGACACGCTCGAGTACGAGTTCACTGTTGAGGATTCAGAGACCTGGATGCGGCCGTGGACGGCCAGCGTGCCGCTCCGTCTGAATCCTGATCCCGTCTTCGAGTTCGCTTGCCACGAGGGCAACTATTCGATGCCCGTGATGCTCGGTGGGGCCCGCGTCGAGGAACTCGAGGCGGCTGGGGCGCGGTGAATCGACGATGGACCGTGCTGTCAGTCTTGGCGCTGTTCTCAGCGCTGGCGCATCCTGCGCGCGCGCAACTCGCCGAGCCCAACGCCTCTGGGGTGGCGATGGGACACCTTCACTACTACGTGCGCGACCTGGATGCCAACCAGCAATTTTGGGAGGCACTAGGTGGAGTGGCGTCAGAGTTTGGGTCGTCGAGGGTGCTGTCGTTTCCCGGGGTCCTAGTCTTCCTGACCGAGGGAGAGCCTGAGGGTGGGACCGAGGGTTCGGTGCTCAACCACATGGCCTTTAGGGTGTGGTCGCTCGATCAGGTGGCGGCGGCAGGGCTGACCTTTGATGTGTCCGAGCGATTCCCCGGAGTGACCAACGTGTTCACGCCGGAGGCCGAACGGATCGAGCTCTTCGACGAAAGCGCGACCAATCTTGAGTTCACTCTGGCCGACGGTGGCCGGGATCCTGTTGCAGATCGTCACAATCGACCGCTTCTTGGACCGATTGCCGCCCACCATTTCCATCTCTATCTGACGGCGGACGAGGTGGCTATGGCGCAGGTGTGGTACGCCGAGACGTTTGGCGGGATACCTGGGACCCGGTGGCGTTACGACGCAGTCGATCTCCCCGGCATCAATATCAACTTTTCGCACAATCCGGACGCTGGAGGAGTGGGCACTAGGGGGCGGATGCTGGACCACGTCGGTTTCGAGGTGGACGGGCTCGAAGCGTTCTGTGCTGAGCTCGAGGCACGAGGAATCCAGTTCGACGTGTCCTACACGGTCCATGCGTCAGGCATCGGGTACGCTTTTCTCACCGATCCATGGGGCGTCTACATTGAGTTGACCGAGGGCCTGCGATCGCTCGGGTTCTGACGGTTGGGCCGTGGGGCATCAGGTTCAAGGACGCGGTACACGAAGCAGAGTGATCTCACGACCGACGATGCTCCGGACCCAGACGCGCCTGTGGAACGGAAGTCGGCTGTGGCGCTGTTGGAGGTCTTGTCCGACATGCTTATCGCAAACGGGGTAAGACGAAGCGACGGCGGAGCCAGACGCCGAAGATCTATGCACCAGAGAACGTGAACGCCCTACACTTCTTCGCCTTGTCGGAGTGAGGGGCCGTTAGGGAGCTCGACGGACGTCGGCGCCTTGCGAAAACGCTTAGCGAGATAGCGCACCGGCGCGAGCACCGTATTGCGCAGCGGGACCGTCTCACCGTGTGGGCGCAATAGCAGAATCGAGACATCGTCCTCGGAGAGATTTTGAGGCGACAGAGCTTTGACTCGCTTGACGAGCGCAGAGATCAGTTGCTGGGGTTCGGTCGGTCCGATTTGGTCGAGGAGGCGGCGGAGACCGTCGCTTCCGAGCATCTCTCCGTCAGCGCCGACCGCTTCATATAGCCCGTCGGTGAAGCACAGCACCAGATCGCCGGTCCGAAGTGAGAGTCGATTCTGGCTAAACCCGGAGGAGTCGAAAACTCCAAGGGGGATGTTCGAGGGCGTTGCCTCAACCTGGGGAGTCTCGATGTTTCGCCACATACCCTCTTGGATGTCATAGCGAAGGGGAGGAGGGTGACCGGCGTTGGTCAGTGTGAGCGCGCTGGTGGGAATGAAGAAGGTCGCGATGATGCCCGTGGCGAACGTGCGGGCGTCGCCCAGAGACACGAACTCCCGGTTGACAGATCTGACGAGACGATCCTGGTCGATGTGGTCGATATGCCGTTGCATTAGCTTGCGCAGGCGAGTCGCCAACTCCGCGACCGGCCGACCGTGACCGCAAACGTCTGCCAGCGCGAACCGTGTGATCCGTCCCGACGAGCACGATGACAGGTAGTAGACGTCGCCGCCGCTTGGATCGTCGCCGAACGGTTTGCTGTAGAGCCAGACGTCGAGGCCTGCGGTAGACACCGTGGTGTTGGCGGCGCCGTTACCTCCCCAGACCTGCAGACACTCGAGACGTGAGTCCGTACGTTCTGATGGGTTCGACTGGTTGTTCATCTGATACGCCCAAGTAGATGTCGTAGCGCCGGTGTGACCTCCGGATATCGAAACGTGAAGCCCGAATCCAGAAGACGTGATGGTCGCACCCGCGTTCCGCCAAGCAGCAACGCGTCAGCCATTACGCCGAAGAGCCCGCGGAGGGCCACCGCGGGAACGGGGACCATGGTCGGACGACGGAGCACCGACCCAAGGGCATGGGTGAACGTGCGATTGTCGACCGCGTGAGGGGCCACTACATTTACAGGCCCGTCCAGGGATGGCTCGGACATCACGTGTAGAACCGCCGCGAGCACATCATCGATCGAGATCCAACTCATCATCTGACGACCTGATCCCAGCACTCCGCCTATCCCCAAGCGGAACGGAGAGAGCATCCGAGCGAGTGCGCCGCCAGCCGGAGTCAGCACGACACCAAGACGAAGGTGCAGCACGCGGATGCCCGCGTTCCTAGCCGGCTGGGCAGCGGCCTCCCACTCCTGGCACACGTTGGCCAGAAAGTCCTCACCCTGAGGGGACGACTCGTCGACCGGAGTTAGGTTGCGGTGGCCGTAGATACCGATGGCCGATGCGCAGATCAGGGTGCGTGGAGGGTGTTCGAGTCGCGCCAGCTGCTCGGTAAGTTGTCGTGTTCCAGCGACCCGGCTTTCTCGGATTCGCTGTTTGCGCGCGTTTGTCCAGCGGCCGCCGGCGATGTTTTCGCCGGCGAGGTGAATCACGGTGTCGGATGTACCCAGGACCTCGTCTGGCCACCGACCTGCCACGCTGGAGACGGCGTCTTGGTCTGAAGAGGCCGGCCGTGTCAATCGAGTGACCCGATGCCCGCCACTCCCCAAGAACGCGGTGAGCGCGGTGCCGATGAGGCCGCTCGAACCGGTCACGGCGACCCGTTGCGGTGCGAGTCCGTAGTTTTGATGGCAGGAGAGGTCGGCGGTGGTGACTCGGTGCCGATAGGCAAACATGCGATCGATCGCTTGTTGCGCCAGAGTGTTTCCGACCCGGCCGAGTGGACCAAAGGGCAGGGTGTAGGTAACCACGTCCTCCAGGCGAGTCTGTTTGTCACCGACATCCTCGAATCGATGTAAGTGGTGCCAGGCTCCGAATGGTCCCAGGTGCTGACGGTCAGTGAAGAAGGCACCAGGCTCCCATTCTTCATGACGAGCGGTCCAGGGGCGCCATAGCGGGCCTAGGCCCACGGCAAGTCTCACTTCAGTGCCCGGCTCGGGAGGAGTTCCGGTTGTGCCCAGGACCCTAGTCTTCGCCCAAGGCGGTGCGAGTCGGTCAAACGCGCCGGGGCGGGTATGCCACTCGAAGACACTTTCACGCGGCGCATCGATCACTGACGATCGTCGGTATTCGGGCATTGGAAGGGAGTCGCTCATGTGATGTCTGATGGCGTTTCCATATTGAATTATACTCAAAATAATTTTCTTTTAAAGAAGATCAAGGGGCTGCTCCAGTCCCAGTGGGACGAGGTGAGCCTCGTTGAGGGTGGGTGCGTAGCTGGCGTGGTCGGGGGATTCTTAGATTACGGAACGTGACGGGTCCGCTCTGGCCGCGGATGGCGGTGTCGCCTGAGGTTTCCCGGCCGTAGCGCGGGAGCTCAGAGAGCTTGCTGGCCTGCATCTGGGTCATCCGGTTGTCGCTGTCTATGTCGCACTCGAGAAGCTTCACCCCGTTCATTCAGTGCTTGCCGTGGTCGCCACGAACCACGAGGCGCGAGGCATGCCGTTCTCCGACAGGCCGGGGGCATGTCGCGGATCGGCTGGTAAATCGAATAGTGGCTACCGGCGGACGTGATGGGGGCGCGGTAGAGCCTGCGGCGCCAACTCGAGGCCAGTGACGGATACTCGTCGTTTACCCCTTGCTCCTGGTGTATAAAACACCAGATATAACCCTGTGTTCTCCGACGGAGCGTAAAGCCTATGCATCTCCGCCGTCTTGCTCCGGTCTCGTCGTTGCTGTGCTGCGTGGCAGTCCTGCTGGGAGACGCCGAACAGGCCGTGGCCCAGGCCACGGCACCGGTCGACTTTCAGCGTGATGTCAGGCCGATCCTGGCAGACAACTGCTTCCAGTGCCACGGGCCGGACGAAGGTTCCCGTATGGCCGGTCTCCGCCTCGACACAGAGGATGGGGCCACGGCTGCGCGTCCTGGCGGTGCAGCTGTGGTCCGATCCGATCCCGCCGCCAGCCGGCTGATCGCCAGGACTACGGAAGAGGATCCGGCCCGTCGGATGCCGCCGGCCTCCGCCAACAAGGCATTGGATATTTCCGAGGTCGAGACACTACGGCGCTGGATCGACGAAGGGGCCTCATGGGATCAGCACTGGGCCTTCAAGGCGATCGAGAGCCCCGCGTTGCCAGCAATCTCGGACGACGCCTGGGTGCGCCAGCCGCTGGACCGCTTCGTGCTGTCCCGACTCAAGACCGAGGGGCTCGGGCCGGCCGACGAGGCTGAGCGCCGCACGTTGGCTAGACGGGTGGCGCTCGACCTCACCGGCCTGCCGATCGATCCCGGCAGGCTAGCGAGCTTTCTCGAAGACACCGAATCGGGGGCGTACGAACGTCTTGTGGATCGCCTGCTCGCGTCGAGCCATTGGGGTGAGCACCGCGCTCGCTATTGGCTGGACGCGGCCCGCTATGGGGATACTCATGGCATCCACATCGACAACTATCGCGAGATGTATGCCTACCGCGACTGGGTGATTCGGGCGTTCAACGCCAACAAGCCGTTCGACGAGTTCACGGTCGAGCAGGTCGCGGGCGACTTGCTGACGGAGCCGACGCTTGACCAACTCGTTGCCACGGGCTTCCAGCGTAACAACATCACCACTAACGAGGGTGGAGTGGTGCCGGAGGAGTACGAGGCGATCTACGCGAAAGACCGGACGGAGACCATTGGGAACGTCTTTCTCGGGTTGACGGTCGGATGTGCCACCTGCCACGACCATAAGTTCGACCCGATCGCCCAGCGTGAGTTCTATGCGATGACCGCATTCTTCCGGAACACTACCCAGTACGTGATGGATGGCAACGTGTCAGACCCGCCTCCCATCCTGGTGGTACCGGGGGAGGGTGACAGGGAACGGTGGCACCAATTGCGGGCCGAAGCGCGCGAGCTAGACGGCGCGATCCGCGCCCGGGACGCGGCCATTGACCCGGTGTTTGTCGAGTGGTTGACTCGTGGCGATCATCGCGAGGTGGAGACGCCGCTCGAGCCAGGCGCCGACTGGCTCAGACTGATGCTCGAGGAGCCCGAGCCGGCCGTCTGGGTAGATGGGGAGCGTCAAACCATTACCGTCGAGGGAGCCACTATCGGCGAGGGACCGAACGGACTTCGGGCGTTGATGTTCGACGACGGAGCCTGGGCCGAGCTGCCGTCGCTGGGGCTCGACAGCGATATCCCGTTCTCCTTGGCGATGTGGATCTACCAACCCGAAGACGAAGGCAACTTCGTTGTCGCGGGGCAATACGACCAGCAGGACGGTGGCCGGGGGTGGGCGGTGACCATTGGCTCCCGCCAGCTCAGCTTCCGGGTCAGCGGAGATCGACTGGGTCCGGGACTCGGCGCCACTAGCGCCAGGGTCGGGCCGATTAACACGAAGCGGATGCCCACTGGGCTCTGGACCCACATCGTGCTGACTCACGACGGAACGGCCGAGCGAGGCGGCCTGCACGTCTACCAGAACGGTGAGCGGATCGAAGAGCAGGGGAGCGAGTTCTTTGCTAAGGCCGAGGGCCGGATTCTGAGTGACGCGCCCTTCTACTTAGGTCGGGGCGATGCGACTGATCGACAGGGCAACCCCGTGGTGCGGCACTTTGGTGGCGGTGGGATCGCCGATTTCCGAGTATTCCGCCGGGTCCTGTCTCCGGAAGAGGCCAAAGTGGTCTCCGAGTGGCAGGCGGTGCGGCGAGGTAGCGGGAAGTCGCCGGAAGGACTGGACTCCGACGAGCGGGAGGCGCTACGCCTTCGGTATCTGTCCATCGATGATGCCGAGTACCGAGCGTTACTCCTTCGCCGCCAGGAGATCGACCGCGAGTGGCGAGAGGTGCGCCGCCGCGGCAGCGTGACCCATGTCATGCAAGAGAATACCGAGGGTGAGGCGTTCGCGCACGTGCTCAACCGCGGCATGTACGACCAGCCGCTCGAGCGCGTGGTGGCAGGTACTCCCGCCGCGTTGCCTCCGATGGCTGACTCGCTGCCGCGGAACAGGATGGGCCTCGCACGGTGGCTCACGGCCAAGGACAATCCGCTGACAGCGCGCGTCACGGTCAATCGGTTCTGGCAGCAGGTCTTCGGTGTAGGGTTGGTCGAGTCGGCAGAAGACTTCGGCGCTCAGGGGACCACGCCGACGCATCCAGAGCTGCTCGATTATCTAGCCACAAACTTTCGCGAGTCCGGGTGGGACGTGAAGCAGTTCTTCCGCACGCTGGTGACCTCGTCCACCTACCGCCAGGCGGCGGTGACGACACCCGAGAAGGTGGAGCGTGACCCTGCCAACCGGCTATTGTCGCGGGGACCCCGCTTCCGAATGGACGCGGAGATGATTCGGGACTACGCGCTGGCCGCCAGCGGCCTCTTGGTGCGGACCATCGGTGGCCCGAGCGTCAAGCCGTATCAGCCGGACGGCGTATGGGCGACCGTGGCGATGCCCCAGAGCAACACCCGGACCTATGAAGTGGATAACGGAGACAAGCTCTACCGGCGGAGTCTGTACACATTCTGGAAGCGGTCGGCGCCGCCCGCCTCCATGGACATCTTTAACGCTCCCACCCGCGAGCACTCGACGGTTCGCCGGGAGCGTACGAACACTCCGCTTCAGGCCTTAGTGACGATGAACGACACGCAGTTCGTCGAAGCGGCGCGTCACCTGGCGCAGCGGGCGATGCGCGAGGCAGGCGATGACTTCGACCGCCGACTTGACTATCTGACCATTCGGCTCGTGTCCCGTCCGTTCTCCGCGCCCGAGCGCCGGGTGGCGCGTTCGACGTTTGACCGGTTCGCCGAACTGTATGCTGGGGACGAGCAGGAGGCGCGACGGTTGCTCGATGTCGGCGAATCAGCCTTCGATGCCGCTTTACCGCTGGTCGACTCGGCGTCGTGGACGATGCTGGTTAGCCAGGTGATGAATCTGGACGAGGTGCTGAACAAGTAGCACGCCGCCGACGAGTGGGTCGGCCGGTGGACGACGACCGCGGGGACAGCATGCATCCACTTAAGGAAGCGATTCACTCCGAGACTAGGCGTCAGTTCTTCGGAACCGCAGCCAAGGGGCTGGGCGGGCTGGCTTTGGCTAACCTCTTGGCCGAGGACGCCTTCGCCCTGCCGCGCCAGAGCGCGGACGGCATAGGTGGACTGCCCAGTCTTCCGCATTTTGCCCCAACGGCTAAGCGTTGCATCTACCTACACATGATGGGCGCTCCGCCCCAGATGGACCTGCTCGACTACAAGCCCAAGATGAAGGACATGTACGACCAGGATCTGCCCG
The DNA here is from genome assembly GCA_002346545.1 of Acidobacteria bacterium UBA2994. Classification (GTDB taxonomy): domain Bacteria; phylum Acidobacteriota; class Vicinamibacteria; order Vicinamibacterales; family UBA8438; genus UBA2994. The sequence goes on from DEAA01000032.1 coordinate 106,944, forward strand.
AGTCGATTCGACAAGGCCAGCGACTGACGACCATGACCTCCGGGCAATCTCGATTTCCGATCGCGCCGTCGATCTTCGAGTTCTCGCAGCATGGCCAGAGCGGCGCCTGGTTCTCTGAGCTCCTGCCGCACACTGCTAGCATGGCCGACGACCTCGCCGTCATTCGGTCCATGCACACCGACGCGATCAATCACGAGCCAGGGATCACCTTCATTCAGACCGGTCAGCAGATCCCAGGACGTCCGTGTATCGGAGCTTGGTTCGCGTATGGGCTCGGCAGCATGAACGAGGATCTGCCGACCTTCGTCGTGATGAATGCTGAGCGGAGTCATCCCCGGGCCGGGGTGCAGGCGATCTCCGCGAAGCTGTGGAGCGCCGGATTCTTGTCTCCCGAGTATGCGGGAGTGGGAATGCGCACCGGATCGGACCCGGTACTGTATTTGCGCGACCCCGACGGGGTGTCATCGGACGTGCGACGCCAGATGCTCGACGGGCTGGGCGAGTTGAATCGGCTCCGGCACGCTGAGGTGGGCGATCCGGAAACACTGGCTCGGATCGAGCAGTATGAGATGGCCTTCCGGATGCAGTCGTCGGTGCCGGAGATGGCGGACCTCTCGAGTGAACCGGAAAGCACTTGGGCTCGCTGGGGCGAGGAAGCTCGTCAGGCCGGTAAGTTTCAGAATGCTGCCTTGATGGCGCGGCGGTTGGTTGAGCGCGGCGTGCGCTTTGTGCAGATCTACCATCGCGGCTGGGACGTCCACGCGTTCGCGCCGCAGGTGCTGCCGGCCCAGGCACGAGATGTCGACCGGGCGGCTTGGGCCTTGATTCAGGATCTCAAGGAGCGTGGTCTGTTTGACGAAACGCTCGTTATCTGGGGTGGCGAGTTTGGACGGACCATCTACTCACAGGGTCGTTTGACCCCCACCGAGTACGGGCGCGACCATCACCCGCGGTGCTACAGCTTGTGGATGGCGGGCGGCGGAGTGAAGGGCGGAACCGTGTATGGGGAGACGGATGACTTCTCGTACAACATCGTGAAGGACCCGGTCCACATTCGGGATTTCCAGGCCACGATCCTGCACCTGTTCGGGATCGACCACGAGCGGTTCACCTACAAGCACCGAGGGCTGGATGCTCGACTCACCGGGGTGGAGCCGGCCAGGGTGGTGCGCGAGGTGTTGGCCTAGCGCGCCACATGCGGCGTATCCTTAAGCGTTGCGACCTTACGAAGAGCTCCGAGAGCCCGTCCGTTACCTGAATCTCCTGTCGTTTCTTGATGTCTTCCGGCGCCTGACCGGTGGTTGCGCGTTCGCCTGCGCGGCCGTGCTCCTCGCGACTCCAGTGGTCGCACAGGCACCGCCGTCCCTAGTTATTACGCCGTTCGAGAATTTGAGCGGGAATGAGGACGACGCCTGGATCGGCGCTGGCATCGCAGAGTCTCTGGCCGCTGGTCTATCCGAGCGGTTCCTCGTCTCAGCGGAGCCAGAGGCCGAGGGTGCAGCCACGCGGTTTCTGGTCGAGGGGGCGTATCAGCGGCAAGGCGACGAGATTCGCATCACGGCGCAGCTGATCGAGCGCGTTGATGGCTCCGTCGTTGCCTCGGCGAAGGTTGACGGCTTACGGAGCGACCTTTTCGAGCTGCAGGATGCGGTGGTGGTGGCACTGTTGGTCCGACCTTCGATGCCGAAGTCGGTCATGCCGGAGCAACTGACTACGGCTCTCGGGAGCGTGGCCGAGTCGGAGCGTGTGTCCGGCAACGATCCCGAGTTTGGCGAGGTCGAAATGGCAGCCTTCCGGATGGGGGACGACGTTCTCCGATTGATCGATGGTCCTCCGCCTCCGGCCGCACCTGCTACGGTCACACGTGATGCACAGGGACGGGCGACGGTGCGAGCGGTGCGCGTCGATGCACCCCTGGAACTCGATGGTCGCCTGGACGAGGCGGTCTACAGCCGCGTCGAAGCCATCACGGACTTTATTCAGCAGACCCCGATCGAAGGTGCGCCGGCGACCGAGAAAACCGAGGCCTGGGTCTTGTATGACGACACGAACGTCTATGTCTCCGCCCGAGCGTGGGACCGGGCCCCTGAGAGTGAGTGGGTGGCCAATGAGATGCGTCGCGACGGTCGGCAGATCCGGCAGAATGACCTGTTCATGGTGTTGTTCGACACCTTCTACGACCGCCGCAACGGCGTTGCGTTCCAGGTTACCCCGATCGGTGCTCGTTCTGATTTCCAGGTGACGAACGAGGGTAATCCGAACCTTGACTGGAACCCCGTCTGGGATGTCCGGACAGGGCGTTTCGATGGCGGTTGGGTCGCCGAGATGGCGATTCCATTCAAGTCGCTTCGTTATCGGCCCGGGGACGAGCAGATCTGGGGGGTCCAGTTGCGGCGCGGTATCCGACGGCGAGCGGAGATGGCCTATCTCACGCGGTTGCCGATCTCGGCGGCCGGCGCCGGCGCCGGGGCGGGTACCGCTGGCGTGTTCCGAGTGTCGCAGGCTGGTACTCTCGTGGGAATCCAGCCACCTCCAGCGGGGCGGAACCTCGAGATTAAGCCGTACGCGATTGGGGGGGTGACGCGCGATCGGGTCGGGAACCCCAGCAGCGGAAACGTGAGCGACGGTGACTTTGGTCTCGACGTGAAGTACGGGATAACCGATGCGTTGACCGCCGACATCACCTACAACACCGACTTCGCGCAGGTCGAGGTGGACGAGCAGCAGGTTAACCTCACCAGGTTCAGCCTTTTCTTTCCTGAGAAGCGAGAGTTCTTCCTGGAGGGGCGAGGCATCTTCGACTTTGCCAGAGGTGGATTTCGCGCTGGGGGAGGGGGCGGCTTCTTCGGAGGCGGCAACGCGCCCACGCTCTTCTACAGCCGTCGCATTGGCCTTCAGGCAGGTGAAGTGGTACCCATTCTGGGCGGAGGGCGGGTCACCGGTAAGGTCGGCATGTTCGACATCGGTGCCCTGAGCATTTCGACTGATGACCAGTTGCTGGGCGCGGCGGAGTCCACGAACTTTACGGTGGTGCGGCTGAAGCGGGACATCCTGCGGCGGAGCGCGATCGGCGGCATTTTCACTAATCGGTCGGTGGCTGTCGACGGTGCCGGGTCCAGTCAGGCCTACGGATTAGACGCGACGCTGGCGTTCTTCGAGAACATCGAAGCGGTGGGCTATTACGCGCGCACCGAGACTCCAGGTGTATCGGGCCGCGATACGAGTTACCAGGGCCGCCTGCTCTATGCTGGCGATCGCTACGGCATGCAAGTCGAGCACCTCTTGGTGGAGGACGATTTCAATCCGGAGGTTGGCTTCCTGCGGCGTGACAATTTCCGCCGGACGTTTGCGGAAGGGCGTTTCAGTCCCCGGCCGGCGTCGATCGACTGGGTGCGGCAGTTCCGGCTCGTTGGCAGCATCGACTATATCCAGACCGCCGATACCGAAGTGCTCGAGACCAGGACCAATACGCTGCAGCTCCAGACCGAATTCCAGAACAGCGACACGTTCGGAGTCAGCCTCACCGACAACTACGAGCTGCTGCTCAACCCGTTCAGTCCGGGCGGCGCCGATTTCTCGATTCCGCTAGGTGGCTACGCGTTTGCAGATGCACAGGCTGTGTATCGCCTTGGAGAGCAACGACCCTTCAGCGGCGGGGTGAGCGTCCAGCGTGGTGGGTTCTTTGGAGGAGATATCACGGCGGTCGGGTTGCAGGGCGGGCGGCTCGCCGTCCTGCCGCAGTTGTCCATTGAGCCGAGCGTGTCGATCAACTGGATCGAAACGCCCTACGGCTCGCTCCGGACAGACCTGGTGGTGACCCGGATGAACTACGCCGTCAGCCCGTGGATGTTCTTCAGCGGCTTGGTGCAATACAACTCGGCCAATGACACCGTCAGCAGCAATCTTCGGTTCCGTTGGGAGTACAGTCCTGGTAGCGAAATTTTCGTGGTCTATACCGAGGATCGTGACAGCGCCACGCTTCGCCCCAACCGCTTCACTGAGCTCCGTAACCGCGGTTTTGTGATCAAGCTGAACAGGTTGTTTCGGTTCTAGAGTTAGATGGAGCTTCGCTCACAAGCCCTACGCGGCGCTAGAGGTGTCCCATCGCCTCACGTCGTAGGGCGTGACGCCCAGAGGCCCACCGCCTAGGCGGAGCGCGCCCCGCCTAGGCCAACGGTTGGACTGATTGTCAGTAGAGGGTCTAAAACATTGCGACCGGGTTAGCAGGCGATCCCGTGCCGCGAGCGACGTTCAGAGGAAGCAGCATGAACATGAACTCGTGTCGCCCCTCTTCCGCGCAGGCGTCGGCGATCGGTTCGAGTCGAGCGTTGTCTAGTAGCGCGACGCCGAAGTTGAAAAGCACCCCGTGCACCGGCCAGGGTAGACCCGTTCCGCCCATACCGGCGTCCATCAGGTCCCACCCGAGCAGCGCTACGTCGTGATCGCGGATGAACTCCGCACAGCTGACATGGAGGCCGGCGCCGGCGTTGGCTCCCGCGTTTGTTGCCGCTTCCCAGCCGCTGTGGACGAGCAGCGCGTCTCCGGCATCGACTGAAACCCCCTGCGTTTCGGCGATGGTGGCGAGTTCGTCGCCGGTGACCGGGTCCTCGCGGGTGACGTGGGGTACTCCGCGGTGCCGCGGCACGTCGATCAGCACACCCTTGGTGATGATGCCGCGATTCCAGTGCGTGATGTCGGCGAAGTGGGCGCCTTGGGTCGTGACCTCTTCGGTGTGGTTTCGCCCCTGCCACATGCCGTCCTCGTCCCAGATGTGGCACATGGCGTCGATGTGGGTCACCGTCGCCCCGTGGTAGATGAACCCAAGATAGTCCATCACATAGCCCCCGCCGGCTCCGAGGGAACTTTTAGTGATGAAGTGCTGTGGCGGCTCAAAGGTACGACTGAGTGACACCGTCCTACCCGTGCGGACCAGCGCCGCGGCGGCCGCTCGTTTCTCCGCCGTGATGAGGTTAATGGCACCTACCTGGTCGTCGTCACCCCACCGTCCCCAGTTCCGACGGTTCCGGTACATTGCGGCATAGGTCTCGACTTCGCCCGGCTGCAGCACGCTCTCGGTAGTCGACTCGTGCCGTCTCGTCGCCTGGCGTGTCAAGAGCTCTGGTGGTGAGAACGTTCGTGCGCGTGAGGTGGCGGCGTGGGCGCTGGCACCGCCGGCCACGGTGGCACTGCCGAGGGCGGCAGCGTGTCTAAGGAACTGTCGTCGTGATGCTGGCATCAGTATCGTCCCTGGCCCCGTTGGTCCTGGTCGGGAGGCGAGTGCTTCGCTGGTGAGATGTTCGTAGAGTTCCTGCTTATATCCGCTGCCCTCCATGGGCACATGTGAGACTGACGAAGCAACGCTACCAGACAGGCACCTCGCCAGGAAGCTAGATTATGTGACCGACCCACCTTCCGGCGAAGATCACGATGATCCAGAGGGCGAGCGAGGCGAGCCCGGCACGTCGGCCGGCGGTTGGGATGACGGCGTCGGCATCCCAGTTTGGGACCTGGCGGAACGTCTTGAACTGGAAGAGCGTCATGTTGACGCCAGCGGCCACCAGACCGATCAGCTTTATCTGGAACGCGGGATTTTCGATGTAGGTCGCCGCGCGGGTCATGAAGAGCCCGAACCCAGTGATCACGGTGAGGATGAAGGCGCCCCAGGTCCACGGGATGAGCTCCTTCGTCATCCGACTGACCGGATAGGTCAAGGCAGTCAGCCCGAGTAACCGGAGGTCGACCATCAGGATGGAGCCGACCACCAGCCCCACTCCAACTACATGGAGCGACTCGAGGAACGGGAACCACCAGGTGAAGCCGATGTGCTCGGCGAGCGGCTGCGTTTCTAGCCAGGACCAGAGTTCGGGAAAGGGTATGGGCATTGCGGTTACTCGTACAGGAAGTACAGGTAGTCGGTATAGGCGATCCAGCGACCAGCCAGCACGATGCCCAGCCACAGCAGGAGCGACGTTGCGGCGATCACCCGCGCGCCATTCCGTCGTGTGTGGGACGCCTCCCAATAGCCGGGTTCACGCGCGTTCATCCAGTAGAGCACTACCGCCAGGAGTACGACAGGCACAAGCATCTGGAACTTCCACTCCGCCACCGGGTTGTAGAAGTACCGATTCGGTCGGGCCACTACGAACAGGCCGCCGGTAATCAGATTCACCGGTAGTGCCCAGAAGGTCCAGGGCAGCAGTCGCTGGATCATCTCGCTGGGACTCTGGCTAGGGACAGCCAGACCGATAAGTCGCAGGTTGACCATCACCGCGGAGGCCATGATGACGGCGATAGCGAGGATGTGGAGCGACTGAGCGATCGGGGGGAGTCCGGGTACGTTGCCCAGCAGATAGACCGCGAACTCGCGCGCCGGGCTCTCGGCGAGGGCGTTCGCGATATTGTCCTTCATGGCCGGTAATGATACGTCGCACAGCGTGGCGGTCAACGCACGCCAGTCAGGTCGATGCTAAAGATGGCTCAGTCCGCGGGGCCTCGGCGACTTCCTCGTGAATCAACTGGCTGGTGAATTGGAGGCCGATCACCGGGTTGGTGGCTAGATAAGGGGCCCATGCCGCACTGTCCGAGCGTGCGCTCGATCTCGTAGCGTCCGATCTGTTGCGGGAGGGGCGTGTCCGTCACGTGAGCACCGTGGCCGGCGGCCATGCTATCGCCGGGGTCTGTCAATTGACACCTGCCCGACCATCGGCGAAACTAGCACAGTTTTCAGATGGTTAGAGGCATCCTTCGAAGACAGGGGGTACTGGTTGGGCTGGGTGCAGTCGCAGTATGTCTGGCTCTCCTCATCCCGTCCGCTTTGTCCCCACCACTCGAAGCCCGTGCCGCGCTCGAGGGCGAAGCGCTGTTGCTGGATGAAACGCTCAAGCAGTATTGCGTTACCTGTCACAATCCGCGACTCCAGACCGCCGAGTTGAGCCTGCAGGGGCTGGATCTCGAAGAGATCGGTGCCCACGCTGAAATCTGGGAAGGCGTGGTCCGCAAGCTGCGGACCCGGTCCATGCCGCCGGTCGGCCGGCCGCGGCCCGAGAACGACACCTACGATCGCCTCGCGGTGTGGCTGGAAGACGAGATCGATCGGGCGGCGTTTCCGGCCGTGGATCCGGGGCGTACCGAGGCATTCCATCGCTTGAATCGGGCCGAGTACGCCAACGCAGTCAGAGACCTACTCGGCCTCGAGGTAGACGTGGCGGAGCTCCTGCCCGCCGACAACTTCGATGAGCACGGCTTCGACAACATGGCCAGCGTGCTCACCGTTTCGTCGTCGTTGCTGGAGCGCTATCTGTCGGCGGCACGCAAGATCGCCCGGCTCGCGGTGGGCGAGACGCCGTCGGGTCCGGCAACCTCCACCTACCGGGTGCCCATTCTCTACGTGCAGGACGACCGCGTCAGCGAGCTGCTGCCGTTCGGTTCACGGGGCGGTATCGGGATCGAGCACTACTTCCCGGTGGACGGTGAGTACGACCTGGAGGTCACACTGCACCGGAACTACGTAAACTACGTCCGTGGTATGGGATCGCGCCACGAGCTGCAGGTGCGGCTCGATGGTCGCCTCGTGCGGACCTTTACGTTTGGCGGCACGGAGCCGGACGTGCTGCAGGCGCCCGCTAGCTATGGCGGAAACCAGTTTGGTGACCCCGAGTGGGAAGAGTACATGCTTTTCGCCGACGCCAATCTCCGGGTGCGGTTCGAGGCGGAGGCTGGTCCGCGTGTCGTCAGCGTGTCGTTCGTGCGACGCCACACCGAGCCGGAGGGGGTTCAGCAGCCGCGGCAGAGCATCTTCGCCGTGTCAGTGAATGAGATGCGCGACGGGAACGCCGCGGTCGATCAGGTGGTCATCGGCGGTCCGTACGAGAGTCGTGGTCCTGGGGACACGCTGAGCCGCCGCGCCGTCTTCAGCTGCACGCCCGAAAGCGTCGGTGAGGAGGAGCCCTGCGCTCGCGAAATCCTCCGGCGTCTGGCCAGACGCGCCTATCGGCGTCCGGTGGGCGAGGCGGATCTGGTGCCGTTACTGCAGTTCTACCGGGCTGGACGCGAAGGCGGGTCGTTCGATGGAGGTCTCCAGCTGGCACTAGAGCGGCTGCTCATCTCGCCCGACTTCCTGTTCCGGATCGAGCGCGATCCTACCGGCGTCACGCCGGGTGAGCGCTACAAGCTGACGGACCTGGAACTGGCGTCGCGGCTGTCGTTCTTCCTGTGGTCGAGTGGCCCGGACGATGAGCTGCTCAATCTGGCCGAGGCAGGCCGGCTGCAGGACCTCGCCGTTCTCGAAACGCAGGCCAGGCGCATGCTGGCCGATTCCCGCGCGTCGGCGCTAGTCGCCAACTTTGCGGGGCAGTGGCTGCGGCTGCGTGACCTCGGCAGCGTGGTTCCAGACGCCATCGTGTTTCCCGACTTCGACGAGAACCTGCGCGAGGCGTTCCAGCAAGAGACGGAGCTCTTCATCGAAAGCCTGCTCCGAGAGGACCGGAGTGTGCTGGACCTGGTGGGCGCCGACTACACGTTCGCCAACGAGCGGCTGGCCAGGCACTATGGCATCCCGAACGTCTACGGTAGCCACTTTCGCCGGATTGAGCTCGACGGTGAGACGGCCGAGCGGCGCGGCGGGATCATCGGTCACGGCAGCGTGCTGACTGTCACCTCCTACCCGAACCGCACCTCACCAGTGCTCCGCGGCAAGTGGATTCTAAACAACATTTTGGGTACCCCGCCGCCACCCCCGCCTGACGACGTGCCCGACCTGCCGGATCGCGGCGAGGATGGAAATCCGGCGACAGTACGCGAACGTCTTCAGAGGCATCGCGAAAGCCCAGTCTGTTCGACTTGTCACGCGCCGATGGACCCGCTGGGGCTAGCCATGGAGAACTACGACGCGGTGGGCCAGTGGCGGACCACGGGCGAGGCGACGTTGCCGATCGATTCGTCAGGGACGTTACCGGACGGGACCGCGTTCGACGGCCCTGACGGGCTACGTTCGTTACTACTCGAGCGGGGCGACCAGTTCGTGGCGACAGTGACCGAGAAGCTGCTGGCTTATGCGATCGGTCGCGGACCGGAGTACTACGATCGGCCCACGGTGCGGGAGATTGTGCGGCAGACGGCGGTGGATGACCACCGGTGGTCATCTGTCATTGTGAACATCGTGAAGAGTGGACCGTTCCGGATGCGGAGGACGGAGTCATGATCATCACTGGTAAAGCGATTCCTCGTCGGATGGTGTTGCGCGGGCTGGGCGCGTCGCTGGCACTGCCGTTGCTCGACGGCATGGTTCCGGCTTTTGCGTCGACCCGGGGTGCGGCCCCGATCAAGCGCCTGGGCGTGGTCTACGTCCCCAACGGCATGATGATGCCGGACTGGACGCCCGAGGTCGCGGGGAAGGACTTCGCCTATACCCGTATTCTCAAGGCGCTCGAGCCGTATCGCGATCAGATTCAGCTGCTCTCGGGCATGCACGGAGTTGAGGGCGCTGGTCCGCACGCCCGGGCATCCACCCGGTTTCTAACTGGCGTCCCCTCCAAGCCTGATGACGGCTCGGATCTATTTGCTGGTGTATCGATGGACCAGATCGCGGGGCGGACGCTTGGAGCGGAAACGCAGCTGGCGACGCTCGAGCTTGCGCTCGACGGCCGCGACTTCGCCGGGTCGTGCGACGACGGCTTCAGCTGCGCCTACACGAATACCATTTCCTGGGCGAACGAGACCACGCCGCTGCCGATGGAAAACAACCCGCGTGTGGTGTTCGAGCGATTGTTCGGCGATACCGGTAGCACCGACCCTGCGGTGCGGAAGGCGCGGCTCGCCAAGGACGCGAGCCTACTCGACTCGGTAGCCGAGCGTGCGGGTGACCTTTCGCGCGAGCTCGGACAGCGAGATCAGGCGAAGCTAAGCCAGTATCTGGACGCGGTACGCGATATCGAACGCCGGATCCAGATGGCTGAGGCGCAGTCGGACCGGGAACTCCCCGTGGTGGAACAGCCGGCCGGCGTGCCGGACACGGTGGGCGAGCATGCCGCGCTAATGTTTGACCTGATGGCGCTGGCGTATGAGACGGACCTGACCCGGGTGGCGACCTTCATGATGGGCCGCGAGATCACCGGGCGGACCTATGCCGAGATCGGCGTGGCCGATGCTCATCACCCGATTTCTCACCACCAGCGGGACCCGGTGAAGCTCGAGAAGCTCACCAAGATCAACGAGTACCACGTGCAGCTGTTCTCGGCCTTTGTTGATCGGTTGAAGAACACCGAGGACGGCGACGGCACGCTGTTCGACAACTCGATGATCATCTATGGCGCCGGGATGGCTGATAGCAACGCCCACGGGTCTGAGGACCTTCCAATCTTGTTGGCTGGTGGCGGTGCCGGAACCGGCGGGCGGCACGTCCGCTATGACAAGGGGACGCCGCTGGCCAATCTGCACCTCAGTCTGCTGGATCGTCTCGGCGTGCCGCTCGACAAGCTCGGACACAGCACAGGGCGGCTGCCGCTCGATCCGTTGCTGGCGTAGCTGCTGGGTCTCACCGGTCCAGCCGGGAGGAGCATCGTGAAACGCTTCGTGATTTGCGTGGCGCCGCTGGTGCTTCTGCCCGCCGCGGCCGGGGCCAATGAGACCATAAGTGACTGGATGGGTCGCTCGGCGACATTTGTCGAGGGCAAGGCCGATTCAGGCGGTGTCGCCATCTCCTATCACGTAGCGGGCGAGGGCCCGCTCGTCATCTTCGTTCATAGCATCTTTGGGCCCTGGTTCGATTTCCGTCACCAGATGGTGGCGCTATCCGAGACCCACCGGGTGGTTTCTATGTCGACGCGGGGGACCGACCGCAGTGACAAGCCCGAAGGCGTGGAGCACTACGCCAGTGCCCGGATCGCAGATGACATTAATGCACTGATCGATCACTTCGGTGAAGAGATGGCCACGATCGTCGGACAGGACAGCGGCGGCCTGCATGCCTGGCACTTCGCGATGACCCATCCGGAGCGCACGGCGGGGCTGATCTCGCTAGGATCGGTGCATCCGGCTGGGCTGATTCGCGAGCTGATCGACAACGAAGCACAGCAGCAGTCGACGCAGTTCCAGAACAACATGCTCCAGGACCCACAGGCGGGCGAGCAGTTGTCTGGATTTATCGGTGGTGGACAGATGAACCCGGACGATCCTGCCGATGTCGCCGAGCTGCGGCGCGACGCCTACTCGCGGCTCGAGGTGGAGTCGATTGTTAATTTCTACAAGGCTAACTGGCCGCGTCCGCCGGTGACCGCCGACACGGTCGGGTTCGGGTTTAAGTTGGGCGAGTTCCCGCCCGTGCAGGCACCAACGCTCTTCATCTACGGCGAGAACAGCGGGCCGTTCAAGCCCGAGACCCTAAACAACATGTGGCAATGGGTCGATGGACCGCTGACGATACAAGTCCTGCCTGGCGTGGGACATGGACCACACACCGAGGCGCCTGAGTTCGTGACGCCCCGCATCGTGGAATGGCTCACGACCGGGCGCTAAGAGCGAGCCCGGGTCGTCAGCCTACCAGCGGTGCTTTGGCAAGGAGGAGTGCCGTGATTTATCCTCGACATCCGTTCGCAGCATTTGCGGTTGCCCTGGCTGTGTCGTTCCCGATGACGGCGGTCGCCCAGGACTGGACCGTACCCAGGACACCCGACGACCAGCCGGATCTGCAGGGGGTCTGGGCCAACAATAACGTAACGCCGTTGCAACGTCCCGAGGTGCTCGGGGAGCGGACCACGCTGACTGACGAAGAAGTCGCGGCGCTCCAGTCACGAGCCGGCGAGCTGTTTAGCGACGAATCAGGTGACGCCGCGTTCGGCGACAGCGTGTTCGCAGCGGCCCTGGCTGAAGCCGAGTCCTTCAGCTCGCGCGATGCAGCCACTGGCAACTACAACCAGTTTTGGATGGTGGAGCGCGAGTGGGACAACCGCACGTCGCTCATTATCGATCCGTCGAGCGGCCGGCTGCCGGCCCAGACGGATCGCGCGCGGTCGCGCGCGGCCGATCGGGCCGAGGCTCGGCGCCGACACGCGTGGGGACCAGAGGACCGCAGTCTCGGCGAGCGTTGTATCACCTGGGGCGCGCCCCGCCTCGGTGCCGGCTACAACAGCTACATACAGATCTTTCAGACGTCGACCCATGTCGTGCTCTACCAGGAGATGGGTGGACCACGAGTTATCCCGATCACGACCGCCAAACACGTAAACGATCGCGTTCGCTTGTGGCACGGTGACTCGAGGGCCCGGTGGGAAGGCGACACGCTGGTGGTCGAGACTCAGAACTACTCGCCGAAAGTCTCGATCATGGGTGCCGCCGAAGGTCTGTATATTGAGGAACGGTTGACCCGGGTCAGTGACGGCGTCATCGAGTACGAAGTAACCATGAGCGACCCAGACACCTGGGCTGCGCCATGGACAGCGATGATTCCGCTGAGAAGCTCACGCGATCCGGTGTTCGAGTACGCGTGCCACGAAGGGAACATTGGCATGGACGGCATCATGACCGGCGCGCGCGCGCTTGAGCGCGCCGAGGCCGAGGGCGGGCAGTAGTTGCTCTTGAGGACCGAGTCAAGGAGCGAGAGATAGATGACGCAGGCTAGCAGGCTGATCGTGGGATGGGGTGTTGCCGTGGCGCTGGCGGGCGTGGCCGCCTGCGGCACCGGTCCGGCTCCGGAGGAGAGCGAGGTGTCGGGCGCGGGTTCTCCCCCGTTGTGCGAGGCGCTAGCGTCGCTGTCGCTCTCGAACGTCCAAATCACGATGGCCGAGGTGGTGCCGGCCGGCGGCTTCGAGCCGCCGCTGCCACCGGGGCGGTCGCTGTCGGGAGGGCAGGTGCGACAATACGGTGCGTTGCCGGAATTTTGCCGGGTGGCCGCCACGCTGACGCCGTCCGACGACTCGGACATCAAGATGGAGGTCTGGCTCCCGACCGACGGCTGGAACGGGAAGCTCCAAGCGGTCGGCAATGGAGCCTTCACTGGCAGCCTTCGCTACGGCGGCGGGCGTTCGATGTCTACCGGGCTCGAGCGCGGCTATGCCACGACGTCAACTGACACGGGTCATGTGGGAGGGAGCGCCGAGTTCGGCTACCAGCACCCGGAGAAAGTGATCGACTTCGGGTATCGCTCGGTCCATGAGATGACGGTCACCGCCAAGGACGTTATCGCCGCCTACTACGGAGACGCTCCCGATTACTCGTACTTCTTCGGCTGCTCGGCCGGCGGCCGGCAGGCGATTGCCGAGGCGCAGAAGTATCCGGAGGATTACGACGGTATCGTCGCCTGGGCTCCTGGGAACGACTGGATGGGGCGGGCGGCCGGCGCCCTCCGCGTAGCCAAGCACGTGCATGACAACCCGGCCGCGGCGCTGCCCGAAGCCAAGCGTGCTCTTCTGGTCGAGGGGGCGCTCGAGGCGTGCGATGCGGCCGACGGGGTGGAAGACCGGGTCATCAACGACCCCGAACGTTGTGACTTCGATCCGGGGGTGCTCGAGTGTGACGGCGCCGACGGTGCAGATTGCTTGACGGCGGCTCAGGTGGGTACGGCGCGGATGATGTACGAATCGCCGGCGAACCCGGCGAGCGGGCGCCTGATCACGGGCGCGTATCCGGGCAGCGAGGCGAACTGGACCGATGAGGGATGGACGCGCTCGGCCCGGAACACCGGGCTTGAACAATACCGCTATCTCACCTACCAGGACCTCGATTGGACGATCGATCGGTTCGATTTCGAGACCGATATCGCGAAGGCCGAGGAAGTAGACGGCGAGACACTGAATACTCTGGATCCGGACCTGCGTCCGTTCCTCGAGCGGGGCGGGAAGTTGCTGACGTCGCACGGTTGGAGCGATGCCCAAATCTCGCCGGTAAACGCCATTCAGTACTACCGGCGCGTGGTCGAATTGGTCGGTGACGAGGACGTGGTCCAGGAGGGCTACCGCCTGTTCATGGCGCCCGGCATGGGGCACTGCGCCGGAGGCGAAGGTCCCAACTGGTTCGACGCGCTGACTGTCATGGAACAGTGGGTCGAAGAAGGGCAGGCGCCGGACCAGATCGTGGCTCAGCGGGAGCGTGACGGTCAGGTGGATCGCACGCGGCCCCTGTGTCCCTACCCGCAGGTGGCCGTCTACAACGGCAGCGGCAGTACCGACGCGGCCGAGAATTTCTCCTGTCAGCTCCCCACCGATTAGGTTGAGTCGCCACTCTCGCCCTTGCCTCGTGGTCGTGGTTGGGCTGGCCGTTCTGCTGCTGGTGGTCTGGCCAGCTCGAGCCGAGGAGTCCTCCTTGGTCGAGGTCCTCCAGCGGGCCACCGAGTACGTCGAGACGCTTCACGCACAGCTTTCGGGGATGGTGGCCGAGGAGCGGTATGAACAGGAGGCGCGCGGTGGCGGCCGCTCGGGGCGCCGGCGCTTGGTGTCCGACTTCTTGCTTGTGCAGCCGGAGGGGGCCGAACGGTATTACGGGTTCCGTGACGTGTTCGAGGCCGATGGCCGTCAGGTGCGCGACCGGGAAGAGCGGCTGGCTCGGCTCTTTCTCGATCCCACCGCCTCTGCCGAACGCCAGATCGAGCGGATCCTTACCGAGAGCGCTCTCTACAACATCGGCGGGGTGCAGCGGAACTTCAACGTGCCGACTTTCGCGCTGCTGTTTCTCCGCGAATCTCACAAGAGCCGGTTCAGCTTCGAGCGGGTGGATGACGACGATCCGCCGTTGGGGCTCGACGCCCCGGATGGAGACGAACTCTGGGTGGTGAGTTACCGGGAGACCTGGCCGACCACGGTCATTCGGGGGGCTGACCGACGGAACATGCCTGCCCAGGGACGGTTCTGGGTCGCGCCGGCAACCGGACGGGTGCTGGCGACCGAGCTTGCGGTGGACGACCAGGCGCTGCGGGCCACCATCACGGTACGGTTCGAGCCGCACGACATCGGGCACGCCGTGCCGGTCGAAATGCGTGAGCGGTATGACAATCGGCGGACGGTGACTCGTGTCGATGGGACGGCCACCTACAGCCGATTCAGACGGTTCCAGATCGACGTCAGCGAAGCCAGATAGGGACCGGTCTACAATGGCCCCCACGGGAGCTAGAAGAGATGAGAATCCAGCAGTGGTGCGTGATCGGTAGTCTGGTGGCCGGAGTCGGGTGCGGCGGGGGCGAGATGACCCAAGAGCCGGCTGAGTCGGGTCACAGCCCCGTGGCCAAGACCCGGCACGGTGAGCTCGAAGGCGTGTGGGCGGACGAAGCCGCCGGGATCGCTGTCTATCGCGGCGTGCGGTTTGCGCAGCCCCCTGTCGGTGAGTTGCGCTGGCGTCCGCCGATGCCGGTTGAGGCGTGGGACGGTACCGAGATAGCCGACGCGTTCGGGCCCGCCTGCTGGCAGGCCCGCAATGCCGACGACTCGGTCTACTCCCGAGGCAACCTCGAGCGCAGCGAGGACTGCCTGACGCTGAACGTTTGGAGCCCGGCCACGGTTGGTCAGTCGCTGCCGGTTATGGTGTGGTTCCATGGCGGTGGGCATACCGGCGGCGTGGGAAGCGCTAAGGTGTTCGACGGCACCGCCATGGCTCGGAAGGGCGTGCTAATGGTGACCGCGAACTACCGGCTGGGTCCGCTCGGGTTTCTGGCGCACCCGGCGCTTTCGGCCGAGTCGGAGCATGGCGTCTCAGGCAACTACGGGCTACTCGACCATGTGGCCACCCTGCAGTGGGTGCAGGACAACATCACCGCCTTCGGTGGCGATCCGGGTAACGTCACGATCTTCGGTCAGTCGGCCGGATCCTGGTCGGTGTGTGCGATGCACGCCTCGCCTTTGGCGCGCGGGCTGTTCCAGAAGGCTATCGGTCATTCCGGCGGCTGCCTGGGAGCTCCACGAGCCCATCTAGACGGTGCTGGTGGTAATGCGACGGGACGATCCGGCCATGAGGCTGGGCTGGCAGTGGCGGCCGTGCTCGGCGCTGAGGGCGAAGATGCCGCGGCGGCGGCCGCGATCCGGGCGGCGTCGCCTGAGGACGTGATGGCGGCGCAGCGCGAGGCGGGTGTCAGGACCG
>DEAA01000032.1:123311-177373 GCA_002346545.1 Acidobacteria bacterium UBA2994
GGACCGGCTGGCTGGTCGATGGCTGGGTGCTTCCCAAGCTGCCGAGCTTGATCTTTGCCGACCGCGAGCAGAACGACGTTGCGGTGATGCTCGGGTCGTTGTCCGACGAGGGGACCACGCTCTACGCTGGGGTCCCCGAGCTGCCACGAGACGAGTTCGAGCAGAACATCCGCAACCAGTACGGTGGTCACGCGACGGCGCTGCTCACTGCCTACGAAGCTGACGTGGATAGTTCGACCCGGACCGCCGGTCAGGCCATCCAGGCCGACCGTAGCTTCACCTGGCAGATGAGGGAGTGGGCACGCGCGGTGGCTGGCAGCAACGACGTCTACCTCTACTTCTTCAGCCATGCGCCCCCGGTGTTCCGGTTGTATCGTCCTGAGGCTCCCGAGCTCAGTGGGTATGAAGTGGGCGACCGCTCGGCCGGCGCGTACCACTCGGGTGATCTGGCCTTCGCGTTCAACAACGTGGGGCTTGTCGGTGTGGGGTGGGACGACCGTGACCGCGAGCTGTCGGAGGAGCTGTCGAGCTACTGGGTGAACTTTGCCCGCACGGGCAACCCGAATGGTGACAGACTTCCCGAGTGGCCAGCCTACGACGAAACGGGTGAGCAGGCCATCGAGTTCGCGACGTCCGGCACCGTACCTACGAGCAAGGTGCGAGCGGACAAACTAGACCTATTCAATGATTCGTATCAGGTCGGGGGGAATTAGGCGGACCTCTGAAGGCTGTAGGTCGGCTGGAGCGTAGGCGACCGAGCCGACCCAGCCCACCGTCCCTCCGGGGAGCGCCCAGATCTTAGTGGAGTGGTATCTGCGGCCAACAGAGGGGCTCCCGGCCAGCAGTTACACCGTCGACGCTAGAGGTGCCGATGACCAGGTGGGTGGATCCGCAGGCGCGCGAAGTGGAAATCTTGATCGCCCTCGCCTCGTTTGCCGGGCGCGACATTCTGGAACTCGGGTGCGGTGATGGCCGGACTGGACGCCGATTGTCGGAGATGGCCAGATCGGTACTGGCTGTCGACTCGAACCCCGCGGTGATTGCGAAGGCCGAGGCGGCGGCGCAGGACACCGGTCGCAAGAACTGCCGGTATCTCGTTCACGACAGCGGCGACCTCGACCTACCTCCAGAGAGTGTAGACGTCGCGCTCTTTTCCAGGTCCTTGTGATGACACGCTCGTGAGCGCGTCGGTGACGCGCTGCGCCGGGTGCACGGCTGGCTCCGTCCGGCTGGTACGCTCATCGTGTTCCAGCCGCTGGACGAGCCAATGGCGCTGGCAGTGAGGCGCACGGGCAAAGATCGACCGATGGGGGCCGCGCTTCACAGCGCGGAAGCCGGCGCGGACATCCGAGCGGCGCATCGGCAAGTGGTGGAGCTCGTGGGGGCCGGAGCGTTCCGCGTGATCAAAGAGACGTCCGCGGCGCTCGAGGTCCACTTCCGATCGCGCAACGATTGGACCGAGTTCGTCGAGCGTCCCAATACAGGCGAGATCTCGGTGGACTTCGACGACCTGGATCTGGCACTTGGTGCCGTCGAGCGTGGAGAGGCGTTGCTGGTGGGTACCGAGGAGACGTTCTTTGGCGCCTACGAAAAAGAGGAGTAGTGACAACGAGTTCGCACAGATCTTCGATGGTCTCAGGGGTGCCTCAGTCGATGGTTTCGTGTCGGCGGACATCATCTGCAAGAGATAGACCAGGCGTGGTCGCATTGCAGTGCTGATGCCTCCCCGAGCAGATCGCCGAAGCCCAACGCCTGGCCCGAGAGTGGGACGAGGCGCACCTGCGCTAAGTTTCATGGGAACTCACCCGGTGCCTGACTCCAGTCTTACAGCGTTTCTCGACACCTTCGCCACCTGGTAGCCGTACATGAAACGGGCTCACCGCTGTGGGTGCGCCCGTGAACGTTTCTTCCCGGCGTTGGTTCTACCGCTCTGGTAGCTTCGTGACCTTCTGGGTGTTCAGGTTTCGCGCGCCAGCCATGATCCCGGTCAGGCCGTAGTTTCCCTCGTGGCAGGCGTATTCGTAGATCGGCCCGTCGGTGCGTCGGAAGGGGATGGCGGCCGACCAGGGCTGGGTGTAGTTGTTCGGATCCCCGATCGTGAACTCGTACATGACCGTGTCTAGGTCTAGGCGCGTGAACCGCTCGATCAGGTGGGTATCTTGCGACGACCCTCGGAAGTTGGTGGCCTGACGGAAGTTCTTGGTCGCGATCACTAACGTCTCACCCTCCCAATGGGCGCGTGAGTCGCCGCTCCATTGCCGGATGTCGCTATGCTCGGGGTTCTCGCTGATAGGAATGATCCGGGTGTTGTGAATGTGCTCGTTGGTGATGGTGAGGTAACCCGGAACCTGGAGGATAAGCACGTTGTTGTTGTACGACCCTGGTCGCATCGGCGGACCAGCGTTCGATCCCATCATGCAGCGGTCGCCCAGGGTGCGATCCAGGTAGTGGTCGGCGAAGCCGTTCCTGACGTTCAGGCGTCGGATCTGGGCGTCTACCCGGAATTCGTCCGTGTAGGGGATCCGGCCGCTCGGCGGATCGGTGACAAGGGACGTCCGCTTGTCACTGGTTAGCTCGATGCCGCGTTCGTACCAGAACTCGTTGTATGAGAGTACGCCGCCCTCCTCGCGTGACTGATATCCGGCGCTCGGTGCACCCGTCTCCGGGTCGAAGAGATCCCGGTTCAGCCGGGTGCGCTCCGACGCCTCGAAGGCGGCAGCCTCTTCCGTGCCAAGCCGATCTTTGCCTTCCAGCGAGCCCGGGCGCTCGAGCGGCGTCAAAGTCCGGAACGTGAAAATTCCGGAGATGTCCGGTTGGCCATCCGGTGTTCGCATCGGCATGCCGTCACCGCCCGACTGGGCCAGCGCTGGGCTAGCAGCCACCAGAGCTAGAAGGAGTCCGCACGCCGTGGCTCGGATCGCACGCATTAGTTCCTCCAGGTCAACAGGGGAGTTCGCTGTGATCGCGCCATCCTACCAATGGTCAGGCGCCGGTTCCAAGTGCGGGGCAGTTGCGGGCTGCGGTAGCATGGACTGGAATTCCAAGCGGGAGGAGCGGTGACCACACGGATTCTCTGGATCTCTGGACTGGCGGCCGTCGTGCTAGCTGGCGGACCGTCGTTCGCGGCGGCCCAGGGACCGAGCGACGCGAACATCCGAGCGGGGCGGCGAATCTACACCCAGAAGGCGGACTGTCAGGCGTGTCACGGTTGGTCTGGTGACGGCGTGAGGATGGATCCCCAGTCGCCGGACGGCGCGAACCTCCGCGTGTCGACACTGGATCGCGACCAGCTCATCTTCGTGATCAAGTGCGGGTTGCCCGGTCGCGATATGCCGGCGTTCGACCGACTGTCTTACTCGGACGACCGGTGCCTTGGCCGGACGCAGGCAGACCTGGACCGCATGGGACTGAGGCTTCCGGACCCGGCCGCCACGCTGCAGAACCGCGAGGTTGAGCGACTGGCTGACTTCTTGCTAGCGAAGGTCGTCGGGCAGGGAGAGATGACCCGTGAGAAGTGTGTCGACTTCTGGGGCGAAGAAGTCGACGTCTGCAACGAGTTCTAGTCGAGTGGCTTTAGGGACAGGCGACATCTGAGCACGGTGAGGTGCACGCAGTGGTGGCGTTGGTCGCGGGTAGCCTGCTGGTGGCGGCTCCTGCCTCGGCCCAGCGGAACAGTCTCTTGCTCGAGCTGCCGCAGCAGGTTTTCAGCCGCTGGTACGGCTTTCCTCTTAGCTTTCTCGGCTCCGAGGTCCACAGACGGTAGAGCGGGTCTTTAGGTCGGCCGATTAGCGCTCATCCAGCGCGAAGACGAACAGGTAGCTCGATGTCTCCAGGTTGTCGTACTTGACCGGATGCAGGTGGCGCCCGCTCGATTGCACGGCCAGATACTGGCGCGGTCCGATCGAGTAGGTCACCGGCGCGCCTTTGAGCGGCGTGCCCACGTTGAAGCGCCAGAGCTCTTCCAGTGTCTCGTCGTTGTAGGCGACCACCCAGCCGTCCTGGAGGGCGGTGAACACCAGTTCGCCGGCGGTGGCGACCACGCCAGAGCGGATCTCGATGTCGGTCACTGCCTTGCCGATTACTTCGTGACTGACTGCGTCGACTGCAGTCAGTGCGCCGTAGTAGAGGTCGCTGTCGGTCTCCCGACGCTCGCTGTTGCGGACGTCCACGTTGCCGTCGGGCGACACAGGAACCATCTCGGCGCCAGTCTGTGAGAAGCAGCCCTCGGTACCCACGCCGTAGGCGATGTGCTTGACCGGGTTGTAGGCGAGCGGCTGATGGGCGACGCCGCCGTGCCAGGTCGGGCAGGTCCGCTTCATCTCGTCACGGTCGCTGCGCAGGGCGCGCGCCTCTGGATTGTATATCTGTACATCCAGGTTCGGGTCGTACTCGAGCGGCATACCGGTTTCGGAGTTCAGCCCGGCGGTCCAGTTCAGGTCGTTGACGTATTTGTTTCCGCGGATGAAGCTGCCGTCGGTCCGGTCGAGCGTGTAGTAGAAGCCGTTGCGCCCGAAGTGGGAAACTACCTTGCGGAGCTCGCCGTCTATCTCCAGGTCGTAGAGCATGTGCACGCCCACCTCGTCGTAGTCCCACGAGTCATTGGGCGTGTACTGGAAGTGCCACTTGAGTTCCCCGGTGTCGACGTCAAGCGCCACCGCGGAGTTGGTATACAGGTTGTCGCCTGGCCGATACTCGGCGTCATAGGCGGGGAAAGGGTTGCCGGTGCCGACGATGTAGAGGTTCTGCTCGGCATCGTAGGCCCCGGTCTGCCAGATACCACCCCCGCCCGTCTTCCAGGCGTTGTGGTTGTCCTTCCAGGTTTCGCTGCCAGGCTGACCCGGCTCTGGCACCACATACCAGCGCCACAGCTCTTCGCCGGTGTCGACGTCGAGCGCGGCCACCCAGCCTCGGGTGCCCCCGTCGCCAGCGCCGTTCTGCACCAGTACTTTACCGTTGGCCACGAGGGGCGCGGTGAGGAAGCGTTCCCGCCGGCCAAATTCGTTCTGTCCGGCGACTTCGACGTCCCAGATGATCTCGCCGTTGTCTCGATCGACCGCAATGACCCGTCCGTCGGGAAGGTTGTTGATCACCTTGTCTTCCCAGAGTGCGATTCCCCGGGTGCGGGAGGTGTTACCTTCGTGGTCTACGCCGGGGTCGGCGATCCACACGAAGTCGCCATAATCCGGGTTCCGGGCGTCGATCTTGTAGATGGTGCCCCAGCCGTCGGCCGTGTACATGAAGCCGTTGTCGATGAGCGGGTTGACCTCGCTCTCGGGGCCGTTCCGTCCGGTGTCCTGCATGCCGCCCAGCGCCAGCGCCCACACCATCCGGAGGTCGGAGACGTTCTCTCGGTTGATCTGAGTGAGCTTCGAGTAGCGTGTCGCCTCGTAGTTCCCGTTCATGTGGAGCCAGTTCTGCGGCTCGTTCCCGGCATTGATCAGGCGATCGAAGTTGACCGTGAGGCTGTACTGCCCCTCAACGGTGATGGCGAGGGCAGCGATGACCGCTGCGCAGGCGAGCAGCCGATTCAGCCTGAAATGCTGGCGCATGCCGAATTCTCCTTAGCTAACGATGACGGCCATAGCTTACACCGGCTGCTCGGCCAGGCTGTCGTCTAGCCCAGCATTTGCACCAAGGTGAGCAGGATGCCGCCCGCGATCACCGAGCCGAGCTGACCGGCCGTGTTGGCGCCCATCGCGTGCATCAGGACGTGGTTGGTGAAGTCTTCTTCCTGGGCCACCTTCTGGACGAGTCGGCCGCTCATCGGGAAGGCGCTGATTCCGGCCGCTCCGACGAGCGGATTGACCTTGCCTCTGGTGACGGTCGCCAGAACCTTGCCGAAGATGATGCCAGCCACGGTGTCGAAGGCGAAGGCGATTAGGCCCAGCAGCAGGATAAAGAGCGTCTGCTGCTGAAGGAACGTGTCAGCCTGCATCAGGCTACCGACGGTCAGACCCAAGAAGATTGTAGAGAGGTTCGCCAGTTCGTTCGACGCGGTGTTGGCTAGCTGGTTCACTACGCCCGATTCTTTTAGGAGGCTGCCGAACATCAGTGTCGCCACGAGTGGCGCCGAGGCTGGTACCAGCATGCCGACCACGATTGTGACCACGATCGGGAACGCGATGACGGCACTGCGCGGCACCGGTCGAGGCGCGTACTCCATCCGGATGCGCCGCTCCTTACTGGTCGTGAACATCCGCATCAGCGGCGGCTGGATGATCGGTACTAGGCTCATGTACGAGTAGGCGGTTACAGCGATGGCCGGCAGCAGCTCGGGCGCGAGTAACGACGACACGTAGATACTGGTGGGGCCGTCGATCGCGCCGATGACGGCAATCGACGCCGCCTCGTTGAGAGGGAAACCGACCACTGTCGCCAAGATCAACGTGGCGAAGATACCGAGCTGTCCAGCGGCGCCCAGAACGGCGAATAGTGGCTGCGATAGCAGTGGACGGAAGTCCATCATCGCGCCGATGCCGATGAAGATGAAGAGCGGAAAGAGCTCGGTGTCGATGCCGAAATCGAAGAGTAGCGCGAGCATGCCCTCCGGCTGGTTCATTGGCGAGTTTGGCAGGTTGCCGAGTAGGACACCGAAGCCGATCGGTAGTAGCAGCGTCGGCTCGTACTCCTTGCCGATGGCCAACCAGATAAGCAGGCCGCCGACGCCGAACATCAGGAGCGTTTCTGGTCCGATCGCGGGAATCATGATCCGGTTCCGGGTTGGGTATAGGCTGGGGCGGTTTGCGACACGGAAGCGTCTAGGTTGGGACGAAGGTCACGAGCGGCTCGCCTTGAACCACGCGGCTACCTTCGGAGACGTGCACGTTGGCCACGGTACCGTCCCAGGGGGACCGAATTACGTTCATCATCTTCATCGCCTCGAGCGTTACCAGTTCGTCTCCGCGGCCGACCTTCTGGCCAGACTTCACCGACACGCTCGCCACGACACCTGGGATCGGTGCTGTCATTGCCTTTGGCCCGTCGACCGCGGGGGCGTCCCCAGAGGTCGCGAGCGGGTCAATGGGCGCTGCGGGCGCCGGACCAGGGGTGGGCGCCTCTTCGGCGGGCTCAGGCTCGTCTGGCCGCGCGGGTTCAACGTCGACCGAGAATGCGAATCCGCTCAGTCGGGCCGTGACCGGACGCGCGTCCGGGTCGTCGATCTCGACATCGTAGATACGACCGTCCACCGTGACCCGATATCGCTTCACCGTCTCGTCCTCGCACGCGACCGGGGCTGGTTCAGCCGCCGGGTGTGATGCAGCCGACGCCAGTCGGTGTCGGCCGAGGTAACTAACGCAGCCGGACGTTCGGCCTGGGCGCAGGCGAGCGCCACGGCAATCGCCACCGCGCGGCGCTGGCGGTCACGCTCCGCCTCCTCTTTGTCCTCTCCGTCTGGCTCGGGCTCATCAGAGGCGGCGCTACTCTCGAGAGCTTCTGCTGCCGAAGAAACGGCGGCCGGTTTGAACAGCCACTGGGCGGTCAGCAGATACATCAGCCCGATGAGGCCGGCGAGCGCCATAAAGAGCAGCGCCGTGCCGATGGCCGAAATCTGCAGTACCGTCTCGAGCTGCGGCGTCACGCGTGTCTCCTGCCTTCTGCGTGTGACATCGAGCTCAGAGAGGAATATTCCCGTGCTTCTTCGGTAGCACCGGGGTCTGCTTGTCCCGCAGGAACTCCAGGGCGGCGGCCACCTTCATCCGCGTTTCTCTGGGATAGATGACATCGTCTATGTGACCAGATGACGCCGCGACGAACGGTGAGTTAAACCGTTCGGTGAACTCATTCTCGAGTCGTTTCCGTTCGCTGTCCCGGGTGGCCGGATCAACCTTGGCCAGTTGGCGAGCGTACAGGATACTCACCGCGCCCTTGGGGCCCATCACGGCGATCTCGGCCGACGGCCAGGCCAGGCAGACGTCGGTCCTGATCATCTTGCTGCTCATCACGATGTAGGCGCCGCCGTAGGCCTTACGAAGAACCACCGAAATCTTGGGTACGGTGGCCTCGGAGTAGGCATAGACGATCTTAGCCCCGTGCCGGATGATGCCCTGGTGCTCCTGTCCGGCGCCAGGCAGGAAGCCGGGGCAGTCGACCAGCGTTACCAGAGGGATGTTGAACGCGTCGGCAAACCGAATGAACCGAGCGATCTTGTCCGACGAGTTGATGTCCAGCACCCCGGCCAGATGCGACGGTTGATTGCCGATGCAGGCGATGACACGTCCCTGTAGCCGCGCGAAGCCAACCACGGCGCTGGGGGCGAAGTCGCCGTGAATTTCGAGGAACGAGTCACGGTCAGTGAATCCCCGGATGGCGTCCCGCATGTCGTAGGCCATTTCGGTCGAGGCTGGAATCAAGCGGTCGAGGGCCCCAACGTCCGGGTCGAGCCGCGCGTCGGGCTCTAGGTTCGGCGGATCGTCTGCGTTGTTCGACGGAAGATACCCCAGCAGCTGCCGAGTAAAGGCGAAGGCGCCGTTCTCGTCTTCGGCCACGTAATGGGCGACGCCGGAGGTGCCGGCATGGACCTGAGCGCCTCCAAGGGTCTCGGCATCGACCTCTTCGCCGGTGACGGTCTTGATGACGTCCGGGCCAGTGATGAACATGTAGCTGCTGCCGCGTGTCATCACGACGAAGTCGGTCAGCCCTGGCGAATAGACGGCACCCCCGGCGCATGGCCCGAGCATGAGGCTGATCTGGGGCACCACGCCGCTTGCCTGGGTGTTACGCCAGAACAGGTCGCCGAATCCGGCTAGGCTCCAGACTCCCTCCTGGATCCGAGCGCCGACCGAGTCCAGCAGGGCGACGATCGGGAGGCCAGCGCTCGTCGCCGATTCGAGTAGTCTCGACAGCTTCTGCGCCTGAACCTCGGAGAACGAGCCGCCCATCACCGTAAAGTCCTGGGCGAAGACGGCCACTCGCCGGCCGTGAATCAACCCGAAGCCGGTCACGATGCCGTCTCCAGCGTAACGCTGCTTCTCGAGTCCGAAATCGCTGTGTCGGTGTTCGATGTAGGGCGCGATCTCCTCGAAGGAGCCGTTGTCCAGCATCCTCGTGATCCGTTCGCGAGCCGTCAGCTTTCCACGGGCATGCTGGGCGTCGATACGCTTTTGCCCGCCCCCCAGGCGTACCTCTGCTCGTCGTAGCGCCACGGGGTCGTCTGGTGACGGCGGCGTCTCGGGTGCTTCGGGCTCTGTGGGTGGCGCGGGCGCTAGCTCGGGGGCCGCGCTCGATGTGGCTGGGACCTCGGTCGTCGTCGGTGGTTCGGCCGGTGTCGACTTCGACCGCAGGCTCACGTTCGGGTCGCCGGCCGAAGCGAGCGCTTGCTGTTCGCCCGCCTCGAGCGCCGGGCTCGCCGTCGGCGCCGTGGCGGCCTGCCTAGCCTTTCGGCGTCGTACCCAGGCCCGCAATGAGGCCCACACCGCGGCGCCTGCTACGGTAGTGCCCACCGGGATGCCCAGAAGCTTGAGGGCGCTACCATCGGATGGATCGCCCGCGGAGCGGGTCGCCGGGTGATCGGCGTCTGAGGCGGACGGCGTCGGGTCGACGGGTGAATCAGCCATGTAACCGGGCAATTATAGCGGTTGCGGCTTTCCGCCGGTGGGTTGATCCGCTCGGTTCGGACGGAGAACCAGTCTGGGACTGCGTCCCCTCAGTCGCTGTACTCCTCGTACACAATCGGCAGCAGATCCACAGCCGTCCACGAAGGTACCCCGCCCCAGCGCTCGTCGAGGTGCGCGGTAGGCCTGGCCGCCAGTACCTCGTCGAGGCTCGCGCCATTACTGATGAGCGTCTGCACCCGGTCGCGGATGTCGGTCATCATCCCGAGCACCTCTTCGAGACCCGCCTGGTCCGTGAAGCCGAACCCGTGGCCTGGAATGACTTTGGTCTCGGACCCGGCCAAGTCGATGGCCAGCTCAATGGCCTCGACCATGCCGCTGAAGGTGCCGCCGTTGCGCACGTCGACAATCGGATACATGTTGGTGCGAAACACGTCGCCGGTGTGCAGTACGTCGGCCGAGGGGAAGTAGACGAAGCTGTCGCCGCCAGTGTGTGAGGGAGGGACCAGGAAAGATCGCACTGCTTCACCATTGACGTGAAAGGTGATCTCCTTGTCGTAGGTCACCACTGGCCGTGCTTCGGGCGGCGGCTGGTCGAAGAACACACCGCCCCGTCGCGGAATGCGGATGCGGTCGAGCATCTGCTCACGCACCAGATCGTGCGCAAAGATCAGCACCCCGTGGTCGGCCAGCTCGGCGTTGGCCCCGATGTGATCCGGGTGGATGTGGGTGTTGATCAGGAAGCGGATGGACTCGTCGGTAAGTCCGGAGAGCGCGTCCAGGATCGGCTGACTCTCGGCCGAGAACTGCGCATCGACGAGTAGGACGCCGTCCGGGCCGATGAGGGCGCCGAGATTGCCGCCTGCCGTCGGGGTCTGCAGTGTGTAAACGTCGCCGGAGACGTGGATGGCTTCGAGCGGCGGTGGGGTCGCTGGTTGGGCACCGGCGGTCAGTGAGGGCCCAGCCCCGACCAGTAACAGCGCGGCCGCCACAGCCATCAGGCTGCACAGGGCCGTGATTCGTATCAACATCGGTCATACCCTATCGAATCGCTGCCGATGGGGCTATCAGATGCTCTGAGGCGACCGAAATCAGTTGCGGGCGACCGACCAGGTCCTACGAGAGGATAAGCCCTAGCCCGGTTTTTCTCACAACGGTGCCGGAGGGGTGCTCGCCTTGTACCCGCTTATGGCACTTCCCCCAGGGGGTGCTTCGTCACGGCGCGGAGCATGACTTGTCGGGGCTTAGTGAGCCTCCCGCCACAACCACACCACGTCGATCAGAAACGAGCAGAGCAGCAACACTAGCGCGGTCGCAGCTGCCACGGTGGCAAGTGGCAACGGGATGATGGGGCCCAGAGCGATCAGGAGCGCCACGCCCTGCATCACGCACCCGGCCTTGCGTCGAAACCGCTCCGGAAGCGGGGCGGTCAGCCAGCGCCAGATCCCGCCCGCTGCGAAGAAGACGTAGCGGGGTAGGCCGAGGAGTACTACCCAGCCGTCCACCCGCCCGCTACGCCATACGAGGGTCGCCAGCACCAACATCAGGAACGAGTCGAGCTCCATGTCGAACCGTGCCCCGAATGGCGTGGCCGAGCCGGTGCGGCGAGCCACTTGGCCGTCGAAGCCGTCCATGACCAGAGCCATGGTGGCAACGGCAATGATCCACCAGGCGCCCTGGATGGACGACGCGACCGAGTAGGGGATGCTCGCCGCTAGTGCCAGCACGAGCCCGGCCCGGGCGAGGGTCACCAGATTGGCTGGCCCGAGTCCCTGGTGCGGGCCGGACGGGGCGAGGCGATACAGGACGATCCCGAGCATCGCGTAGAGCACCAGCGCCAGCAGTAGATAGCTAGCCGGAAGGACGAACCACGACGCGGTGGTGCCAGCCGCCGCCACCAGCGGTCCGAGCCCGAGACCGAGCTCGGTTAGGCGGCGACCAGGGGAAGCCTCGGTGGCAGTCTTGTGGTGGGCGTCGGCGCTCATGGGGTAAGGTTCCTCAACACCATGTCGGAGCCTATCACCG
Source organism: Acidobacteria bacterium UBA2994 (assembly GCA_002346545.1). GTDB lineage: Bacteria > Acidobacteriota > Vicinamibacteria > Vicinamibacterales > UBA8438 > UBA2994. Next base: position 134,888 of record DEAA01000032.1, read on the forward strand.
CTCGTCAGTTCTGGATTCGCGCGCCTGGGGTCGGCGAGATCCGCGAAGGGGCGCTGCCTGGCGCCGGACCAGACAGTGTGATGGTTGAGACCCGCTTCTCAGGGATCAGCCGGGGTACGGAGGCACTCGTCTTTCGCGGCGAGGTGCCGCCGTCCGAGTATCAGCGGATGCGGGCGCCCTTCCAGGAGGGTGACTTCCCTGGACCGGTCAAGTACGGCTATAGCAGCGTCGGTCTGGTGGTTGACGGCCCGGCCGAGCTCCGCGACCAGATGGTGTTCTGTTTGCATCCGCATCAGGACCGCTACCTAGTCCCGGCGTCCGCGGTGACGCTGCTCCCGCCCGAGGTGCCGGCCTCGCGCGCTGTGCTGGCCGCGAACATGGAAACGGCGGTCAATATCCTGTGGGACGCGACGCCCCGGGTGGGCGACCGCATCGTGGTGGTTGGTGCAGGGGTGGTGGGTCTTCTGTCGGCTTGGCTCGCCACCCGGCTGCCCGCGGCCGACGTCAGCGTAGTGGATGTCGACCCAGGCCGCCGGGCCACGGCCGAATCGCTCGGACTGGCCTTCAGCACCGAAGCGCCGGTCGGGGCAGACGCTGATCTGGTGATCCACGCCAGCGGTCAGCCGGCCGGGCTGGCGGCTGCGCTCGAGGCGGCCGGCGTGGAAGGTACCGTCATTGAGGCCAGTTGGTATGGCAGCCGGTCAGTGTCGGTGCCGCTGGGTGAGGCGTTCCACGCCCGCCGGCTGACGATACGGAGCAGTCAAGTTGGGCGGGTACCGGCTGACCGCACCCCGCGATGGGATCATGGCCGCCGACTCGCAGTGGCGCTCTCGTTGCTGAGTGACCCGAGGCTTGACGCGCTCCTCAGTGGAGAGAGCAGTTTCGACGAGCTCCCGATTACGATGCGGACGCTGAGCGAGGGACCGGCGGGCGTGCTCTGTCACCGCATTCGCTACCGTGACGACGGGTGAGTCCCGCGAGAGAGGAGTCGAGATCCCGGTGTACAGCCTCAACGTTCGTGACCACGCGATGATCGCCCACAGCTTCCAAGGCGAGATCTTCGGGCCCGCGCAGCGCCTCCATGGTGCGACCTACGTCGTGGACGCCACCTTCCGTCGCGCCGAGCTCGATGACGATGGGCTGGTAGTCGATATCGGGCTCGCCAGCGAGCAGCTGCGGAACGTGCTGGCCGGACTGAACTACCGCAATCTCGACGACGAACCGGCGTTTGCCGGGCGTAACACTACCACCGAGTTTCTGGCTCATCACATCCATGACCAGCTATCTGCCGCGATTCACAACGGCTCCCTCGGAGTGGGTGCCCAGGGGCTCACCAGTCTTACCGTGACGCTCCACGAGTCGCACATCGCCTGGGGTAGCTACGAAGGACCGGTGTGACGGCGGCCGAGCTAGACGTGGTGGTGCCTGGGGCGATCACCCAGCGCACCGGCGGTTACATCTACGATGCGCGGATGGTAGACGGTCTACGCGGACTCGGTTGGACGGTCAGGGTCCACGAGTTGGCGGGACGGTTTCCCGACGGGGGTGAGGGCGGGGAGCGCGCCCTCCGTAGCACGCTCGCGAACATGGCCGACGGGCGGTTGGTGCTGATCGACGGCCTCGCGGCGGGCGCGTTGCCGCGCCCGGTCAGTGAGGCATCGGACCGGCTACGTGTCGTTGCACTGGTCCATCACCCGCTCGGCGATGAGAGCGGTCTCGACACCAAAACGAGCGAACGTTTCCTCCACTTAGAGAGGGAGACCTTGTCGGCGTGCCGCGGCGTCGTCGTGACCAGCCGCTTCACCCAGGGCCGCCTCGCCGGCCTGGGTGTGCCAGAGGGGCGCATTCGGGTGGTTCGACCAGGCACCGACCCTGTCGTCGCTGTTCGGGCGCCGGAAGCGTCGCCGCCCGTGCTGCTGACCGTCGGCTCCGTGGTGCCGAGGAAGGGTCAACTCGAGCTGGCTCGCACCCTCGCGCGGCTGTCCGCGCTGCCGTGGGAGTGGGTGTGTCTCGGGAGTCTCGATCGGGACCATGCCTATGCCACGGCAGTACGAGACTGTCTCGATGAGGCCGGGTTGTCCTCGCGCGTCCGCTGGCTCGGCGAGTGTGACGGCGACACCGTACATAGGTGGTATCGGCGGGCGAGCCTGTTCGTGATGCCGTCGTACTACGAGGGATACGGGATGGCGCTCGCCGATGCCGTGGCCTACGGCGTACCGGTGGTCAGCACCACCGGAGGGGCCATTCCCTACACCGTTCCTGCCGCAGCGGCGTTACTGGTGCCGCCGGGGGATGAGGTCGCCCTCGGCGCGGCGCTCGAGTCGTTGCTTTCATGCAAGGGAGGCGAGGAACGCCGTGCGACCCTAGCCGCTGCGGCTCGCGACGAGGCGACGAAGCTGCCGGGCTGGGGTGACATGGTCCGGTCGTTTGCCCGCGCGCTCGAAGAGTTGGCCCCAGATGGAGCGATTTGACGACGCCTGGCTCACGCTGCGCGAGCCCATCGATCATCGCGCCAGGGCGTCGGCGCTCACCGACCGACTGTCGCAGGCCTGGAGTGCAGCCGGTTGGTCGCGTGTGGTGGATCTCGGCAGTGGCACCGGTTCCAACCTCCGCTTCCTGGATGGGCGTCTGGCAGAGGTCGAAGAGTGGACACTGGTCGAACAGGACCCGGACCATGTCGCGCGCTTGCGCGCTGTGTCCCCGACCTCGGGTCGGGTCGACGTGCAAACGCGGGATCTGGCCTCCTCAGCGGTCGAGGGCGTCTGGTCCGCCCACCTGGTGACTGCCTCCGCGCTGCTCGATCTCGTGTCCAAGTCGTGGCTGGAAACGCTGGTCGGCGCCTGCGCCGATGCGGGGGCGGCGGCCCTGTTCGTCTTGAGCTATGACGGCCAGGTGGGGTGGGAGCGGGCCAGCGGGACGGGTTCACTCGAGGCGAGCGCCCTCGACACGCTCGTCCTTGATGCGGTGAACAGCGATCAACAGCGAGATAAGGGGTTCGGTCCAGCTCTCGGTTCCCTCGCTGGTGTGACCGCCGAACGGTTGTTCCGGGCGGCCGGCTACCGGACCTGGCTCGAACCAAGCCCCTGGCGGCTGGCCGCTACTGAGGCCGCGTTGGTACGTAGGCTGGTCGCGGGGTGGCAGGAGGTGGCCGCCTCGGTCGAGCCGAACCAAGTGTCGGAACTGGCCCGCTGGGCAGACGACCGTGTGCGGTCGCTGGCGGCCGGACATGTGACCGTCGAGGTGGGACACGTCGACCTACTCGCGCTGCCTCCTGGAAATCGATGAAACGCTCGGGTCCACTGCTTCGAATCGGCGTCAGCGTGGCGCTGTTGGCAGTAGTGGGCTGGTGGCTGGACCTACGAGCCGTGGCGGCACGGGTGGCCGCCATGGACCTCGGATGGGTGGCGGCCGCGCTTGGCCTCTCTGTGGCACAGGTGGCGCTGCTGGCCTGGCGATGGCGCTACACCGCCACGCAACTCGGCGTGGGGTTACCGTTCGGGACCGCCTGGCGGGAGTACTATCTGTCGATCTTCCTGAACCAGGTTCTGCCCGGAGGTGTGCTGGGTGACGCGTCGCGCGCCTGGCGACAGGCGCGGGTGCTGACACCGCCTACTGACAACGGCGGACCTGCCGCGCGGGCCGTGATCTTCGAACGACTGTCGGCGCAGGCCGTCATGACGACCGTGGCGGTGGTGTCGTTACTGACGCTTCCCGCGCAGGTAGCAGGGCCAGGCTCCGTCCTGGCCGGCACCATTGCTTTCGTGGCCCTCATCGCGGCTGGAGTCTTTGCCTGGGTGCGCCGCCAGGGATCACGCGAATCTCTGGCTGACCAGGTTATTCGCGAACTTATTACCGCGCACTTCACTCCCTCAATCTTTCTGGTCCAGTTCCTCACTGCCGTGGCGGCGGTCGCAAGCTATTTGCTTACGTTTCTGTGTGCCGCCCGAGCGGTCGGTGTGGAGACTGATGTTGCGGTGCTGCTGCCGTTGGTAGCGCCGGTCCTGATGACCATGCTCCTTCCGGTGACGGTGGCCGGCTGGGGGTTGAGGGAGGGTGCGGCGGCTATGCTCTGGAGCGCGGTCGGGCTGACGGCAGCCGACGGGGTCGTGGTGTCGGTGGCCTATGGCGTGCTGGTGCTTTTAAGCAGTTTACCTGGTGGACTCATGCTGCTCCGGTCGCCGATGCGGACGGTGCGAAGGACGTCGGCAGAAGGAGGCTCCTAGGCCCCGGTCTCGGCTGGCTCGGGGTGGCCTTCGAGAGCCAGATCGAAGAGCACATCGTCGCCCAGGTGGAACACGCGTGTGGGGGGGCGCAGGGCTTGGTCGAGCAGGGTGACCGGTGGCAGGGTGAAAGCTGCGCGTCCGGACCCGATGATCAGAGACGAGACGGCGACGTGCAGGCGCGTCAGAACGCCCGCGGCCAGGAATTCCGAGACGGTGACTCCGCCACCCTCGACCAGCACCCTGCGCAAGCCGCGTGTCGCTAGCACCTCCAGCACGTCGGCCGGTGCGAAGCGCGGGCGCGCTCCCTTCTCGGTCCTGGTCGCCAGCGTGAGACGTTCCACCTGCCCTCCGTGGGGAGAGGCCGCCGCGGCCGGACCGGTGAGAATTAGGGTCGAGCCCGCCGCATTGGTCAGCACTGCGCGATCGCTCGATACCCGACCGCTCGGGTCCAGCACGACGCGGACGGGGTCCGGGCCCTCGGCCTGTCTGACGTTTAGTTGGGGGTCGTCGAGGTCGACGGTAGTCGCGCCGACCACGACGGCGTCAGCGATGGCGCGGAGACGGTGCAGGCGCCGGATGTCCTCGGGACCGGTCACATAGTGGGAATGGCCTTCGATGGTGGCGATGCGGCCGTCAAGGCTCTGGCCGATCTGACCGACGACGAAGCTCGGGGTACGCTGTAACGGTATGAAGATGTCGAGCAAGGTTGCCGCCTCGGGGGTGATCGGGCCCGACACCTCCCAGGCACCGTCCCGGGCCACCTCGAGCCAACCTCCGTCGCGTGCAGTATCATGAACGCGAACGGTCGATGGCGTGCTCGCGGAAACCGGAGGCACGGCCCGGAGGAGGTTCCAGGCGGTGGCTTCGTTGATCTGCACCCTTTAACCATACCGTCTCAGATAACGGTAACGTGACGTCGAGCTGATGTACGAGGCTGAACGCGGTCTTTTCGATCTACGGCGCGGGCGTCCCCTTCACCTCGTGACGGGAGAGGCCGAGGGTGCGGTCTCGGGAGTGCTGCTGGCTGCGGCCGAGGGGCTTACCCATGAGACCCTATCGCTACTGCGGGCGGTCTCAGAGGGACCGACCCGGCTGTCGGTAACTCACCACCGGGCTCATTCGATGGGCCTGACGCCGCCTCCCCCTGCCGGACACGTCGATCGATCGGCCGGACACCACACGGGCGATGTGAGCCTGCTGGTCGATGTCGATGCGACACCGGAGTCCATCTGGAGGCTTGCGAGCGGGCTCCCACGCAAGGGCGGGGCGCCGGTAGAAATGAGCGCCGCCTCAGGTCCCGAGATCGCAGGACTGACGCTATCGCGACTCGGGCAGCTGTTGCCCGCGGTGGTAAGTGTGTCGCTTGGCGAGCCGCTCGACGACGGATTGCAGTCCCGCCTTGACAGCCGGACCATTCTGACCGTCTCGAATGAGCAAATAGCCGCACTGGCCGCGAACGCGCGCGTGGAGGTGACCCACGTTAGCGACGGCCCGGTGCCGCTCGAGGAAGCTGAGGACGCCCGGTTTGTTTGCTTCCGCGAGGCCAACGGTATTTTGGAGCACGTGGCGATTCTCATCGGCGCCCGCGACATGTGGCCAGATCCGGTGCCGGTGCGGCTCCACTCGGCGTGCCTCACGGGCGACTTGTTCGGCAGCCTGCGGTGTGATTGCGGACAGCAGCTTCGCGGCAGCCTGCGGGTGTTCTCGGCGCGCGGCGGCGGCGTGCTGCTCTACCTGGCCCAGGAAGGTCGTAGTATCGGGCTCGGGAATAAGCTGCGCGCTTACACCCTGCAGCAGGAAGGTCTGGACACGGTCGACGCGGATTGCGCGCTTGGCTTCGGGCCTGACGAGCGGCGGTATGACGCAGCGGTTGAGATGCTTCGCTACCTTCAGGTCGAGCGGATTCAGCTGCTGACCAACAACCCAGAGAAGGTGCGCGCGCTCCAGGTCGGTGGGATTGAGGTGGCGGAGAGGCAGCCGCTCTACGGCACGCTCAATCGGCACAACCTGCCGTACGTCAAGGCAAAGGTCGACCGCGCCGGCCACTGGTTGACCGATATGCTGTCCGGACCGATGCGCGGTAAGCGCTCCTAGCTTTCCCTCGACCGCCTCAGGTCAACTGGTCTACCGGAAATTCCGCCGTATCGATGAAGATCTCCGCCAGTACCTGGCCGTAGTGGGCGACGAGTGTAGCGCCGAGCGCCGCGGTGCCGAGCGAGGCGTCGCCGACCGCGCCGGACGGGTGCAGATCCTCGGCGCGCCAGGCCCAGGACGCTTCTCCCTCCGGGGCCAGCCGGTTAAGCGTCTCCTCGAGTACCTCGGCCTTGGAGGCGAATCGAGCGACCTGGGTGTCCCGCACCAGGTCCGGTCGGAGATGGCGCATTATCGCGGTCTCCACGGCCCCACCGTGGAGTCCATGTCGCCACTCCGACTCAGGGAGATCCACTTCTGGCCGCGAGAAGGTCATGTAGCCGGCCTTCACGACTAGGAGGTTCCATTCGTCCCTAAGCTGGAGCGCCGCTGTGTCGATGGCGCCGGCGTTCCCACCGTGGGCGTTGAATAGCACCAGACGACGCACACCCGTCGCTGCGACGGCCGCGCCCAGCTGGCATACGGTCTCGATGAGCAGTTCCGGAGCAAGGCTGAGCGTGCCCGGGAACTGCCGGTGCTCCCGGCTGGTACCGACCGTGACGGCGGGCAGGATTGAGAGGGCTGCCTCTGCTCCGACCCGGGCGATAGCGTCGTCGAGTAGGCCGTGCGCGATCTCCAGATCGGTCGAGAGCGGCAGATGCGGTCCGTGTTGCTCGATGGCGGCCAGCGGCAGCACAACCACTGGATCCCGTTCGACGAGGGCGGTGACGTCGCGTGTCGTCAGGTCCTGCCACTGGACGCTGGGGCGGGTGATCATGAGCGTGGTCAGGCCCGGCGCCTGAAGTAGGCGAGATCGTAGCCGATCCACCCCTTGGAGAGACAGGTGTGCAGCGCATTGCCGCCGACGAGGTGTCCAGCCCGCGTACCGTCGAGCGGCAGCCAGCCGAACAACGCGATAAACAGCGCGATCAGACGGTCGCGAGGGCGTCCCAGTCGGAGATGGGGTGTCAGTTCGTGGGTCCGCTCGTGGCCGAAGCCGCCGGCGTCGGCGAGCCGAACGAGCTCATTGCCGTCGACCAGGCTGTTCAGGTGCCAGCCGCGCCTGAATCGCTCCACGGTACCGACCGCTTGTGGCGACGGGGTCGGTCGGCGGAAATCATCGCAGATGAGGAGCCGCCCGCCTGGTCGGATCAGGCGGGCGCAGGTGGCGAAGAAGGCGCTCGGGTCGGGGGTATGAACGAACGATTCGATGGCGTAGGCCAGATCGACGGGTGGCAGAGAGTCCGGCGGACGCAAGAAATCGGCTTCGATGCACTGGAGCCGATCGCCGAGGCCGCAGGCGTCGATGCGGCGGCGCGCATGGTCGACCTGTACCGGACTAACGGTGAGCCCGATGCCACGGATCGGGTGGCGCTCGGCGAGGTAGCAGAGGCTGGCGCCCACGCCACAGCCGAGGTCGAGCACCGTCGGTGGTTCGCAGGTCGTAGAAAGCTCTGCTGTTGCCGCACCGATACGTTCCTCTATGTAGCGGAACGCATCTGCCTCCCGCTCGATTCCCGGGGCCCAGACCGCCCGGTGTAGCGCGCCCACCGCACCCCCCTGGCCGTGGGCAACAAAGTCATCGGTATGACGGTCGTAGTAGCGGCTCACGTCCGCCGCATCGAACTCAGACATGGTCGAGCCTGGCGTAGACGTCACCGGATCGGGCCTGTCCAGTCGGGGACCGGAGGGCGTCAAGAAGTTGTTCGGCCGTCAGCCAGTCCTCGCTGACGAGGGAGTAGGATTCGCCCGGTGACCAGTTGTACCGGTAGGGACCGAGGACAGACAGCCGATTTACGCAGGCTGTGGCATAGTCGAGGGCCCCAGGCAGATACTCGAACGAGACTGTCGGAACGGCCTCGGTCAGTCCGGCCAGTACCTCCGGCTCGGCCCCTTCGACGTCGAGCTTGACGAAGCTGGGGCGTCCGTAACGGATGATGAGCTCGTCTAACGTGATGGCCGGGACGTCGATGGCGCGGTTCCAACTGACCTCGGCGAAGACCGGATCCTGTTCGCGCGCCTCGCGCCAGTCGTGCGCCGTCGTCGTCATCGTCGGCGCCCGGTCACTGATGGCTAGTCGTACCCGCCCGGGCCGCTCGGCCGCGGCCGCTTCGACTACCTCGACCTGCGGCGTGTCTCCGACGATCCAGCGAAGGAGTTTCGCGACATCCGGTTGCGGCTCGAGAGCGATCACACGGCAGCCCAGTCTCACCAGCGCTCGGGTACGGTTCCCGACGTGTGCGCCCAGATCGAAGACGAGATCATTCGGTCCGGCAAAGGTGCGATACAGACGCCTGAGCCTACGCTGTCGCAGCGGGATCCCGTGATAGATCAACAGGGACCGCGCCAGGCTCAGCGAGCGTCGGACGGCGGCGATCGTCAGCATGCTTGTCCATTCTGTGGTCGACCGCGGCCAGTTACAATGGCGGCATGTGCCTCGTCGCGACCTGGCTGACCCGTGCCGCCCGGTGGTCGGGTCTGGGTTGGCTGTCCGTGCCGGCAGCATTACTCCTGCTGAACGTCTCACTCACCTTTGCGAACATCTGGCCGACTCCAGGGATCCGGTTGACCGCCGAGCTCTCCCTCGAGGCGTGGGGCGCGGTGCTCCTGATGACCCTGGCCCGGCGCTGGTTTGATGGTCCCTGGCCTCGGGTGGCGTCGGTGGGCGGAGGATTCTGGCTCGCGCTGGTCGTAGGCCGTTATGTTGAGGTGACGAGCCGTGCCCTCTACGGGCGTGACCCTAACCTGTACTGGGACCTTAGACACCTGCCAAGCGTTGGCGCGATGTTCGCCGAAGTGGCCGATCCGTGGCTGAAGGCGGGCGTCGTCCTGGCGGCCGTTACCGGACCGGTATTGGCTTATCTCCTGTTTAGACGTGCCTGGATCACCCTGGTGGAGGCGGCGCGCACGCCCCGCCTTAGGGACGGAATTGCGGTGGTGGCGGCGCTGATGGTGTCGGCGGGCCTGGTCGCGCGGGTGGGCGGTGCCGAAGTCGGCATCGGGGTGGCCGAGCCGGTGGCTCCGGTGTTCGCTAGGGAGCTGACGGAGCTGGCTTATGAAGCAAGCGGTACCGGGTTGCGGGATCTGGGGCCGGCGCCGCGTCTCGATTCCGATCTCTCCCGTCTCGATGGGGCCGACGTGTTCCTGTTTTTTCTCGAGTCCTACGGGGCCGTGAGCTGGGAGCGTCAGGCATTCGCAGAGGCTCTGGCACCGAGACGCGCCGTGCTGGCCGCCGACATCGGGGAGACGGGCCGCGGCGTGGTGTCGGCGTACGTTGATTCGACGACCTTCGGCGGAGAGTCGTGGCTGGCCCATATCAGTCTACTCTCCGGCACCGAGGTGCGAGACCAGAGCACCAACACCCGGTTGATGGCCCAGGAGCGAGACACGATGGTCAAGCTCTTCGGGCGGCGAGGTTACCGGACGACGGCCATTATGCCCGGGATGCTGGTCGGGTGGCCCGAAGGGGCGTTCTACGGGTTCGACCGGATCTACGATCACGATGCTATTGACTACCGAGGGCCGCCGTTCGGGTGGTGGTCGGTCAACGACCAGTTTGCGTTGGCCAGGGTGGACGAGGCGGAGATCGCGGCCTGGCCGAGGCCTCCCGTCTTCACCTTCTTCGCCACCATCACCACCCACGCGCCGTTCGTGCCCACGCCGCCGTTCCAGCCGGACTGGGCGCGCGTGCTGTCTGACGAGCCTTATGATGCCGCCGACCTCGACGCCGCCTGGTCGGCGTGGCCGAATTGGTTGGACCTCGGGCCGAGCTACCTGACGGCGATGGACTACGCCTTCGCTAATGTTGGCGGGTATCTTCGCTTGCGGGCCGACCGGGAACTTGTGATGGTCTTGGTGGGCGACCATCAGCCGCCCGCATTGGTCAGCGGCGAGGCGGCGACCTGGGCCGTGCCGGTTCACGTGATTGCGGACCGGCCTGCAGTGCTCGATCGGCTCGTGACGCGACACGGTTTCGCCGAGGGCCTGGTGCCGTCGAACGGCGTCGTCGCGCAGATGGACACTCTGCTGCCGATCCTGCTTGACGCGTTTGGTGACCCGGTGCCGTAGAGACGTGCGACAGATGTTTCGGAGTAGCCTCGCGGTCGTCGTTCTGGTCCTGGTCGTCCCGCTTATTGCGCTGGACGGCGCTGCGGCCCGTGCGCAGTCGGTACTCGACGTGATGACGTTCAACATCCGCACCGCCGCCGGGCGTGACGGCGAGGATGCGTGGTCGCTCCGTCGCGATCTCGTCGTCGAAACCATTCGGGCCTCGGCACCGGACTTGATCGGTATGCAGGAGGCACTGGATTCCCAGATCGAGTATCTGCAGGCGGCCTTGCCAGAGTATCGCTGGCTTGGCATCGATCGGGGGCTCAACGGCGGCGTGGGGTTGAGCGAGTACACCCCTATTTTCTACCGGTACTCCGAGCTGAGTCCGATCGAGTCAGGGAACTTCTGGTTGACTGACACACCAGATACTCCACCGCTCCGGACGAGCGGGCGCCGTCGCCGTAGTGGCGGCCGGATTGTGACCTGGGCGCGCTTTCATCATCGGCTTTCGGGCCAGCAGATTTACGCCTTCAATACCCATTTCACCCTCAGACGGGGTGCGCCTCAGCTCGCCTCGGCCGAGCTGGTCGCCGGCCGCGTGGCGGCGCTTCCCGCCGGCACGCCAGTCGTGGTCCTCGGGGATTTCAACAACGACGCCGAGGTCAGCGACACCTGGCGTGTGGCCACCGGGCACGGGCTTCGCGATGTCTGGGTCGAGGCTGCAGAGACCCACGGTCCACGCTCAACCTATGGCGACTTCGGTCCGCCCCGTCCCGATCTGACCGAGCGCGTGGACTGGATTCTGGTCGATGGTCCGATTCTGGTGCGCCGAGCGGAGACCGTCGTCCACAACGACGAGGGGCGTTTTCCGTCAGACCACTATCCGGTGACTGCCGTGCTGGAGGTGCAGTGATCGGTCGCCAGGCGGTCTTTTCCGGTGGTCGTGGGCTAAGCCGCGTCAGTATGCGGGTGGCAGATCCAGTAGCACCCGTCGCCGGCGGAGTTCGTCATAGCGGCTGCCAAACTGCGCGGGATTCAACCGTTCCGTAAGGTCGGCCTCCAGGGTCAGCTCTTCCGGAAGGTAGCGCCGGCATCCCCCGAACTCCTCCTCGTATTCCAGTGTCGGGAACGAGAGTGTCAGCACCGTTGCTGACCCACGAACGTCTGTTGCGTAGAGCGGGTTGACGGCTAGCCGTCCCCGTATGGCTGCCGGGGCAGGCGCCGGGTGGGTCACGAACGTCTCGGCGGGCGCCGCGATCAGGCTGACGGTAGGTTCGTCCTGCAGCGCCTGCGGATGGGTGGGGCGATCGAGCTCGAGCATGCTGCCGTCCAGCAGGCCGTCGAGCAGCTGGCGGTCGCTGAACAGTCTGGGCGACCGGGCCGCGAATAGTCGACGGTAGGCGGGTGGGCTAAGCGTGTCGCCGGCCGAGATGTTTTCTCCCCAGGCGCTGTGTAGGTGTGGGAGGTAGATGGGCGCGTCCCGGTGGGCAACCCGCAACGTCTCGTCGGCGGCAAGCCGCTTGTTCCAGAGATACGGGAAGGCATCGGCCAAGAGCACCATACCGAACGCGTCGTCAGCAAAAGGGAGTGGCGCCTCGGCGTCACAGCAGACCGCGTCGGAGCCAGGGCTCACGAAACGCCTGGCAAGCCAGAGCTTCCAGAGGTGTAGGTCGGCCATGAGTGCCGGCGGTGCGCTGGATGGCCGAAGACGATCCAGTGTCCAGGTCATGTGACCGGAGCCGGCACAAAGGTCGAGATACGGGGCATCGGCCGGCGCCGAGGCGGCCAGTGCGGTCAGGATGGCCTCGGCTACCAGGTAGGTCGGATCGGCGAATCGGTGGACGAAATAGGTACGTTCTCCGTCCGGCTCGAGCGCCGCGATTGCCGCCCGATAGCTTGTAGCGTGGGCTAGGGCGGCACCACGGTCGGTGTCCGAGGCCAGTCCCAGGAGATGGTGGAGTGCTTCGGCGTGCCGTCCAGATTCGAGAAGCACGATAGCTTGTCGTGTATCGTTGTCGGCTCGCAACACCGGAATCCGGTCGACGAGGGGAAATGCACAGCACTCGCAGCCGAGCACCGCATGGACTATCTCCTGACCGTGGCGGACGAGAGCGGCGTTGTCGGCCACTTCAAGCGGGGTTCCGCAGTATGGGCAACGGAGACGTGAAAGGAGCTCTAGGCGCATCAGCGGGAATGAGTTAGGCGCAAGCGGTCAAGGAACGTTGCTCGGAGTGTGCCCAGTGGCGCCAGTCGATAGTGTTCGATACCGAGCAGACGGGGCGTGTCCTCTTCACTGATATGCGGAAGTGCACAGGTCCGCTGCTGGCTCCGGTGGCATCGCAGCGCCTTGTATTTTCGACGCGCGAACTCGCTGGTGTCGAGTACGTGGGTTGGGTTGGGGGCAAGCGAGCCGAAGGCGTCGGGGTTGTCCACACCGAGAATTGTGCGAGGTGGCTGGGCGCCCGGCTCGGTCCGGTCGAGGGCCATGTTCATGACCGCCCGCATCGCGCCGGCCGGCGTCGAGGCGTAGTAGAGCGCTGGAGCGTCGGCGCCCATCGCGGCCACGGCGGTGGTGACGCGCTCGTGAGTGGCGACGTGGTCGGGATGCCAGTAGAGTCCGTCTTCGTCGAAGGTCACCACCACCCGGGCGCGTATTTCTTCGATCACCCGCCGGACATCCTGTTCGAGCGTGGCGGCGTTGACCCAGGGTAGCATGCCGTCGGGGTGGGTCAGGAGCCGGATGTCGTGGAGGCCCAGTGCCTCGCCAGCCGCTTCGAGCTCGCGGGATCGGAGCTCGCCGAGCGCGAAACTTCCGGCCGGGGCGTCCGGGTCGATGCTGCCGCCTTGTTCGCCATGGGTCAAAGACAGCACGACGACACGGGCGCCCAGCGCGGCGGTCCAGGCCAGCAGGCCCCCAGCGGCAATCGACTCATCGTCGGGGTGGGCGAAGATGCCCAGCACGACCTGTTCGGACAGGTCCAGATTCATGACGCTGGTGACGCTGCGGGTAAGGTGGCCGCGGCCGTCTCGATGACCTGTTGGTAAACCGCTTCGTGCTCCCGTACCATCCGGTCTGGTCCGAACCGCTCGAGCGCGCGCCGCCGGATGCTGGCCCGGTCGAGGGCGGTAACAGTGGCGAGGGCATCCGCCATCTGGCTGACGCTGTCGCACAGCGCACCGCACTCGGGTTCGATGAGCTCAGCGACCGCGCCGCGGTCGAGAGCAACGACCGGGGTGCCGCACATCATCGCCTCGGCCAGCACGAGGCCGAAGGGCTCGGCTCTCTGCACTGGATAGACCAACGCCGCAGCGCGTTGGAGGAGTCCGATTTTAGTGGCCTGGTCGGTTTCTCCCACATAGCGAATCTGCTCACCGTCAACCTGCGGCGCCACGACCTCGTGGTAATAGTCGTTCTCGGCGGCCGCCAGTAGCAGGGTGCGGTCCGATCGACGCGCCACCTCGATGGCTTCGAGTACCCCCTTGCCTTCGACGAAACGCCCCAGGAACAGGAGGACGTCTTCTCGGTCTGATCCAGGTGTGAACAGTTGGGGGTCGACCGCATGATGCACGATGCCGGCGACGTTGAGATCGCCGAACAGACTGGCCTGGGTCTCCGAGATCGCGATGAACGGGGCGTCGGCATACCGCGACCAGAGAGCCACCTCAGCTGCGCTCGGGGCGTGATGCAGCGTCTGTAGGAGCGGAACCCGGCAGAGGCGGGTGAAGGGCAGCGAGAGCGGTTGGTACTCGGCCTGATAATGGATGATGTCGAAGCTGGTCGCACGCTCGATCGCGGCCGCGAGATTGAAGAGCTCGCACAGCTCCCAGGGCCAGAGGTCGGTGTCCTGGTGGTAGCCCTCCCGAAACACGACCTCGAGAGAGGCCCGGGTCCGCGAGGTGCCGGTGGCAAATAGGGTGACCGCGTGCCCCCGGTCGATGAGGCCGTCAGCCAGCATTGCGGTGACCGTCTCGACCGAGCCGGAGAGCTTCGGCGGGATCGACTGCGCCACCGGGCCGACCAGCGCGATGCGCATTGCGTCAGGTTGCTCCGTACTCATGCGAACGCCTGCTCGAGAAACGGTGGTAGGACCCGGTCGGCGGCGAATGTCTCGCGGGCGATCTCGCGGGCGTGCGCCGCGTGTCGTGGGTAGTCGGTGTCGATCGCCTCGATACCGGCGGTCGCTTCATCCGGAGTGCTGAAGGCCAGCAGGCCCGTACCGGCTGGCACGTGGTCGCTCCACCCAGTGTCCTGGACCAGGGCGGGGCGACCGGCGGCGAGGTAGCACTCGGTCCGGTCGCTGAACCAGCCCGAGCGGTGGTGAACATAGGCGTGCTTGGCGACACCGAATTCAGCCCAGGAGCTCTGGATGAACTCCCGATAGGCGTCCGGCGTGCGAGAGACCTCCATGGCCGGTAACGGCGACCAGCCATGGTCTGCTAGCAGGGGCAGGGGGCCATTGACCGCAAGGGCGAACCGCTTCGGCGCCCGGTCCGGCAGGGTGATGAACTGCACGAACTCGCGGTCCTTGTTACCGTCGACGTCGGTGAAGCTCTCCGTCCGCCAGGTCATTACGGTGGTGAAGCGTTCTCGCGTGGCCGGTGTGGACGTGCGCCAGTCCTCGATGGTCACTGGTTGCCAGGTGTGGATCCAGTCAAACTCGCCGGTCGGGACGTCACAGTCGGCGTGGCCGATGTTTGCGCCAAAGGTGAACAGCCGGTCGAACCGGCGGAAGAAGTCGACATACCAGTCGACACCCTTGGCAATGGCCAGCTGAGTGAAGACGGGATCGGAGTCGATGAAGACCTTCTTCGGAATGCGGAAATACTCGTCCCGCCAGAACCAGGCGCCTCCCGACAGATTGATAAAGAGGTCGGCACCTTGACAGTAGCGTTGCAGCGCGTCCCGTGACATGCCGTGGTAGGTGCCATCGTAGTTGACGTAGCACCACCGTTCACCCAGTCCCAGCGGAGTCAATGTGTCTGTGATGTAGCCTGTGCCGTAGCTGGGTTCTTCGGTTAGCGTGTTTTGCACCGGGTCGTAGGCACACTCGCCCGTATCCTCCACGTAGCAGAGCTCGTGGCCAAGTGCTCGCAGACCCGCCAGATACATACGTGCGCACCAGGCCACGCCGCCGAAAGGATAGCGCCCTACGATGCCAGCCAGCAGGATCCTCATCTGGGCGAAAGATCCTGGAGGAGTTCGTCGACGGTCGAGGTGCTGGAGACGTCGAGTGAGCGTCCCAGCGAGAGCCTGGCGCACATGGCCCGATACAGCGGCGTCGAGGCCAGCAGCGCCTCGTGAGTACCCTGGGCCAGTATCCGGCCGTGATGGAGTACCAAGATCCGGTCGGCATCCTGAATAGTGGATAGCCGGTGGGCGATGACCAGCGTCGTCCGACCCCGTCGGAGTAGGCGGAGTGCGTCGAACACCTCCGCTTCCGAGAGCGCGTCGAGCGACGAGGTGGGCTCGTCCAGAATGAGGATGGGCGCATTCTTCAGCAGCGCCCGTGCGATGCCTATGCGCTGCCGCTCTCCGCCCGACAGCGACGCGCCCGCTTCGGCGACGTTGGTGGCGTATTTTTCAGGGAAGCGGGCAATGAAGTCGTGCGCGTGGGCGGCATTTGCCGCAGCCTGGACGTCTGCATCTGAGGCGTCGAGCCGTCCGTAGCGAATGTTGTCGGCGATCGAGCCGGTGAAGAGCACCGGAGTCTGGGGGACCAGCGCGATCCGGTCGCGAAGCGAGTCCAGTCGATAAGCGGAGACCGGCCGTCCGTCGAGCAGCACCTGGCCACGAGTAGGTTCGAGCAGCCGAGGTATAAGGTTGGCGAGCGTCGTCTTGCCGGCGCCTGTTAGCCCGACCAGCGCCACCAGTTCGCCAGGCTGGGCGGCAAAGCTGACGTCTTCGAGCACTGGTCGCTGGCCGTCATACGAAAAGTCGACCGCGTCGAACCGGATCCGCCCCTCGAGCTGGTCGGCGAGGACAGCGTCGGGTTGGTCCTCCTCCGGGGGCAGTGCCAGCAATTCCTGGACTCGTCTGGCGCTGACCACCGCCTGTTGCAGAGAGCCGGTCGTTCGCGCAATCTCGGACACCGGGGCATAGACGGCCGACAGGTAGGCGATGACTACGAGGAGGCTCCCCACAGTCAACTGGCCGTTGAGCACATGCAGGCCTCCGACCAGCAGGACGAGGGCGGTGCCCAGCAGAGTGATGGCGGTTACCGATAGCGAGAACCGTGATTCCTGCCACGTGAGGCCGAGGCGCGCCCGCATTGTCTTGGCACCGGCGGCCGAAAACCGTTCGAGCTCATGACGCTCGCGGCCGAAGCTCTTGACCGCAGCGATCGAAGAGAGAACCTCGAACGCGCGCTCGATTAGGGTAGATTCGCCGAGCTTCACAGACTCGGCGCGCTCGCTGATCGGTCCGGTGTTGCGCCGTAGCGACAGATAGAGGAACGGCAAGACGATGAGAGCCAGCAGCGCCAGCGTCAGGTCGACATAGGCCAGGACGGCGAACATCACCGCCAGGTTGAGGCCAGCCAAGAGCAGCGGGAAGACGCCACCGATAATGAGGTCGTCCACACAGTAGGCATCGGCGTCCAGGCGATACACGGCGTCGGCGGTCCGGTGTGTGATGTGGTGGCCGAGAGGCAAGCGCTGCAGGTGCTCCAGCAGCTGCTCCCGTAGGGCGTAGATCACCCGCTGTCCCACCCCAACCTGGAGCTGGGTGTGGATCACCCGTACCATCTCGCCGCCCAGCTGAATGACGACGCCCGCCACCACCACGGCGACGAGCAGAGCGGTGGCGCTCGAGATCATCGTCCCGGGAAGGAGCGCGGTCAGCCCGGAGGAGAGCGGGGTCTCGCCGAGGACGCTGTCGACCAGGACCTTCAGTGGCCAGGGAGCGAGCGTGGCCAGGCCTACCTCGGTCAGCGCCAGGGCCACGATGGCCGCTGCCCGCCAGCGGTAGGGGCGGAGAAACCCCAGCGTCCAACCGAGTAGCGCCACGCCCTGCATCTTATCAAGGGGGCCTCCCGGTCGCGGCGCTCGTACGGAGTCGCCGCCGCACTTCTGCCACTGTCTTTCGAGGCTGAGGGGATAAGATCCACGGACCCAGATCCACCGAATCAATTGCCTCTGACCTGATGCGTTCGCTACTTGTCTCGATGCTCGTGCTCGTGCCGCTCTGGGCGCATGCCCAGTTACCCACCAAGCAGGCGCGCGCCGTACGGGTAGACGACGGAGGTGTGCGGATCGATGGTTCGCTCGACGAGGCGGTGTGGAGGAGGGCGCCGGCGGTGACTGACTTCGTGCAGGCCGAACCGGATGAGGGAGCTCCTCCGACCGATCGGATGGAGGTTCGCTTTGCCTATGACAATGGGGCGCTCTACGTCGGTGCGCGAATGTTCAGCGCTGCGCCGGTCCAGGCCCCGCTCAGTCGCCGTGATGACGGTGGTCAGGCAGAGTCGATCCAGATCGAGCTGGACACTTACTTCGACCGCCGTACTGCCTACATGTTCGGCGTTACTGCGGCAGGGGTGCGGCTGGACCACTACCATCCGCGCGACAGTGAGGGGAACCGGGACCTGGAGTACGACCCGGTGTGGCAAGCGCGTACCGTGCGGACCGCCGACGGTTGGACCGCTGAGTTGTGGCTGCCGTTTTCGCAGCTTCGATTCAATGAACGCGCGGAGCGCGTGTTCGGACTCAACATCAAGCGGGACATCCCAGCCACCAACGAGGAGGTCTACTGGGCGCTGGTTCGTCGCACCGAGAGTGGATGGGCTTCGCGATTTGGAGAACTCCGGGGTATCGAAGGCGTGGAGCCTCGAGGCCGGCTGGAGGTGCTGCCCTACGTGGCTGCGTCATCGCGGCTGACTGGTGACCGCGACCACGACAATCCATTCGACGATGGTAAGAACCTCGGAGGACGGCTGGGTGCGGACGTGAAGGTCGGGCTCGGACCAAATCTGACCCTCGACGTCGCTTTCAATCCCGATTTCGGACAGATCGATGCTGACCCGGCCGAGGTCAATCTGACTGTGTTCGAGACCATCTTCTCCGAGCGACGGCCCTTCTTCCTCGAGGGGAACGACGTGCTCACGGCTGGTACTGGTAACTACTACTACTCGCGCCGTATCGGGGCGCGGCCCTCAGGCGCGGCATCGGGCGACTTCGTCGACCGTCCCGAGACGGCCACCATCCTCGGGGCTGCCAAGCTGACGGGACGTCTGGCCTCCGGCACCTCGATCGGGCTGCTGGGGGCGGTGACCGACCAGGAATTCGCGCGGACGTCGACCGACGGTGTGCTCGGAAGTACCATGGTTGCCCCGCGGTCTGGGTGGGGGGTCGCCCGGGTTATTCAGGAGGTGGGAGATCAGGGCTCGACCGTGGGCGGTCACCTAACGATGCTCCATCGGGGCATGGCGCCAGGCGATCCCCTGGCGGCGGTTTTGAGTCGGAACGCGATCACGGCAGGTGCTGATACCCGGATCCGGTTCTTGGACCAGGGCTACGAGGCGTCGTTCAACGTCGGCATTACTCACATCGACGGCGAGCCGGATGCGATTACCGGTTTCCAGCGCCGGAATTCCCATTTGTTTCAGCGGATCGATTGGGAGGACAGCCCGTTCGATCCTGATCGCCGGGCGCTCGACGGGGCTCAGGTGACGGGGCGGATTAGCAAGCTGTCTGGGCGCCACTGGATCTGGAATGCGAGCTTCATGATCGAGTCGCCCGAGTTTGAGCCCAGCGACTTCGGGCGGCTGAACTTTGCCGGCGACTATACCTGGCGTGCACAGCTGACCTATCGTGAGACGGTGCCCGGGCGCTGGTTTCGAGCGTACTCGTTTGGGCCCAATCTCACCCATTACTCCTACTTCGACCGGACCCTGGGCAATCGCTATAACGTCGGGGCGAACGCGAACGTGACGTTCCTTAACTTCTGGTCCACGAGCGTCAGCGCGACGCGTTATCTGCGGGGACTCGATGCGCAGCTGACCCGCGGTGGTCCGGTGATGGGGGTTCCGCTCGGGTGGGGCGTGAACTGGTCGTTGCGGAACCGCGCCGGGTCGCAGACCCGGTTCAGTACCCGAGCCCGCTATCAGTCCAACGAGCTTGGCGACTACACCTGGCGGATCGGTGCCGGACTGTCGGTGCGCCCGTCGCCGTCGTTGGAGTTGTCGGTAGAGCCGGACTATCGGAGCGAGCGGGGGACGCGAGCCACCTTCAGCGGGCCGATCAATCGGCAGTATCTAACAACGTTGGCCGGCGGCCGCCCGGGAACGTTCGGTCGCCGCTATGTGTTTGGGTTCCCGGACCGGACGACACTGGCGATGCAGTTCCGGGTGAGCTATACCTTCAAGCCGGACATGACGCTGGACGTCTACGCGGAGCCGTTCGCCGCCAGTGGCCGCTATCTCCGTTACGGCGAAACGCACTTGCCCGGAGAGCGCGATCTGCGGATCTACGGCGAGCAGGGCAGCACCATCGTTCGCCAGGAAGACGGGACCTACAGTGTGACCGACGGGGGCGACACCTTCGTGCTGCCGAACCGCGACTTCAACATCCGATCCTTCCGGAGCAACGTTGTGTTGCGCTGGGAGTGGCGGCCAGGGAGTACGCTGTTCGTGGTTTGGCAGCAGAACCGGGATAGCTTCGAGTCGCAGGGGAGCCACGTAGGATTCGGCGACCTCTTCGAGTCGTTGTCGGCCATCGGCGACAACATTCTTGCCGTGAAGACGACGATCTGGACGTCCAGGTAGCTACTGGATACCGCCTTTGGGGACGTAGCGGTCGTCGGCAAAGGCCCCCAGGACTTCGCCGATCAGGGGGTGAGCGATGGGACCGGCGTCCCGGGCGGCTGTCAGATGCCGCTCGGCCACGTAGGTAGTGTGATCGCCATGATCGACCAGCACGTGATACCAAGGCTGATCCTTCGGGGGACGGGAGCGGGCGACCTCGTCATACCACTCATCGGTGCCCTGGAAGGTGGCGTCGACGTCGTAGATGACGCCCCGATAGTCGAATTTCTCATGGTGTACCACCTGTCCCACGAAGAACCGCACTGTCTGCTCCATGGCACCGGATTCTACACCTGAGCTGCACTCCGGCCGATTCGCGTTCCACCTTGGGGAAGGGGAGGCGCGTCAAGAAGCACACGCCCGGCCGGCTCGATGAAACTAGCTTGACGCGACGACACATTCTGCAATGGACTATGAGTTCGATGCTGGGCTCAACCGGAACGCCAACCCAGAGCTTGTTGACCCGACTGAGCTAGCCCGATCGGAGACTGTTCATCGGGTGCGCGGCCACAAGCCAGCGGCCGGCCTGGTTTGAAGGTGGGATTCAGGCTGTCTGACGCTTCGTGAAGCAGTTCTTCGAGCGCGCGATGGCTGTCTGATCAGGCCTGGATTTGACGGACGAGGACGTCAGCCGAGACATCGTTGTGGGAGCCGTCCCAGACGACCTCGCCGTTTCTGATGACGAAGGCTTGCGGAGACTGGTGCTGGATGCCCAAGCGGTCGGCCACCTGATTCGAGAGCGCCCGTTCCTCGATCACCTTCAACACGTAGACCGGCCATTCGGGGTGATCGGCCGCGAAGTTCCGGACCTCGCGGAAGCTCCAACTCGAGACGACGCAGCGAGTGCTGTGCTTGTAGAGGATGGCCCGCTCGCTGGCCAGGACCGTGTCCAGTGTCTCCTGATCTTCAATCTCGGGCAGGTAGGCCCTGGCGGGAGGCGTGTCCGGAGACGCGGTTTTTTCTCGGCGACGAAAGAACATCTTCTGTATAGGTATTATAAGGGGTCATGGTAGCTGGTTGGTTCGCGACAGGGGCGTTACTGTGTGGGTTGGGCGTGATCCTTGGGGCGTTTGGGGCCCATGGGCTGCAGAGCAGGCTGAGCGCCGACATGCTGGCAACCTACGAGATCGGCGTGCGCTACCACATCAGCCACGCCCTGGGCCTGCTGGCCGTGGCCTGGGCTGCCTCTCGCTGGCCGGGTGCCTCGACCACGGCGGCCGGCTATCTCTTCGTCGCCGGCATCCTCATTTTTTCCGGCAGTCTCTACGTCCTGGCCATCACCGGCATCCGCTGGCTTGGCGCTATCACGCCGATCGGCGGGGTGTGCTTCATCGCCGGCTGGGTAGCGCTGGCGGTGGGGGCTTTGAGGGCCGGCGGGTAGGCATCGGCCTCCGGCCGGCGCCTATTTCAGGTGCTCCCTGAAGAACTCTACCGTTCTCGGCCAAGCCAGCTCGCTGGCGGCTAGGTTCGCGCCCTCCCGTCGTTCTTGAGCCCGCAAGAAGCCGTGGCCGGCGCCGTCGTAGACGATCACTTCGAACGACTTGCCGGTCATGCCGGCCTCGGCGTCCGGAATAGTGGCGTTCACTCGTTCGTCATTGCCGCCATACAGGCCAAGCACTGGTGCGTTAACGTTGGCGTAGGGCCGGGCGTCGGTGGGGGAACTGCCGTAGTAGACCACTGCGGCGTCGAGCGCTGGTTGGTCGATAGCGTAGTTGAAGCTGGCGCCGCCACCCCAGCAGAAGCCCACGGTACCGAGCTTGCCGTTCCCTGACAGGATCGAGAGCGCGTAGGTTCGCACGGCGTCGAGCCGACGGGTGCGCTCGCCAGGTTCAAGGCTCCGGATCGTGGCTACGACGTTATCCCGGGCTCCGAGCGAGTGAGTGCCTCCGCCGTCCGGGCCGAGGCCGGACAGGAGATCCGGCGCCACTGCAATAAATCCGTCGGCCGCAAACTGATCCGCCACGCCCCAAACCCAGTCAGTCAGCCCGAAGATCTCGTGGATTACCAAGACGATCGGCGCTGGTCCTTCCCGCTCGGGATACACCACCCATGCCGAGGTCGGGACCTCGCTGCCGGGCAGCGTGATGTCAACCCACTCTCCATGCCGCGGCGAACTGTTGAGCCGCTCAGCTGCCGTCTCTTCGCTCGGCGGCAGTGCGAATGCTGCCGGCTCGTCCATGACGGTGCGCTTGGTCTGGGTAGGGGCGTCCTCCGGATTACCTCCACACGCCACCGTGACGGCAAGGGCCGTCACCATCGAAATTTCCCGCCCTTGTCGACTTCCTTGCATCTGCCCTGCTTTCTTTCTCCGTTTCTGTGCCTTTGTAGGGAGGGGACCCTAGCCCCGCCTTACAGGAACAGCCCACTTAGCTTGCTCCACCTACGAACTGAAACTGCCTAAAGCCAAGACTGGTTGGCGCGGCAATACAGTCGCCCCTAATACAACTTCAGCGCGGGCGTGTCCGGCGGGCACAGACCGACGTCGACGGCTTGGCGGTGCAGTAGTCCGAGCGAGACGCGGCCGAGCTCGCCAAGGTCGCTCGTCCACTCGTTCACATAGAGGTCGACATGCTTGAACATCACCTCCTCGGTGAGCTCCTGGGCGTAGCGTCGCATCGTGGTAACCGTTTCGTCCCGGTGGGCATGCGCGTAGGCGAGAGAGTCCGTCAACACGTCCCTCACCGTGGTGATCAGTTCTCGGCCGAGCCCGTGCCGGACCAGGATGCCTCCGAGCGGCAGCGGCGATGACGTCGCTTCTTCCCAACGCGCTCCGAGATCCTCGATGAGGGCCAACCCCTGCTGCTGCCAGGTGAAACGCCCTTCGTGGATGCAGACCCCGAAGTCGGCATCACCGTTCTTGAGCGCCGGCATGATGTCTGAGAATACCACCTGGCTCAGTTCGCCTTCGCCAGGGTGAAACAGCTTGTAGAGTAGGGTGGCCGTCGTGTGCTCACCCGGACACAGGACCAGGGCCGGGTGGGCGTCGTTGTCCGGCCGCAGCGAGTCTCGCGGGTGGGTGCCCGGTCGAGCTGCCAGGAGTAGAGGACCGACACCAAAGCCCAGCGCCGACCCAGTGCGCAGCACTCCAAGGTCACCTGACAGGAGCACCGCGGTGTGGAAGCTGGCCTTGGCCACGTCGAAGTCGCCGGCACCCAGACGCTGATTGAGTTCCTCGACGTCGAGCAGCTCGGTCTGGAACTCGAGACCCCTCAGATCGACCCGCTGTTCCAGAATACCGTGGAAGGCGAAAGTATCGTTCGGGCAGGTCGAGATGCCCAGATGAATGGGAGTCATGCGCTCCAGTCCGTATGGGTGACGAGGTCAGAGGCGACGGTCCATGCCGCGTCGAGGGCGTCGCCAATCTGCCAGCCATCCACCTTCCGATCGCCGACATGGTTCGAAATTCCTCGCACGATGGCCACTGGGACCTTGGCCAGGCGGGCTGAGAGCGCCACCGCGAAGCCCTCCATGTCCTCGGCGATCGCGCCGGGACACTGATTCATGCGGTGACCAGCGTCTTCGGCCGAGATAGAAGCGGCGCAGGCGGTAAGGAGAGCGCCGTCGGCGGGCGGTACCGGGGAGGCCAGTTCGAGCTGGTCGTCAACCCGTACGTTCGCATCGGGGTCGTTCCAATGAGGGAAGCCCATGGCGCCGGCAGGGACGAATGCCGGACCGCTTCCGACGCCGATGCCGTGCATCATCACCCGGCCGAAGGTGGTGGCCGTCCCGATCGGCAGTGCCTCGGGATCGAAGGTGCCGGCAATACCGACGAGCAGGACACGGGTCGGACTGAATCTAGCAAGGAGCTCGGCCGTCCTGGCGGCCGCTGTCACAGGCCCGAACCCACAGAGCTCGGTCCGAGCGTCACTCCCGAAGCCCGGTTGGCGAGCCAGGAGGCGACGCTCGAGCTCGGTCGGGACGAGGACCAGGGTGCTGCGAGCCGCCGCCATCAGCCCTTCGTCTCGCGGCGGGCGACGCCGGTCTCTCGTGCCGCGCCGGACACCGCCCGGGCCACCGCTTTGACCACTTCCCGGTTAAAGACACTCGGGATGATGTAGTCCTCATGGAGCTCGGTGGCCGGGATCACGCCGGCGATCGCCTCTGCGGCAGCATGCTTCATCCTGTCGTTGATTACTGTGGCCCGGGCATCGAGGGCGCCTCGGAAGACCCCAGGGAAGGCGAGTACGTTATTGATCTGGTTCGGGTAGTCCGAGCGGCCAGTGGCCATGATCCGCACGTGGGGCGCCGCCTTTTCCGGCATGATTTCTGGGGTCGGGTTGGCCATGGCAAAGACCACCGCGTCCCGGTTCATTTTTTTGACCATGGGCACCGTGAGCACGCCGGGTCCGGACAGCCCCACGAAGACGTCGGCCCCCTCGATCACGTCGGCCAGGCTCCCGTGTTCCTCGTTTGGGTTGGTGTGATCGGCATACCACTGTTTCATGAAGTTCATGTTCTCGGTTCGACCGCGATAGATCGCGCCGGTGCGGTCACAGCCGATGAGGTTCTTCACGCCGTAGTCCATGAAGATCTTGCTGACGGCAACGCCCGAAGCTCCGACTCCGTTGAAGACGACCTTGAGCTCGTCGGGAGTCTTTTTCACCAGGCGCAGCGCGTTGATCAGCGGCGCCAGGGTGACGATGGCGGTGCCGTGTTGGTCGTCGTGAAACACCGGGATGTCGAGTTTTGCCTGGAGCCGCTCCTCGATCTCGAAGCATCGCGGTGCCGAGATGTCTTCCAGGTTGATGCCGCCAAATGTGGGAGCGAGATGGCTCACGGTGTCGACGATGGCATCGGCGTCGGTGGTGTCGAGCGCCAGCGGGAAGGCGTCCACTCCGGCGAACTCTTTGAAGAGCGCGCATTTGCCTTCCATGACCGGCATTGCCCCGGCTGGCCCGATGTCGCCCAATCCCAGCACTGCGGTACCGTCGGTGACCACGGCGACCGTGTTCTTCTTGATGGTCAGCGAGTAGGCATCCTCGGGTCGATGATGAATCGCCATACAGACCCTGGCGACCCCCGGGGTGTAGGCCATCGACAGGTCGTCTCGGGTTCGGATCGGGGCCCGGCTCACTACTTCGATCTTGCCGCCGAGGTGCAGCAGGAAGGTGCGGTCCGAGTGATGCAAGAGCGTGAATCCGCCCAACGATCGAATTCCCTCGATCAGCTCGTTTGCGTGGTCGTCGTCACGGGTGTTAATGGTCAGGTCGCGCACCATTAGCCCGTCGCCGACCGATACTAGGTCCACCGCGCCGATATCGCCGCCCAGGTGGCCTATCTCCGAGGCCAAGCGGCCCAGCATCCCGCTGTCGTTCTTGAACTCCACCCGCACGGTCAGGCTGTTGCTGACATTCGTGGTCTCAGCCATGCAATCGCGTCCTTCGTTGTAGTTCGGGGTCGGTCGACACCCCAGCCTATCGCATGACGGCGTCGTTAGGAGGATGAGAAGGCGCGGTCGACGACCGCCGAGCCGACCGAGTCACCAAACGCGTTGACCGCCGTTCGGAACCGGTCCAGCAGCCAGTCCACCGAAAGGATGAGGCCGATGTATTCCACGGGGAGACCGACCGCGTTCAGCACGATGATCATCGTGACGAGCCCAGCCTCCGGGATACCGGCCGCCCCGACCGCGGCCAGGGTTGCCGTGATGGCCACCACTACTTGCTGGGTGAGCGTTAGCTCGAAGCCGATGGCCTGGGCGATGAAGATCGCGGCGGCCGCCTCGTAGAGCGCGGTGCCGTCCATGTTGACAGTGGCACCTAGTGGAAGCACGAACTCGGACGAGCGCTTCGATACTCCGGCCTTCGAGACGGCGCACTCCATTGTGACCGGGAGGGTCGCGGTCGAGCTGGCTGTCGAGAAGGCGGTCAGCAGCGCCTGGCTCATCTGTAGCAGGAACCGGAACGGGTTGCGGCGGGTGAAGAGCCAGAGGATCAGGGGCAGCGTGACGAGCGCATGCACGAAGAGCCCGGCCAGCACGGTGCCGAAGTAGGCGCCAGTCTGCCGGAGTACGTCGGCAAGATTGCCTTCGAGCTGGGCCTCTCCGAATCGGGCGGTCACCAGGCAGAAAATGCCGAGCGGTGCGAGGCGCATCAGTAGCAGGATGAAGGCGAGCAGGGCGTCGTTGACCTGCACGATCATCTCGGCGATTGCGTGTACGCGTCGGCCCATCGTGGTGAGCATGCCGGCGAAGATCACCGAGAACACGATGAGGGGCAAGAGGTTGGTTTCGGCCGCCGACTCGATCAGGTTGTCGGTGAAGAGCATCAGTAGGAGATTGCGCAGAATGGCGTTGAGCGAAGCGTCTTCCTGCTCGGCGGTAACACCTTCCCCCGCGGTCGCCATCTCCTCCAGCGTGGCCTGATCGATGGTCCCGACGCCGGGCTGGATCACGTTCACCATCACCAACCCCACGATGACGGCGAGCACGGTGGTGGTGAGGTAATACAGGATGGCGAGTCCACCCGGGCGGCCCAGTTTTCGGACGTCGCCCAGCCCGATGATGCCGCTCATCACACTCGCCACGACCAAGGGCACGACCATCATTGTCAGCAGGCGTAAAAAGACCTCTCCTCCCACCTCGAACCCGACCGCCGCCGAGGGACTGGCGAATGCCAGCGCTACGGCGGCGACGATCGCGATACCGATGTAGAGAGTGAGGCGGTTGGAGGGCTTACCGGACATTCCGTTACCTCTTTCAGGCACGCAGGTCGTAGCACCGCAGGCGGGGTGCGGCGCCCGTCAAGATGTCACGCGTGTTCTGCACGAAGTAGAGCAGGCCCCGGCTCAGCACCGGAAGCGTCCAGGATTCCTGGGCGGCGGAGAGCCAGGCACGTGAGATCTCCCGGTAGCCGTCGGGCGACAGATCCAGCCAGAGCAGGTGTCCAAGCTCACCCAGCGCCAGGAACTGACCATCTACTGCCATGAGCGATCCGCGCGCCGTTGAGACCATGGCTTCGCGCTGGCGGCCGCCTTGTTCGAAGGTTTCCCGCCAGACTGGCGCTTCGCGCCAGACTGCCCGTCCGTCGGTCACGTCCACGCAGGCGATCGAGGCGTCGCCCTGGTTCCGGCCGTCGTAGCCGTAGAGGTAGCCGTCCTGGTGGATCGGGGTGTTGAAGTGCAGGGCGAACGCTTGGGTGGTCCAGAGGACCTCATGGCGGAAATCCGGCAAGACCTGGACCAGTGCGCCGCCGGTGCGATAACTGGCCGAGACAAACACCTTGTCGTCGAAGACGACCGGACAGGACGCGTTCACGGACTCGTAGGTGCGGCTGCGGAACGGAAACGCGAAGTCGATGGCGCCCGTCGCCGGATCGATCGACAGCAGTCCTCCGGTCGGGGGATCGGATTCGCCACCAGCGAAGACGAAGACGCGTGGCTCGCCGTGCATGACAGCTGGCACGGGTGAGGCATAGCTGGGCCCCCACTCGCCGGTGCCCCAGAGTTCTTCCCCGGTGTCGACGTCGAAGGCGACGACACAGGGGCCGCCCGGAGCGCCGACGTTCACGATCAATCGTGACTCCGCGATCAGAGGGGTGGATGAGACGCCGAAGAAATCTTGGTGCGCACCGTAGTCATTGCGGAGATCCCGATGCCAGACAGCCTCGCCCGTCTCGAGCTCGAGGCAGTGTAGTCGCCCTTCGGCGCCGAAGGTGAAGACCCGTCCTGCGTCGATGACGGGGCTAGATCTGGGGCCGTCGTTATAGCCGTAGCGGTCCCGATAGGTTGTTGCATAGTTGAACTGCCAGCGCGATTCCCCCGTCTCGGGGTGGAGGCACTCCACGATCTCGCGGTCGCCAACCCGATGAAAGAACACCAGGTGGTCGCCGGCGACGGCCGGCGACGTGTAGCCCGTCCCCTTCTCCATTTCCCAGACCAGCGGCGGCGGGAGCTCCCGGCTGAGATGGCTCTCGGTCGACACGGCGTTGTGGGTTGGGCCTAGAAACGAGCGCCAGTCGTGGGTGACCGCGTCCGTCGATAGAGGACGAGGGCGGCCTGAGGGTGCCGATTGCCCTCGGGCGACGGAGGCCAGCAGCGTCTGACTAGCCAGAGCCTGCAGCAGCGCCCGGCGCGACAGCGTATGCATGGCGGGCATCGTACCCGCTGGGTGCACACCCGTCCAGATGAGGGTCGACGCTATAATCCTGGAGTTTTTGAGAAAGGACGCGGATCGTGTCGAACGATGCCCCGAAGAGCGCAGTCGAGTTGGTGATGGAGCGGCTGCGGCAGCAGGACGATGCCGCCGAGCCACCGCCGCTGCTAACTGATGACCAGAAGACCCGGATCGCTGACGCCAGGCGCGACCACGACGCCAAGGTGGCCGAAGCCGAAATCCTGTTCGGTGCCAAGATGGCGGTTGCCTTTGAGCCTGAGGCGCGCGCCCAGTTGGAGGCGAACCACCGGCGCGACCTGTCGCAGTTCGCCTCGAGTCGCGACAAGAAGGTCGCCGCCATTCGCGGTGGGCAGGGCGACTCGTGAAAGGGGTTGTCGTCGCGCTGACGCTGGTCAACTTCATCCTGCTGGTGCCCGGCGTCACTCAGCCGATCTACAGCGTGCACATCGCCACCGAGGTCCAAGCCTCCATCATCCCTGACCCGGTTGAGGTGACGGTGTATGAGCAGACACGATCCATTCTCGGCACGGTGGCTGAGCTGTGGGAATCAGCCGATTACCTCGTGTCGTTTCTGATCCTGCTCTTCAGCGTCATCGTGCCGGTCGCCAAGGGAGGGATGTTGCTGACGTCGATCTTCGTGACTACCGAGGCGCTCAAGCAGCGGCTGGTCCAGGTGGTCGACGTCATCGGGAAGTGGTCGATGGCTGATGTGTTCGTGGTGGCCATTTTCTTGGCCTACCTGGCCACGCGTGACCAGGGACAATCGAATCAGTTCAGCGTCGAGGCGCCCCTGCCGCTGCTGCCGGATATTGAGGTGGCGATGGAGACCCATCTCACCTCGACGCTAGGGCCCGGGTTCTACTATTTCCTCGGCTACTGTCTGTTTTCGGTGTTTTGGGCCCAGGTGCTGCGCTACCGGTTGCGGGCGTAACTTTGGTGCGTCATGACCTGGGAGTGATGGTGGCGGCGGCCTTGAGCCTGATTCGGACGTACGGCAAGGCGCGGAGACGGTGGCCCGATGGTTCCTTGCTGCCGTTCGCCCGGTGATACCATCCAGTTCAGGCGACAGATCGCCCTGATGGCGGTCAGGGAGGAGCACTAGCATGACGTTTCGGACACCGCTGGTATTGGCGCTGGCCCTTGTGGTCACGTTGGTTGGGGGCAGTGTGGCATCGGCGCAGGATGCGCCCGTCGTGGTGATCGACACGTCGATGGGTGTCATCACGGTCGAGTTGAATCCAACGGCCGCGCCAATCACGGTCGAGAACTTCCTGCAGTATGTCGATGATCGCCACTACGATGGGACCATTTTTCATCGTGTCATCGATGGCTTCATGATCCAGGGTGGGGAGGGCAGGAGGCTGGGCAAGTCGACCCGGGACCAGATCAAGAACGAAGCTGAGAACGGTCTAACGAACGACAAGTACACGCTTGCCATGGCCAGGACGGCCGCGGTAGATAGTGCCACCGACCAGTTCTTCATCAACGTGAATGACAATGCGTTCCTGAACAACGGCGTCCGCGATTTCGGCTACGCTGTCTTCGGCAAGGTCACGGCAGGCATGGACGTAGTCGATGCCATCGCGGTTACACCGGTGGCGAACAACGTGCCGAATACGCCGGTCGTAATGAACTCCGTTCGTCGACAGTGATCCCCCGTCCCGGCTGGTGCTCCTCTGCGTGACGGCTTGGTCGTCCTGAAGGACCACTCGTCGGGACTGCTGAGCGGTCCGGCTAGGTGAGCCCGCAGAATTCCTTGCGTAGCGACTGAGTGTCCCATCTGGCGTCTCTGGAGCCGTCGGGTTCCTCGAGGTCAGTGAGCATTATCTGTTCCAGGTCCTCGATGTGGCGGCAAGCGGTATCGATGTGGCGCGGCTGGTAGCGACGCAGCGTTTACGGCTCGTGGTGATGTCGGAAGATCAGTGCGCCTCGTTGCGCCTGATACGCCCGGTAGCCCAGCAGGACCGCGCGCTACGCTCATCAGTACCACGACACCCTCCACACTGGAACTGAAGCGATGGCCGAGCAGTACCAGGGATGGATGAGGCGCACGCGGCGGTGGGCGCTGGTGTTCGCGGTTCTGACCGCACTGGTCGGCTGGTTCCTGGCCATGGTGCCAATTAAGGCCGGACGGCCGGCGGTCACGACCCTCATGCTGGCAACCCTGCCAGCGGTGGGCGTGTTCGTCTGGCGGACGGGTCAGATCCGGCGCCGGCGCGAACTCCTGGCACAACCGTTTCCCCCGGAATGGGAGACGGTGCTACAGCGAGACGTGGTGTTCTTTCGTGCGCTCGATCCTGAGGCACAGCGGCGGTTTCGTGAAGATCTGCAGGTCTTTCTGGGCGAGAAGCAGGTCACGGGCATCAAGATGGAGCTCGACGTCACGACCCGCGTGCTGACCGGAGCGAGCGCCATCATCCCGATCTTCGGGTTCCCAGACTGGGAGTGGGACCAGATTCAGGAGGTGCTGGTCTATCCGAATCGGTTCGACGGCGAATTCGACTTCGGAGACCGTCGTGAGAACAACATCCTGGGCATGGTCGGTACCGGCAGTCTCAACCGGTTGATGATCTTGGCCAAGCCAGATCTCATCAACGGATTCAGGAACGCCACCGACAAGCGAAACGTCGGTGTCCACGAATTCGCCCATCTGGTCGACAAGACCGACGGTGTGATCGATGGGGTGCCAGGGGTTGGGCTTGCTGGCGGCGCGGTGCAGCCGTGGCTCGACCTGGTCCGCCGTAAGATGGCCGAGATCGAAGGTGGCCGGTCGGACATTGATCGGTACGCCCTCACGAACGAGGCGGAGTTCTTTGCCGTGACGGCCGAGTATTTCTTCGAGCGCCCGGGGTTGATGCAGCGCAAGCACCCCGAGCTCTATCGCACCTTGGAGCGTGTGTTCAATCAGGACCTCGGGAGCCGCCTCGGCGCGATCGGGAATGAACTGAAGCGCAGACACCGGAAGTTCGGTCGGAACTCACCCTGTCCTTGCGGTAGTGGCCGCAAGTTCAAGAAGTGCTGTCTGCAGTGACGCCGCTCATTCAGTTGGAGCAGGTGTCTCACGCCTACGGGCACGTGCCGTTGCTCGACGAGGCGAATGTGCAGGTGGCGTCCGGAGAGCGGGTGGCCGTGGTCGGCCCCAACGGAGCCGGGAAGTCGACGCTGCTGCGTATTCTGCATGGAGCCCTGGCGCCCGACGGCGGCCGCGTGCACCGGGGAGCCACCGTGCGTACCGGGCTGCTGGTGCAGGACGTGGCAGATGCGTCGTCCGACTCGGTCTTCGACCTGGTGGCGCATGGGCTTGGGGCGCTCGGAGATTTGGCGAGGGACTATCACCGAGCGGCGCTGGAGGTGGCTCGCGAGGCGACTCCGGAACGACTCGAGTCCCTGGGGCATTTCCAGCAGTTGCTGGAGAAGCAGGACGGTTGGCGGCTTGAACAGCGGGTCGAGCAGTTGATCGCGAGGCTCGGGCTGCCGCCAGACGAACTGGTCGACCGTCTGTCCGGGGGTTGGCGCCGGCGGACGTTGTTGGCTCAGGCGCTGGTGGCCGAACCGGACGTCCTCCTGCTCGACGAACCGACGAACCACCTCGACCTGGAGACCATCGCGTGGCTCGAGACGTTGGTGGCCAAGTACCAGGGCGCCGTGGTGCTGGTGACCCATGACCGTCGATTCTTGAAGACGGTGGCGACCCGGATCGTCGAGCTCGATCGGGGGCAGGTGACCTCGTGGTCCGGCGACTACGAGAACTATCTGCGCCGGCAGGAGGAGCGCGAGACGGACGAGGCAGCGCGCTGGGCCAGACTCGACCGAAAACAGGCGGTCGAGGAGGCCTGGATCCGTCGAGGGATCAAGGCGCGCCGGACCCGTAACGAGGGCCGCGTGAAGGCGTTGCAGGCGATGCGTCAGGCGAGAGCCACTCGGAGACAGCGCAGTGGGCCTGTGCGTCTCCGGGCGACCCATGCGGGTGATCCAGGCAGGGTCGTGTTCGAGGTCGACGATCTGCACAAAGCTTATGGGGAGACCCGCGTGATTCACGGCTTCTCGACCCACGTGTTGCGGGGAGACCGGATCGGGCTCATTGGCCCCAACGGTGCGGGCAAGACCACACTTCTTCGATTGCTGCTCGGCGCCGAGGAACCGGACCGGGGAGAGGTGCGGAAGGGGCACCGGGTCGAGGTGGCGTACTACGATCAGCAACGTGAGCAGCTCGACCCTGACCGGACGGTCTTCGAGACGGTGGGAGAGGGAAACGACACGGTGACGGTGGCCGGTGCGTCGCGGCATGTACACGGTTATCTTGAGGACTACCTGTTTTCCCGCGAGCGGGTGCGCTCTCCGGTGCGCGCCCTCTCGGGAGGCGAGCGCAATCGGCTACTGCTGGCGCGGCTCTTCACCCGACCGGCGAACGTCTTGGTGCTTGACGAGCCGACGAACGATCTCGATGTCGAGACCCTGGAGCTGCTTGAGGCGCAGCTCGTGACCTGGCCCGGCACGGTCTTGCTCGTCAGTCACGATCGGGCGTTTCTGGATAACGTAGTGACCAGCACGCTGGTGTTCGAAGGTGAGGGGCAGGTCCGCGAGTATGTCGGCGGTTATGACGACTGGTTGCGGCAGCAACCTGCGCCGTCGGGCGACACGGACCCGGCCGAGGTGCGGCCCAGGCCCGCATCTCGCAAGATGTCCGATGGCTCGGCGAGGTTGTCTTACAACGAACAGCGGGAGCTGGTGGCACTCCCGGGGCAGATCGAAGCTCTGGAGCGCGAGCTGGATACGTTGAACGCCATGGTCGCCGGACCGACGTTCTACCAGGAGGCGGCCGACGCTATCAAGGAGACGATGGCCCGGCTCGAGAGCGTGCAGGAGCAGGTGGGCCAGGCCTACGGTCGTTGGGAGCAGCTCGAGGCGCGGCGCGGGAGCTTCCGGGGATAGGGGAACGATGCGGCAGGAGTGGTACGGGAACGATCGCGATCTCGTCAAGTGGGGCGCGCTGGTCCATCTGGCAGAGCGGGAACAGGTACAGGCGGTCATTCAAGTGGCCATGTGCCGGCCGGATGGAGAAATGCCGCAGCTGCAGACTTCGCGGGGCCGGGTGAGGCCGCCTGAGGCGGTTGCCGCCCACTTCCGCGATCTCAAGGACATTAGGCGCTTGGGCGAGGTAACTGGACTGTCGATCGAGGTGCTGCGTGAGCCGTTCAGCGACCGTCGCCGCTATTTCTCACGAGTGGTTGACCGGGTCCGAGTTCCCCGAGAGACACCCCTCGTGTTGTTCCTCGACCCCGACATCGGTGTGGTTGCTGAGCAGCCCGGTCCCGAGCACGTCTCCTCGGAGGAGGTGGCGACCCTCTTCGAGGCGCTGCAACCTGGCGACCTGTTGGTCTGCTACCAGCACGGCCGTCGCCATAAAGACTGGCGTGGGCAGGCGCGCCGCGCGTTTGCCAACGCCCCCGGGCTGCCATCCTTCGACGTGGAGGTGCTCACCTCAGAGCGAGCACGAGATGTGCTCATGCTAGCGGTGCGCAAACCTCAATGAGAAGCCTGTTGCCGTGGATAGTTGTGCTGACCGCTTCGCCCGCCTGGGCGCAGAGTGATTTCTGGTTCAGCGATGAACTTGTCCCCTATCGCACAGTGGTTGACGCGTATCGGAGTGGCGATTACGACGTGGCGGTTGGCGAGGTGCTGTCGCTCGAACCGGACGTGGTGCATGCGCTCATAGACCGGGTGCGGGATCCCGACCGTCGGTTGATTGGTACTGACGCGCGTCCGGCTCTGGCGGAACAGTTGTTCAGGAGCGCCGCCATGCTTCATCTAGATGCGGCCGAGCAGGTTTGGCTGCGGGGACGGGAACGCGCGGCCAACGAGCAGATCGAGGTGGCCGTACGCTGGATCGAGCAGGCCGCTCGCGATCCGGAACCGTCCGAGTCGTTCCGGCGGCGCTGGTATCGCTCGGTCGCTCTGCTGACGTTCGAGCGCGGCGGATGGCAGGGCGGTGTCGCGTTCGCCGAGGTCGCGATCGAGCGTCTGGTCGACGATGTTGCGTTGTTGACGATGTCTGCCTGGTTCTACGAAGGGCTCGCCCTCGCCCCGGTGATACTCGATGGGACTGGCGAGGGCCAACTGCGGGGGCTCCAGGAGCGGAAGCAGGCGCGCCTGCTGAGCGCGGTGCGTCGTGCGGGTGCCGCCTGGCAGCGTTCGTCCGACGAGGTTGAAGCCGGCCTACGGCTGGCGCGAGCGCGGATGCTTCTCGGACAAGGCGACTCGGTGCGGGCGTTGCTCGAGGGGATCGCGGTGCGAGGGGATCTTGGTGTCGAGGAGGCGTATCTATGCCGACTCTTGCTTGCCGAGCTGCTTGATGAGGCTGGCGAGACAGCGGAGGCGGAGCGCCGGCTCTGGGAGGCGATCGACCTGTTGCCCGACGGACAGTCCGCTCGGGTGGCGCTGGCTTGGAGCTTGGACCGCGGCGGTGCCAGAGAGCAGGCAGCGGCGGTGCTCGATCCGTTCCTGGCGGCGTCGGCCACCAGTGGATTACCCGATCCCTGGGTTGACTTCCGTCTGGGGGTTGGCGCGGGTCCTGAACTGCGGGCCGACCTACGACGCGAGGTCGAGCCATGACCGCCCAGGGGTGCGCCGTCGCGGTCGCGCTGGTGCTGAGTTTGGTCGCGCCGGCGGCGGCCCAAACCTTCCGTTCGGCGGTCGATGCGGTGTCGGTCGACGTCCTGGTGACTAGGCGTGGTGAGCCGGTCACTGATCTCACTCTGGCCGATTTCGCCCTGGAGGACAACGGTGTCGAGCAGCGGATCCAGAGTCTCGAACTGGACGGGGTCCCGATCACGCTGCTGCTGGTGCTCGACGTTAGCGGCAGTGTCGGAGGGCGCGGGCTTGAGCAGCTCAAGGTCGCGGCGCGTGCGGCCGGAGAAGCGCTGCGTTCAGACGACCGGGTAGGGTTGGTGACGTTTTCGGATCGAGTGAGGCTCGGTCTCGACCCGAGTGCGTCGGCTGATGCGCTCCCAGCGGCGTTGTCGCGGGTCAGAGCCGGTGGAGCGACCGCACTGTATGACGCGACGTTTACTGGACTGGCGCTTCGAGAGCGCACCGAGGGGCGCACCCTCATGCTGGTGTTTAGCGACGGCGACGACACTGCGAGCTGGTTAGACCCGCGGGATGTGTTGGACGTCGCGCACCGGAGCGACGTCGTGGTGTACGGCGTCGTTCTCGATAGAGGACCGTCTGACTCATTCGTCACCCGCGAGCGACAGGCATGGGTCCGGGAGTGGTTTCCTCTCGAGCCGGACCTCTTTCGTCGGGCCTATCTCGGTCGGCTGGTGAGTGACACTGGTGGATCCCTGCAGATCTCGAACGATTTGGGAAGGTTGCGGGAATTGTTTGCCCGTGTCATCAGCGAGTTCCGGAGTCGCTATGTGCTGACTTACGCGCCGAGCGGGGTGGGCGACAGCGGGTGGCACGCACTTGAGGTGGCCGTCGAAGGACGCGGGCTCCAGGTTACTGCGAGGCGGGGATACCTCCGCTAGTCAGCGTGGAAGTTTGTGCGTGGGCCGGTAGTGGGACGCGCGCGCGACCGTGTCCGATTGGTTGACGCGTACGCGGGGTACCGCGGTCGCATTTGCCGCTCGATACGTGAGGAGATAACGGTGGCCCAGTTCGGCGCCGATGCCGGAGAGGGTGTCGCCGAAGTCGGCTGGGCTGCCGATGATCTCGAAGCGTCCTCCGCTGCCGATGGCGAGTGCCGTTAGGTTCTCCAGTGGGCGATCGGTCACGCTGATGCCGTAGAGCGGGATACCGTGTGCCGCCAGGGCGTCGCGGACACTGTCCAGATCGCCGGTCAGGTCAGCTGCCTGTCGTCGTCCCCTCACCTGTGAGGACTGAAAGTCGGAGCGCGCCATCTCGCTGGCCTGGCCGAGCATGATCACGACCGGGTGTGTGGCGCCTCGGTCGTGGAGATCGCCGACGGCTTGCATGATGGCTGCATCGAGCGGGCCATCGACGCTCTGCATGTCGACGACGCTGTCGGCATCGAGCGCCGAGATGAATTGAGTCAGGGCGCTGTTGAGTTGTCGCTGGGTAACGGCCAGACCTTCGAAGAGAGCCACTACCTGTACGGTCGTCGGTAGCGCGGTTATCGAGACCACCTCCAGGGGAGCGCCGTCGTGATCCAGCGACACGCCGGCGGTGGTCAGGTCGGTCACGGGTGCGCCCGTCTGGTCGAGCACGCTGATCAGGAGCTGGGGTTGGGCCGCGGTCGAGGGAGCGACCAGTAGCGCCGCAATCAGCAGGCGCAGGGGCATCGGGGTCATCGCGGGATGTACTTCTTGAGATCGCCGCGCCCGACCTCAGCGCCGAAGATGTTCCCATCGGTGTCGACGGCCAGGCCCTCGGCTCCACTGGTCACGCCGCGCTCCGCGTGGTCGGGTACGAAGCCTGTCACGATGCCGTCGAGCGCACGTCCGATTCTGATGCCACGACGGACGTTCGGATTGTGGCCGTAACCGCCCTCGTTCGTACGGGATTCAGAGTCGGCGACATACAGTCGGTCCCTGTCGTCGATGTCCAGCCCGCTGGGCCGACCGAACTGGGTCCACGATTCCAACCAGGTCCCGTCCTGCTCGAAGATTTGGATCCGATTGTTTCCGCGGTCGGCTACGAACAGGCGTCCGCGTTCGTCGAGAGCCAGGTCATGGGGCGTGTCGAACTGGCCATCGTCGGTGCCGTGGCCGCCCCATTCATGCATGTAGTTGCCCTGGGCATCGAAGCGGACGATCCGGGCGTTGCTGTCGGGTCCGTGGCCGTCGGCGACGAAGATGTCACCTTCAGGCGACACCACCACCGCGGACGGCTGGTTGAAGTGGTTCGGACCGTTGCCGGCCACCCCCGCTTCACCCAGCGTCAGCATCAAGTTACCGCGCGCGCTGAACTTGAACACCTGATGGCCCCGGTCGTTCGGGGGATCGGTTCCGTGGTCCGTGACCCAGACGTTCCCGTTACCGTCGACGTAGAGCCCGTGCGGCAGGTTGAAGCGTCCTGCCCCGAAGCTCCCCCGGAGTCGACCCGACTGATAGAAGACAAGGATGGGGTCCAACTCCGAATCGACGCAACTGTTGCCCCCACAGCGGTCGATGGCCCAGATCGCCCCATCGACATCCACGACCACCCCAGACGTCTGGCCCCAGCGGCGCCCATCCGGGAACTTCGCCCAGTTGAGGACGGTGATGTAATCGTTTGGCAGGGTGTTGGGTGGGGCCGAGTCCTGTCCCGAGACCGATAGCGTCGCCAAGAGCCAGAGCAGGCCCGTAGCCACCGGCGCTCGCCCGAAGGCCCGGAGTGGGCTTCGCATCCTGCCGCGGATTATACCGACTGACCTTGGTGGGAGGGGGCCGGATCCAGAGCAGTCGACAGTTCAGCCAATAGCTCCACTGGATGTGAGGCCGTGGTCTTGGCGAGATCGTGCACCTGATGGCGGCATGACACGCCCGAGGCGACCAGTCGCTCGTCGGACGAGAGTGCGCGGGCGGCTGGCAGCAGACGGCGTTCGCCGATCGCGGCCGACACGTCGAAGTGCTCGGTGGCGTAGCCGAATGAGCCGGCCATGCCGCAGCAGCCCGCATCGAGGGTGACAACCTCGGCGCCGGGGATTCGAGACAACAATGCCTGGGCCGGCGGCACCAGACCGAGCGACTTCTGGTGGCAATGGCCGTGAAGGAGGAGCCGGCGTGGTCCAGGCCGCAGATCGAGCGATACTGCGCCGGAACCGAGGGCGGCTTCGAGCCACTCCTCGAAGAGGCGGCTCGCATCGGCGACCGCCCGTGCCTGCTTCCGCAACTCGCCGCCGCGCACCAGGTCGGGTAGGTCGTCCCGGAGCGCCGAGAGGCAGCTAGGCTCGAGTACCACCAGCGGCCGACCGGTGGCGATCCGCTCGTGTAGCGCCCGCACCGTGACTTCGGCCTGACGCCGGGCCTCAGAGAGCAGGCCCTGCGAGATCAGCGGCCGGCCGCAGCAGACAGCGGGGCCCAGTTCGATCCCGACGCCAGCCCGGTCGCAGAGCGTCGCCGCGGCGAGGCCGATGTCGGGGTGGTAGTAGTTGGTAAACGTGTCGCGGAACAGCACGACGTCCGGCGGAGCGGTGGGAGCGGACCGCTCGGACCAGCGTTCCGAGAGCGGGGTGTCGGCCCAGGCCGGCAGCGGACGGCGCCGGTCGATGCCGAGCAGTCGTTCGTTAAGTGCTCGGACCCAGTCCATCCGGAGCCAGGGATTGACGATGCGGGCTAGAGGGCTGAGGGCGGCCGAGAGACGATGGATGCGACCGAGCACCCGGGCGCGGAGCGGCGTGCCGTGACGGCTATAGTAATCTGCCAAGAACTCGGCCTTGAACCGGGCCATGTCCACGCCGACCGGACACTCCGACTTGCATGCCCGGCATTCGAGACACAGGTCCAGCGACTCGTACACGCCGTCGTCTCCGAGTCCAGTCTCGCCCAGTTGTCCGTTCATGGCCGAACGGAGCGCGTTGGCGCGGCCACGCGTCGAGTGAGCTTCGTCGCGCGTGGCCATGTAGGACGGGCACATGGTGCCGTCGAGTGTCTTGCGGCAGGCGCCGACGCCGCTGCACATTTCTACCGCGCGTCCGAGTCCACCGTAGCTGTCGTAGTCGAAGTACCCCTTCTGGGTCGGTGTGTCGTACTCCGGCCCGTAGCGAAGATTTGCGGTGAGGGGAGGCGTATCGACAATCTTGCCCGGGTTGAAGAGCCCGTCAGGGTCGAACGTCCGCTTGATCGTGCGAAAGGCGTCGTAGAGCTCAGGTCCGAACATCCGTTCGATGAAGGGACCACGGACCAGTCCGTCTCCGTGCTCGCCCGAAAGCGCTCCGCCATACTCCAAGACCAGTTCCGCTATGTCGTTGGCGATCGCTTCGAACTGCTGTACGCCATCCGCCGTTTTGAGGTTGACGACCGGGCGGACATGGAGACATCCGACTGACGCGTGGGCATACACGCCGGTACGGCTGCCGTGGCGTTCGACGATTTGCAGAAACCGCTCGATGTAGTCTCGGAGCTTCTCGGGCGCGACCGCCGTGTCCTCGACGAAGGAGATGCTCTTGGCGTCGCCCTTCATTGCCATCGACAGGCCGAGGGATGACTGACGCAGCTTCCAGATTCGCGCCTGGTCGGCGGGAGTCGTGGCCCGCGACGCATGTGCCGTGATGCCTCGCAGTGCCAGGTCCTGCTCGATCGCGTCCAGGCGCGGCGGAAGTTTGGCCGGGTCGTCGTCGTAGAGTTCGACGCAAAGCAGCGCGCCTGGCGTGTCGTCGCTCTGCAGCACGGCGCGGCGTAACTTGTTGAGCGCGGGATTCTCGCGAGCGTGGTCGAGGATGAAGCGGTCCATGACCTCGATGGCCGATGGGCCATGCTCGAGGATGACGGGGGTAGCTCCGAGGGCGTCTAGCAGGCGATCGAATTCGAGCGCCATTACGGCCTTGGCGTCGGGTAGCGGCACTAGGTTGATGCGCGCTTCCACCACCACACCCAGCGTGCCCTCCGATCCGACGATCAACCGCGACAGATCGACGGGCGCTGACGGGTTCGTGAAGGCATCGAGGTTGTAGCCGCCCACCCGGCGCATGACCTTCGGGAAGCGGCGGGCTATTTCATTGGCATGCCGGTGCCCGAGTCGGCGCACTGTCTGATAGCAGCGCCCTTCCAGAGTGTCGGGATGACAGTGGCCGTCCAATTCGTCTCCCGCCATCGGACGGAAGTGCGCGACGGAGCCATCGGCCAGGGCGACATGGAGGTCCAGCACGTGGTCGATAGTCTTGCCGTACAGTACCGATCGCGCACCGCTCGAGTTATTGCTGATCATCCCGCCCACCGTGGCCCGGTTGGCGGTTGAGATATCTGGAGCGAACCGGAGCCGATGGGGGGCGAGCGCTGCATTCAACTCGTCGAGAACGATGCCCGGTTCTACCCGAGCCCAGTGTTCCTCAATATTGACCTCTAGTACCCGATTGAATCGCTTACCGACGTCCAGCTGGAGCCCGTGGCCGATGGCCTGTCCAGCCTGGGACGTGCCACCGCCGCGAACCGTAATCGACTGGCCGTGGCGTCTGGCGATTGCGATCGTACGCAGGATGTCCTCGCGCGACTGCACCACCACGACTCCGGTGGGTTCGATCTGATAGACGCTGGCGTCGGTGGAGTAGAGGGAGCGGCTGACGGCGTCGAACCGCACCTCTCCGGAGACCGCGGCTTCGAGATCTCGCTGAAGCTGACTCACGGTGGGCAGTTTACCCTAGCCGTCCGGGCCTTCACCTCGGACCGTGCGCCGGTTCGGTGGTAGATTGTCGGCGCAGGCCGACAGTGCGTGCCACCGTCAGCGCGGACCCAGTTGCATCCGAGCGTGAAGCCCATGTCCTACCGAGCCGGTCGTCACTTTCTCCAGATTCCAGGACCGACCAACGTCCCTGAACGCGTGTTGCGGGCGATGGCTCGTCCCACGATTGATCATCGTGGCCCCGAGTTCCAGGCGCTGGGCCACGCGGTGCTCGACGGGGTCCGCCAACTCTTTCGCACGACGTCGCCGGTGGTCATCTATCCGGCGTCCGGCACGGGCGCCTGGGAGGCGGCGCTGGTCAATACGCTGTCGCCGGGTGATCGGGTGTTGATGGCCGAGACAGGCCACTTTGCCGCGCTCTGGCAGGGCGTGGCCGAGAAGCTCGGGCTCGAGGTTGCCATGTTGCCGAGCGACTGGCGCCGTGGGGCGGATCCTGAGGCGATTGAAGCGTACCTGCGAGCCGATGCCAACCGATTGGTTAAGGCCGTGTGTATCGTGCACAACGAGACATCGACCGGTGTGGCAAGTCGGATTCCGGCATTGAGACAGGCGATCGATCAGGCTGGGCACCCGGCGCTCTTCATGGTCGATACCATCTCCTCACTGGCGTCGATGGATTATCGGCACGATGAATGGGCGGTCGACGTAACCGTGTCTGCGTCGCAGAAAGGGATCATGCTACCGCCGGGCCTCAGCTTTACTGCATTGAGTGAGCGCGCGCTCGGCGCCCATCTCGAGGCGACCTTACCTCGTGCGTTCTGGGACTGGACGGCGATGCTGGCGGCCAACGAGAAGGGGTTCTTCCCGTACACCCCGGCGACCAACCTTCTCTACGGGCTGCAGGAGGCACTGGTGATGCTCGCCGACGAAGGACTGGATCAGGTCTTTGCCAGGCACGCACGGCATGCGGCGGCGACCCGCGCCGCAGTCACGGCCTGGGACCTGGAGCTGGTGTGCCAGCACCCAGATGAGTACAGCGCGTCGTTGACTGCGGTGGTGGTGCCGGAGGGACACGACGCCGACCAGCTGAGAGCGATCGCCCTCGACGAGTACGACCTTTCGCTAGGGGTGGGCCTGGGGCGTCTCGCGGGGAAGGTGTTCCGGATCGGTCACCTGGGCGACTTGAACGACCTTAGCCTGCTCGGCACGCTGGCCGGGGTAGAGATGAGCCTCATCCGGAGCGCGATCCCTCACACCGGGGGCGGCGTCCAGGCCGCGCTGCGTTTTCTCTCAGCGTAGGGACTCTTCGCTTGGCCCGGGGGGGGGCGTGCTGCTGCAGAGTGAGGAGGACCAGGATCTCGCCTCGGTATCGATGACCACGACGTTGCCGGGGGGGTGTGTTCGTCGACGACCACCCACTCGGCAACGTCCTAGTATTTCGCGGCGATTGTTTACGTAGCCAGCGGTTCGGAAGCAAGCACTTTGGCGGCAATTACTGTCCGCCGGCGTCGTCCTCTGCTCGACCGGAGCGCAGGCTGTTCTCGAGCCCGTAGTTTCCTTCGTGACAGGCGTACTCGAAGATCTGATACCCGCTATCCCTGTTCAGTGGCATGGCCACGGTCCAGGGCGAGGTGAACGGCTCGGGATCGTCGATGGTGACTTCGTAGTTGATGGTCTGGTCGTCAAGCCGGGTGAAGCGCTCGACAATAGTTAAGGCCTCGCTCTGCTGGATGCCCCTGAGCCCGCGGCTTGCGATGTTGGTGCCGATCGTGCCCTGATCGTTATAGTTCGCCGTTTCGACGATCAGGGTGTCGCCCTCCCAGCGTCCGCGAGGGTCGCCATTCCACAGCCGGATCTTTTCCGAGAGCGGGGGGCGGTCGTCGATCGGGAT
>DEAA01000032.1:177663-178034 GCA_002346545.1 Acidobacteria bacterium UBA2994
GGGGGCGGTCGTCGATCGGGATAACCCGTGCTTCGTGGATCATCTCGTAGAAGAGGATCACGTAGCCTGGAACCTGCAGAATCTGGTAGCCGGCGCCGTAGCCGCCCGGGAACATGCCGCCGGGGACCCCCCGCGTGATACAGCGCTCCCACGGTGTGTGCTCGAGCCACCCGTCGGTCAGATTGATGAGGTTGTCGTTGCGGGCCTGGATGGCGGCCCTCCGAAGCGGCGCGCGGCCGCTGGGTGGGTCGACGATCATGGACGTTCGACGGGCATTGCGGAGCGCGCCACCTGGGCCGTCGCCCCATGGGCCCTGCGGGCCGCGAGATCGGGCGTCGGGGTCTGGGTTCTCGGGTGGGCGTTGCGGCTGG
>DEAA01000032.1:178384-178763 GCA_002346545.1 Acidobacteria bacterium UBA2994
GAGCCGCTCCAGATCGATGTCGTTGGGCGCTTCAAACGGGGTCGGATCGAAATTAGTCCAGACGCCAGAGATGTTCGGCTGGCCGTCCGCCGTGCGGTCCTGGGCGGCCGCTGGAGCCGCCACCATGGTTGTCACGGCGAGCGCCGCGTAACTGACGAGAGCCCTGCCTGTCATCGTTGTCTCCTCCCACCTGGGGTCATTAGTCGAACGATTATAGTCCCGTGGGCCCTAGAGAAGCGTCCTTCGGGGTACACTCACCTTACATTGAGGGGGCTATGCTAGGACGACAAGTCACGACGCGACTCACGTTTGCCGTCATCGTGCTGCTGGGCGTATCGGTGTTAGCCAGCAGTCAGGATGTTCAATACACGCCGGTCAC
>DEAA01000014.1 GCA_002346545.1 Acidobacteria bacterium UBA2994
GTTCAGGGCCGCCCGTCGATCAGGATGAAGTTCGCGGTGGAGGCCCGTTCCCGTATGGCGATGAGGGCCTGATAGCCATCCGAGTTGTACCAGGCCAGCGCCTCGGCTCGCGAGTCGAAGCGGATGAGCACCGTGGTCCCCGCGTCCCACGCGCCCTCGAGGATCGTCGGGTCCGAGCTGGCCGCCACCACCTGGCCACCGAACTGCTCGAAGACCGCGCCGAAGCCGGCTCGGTACTCCCCGTAGGCGTCCTCATCGGTGACCGTCACGGTGACCACGAAGTAGGCCGGCGGATCCTGCGCCATCAACGAGGCGGCGCCCGCGAGCACGCCGCATGCTGCCAGCACGACGAACAACTTTCGCATTGGTCTTTCCCTTCTGCCCGTAGCTCGGGCCAGTGGATACGACGGGCAATCGGGCCGGCTTCGCCTGCCTTGACGATCGCCAGGATCTGCTCCGTCTGAGTACTTGCTCCGTTGCGTCGGTCCTCCCCGGCGGAGGAGCTTCATTCTACGCCGATGCGCGGGCCGGGAAACTGCCTTGAGCCAGTGGACATATATGAAGGGATCGCACAAGGTTATCCACCCTGCCATCCCTCGCCGGTGAGATCGGCTACGGCGGTATGGGGGTCACATCGGGCGCTACATTGACACCCGCGCGGGCGAGCCCTACGATTCCGGCCATGGTTGCCTTTTCGCACGCCCGTTGCACCGCCGTGGCTCTCGCGTTCGTGGCGATGGCCGCACCTTCCGGGGCAGCGGCTCAGACGCTGGACACCGCTGTGGCTCCCCTCATCGAAACGTCCTGTCTTCGGTGCCACGGCGAGCGGACGGTGACTCCGCTTAACCTCGCGCGCCTGGGGTCCGACCTCACCGATCTCGAGACGTTCACGGCGTGGGAAAAGGTGTACGAGCGGGTCGAGGCGGGTGAGATGCCGCCGACGACCGCTCCGCAACCCGACGACACGGTGGTCGAGACGGCGCTCGGGTCACTGAAGCGTGCGCTGGTCGAGGCGAACCGGGTCGCGCGCGGCGAGCAGCGTGCTTCGCTGCGACGGCTCACCCGGCTGGAGTACGCCTATACCCTGCAGGATCTGCTGGGAATCGACGAAGCCATTGCCAGCGATCTGAGCCGCACGCTGCCGGCCGAAGCCGACTCGGGCGGATTCGACACCGTGGCGGCGAACCAGAGCCTGTCGCCGCTCCATGTCAACGCCTATCTGGCCGCTGCGGATCGGGCGCTCGATGCCGCCA
Source organism: Acidobacteria bacterium UBA2994 (assembly GCA_002346545.1). Classification (GTDB taxonomy): domain Bacteria; phylum Acidobacteriota; class Vicinamibacteria; order Vicinamibacterales; family UBA8438; genus UBA2994. Next base: position 1,254 of record DEAA01000014.1, read on the forward strand.
TCGAGACTGGACCGCCGCCGCCGGTCGAGCCGTTCACGATCGAGTACGTGAAGTCGGGCCTGCTCGCTCGGAACGCGGACGGCGACTGTCTTGGGTGTGGCGCCACCAAGCGGGTGGACGACGGTTTCGCGACCTTCCACGTGACCAGCTCAACCTATCTGCTCCACAGCCGGTCCGAGGGCTTCGCGGTCCCCTATCCGGGGCGGTATCGCGTCACGATCGACGCCTACGCCTACCAGGCCGAGACGCCGGTCACGCTGACCGTCTACAAGGCGCGCGGCCTCGGAGCGGTCGCGCTCGACAATCTCATCGGCTCGTTCGACCTGGTCGCTGACCAGCCGCGGACGGTCGAGCTCACGGCATTCCTTCGCCCGGGCGATGTGATCAGCCCGGCTGCGGCCGATGCCGCCGTGCCCCCGGGCGTGGTGAGGACGGACTACTACGGGCCGCGGGGGAACTTCAGGGACTACGAGGGCGAGGGTGTCGCGCTCAGAACGATGACCATCGAGGGGCCTCTGCTCGACGCCTGGCCGCCACCGACCACACAACAGCTCCTGACCGGCGTGGCGTTCGACGTTGATGGAGGGGTCCAGCTCACGAAGGAGCCCTACGAGCACATCGTCGACATCGTGGCGCGGTTCGCGCCCCGCGCCTTCCGCCGGCCGGTGGCCGACGACGAGGTGGAGGCCTACGCCAGCTTGGCCGCGCCGCTGCTGGCCGGCGGGCGCCCCTTCATCGAGGCCCTTCGGGTGCCGCTGCGTGCCATCCTGAGCGCCCCTCCATTCATCTACCACGCCGATGACGCGGGAACGACTCGTCAGCTGAGCGACCACGGCCTGGCCACGCGGCTGTCGTACTTCTTGTGGCGCAGTCAGCCCGATGCGGAACTGGCCGAGGTGGCCCGGGCGGGCCGGCTCTCCGATCCAGCGGTGCTGGTCGAGCAGGTCGATCGGATGCTGGACGACCCGAAGGCCGCGCGGTTCGTGAAGGACTTCGTGGGCCAGGCGTTCCGGCTCTACGAGCTGCGGGCCACCACTCCCGACCCTGGGCTGTATCCCGAGTATGACGACCTGCTCGGTCAGGCGATGGCGGCGGAGACCGAACTCTTCTTCTCGGAGCTGATCGCCAGCGACCTTGGTGTGGATGCGCTCATCGACGCCGACTTCACGTTCGTGAACCGGCGTCTGGCGGAGCACTACGGCATGGAGGGCATCAGGGGGCAGCAGATGCGGAAGGTGCGGCTGCCCGCCGAGAGCCCTCGGGGTGGGCTGCTGACCCAGGCGAGCGTGCACAAGATCACGGCCAACGGCACCACGACGTCGCCGATTCCGCGTGGCAACTTCGTCCTGGCCAACCTCTTGGGAACACCGGCGCCGCCACCCCCGGCTGCGGTCGACATCCCCGAACCGGACACACGTGGCACCACGACGATCCGAGAGCAGCTCGACGCCCATCGGAACAGCCCGGTGTGCGCGAGTTGTCACCGCAGCATCGACCCGCCGGGGTTCGCCATGGAGTCGTTTGACCCGATCGGCGGCTTTCGCTCCCGTTATCGCGTGGTCGACGCCGAGAAGGAGCGTTGGGAGGTCCGGTACAGCCAGGGGCCCGCCGTGGACTCGGCCGGCGTCACGCCTGCGGGCGACCCGTTCGCCGGGCTGGAAGAGTACAAGCAGCTGTTGCTCGCACAGGAGCTCGACCAGGTGGCGCGTCACCTGGCCACGAGCCTGGTCGTCTTTGCGACCGGTGCGGAGGCCGAGTTCGCGGACCGCGACAGCATTGAGCAGATCGTCGACCAGGGGCGGAGCGACGGGTACCCCCTCCGGACGATGATCCACCGGGTGGTCGGCACCGATCTGTTCAGAAGCCGGTGACGCACGCCTTTGACATCGTGCGTCGCGGCCTCCATTCATGCCCTGACAACCAACTAGTTCATGGCCTCGAGGAAGTAGTCCACACGAAGCCGACAGGGATCGCACAATGTCATCCACCCTGCCCGCCCGCGCAGGCGAGCCCAAGACAGTTTGTCGCTCACGAAGTAGACCCATCGGAGGTCAAGGGCAGCGGTTCCGCAACCCGGACAGGCGACGCTGTGATCCCGATAGCGCGCCTTTGCCTGCTCGAGCGATGGTCCAGCCCCTCCTCCAAGACGTAGGCTTGCAGGGGCAGCAGCGGATCTCTCGCTCACCTCCTCGGGGTAAAGCAGTCACGACGACCACTCCTGGGTCCCCTCAAGCGACGGCACTTCGGGCGACAGCTCGCGATCACACTCCCTCTCCAAGGCCGAATACTCCTCGGCCATCTCTCTAAGCCACTGCTTCGTCGCCTTGCGTGCACGCAGCGCCATGAACTCTGACCACGTCTGGGCACGATGATCTTCAAGCCATTCGAGGACATCCGGGAAGGACCGGTCCTTGTTGAGCAGGCGCTGCAGAATGTCTACATCTGCGGCAGTCAGAGGATCAGACAGGAAGGACTTCAACATGTGCAGCCGAGGCGTAATCCAACTCTCGGTGATGAACAGCACCTCGGGCCCCTTGTTGCAGGCTGCACAGAAGGCATCTAGGGCGACGTCACGACTCTGTCCGGCGATCATTTTTCAGTCAAGCACATCGTGTGCCCAGCGTGCCGCCAGCGCACCACACGATCGAACTAATCGGTTATCCACACGGATCACCGCGATGCCCATATGCTCGGCGAAGCGTACACGCCGATCGGCAACGACGGCGTCTATGACCAGACAGAGTCGGTCGTGCGCCTCGCCATGCAGAAAGCATACTCATGAAGTTGGCTGACGGCGGCGCGAATCTGATGTGCCTCGTTGTCTCTTGAGACAGTCTTCGCCTCGAACAACACCCGGTCGCCGCTCTTGGGGTCGCGGGCCCACAGGTCTACGGCGGCAGCGATTTCTTGGATCTCAAACCACCCGCGATCCGCCAGACGGTCCGCTAGCACGACCGAGGAATCCCGGATCCCGCGGGGAGAGATAGGGGAGACGGAAAAGACGAGGTCGGTAAGTTGTTGGTCAGTAATGCGTTAAGTGGTGGAGGCGGCGGGA
>DEAA01000056.1 GCA_002346545.1 Acidobacteria bacterium UBA2994
CGGCCCTCGGTTCCGACCACGTGGGCGGTGTTCGGGCCGGCCGCGCGCGACGAGGACAGCGTGGTCGAGACGGCGCCGGACGCGTGGGTGAAGATGGTGGCCACTTCCGTGTCCGCGCCCGTTCCGCCCAGGCGCGCGGTCGCCGTGATCGACGTCGGTGCCCCGAGCATGTCCCAGGCGAACGACACGGGATAGATGCCGAGGTCCAGCAGTGCGCCGCCGCCGAGCTCGAGGGCGTTGAGCCGGTGGGCAGGGTCATCCGAGATCCGCTGCGTGTGGTCGGCGAACACCGCGCGGATCTCGCCCAGCGTTCCGGACTCGATGATCTCGCGGATGCGGATCATGTGCGGCAGGTACCGGGTCCACATCGCTTCCATCGCCAGGAGCCCCTTCGCGCGGGCCAGGTCGCGGACCGCGATCGCCTGGTCGGCGTTCAGCGTGAACGGCTTCTCGATGAGGACGTGCTTGCCGTGCTCCAGCAGAAGCAGAGCGTTCTCGGCGTGCATCGGGTGAGGAGTGGCGATGTAGACGATGTCGATCTCGTCATCGGCGGCGAGCGCCTCGTACGAGCCGTGCACGCGAGCGACGTCGAATTCCTCCGCGAAAGCGCGGGCGCCCTCGAGTCGGCGCGATCCGACGGCCCGCAGGTCCAGACCCGCGGTGCGCAGGTCGCGGGCGAAGGCGTGGGCGATGCCGCCCGTGGCGAGGATTCCCCAACGAAGTCCGGTCATGCGTCGACTGTATCGACCGCCGCCGATGGAATCGAGGTGAGTGCCCCGCGCGGGCCGCGCTCGATACGCTCGACGGGTGACAGCCTCCCTCGAGCGGTTCCGCGAGCTTCTGGCCATCCCGACCGTTTCCTTCGCCGACGAATCCCAGGTCGATCGATCGGCCTTCGAGTGCTTCGCCGAGGCCCTCGAGCGCCTCTACCCGCTGGTCCACGAGCGCCTCGAGCTCGAGATCGTGGCCGGGTACTCTCGGCTGTACCGGTGGCCGGGTTCCACGGATGAGCAGCCTCTCGTGCTCATGGCGCACCAGGATGTCGTGCCCGTCGTCGACGAGGAGTGGCAGACGCCGCCGTTCGACCCGACCGTTCTCGGTGACGGCGCGGATGCGGCGATCCATGCGCGCGGAGCGATCGACGACAAGGGTGCGCTCGTGGCGATCTTGGAGGCCGTCGAAGCCCTTCTCGCGGACGGCTTCACACCGGAACGCGACGTCTACCTCGCGTTCGGGCACAACGAGGAGACGGCCGGCGACGGTGCGGGCGCCATGGTCGACAGGCTCGCCGAGCGCGGCGTCCGACCCGGCCTCGTGCTCGATGAGGGCGGCGCGGTCGTCGAGGGAGTGATCCCCGGCGTCACCGTGCCGACAGCGATGGTGGGTGTTGCCGAGCGCGGGATCATGACGCTCGTGCTGACCGCACGCGAAGACGGCGGACACGCGTCGACGCCGCCGCGCACTCCGGCCACCGCGCGCCTGGCGCTCGCGATCCTGCGCCTCCATCGTCATCCGTTCCCGGTGCGGTTGGTCCCGCCCGTGCGGGCCATGCTCGCCACCCTCGCACCGCACGTGCCTCAGCCGTTGCGCGCGGTGTTCTCCCACACCGGTCTCACCGCGCCCCTCCTCATCCGTGCCTTCGGAGCGCTCGGGCCCGAGATGCGCGCGATCGTGCGGACGACCGCCGTGGTCACGCAGCTCAGCGGTGCGCCGGGCGAAAATGTGCTCGCGACGACGGCGCGCGCCGCCGTCAACGTGCGCCTTCTCACCGGAGACACCATCGATCAGGCGACCGCGAGGGTGCGCAGGGTGATCGCCGACCCCGGGGTGGACATCGAGGTGCGCCGAGGTTCGGAGCCCTCGCCGGTCTCGCCGTGGCGAGGGGAGGCGTGGCAGCGGATCGCGCGAGCCGTGGGGGAGACCCTCGGCACGGACGTCGTCACGACCCCCTACCTGCAACTGGGTGCCAGCGACAGTCGCTGGTTCACGCGGGTCAGCGACCACGTCTACCGCTTCACGCCCTTCCACCTGACCCGAGCCGAACGCGAAGCGCTCCACGCGCACGACGAGCGCATCCGAATCGATGTCTGGCATCGAGGAATCGGCTTCTACCGGGCTCTTCTCGAAGCGTCGTGACGCCCGCAACCCTCACGACACGCCCGGGGTGTGGTGTGGTTTTGCGTGGGGGTGGGTGGGGACGTAATGTTCTTGTTGTTCGCCCCAAAGGGGAGAGCGGAGCGGCCGGAAGGCCCCGCCCCCTCAAGCAGCGAACCGCCCCAACTCCTCACGGTTGAAGCACTTCGGTATGAAGCGTTAGGATTGGGTCTCGCCCTTCGGGCACTGAATCCACCTGGATCCTTCGGATCTGTTGTGTGGTTCGGGTGCTGGTGTGGGTGGGGTATGATTGTGAAGTTGCCCTTCTGGGCCTGCTTGGTTGCGGGTTGGTTGGTGCGTCCGATCTTTGAGAACTCAACAGCGTGCACTTGTCATATGCCAAATAACCTCGGCCACTTTTTTGTGGTTTGAGATTCCTTTGGATCAATTTTGGATTGTCAGTGATGGCATCCGTTTGGTCATGATTGAACTCGTCGCATGTGTGGTCTTATTCCGACCTGCGTGTGGCTTTCGTTTTTTACGGAGAGTTTGATCCTGGCTCAGGATGAACGCTGGCGGCGTGCTTAACACATGCAAGTCGAACGGTGAAGCCAAGCTTGCTTGGTGGATCAGTGGCGAACGGGTGAGTAACACGTGAGCAACCTGCCCTGGACTCTGGGATAAGCGCTGGAAACGGCGTCTAATACTGGATATGAGCTCTCATCGCATGGTGGGGGTTGGAAAGATTTTTTCGGTTTGGGATGGGCTCGCGGCCTATCAGCTTGTTGGTGAGGTAATGGCTCAC
>DEAA01000066.1:0-11915 GCA_002346545.1 Acidobacteria bacterium UBA2994
TCTCTGCTGCGCAGCATCTTCACCGATCGCGACCAGCGGCGTCTCGCGATCGCGGTGTGGGCGTCGATGTTCTCCGCCGGTGCCGCCCTCGGCCCCATCGTCGGCGGCATCCTGCTGGAGCACTTCGGGTGGGGTTCGGTGTTCCTCCTGGCGATCCCGGTGCTCATCCCCTTGCTCGCGCTCGCGCCGTTCCTTGTCCCCGAGAGCCGTGACCCGCATCCCGGTCGCATCGACCCGATCAGCATCGCCCTGTCGATGGCGACGATGGTCCCGATCGTGTTCGCCATCAAGGAACTCGCGGTGCACGGCGCCGGGAGCGCTGCGTGGGCGTTCGCCGCGGCCGGTGCGGGCTTCGGCGTGCTGTTCGTGCGTCGTCAGCTGCGGATGCGGACGCCGATGCTCGACATGCGCCTGTTCCGCGAGGGCACCTTCACGGGCGCGCTGCTCGTGAACCTCCTGTCTGTCGTCGGTCTGGTCGGCTTCCTCTTCTTCGTCGCCCAGCACCTGCAGCTGGTGCTGGGACTGTCGCCCCTCGAAGCCGGCATGGCTCTCGTGCCGGGACTCGCCGCGATGATCGTCGCCGGGTTCCTCGTCGTTCCCCTCGGCCGCCGCGTTGCACCCCGTGTGCTGGTGCCGGTCGCCCTGGCGTTCTCCGTGCTCGGCTACGTCATGGTGGGCGTCTCCGGCGCCGATGCGTCGCCTGCCACCCTGGTGGTCGCGTTCGTCTCGCTCGGGATCGGGATCGGCGCCGCCGAGACGGTCTCGAACGAGCTCATCCTCGCGAGCGCCCCGCCGGCCAAGGCCGGGGCCGCGAGCGCGGTCTCGGAGACCGCCTACGAGCTCGGCGCGGTGCTGGGAACGGCGGTGCTCGGCGGCGTCGTCACGGCGCTCTACCGAAGCAGCCTGACGCTGCCGGCGGCGCTGCCGGCCGATGTGCGGGAACCAGCCCGCGAGACGCTCGCCGGTGCGATGGTCGAGGCCGACCTCCTCGGCGGCAGCCTCGGGGCCGCGCTGCGGGAGGCCGCCGCGAGCGCCTTCGGTGCGGGTGTCGGCGTCACCGCCGCGATGGGAGCTGCTCTCGTGGTCGTCGCGGCGGTCATCGCCGCCGCTACCCTGGGAGGGTCCCGCGCCCCGTCCCGCTTCGAGCACTGACGGGGCCGCAGCCCGCTCCGCTCGGCGTCCGCCGGGCCCTGCACCCTAGGAGAGCGATGTCGCGCGTCATCAAGCTCGCCGTCATCCCCGGTGACGGCATCGGTCCGGAAGTCGTCGCCGAAGCGGAGAAGGTGCTCGCCGCCGTCACCGCGGGAGGGGAGACGCGCTTCGACGCCACGCACTTCTCGCTCGGGGCGGCGCGCTACCTGGAGACCGGCGACACGCTCACCGATGAGGACCTCGCCGCGATCGCGACGCACGACGCGATCCTGCTGGGTGCCGTCGGCGGCGTGCCAGGCGACCCTCGCCTGGCCGGCGCCAACATCGAGCGCGGCCTGCTGCTGAAGCTCCGGTTCGAGCTGGACCATTACGTGAACCTGCGGCCGTCGAAGCTCCATCCCGGCTCGACCAGCCCGCTGGCAGATCCGGGCGGGATCGACTTCGTCGTCGTGCGCGAGGGCACCGAGGGACCCTACGTGGGCAACGGCGGCGCGATCCGCAAGGGCACCCCCGCCGAGGTCGCCAACGAAGTGTCGGTGAACACGGCTTTCGGAATCGAGCGCGTCGTGCGCTACGCCTTCGCCCTCGCCCAGGTGCGGCGGCGTGCCCTGACCCTGGTGCACAAGACGAACGTGCTCGTGCACGCGGGATCGATCTGGAAGCGCCTGGTCGACGCCGTGGGTGAGGAATACCCCGACGTGGCCGTAGACTATCTCCACGTCGACGCGGCCACGATCTTCCTCGTGACCGACCCCAGCCGCTTCGATGTGATCGTCACCGACAACCTCTTCGGCGACATCCTCACCGACCTGGCCGGCGCCGTCACCGGTGGCATCGGCCTCGCCGCCTCGGGCAACATCAACCCCGACGGCGCCTTCCCGTCGATGTTCGAGCCCGTACACGGATCGGCGCCCGACATCGCGGGGCAGCAGAAGGCCGACCCGTCGGCAGCGATCATCTCCGTCGCCCTCATGCTCGACCACCTCGGGCTGACCGACGAATCGGCCCGCATCACCCGTGCGGTCGAGGAGGACGTCGCCGCCCGCGACGGCTCGCCCCGCACCACCGCTCAGATCGGCGACGCGATCGCCGCGCGGGTGCAGGCGTAACCTTTGACCAGGCGCATCCAGCGCCTTGAACCGCCAGGACGTGACATGACCCTCATCGACTCCGACATCGACGCCGACCTCGAGCCGCTCGAGTTCGTCGTCTCCCGCAATCTCAACGGCGCCTCCGCGCAGCGCCGCGCGGAGATCCTCGCCGAGCCGGGGTTCGGCACGCACTTCACCGACCACATGGTCGACGTGTGCTGGTCGGTCAGGGGTGGATGGCACCGGCCCCGCGTGCAGCCGTACGGACCCCTGTCGCTGGACCCCGCGGCCGCCGTGCTGCACTACGGGCAGGAGATCTTCGAGGGCATCAAGGCCTACCGTCACGCGGACGGGTCGGTGCACACGTTCCGGCCCGACCAGAACGGCCGTCGACTGCAGCGAAGCGCCCGGCGTCTGGCGCTTCCGGAACTCCCGGTGCCGTACTTCGTGCAGTCGCTCGCCGAGCTGGTGCGCGCCGACCTCGACTGGGTGCCTTCCGGTGCCGACCAGAGCCTCTATCTGCGCCCCTTCATGTTCGCGAAGGAGGCCTTCCTCGGTGTGCGTCCGGCTCACAAGGTCGGCTACTACGTGATCGCGAGCCCCGCCGCTGCCTACTTCAAGGGCGGCGTGCAGCCGGTGTCGATCTGGCTCAGCGACAACTACGCTCGCGCGGGCAAGGGTGGCACGGGTGCGGCCAAGACCGGCGGCAACTACGCCGCGAGCCTGCTGCCGCAGTCCGAGGCCTACGAACAGGGGTGCGACCAGGTGGTCTTCCTCGACTCCGACGGGAACGTCGAGGAACTCGGCGGGATGAACGTCGTGTTCGTGCGCAAGGACGGCACGCTGGTCACCCCGGAATCGCCCAGCATCCTCGACGGCATCACCCGCAACTCCATCCTGCAGCTGGCGCGGGACCGCGGACACAAGGTCGAGGCGCGCCCGGTGACCCTCGCCGAATGGCGAGACGGCGTGGCTTCGGGTGACATCGTCGAGGTCTTCGCGTGCGGCACCGCCGCCGTCGTGACGCCCATCGGCACGCTCAAGGGCGCCGACTTCGAAGAGCAGCAGCCGCTGGGCGAGCTGGCCCTGTCGCTGCGCGAGGAGCTCACCGACATCCAATACGGTCGCCGTGACGACACGCACGGCTGGCTCTATCGACTGGATGCCTGAAGCCGCCGTGCCTCGTAGGGTGGACGCGTGAGGATCGCCCGCTTCAGCCATCAGGACGCCATCAAGTACGGCATCGTCGACGAGCGCGAGCTCGTCGTCCTCGCCGGAGACCCCATGTTCGCCGGGTACGACACCACCGGCGAGCGGGTGCCCCTCGGCGACGTGGCTTTGCTCGCGCCGGTGATCCCGCGGTCGAAGGTGATCGCCGTGGGTCGCAATTATCGCGACCACGCAGCGGAGTTCGACAACGACGTGCCGGCCGAGCCGATGCTGTTCTTCAAGCCCAACACCTCGGTCATCGGCCCCGACGATGCGATCGTGCTGCCGCCGCAGTCCGAGCGCATCGACGTCGAAGGGGAGCTGGCGGTCGTCATGGGGCGCATCGCCAAGAACGTCACCGCCGAGAACGCCCTCGACTACGTCTTCGGCTACACCAACGCCAATGACGTCACCGCGCGCGACCTGCAGCGCCGCGACGGCCAGTGGGCGCGAGCGAAGGGGTTCGACACCTTCTGCCCGCTCGGCCCGATCGTGGAGACCGAGTTCGACCCTGCCGGCGACGCCGTGCTCACCACACGCGTCGACGGAGAGGTGCGCCAGGAGGCGCCGCTGACCGATATGGTGCACGGCGTCGCCGAGGTGATCGCCTACGCTTCAGCGGCGTTCACCCTGCTGCCGGGCGACGTCATCCTCACCGGAACGCCCGCCGGCGTCGGCCCCATCCGCTCGGGACAGGCGGTGGAGGTCGAGATCACCGGGCTGGGGATCCTGCGGAACCCCGCCCGTGGCGCCTGAAACCTCGACGCATCCGCAGGACGACCTGCGCCGCCTGCAGCGACGCACGGTCGCTGTGCTGTCGCTGGGTCAGATCCTCGGTGGCGTGGCGTTCGGCGCGACGATCTCGCTCGGCGCGGTGCTCGCCGCCGAGGTCAGCGGCGACGAGGCGTTCTCCGGACTGGCGACGGCGGCCGTCACTCTCGGCACGGCCGCGTTCGCGGCTCCGCTGGCGGCCTTCGCGCGGCGACGGGGGCGTCGTCCCGCGCTGACGACGGGGATGGCGGTGGCCCTCGCCGGCGTCGCGCTGGTCGTCGTCGGAGCCGCCGCGTCGCTGTTCCCCCTCCTGCTGTTCGCGTTCGCGCTCATCGGGGCCGGCCAGGCGTCGAACCTGCAGTCGCGTTTCGCGGCGACCGACCTCGCGACCGCCGCATCCCGCGGTCGTGATCTGTCGATCGTCGTGTGGGCGACGACCATCGGCGCGGTCCTCGGCCCCAACCTCGTCGGTCCGGGTGAGGCGCTGGGAGCGCTCATGGGCATGCCGGCTCTGACCGGCCCGTACCTGTTCACCGTCGCCGGTCAGGGGCTGGCGATTCTGCTCTACCTGGCTGCGCTGCGGCCCGACCCGCTCCTGACCGCGCAGGCCGCCGTTGCCGCGGATCGATCCGGTGCGACGCGACCGATCGCCGGAACGGACAGGCCGCGTGTGGCGCGATACGCGATCGTCGTCGTCGCAGCGGCGCACGGTGTGATGGTGTCGGTGATGGCCATGACACCCGTGCATCTGCTGCACCACGGCGCCACCCTCACCATCGTCGGTGTCACGATCAGCCTGCACATCGCCGGGATGTACGCCCTCGCGCCCGTGTTCGGCATCCTCGCCGACCGATGGGGGCGCATGCCGACGATCCTGCTCGGTCAGGCTCTGCTGGCAGCGTCGCTCGTCCTGGCCTTCCTCGGACAGGACTCCACGGTCGCCGTGACGTTCGCGCTCGTGCTCCTCGGCCTCGGCTGGAGTGCCGCGACCGTCGCTGGAGCGGCGCTGCTGACGGAAGCGAGCGATGAAGCCCGGCGCACGCGGCGTCAGGGGCTGAGCGACACGGTCATGAGTCTCGTCGGCGCCGGGGGCGCGATCGCCGCCGGTGTGATCCTCGGCTGGATCGGCTACGGCGGACTCGCCCTCGTCGTGGGTATGGGCGTGCTGGTCGCCGTGGCGCTCGCGCCGACGGCGCGATCCTCGGCGCCGCAGTCGGAGGCGACGCCGACCTAGACTGGAGGCGATGGCTTCCGTTGACCCCCGCACCACCACCGCAGCCGGCTCCGACATCCGGGTGCGCTTCTGTCCCTCGCCCACCGGGCTTCCCCACGTCGGGCTCGTGCGCACCGCCCTGTTCAACTGGGCCTACGCGCGCCACAACGGCGGCAAGATGATCTTCCGCATCGAAGACACCGACGCCGCTCGCGACAGCGAGGAGAGCTATCAGCAGCTTCTCGACGCACTGCGCTGGCTCCGCATCGACTGGGACGAGGGCGTCGAGGTCGGCGGGCCGCACGCTCCGTATCGACAGTCGCAGCGTCACGGGCTCTACCGCGAGGTCCTCGACAAGCTGCTCGCCGCGGGAGTCGTCTACGAGAGCTACTCCACCGCAGCGGAGATCGACGCGCGCAACGAGGCCAACGGCCGGGCCAAGCAGCTGGGCTACGACAACTTCGACCGCGACCTCACCGACGAGCAGAAGGCGGCTTTCCGGGCGGAGGGCCGCGAGCCGGCCTACCGCCTGCGTGTTCCGGACGAAGATCTCACGTACGTCGACCTCATCCGCGGCGAGGTCACATTCCCCGCCGGCTCGTTCCCCGACTTCGTGATCGTGCGCGCCGGGGGAGTGCCGCTCTACACGTTCGTGAACCCGGTCGACGATGCGCTCATGGGGATCACGCACGTGCTGCGTGGTGAGGACCTCATGCCCTCCACCGCGCGCCAGCTCTCGCTGTATCGCGCTCTCGTCGATGCCGGAGTCACGGATGTCATCCCGCGCTTCGGCCACATGCCCCTCGTGCTGGGGGAGGGCACGAAGAAGCTCTCCAAGCGCGACCCGCGCGCGGACCTGTTCCTCCAGCGGGAGAAGGGCTTCACGCACGAAGGTCTCCTGAACTACCTCGCGCTCCTCGGCTGGTCGATCGCTCCCGATCGGGACGTGTTCACGCTCGACGAGCTGGTCGCGGCCTTCGACATCGCCGACGTCAACCCGAATCCGGCGCGCTTCGACCAGAAGAAGGCGGAGGCCATCAACGGCGATCACATCCGCATGCTCCAGCCGGCCGACTTCGCCGCGAGGATCGTGCCCTACCTCGTCGCCCGAGGGCTGGTCTCGAACCCGCCGACCGACGAGCAGCATCGTCTGATCGCCGCGGCCGCCCCCCTCGTGCAGGAGCGCATGCCGCTGCTCGGCGACGCACCCGACCTCCTCGGCTTCCTCTTCGTCGACGACGTCGACTACCAGGAGGATGCGTTGTCGGGCCTTCCCGACAACGCCGACGAGGTCATCGTGGCGTCCGTGGGTGCGCTCGAGGTCATTCCCGAGGGCGAATTCACAGCAGCGGCGCTGCAGGATGCACTGGCGGGCGCGCTCGTGGAGGGACTCGGGCTGAAGCCGCGCGTGGCCTACGGGCCGCTCCGTGTCGCGGTGAGCGGACGCAAGGTGTCGCCGCCGCTGTTCGAGTCGATGGAGCTCCTCGGCAAGGCCGAGACCCTGCGGCGGCTCGACGCCCTCGTGCGGCATCGTCGCTGATCGCCTCGGTTTGTCTCGGGACCGTCGGTCGTCTAGACTCGATCTTCGGCACGACCCCGGTCGAGACCGGTGGGGTATGGTGTAATTGGCAACACGGCTGATTCTGGTTCAGTTGTTCTTGGTTCGAGTCCAGGTACCCCAGCCATACGAACGTTACTCGAACCATGGTCAAATGAACTGGCTATGGAACGAACTGAACTCCCCGCTCGCGAGTGGGGAGTTTCTGTTTCTCCCTGGTTGTCCTGCTCTCCGGCAATAGCGGTCTCGCCGCCGACCTCGCGAAGGCGGTTGTTGATCGCCCTACGCTCTCCTGAGACGTGCACGCGGTTGTCTTCGACTCGCACGGTCAGGCTGTCGAAGTACGCGGTGAGCAAGTCGCGACGCACGGTGTCCGAGGCTCGCTTGTACAGTTCGCCGGGGTCGCCGAGCAGATCGATGTACGCGAGCGCCGTATCGCTGCCGTACTGAAGGCGGTCTGCTGTCACCTCCAGCTGTTCGAGCACGGCCTCCTTCTGCAGGGTGGTCTTCTCGATTCGCTCACGGATCTTGGCGATGGGCAGTGAGCCCGTTGCCGCGAGCTCGATGAGCCGCTCTTCTTGGGCTTCGAGCTTGCGGAGTTGCTTCGTGAGCTGGGCCTTGACGTCGCGGTCCTGCGCGAGGATGTTCGCGATCGACTTGTTCACTGCATCGCGGATGTCCTCGATCGCGTCCGGAGACAGCGCTTCAGCGGCGACGACGGGGAGGACCTCTCCCTCGATCTGTTCGACGCGAAGCCACGGCAGTGAGCACTCCTTGTGTTGGCGAGCCGTGCAGACGAGGTACTCGTACGTGCCGCCGTTGCCGGCATTCTGGCTATAGACGAGCCGACTGGTACGGCCAGCGTCCTTGCACGGCCCGCAGTGGAGCAGGCCCTTGAGGTAGTGGAAGTGGACGATGTCGCGATCGCCTTTGCGATTGCGGTGGTCCAGCACCTCTTGCACCTTCAGGAATGTCTCCTTGGAGACGAGGGGCTCGTGCCTGCCGACGTACAGGCTGCCTTTGTAGCGGATGACGCCGGTGTAGTAGGGGTTGCGCAGTATGAGCGCGAGGCGACTGCGGCTCACTGCCTGAGCAGGTCGGGACGGTGAGGGGCGTGTCGTGAGGCCGCGCTCTTCGAGCATGTGTGTCATTTGGGAGATTGAGTATCGCCCGGTGGCGTATTGCTCGAAGGCCCACGCGACGAGCGGCGCCCGCTCGTAGTCGACATCGACCGTGTTCACGAGTCGGCCGTTGAAGTCTTTGCGGACGTTGAGGTAGCCGAGCTTCGCGCGCCCGACCGTGCCGCCCTGCTCGACTTTGTGGGCCATCTTCACCTTGACGTCCTCGCCGTTCATACGGACTTGGACTTCGTTCATGATGTCGGTGATGGCCTCCATCGCGTCAGCCATGTAGCCCTCGCCGAACTCTTCCTTGGCCGAGATGAGCCGCACACCCTTCTCGAGTAGCTGGCGCTTGGTGATTGCTGCATCGGTGAAGTTTCGGAAGACGCGTGAGCGCATGTAGATCACGACGTACTTCACTTGAGGGTGCTCATCGACGTAGCGCAGGAGCCTCTTGAACTCCGTGCGCTTTGAGATGGTCTGTGCTGACTGGCCAGGCTCAACGAACTCCTTCGCGACCGTGGCGCGTAGCTCCCGCACCTTTCGCAGTGCCTCCACACGCTGGGTCGCGATGCTGTTGCCGTCTTCATCGATGTCCGCAGCCGTGTGCAACTGCCGTGGGGTCGAGACGCGCAGGTAGACGACGGCCTGAGCGAGGCCGGTGTGACCGTCCTCGGGCGCTCGCCCCGTGGGCGCGTTCAATAGGTGTTCGAGCCCGTCAAGTGAGTTGACGGGCGTCGTCGGGCTTGCGATTCCCGGGTTTTGTGGGCTCATAAGTGGGTTCCCTCCGTTTAGGTCCTCCGGATTAACCCTCTGTTTGCCCTCGAAGTCCAGCCCCTGTTCGGCGCTCCGGGGGGTTTCGGGCGGGCCCACCGGTGTCGCCCGGGCGTTGTAGAAATTGCTTCGGTTGTCATCGCTTGTCATGGCAATCTCCGTTGCTCCTGATGTCGGTGATCGTGCTGCCGCGGGTTACTCCGTCGGCCCGTCTGTGCGGCCAGGAGGCCTCGTGGCGCCCATGGGCGCCCTCGCCCGAGTTCGGGCCTCGTGCGGCCGTTCGGGGGCCTCAGGACGGCTTGCGTACGGTCCGCCGGTCGAGCCCGAGCCCGCGTCATACTGCTCTTGCGCGAGGCGCAGGAGCGCCCGACCGAGGTGGTGGACATCAATCGTGTTGCGCCGCTCCGGCGATATCCGAATGCGGCGATTCGTGAGCGTCCGCCCTCCCCGTCGAGGAGCGCGGTGGGTGCCCTGCGGGCGCCAAGCATCGCTACTTGTTGAAGACATGGAGCACCCCCTTTCCTTCGACGACGTCGTAGACGTCGCGCAGCCGAGCCATGAGTGGCTCGCAGTTCCACTCGAGGGCTTCGAGTTCGAGGCCGTGGTCGATGCACCAATCCGCGAGGCTGGTTTCCCAGTCCTCGAGCGGGCTGAGTGCGCGGAGCGCGGCTTCTTCGGTTTGGTAGGTTCCGGCGAAGGCTTCGTGGAAGCTCTCCATGATGTCGTCCGTCCCGACGCTCACGTCGGGGAGCGCCAGAAAGGCCTGGAGCGCTTCGTCTTGGTCGAGCTGGAGCGTGGTCAGGAGTTCGACGAGCTCGTCCTCGTGGCCGCTGTGCCAGCTGGCAGGGACGTTGACGATGAAGCGCCCGTCCCCGACCCGCACGCTTGTCCGCACCAGTAGTTGGTCGAGCTTGGGTGGCAGGTGCTCGTTCATGAAGCGCCGGCCGGAGCCAGTGTTCTCGCGTTGCACCAGGTAGGTGCCGAGCCAGTCGATCATCTCCTTAGTCACCGCGTCGGCTCGTTCGTCGCCGTAGAGGTCGAGGTACTCGTCGCGGAGCGACAGGTAGTTGCCTTCTCCGGTGCGGCCGAATGTGGCGAGGGCGCTGCCCGGCCCGTAGGCGCGGCCCAAGGCGTGCGCGATGCAGCGAGCGGTGCCTTCGTCGATCTCCTCACGTTCGGCGATCGCCTGGGCGATGCCGTCTGCGATCGGAGTGAGGGAGCGGTCTCGGGCAACGACAAGCCGTCGCCAGTCCGGGCTTGCGCGTTCTGGTGCGGGCCGACCTTCGGGGGTCATGTGCGGTTCGTGTTCGCTCATGATCGGCCTCCTTTCGTGATGATGTAGCGGCCGAGCGCATCGACCCACCCTTCGCGCTCGAGTGGGACGGTGACGTCGCCGAGTTCGCTAAGGGCAGCCTCCGCGTCGAGCTCGCCGGTCGCGGCGAAGCGTTCGAGGGCGGTGCCTGGGCCGTCGTGCAGGGTCGCGGCAAGGAGCCGAGCGATGCCCTCGTCGGCGACGGTCGTGTCGCCGTAGCTCCAGTCGTCGAGGATCTGAAGTGCGGTGTCGGCCTGGTCGAGTGAGGCCGGCACCACGGGGTCAAAGTTGAAGGGAATCTGATGTCTTGAAGTGGTCGTAATGAACCTCCTTTCGTGAAGTTGGTGATGGGGGCTCAGGAAGCGTGTCAGCGCTTCGGAGCCGTGCAGCGGTACATGTGGTCGAGCCAGGCTCGCTTCGTGGTGAACCGCTTGAGGCAGTCAGGGCACATGAACATGGAGTTGGTCCTTTCAGTTGGTGGTTGAGGGAGAGAGGAAGCTCTGCAGGGCAGGAAGCGCGTCGGCTTCCGCGCAGATGGTGAAGAGGTCGACGGGCAGGTCGGGCTCTTTCCGAATCGCGGTCCGGAGTTTGCGCGCTCGTTCGGCATCGCGAGTGATCCAGAGCACGGCCGGGAAGACGCCGCTCCTCGCCTGCTCTACGCCGGTCTGCCGGTACTGCTGGTAGGTGCGGCATTTCTTGATCACGGCGGGCAGATGTACGGTGCCGCGGTCGATCTCGACGAAGACGTGGGCTTCGACGTCGGAGTTCGCCACGACCAGAAACAGGTCGGGCTTGAGCGTCACTACGCCGAGCGCGCTCTGGAACGGTCGCCAGCAGCTGGGCTCAGTGTCGAGTTCGAGGACGTCGAGCGCGTTACCGAGCTCCGCATCCTTGACGGTGACAGCGAACTCGGCCACCGCGAGGGTATGAGCAAGGAACTCGCGGCTCGGCGTCACAAAGCGTCGCCTCCCCGCCTCGCCTCGCCGGGCTCGGAGGAGCCGTTCGCCTGTTGCGGCCAAGTGCCAAACGGTGGCGGCGGAGCCTCGCAGTGGTCCGCCCACGCGTCGGTCGATGCGAGCGATGAAGCCTTGGGCTTCGAGCCGCAGCAGGACGCGGTTCGCGAGGCGGGTTGCGGTCGGGGCAGTGGCGTGGAGGCCGTGAGGTCCGGCTGGAAAGTGCAGCCGCTGGACGAGTCGCGTTGAGAGTGCTCGGTAGCGTTCGAGGTCCGCGAGGATCTGGCTGTCGCGTTCGGTGAGCAGGCTCTCGAGGTAGCGCACCTTGGTGGGGGTCCAGGTGTCGGTCATGCTGCACCTCCGGGCGGGGCCTGTGGGGTCGGGCGTCCGCTCGAATGAGCGGGAGTCCCATCCCAACCGGGCGGGGTGAGGCCGGAAGATGGCCGATTTGTGCACCACGACGGAGCTGCGACTGGCGCATCGACTCGCACACTTCCCCCACTTCCGAAAGTCGCTCGTACGGCCGTCATGAGCGCCTCCGCTTCACCGGCGACGACGCGCTCGAGGAGGCCGTCGTGGGGGCATCCGCAGGTGTCGGCGGGGTGACGCTCGGGGGAGCGGATGCGGCCGCAGCTTGTCGTTTCCGAAGGCCCGTCTTGATCGAGCGGCCGTGGCCGAGACGTGGCGGTGGTTCCAGCGTCCGGGCGGACATCCAGCCGCTCGGCCCTTGGCTCGTCAGCAGGGTGGTGTAGATCTCGTTC
>DEAA01000066.1:12194-23505 GCA_002346545.1 Acidobacteria bacterium UBA2994
CCCTTGGCTCGTCAGCAGGGTGGCGTAGATCTCGTACTGCGCCAGCTCCTGAATGTCTGCGGCTGAGAGCGCTGGGCTCGAGCTGGCGATCCGGGCGGCCTCTTTCGCGCTGGTGGCGTAGATGACCTTGCTCTTGGTGTTGATCTCGATGGCATCGGCGAGCTCGCTTCCCATTTGGTAGAAGCCCTGTCCGAACAGCGCCCAGCCGACGCCATACGAGCGCGAGATCTCAAGGGCCGCTTCAAGGGGCACTGGAAGCTTGAGGAAGTTCCTCACCTCATCGACGTAGACGAAGCCAGGTCGCTTCTTCGGGTACTTCTCGCTGGCGCGCTCTTGCGCGGCCATGAAGACCTCGGCGCAGATGAGCCCGCCGATCAGCTGTGCGGTCTCCGTCCCGGCCAACGCTTCGTTGACGCTGACCAACACGATCCGGTCGCCTTTCCAGATATCGCGGAGTCGGAAGGGCGGATCGGCCTGCCCCAGGATGGCGGTCGCACCGCGCCGCATGAGGTAGCGGCGGAGCTTGTTCATCGGCGCAGCGATCTCGTTCTCCTGCTGGGCAGGCTTCAGCCCTTCGTACCGCGCCCAGAACCGAGCGATCTCCGGCTCGCTGGCCACGGCCGGCGTGGCTGTGCGGCGAAACGCTGGGTCCGTGAGGAGCTTTGGGATGTCGAGGAGCGTGTGCGGGATTGGTCGCCGCTGTCCGTCAATGGCGAGCGTCAGCACGCTGGCATACAGAATGTCCTCGGTCCTTGGCCCCCACCCGCTGGCGAACACGCTCTTGAAGACGGCCAGCACACTGTCCGCGACGGCATAGGCGTCACGTCCGCGGGCATCGAGCGGGTTGAACCCGGCCGTGCCCTCCGGATCTGCCGGGTCGTATAAGACGACGCGTTCACCTTCGTCGGGTTTCAGCAGGTCGAGGACGTAGTCGACGCCCTGCCCTTTCGGGTCGACGAAGCATACTGGCCGACCGGCGCGGACGTCGGAGAGAAGCCAGGGCACCAAGACGGCCTCGGTCTTTCCCGAGCCGGTTGGCCCGAGAATCGCTGCGTGGCTGGCGCGCGCCTCGGCAGTGAGCCCGATGGGACGATTGGGCCCGGGGGCCGTCCCCAAGGCGAAGACGCTCTCCTTCTCCGAGACGCTCTTCGGCACCGGGAGACGAACTGGATGGAGTGGGTCCACGCCGGGAAGGTCAGCTTGGCCGAGTGGCCACCCCAGGAGTGCGGTCAGGTTCGCGGCGGTGAGTTCGAGCCGCGCCCCGGAGGGAACGGCGCGGTTGAGCTTGTCGGGACTCTCGCGGCTGAGTCTCGGCTTTACGCCGATCGCCGCGAGCCTGTGCAAGCTGCCAAACAGGCCACGAGCGAGCGCTGCGCGCCGCTCTGAGGTTGCAGCGTCGACGCCGATGCGCAGCGCGACCTGAAACCTGTTTTCGCCAGCATGATCTTGGAGCTTGCGTCGAGTATCCGAAGCTGGGGGCTTGACACCGTGCCAGAGCCGGGAAACGATCGGCTGGAGCGGGTCCGGATGACCTTGCCGCAGTGCGCGGGGCGCCTGGGCTCGTCCGAGGAGGACTTGCAGGGCGATCGTCTCGCCCTGCTTCCGTGGGGCCAGCGCGGAGTACAGGCTGGCTGTCACGATTTCGGGATCGGGGGAGCCGGGCGGGAGTCCTTGCTGATGAGCTTCCACGCGTCCGGCCGATGCAACCGGGTGACGCGTTGCGCTGCCGTAGATGATCCCGGGCCGCATCCCCTTAAGAAGCCTTGCCTCGGTTCTGGCCGAGAGCACTCCTTATCGACCGAGTGACCTACGACGGTGCTCCGTCACTGAAATCACCCCCGCGACACGCGGAGAGTAAAATCTATCTCGCAATGTACTGCGCGTGATGTAGTCTGAGCGCGTGACCGAAGATGAAGCGCTTGCGAACCTGAACCAGGCTGGCCTGCTTGACGTCCTGAGTTGGGCCGCGCCCGTCGCGTTCGCCGCAACCGACCAGATGTTCGACGAGGACGCGGGGCACGACCAGATGGTTATCGGCGTGCTCAACTTCAAGCACCTCCGCGACCTCGTGGATCGAGCGACTTCCAACGGGCGGTTCGCAGTCGCGGAAGGTCTCGAGGGGCTCGGCGCTGATGTGCTGGAGCGCGGCATCGCTCCGGATGCGTTCCGCTCGATGCCTCAGCTGGTGTCCAGCGCGATCGACCGCAAGGACTACCGCCAGTCTCCGGGGTGGGCAGCGGGCGGCATCCGAGTGCTTCTGCAGTCCTATCCCTTCGGCAAGATCGACGAGATCAATTGGACGCAGCGCAGCAACGCCAAGCGGAAGGTTGCCTCGCAGCTGTTCGTCGGCGACAACGCGCTGTTCACCGATGACGACTTCGACCTGTACTCGATCCCGGGCATCCCGGACGACGACGATTTCGAGGGCGTCACGCTGGTGGCTGCGCACGCCTTCAACCCCACTACGAAGCAGTACGAGCTCTACATCGGCCAGTCCAAGAACCCCGAGCGCTCCGAAGACTCCTGCTGGCACTGGCGTCAGCTCGTGCTGGCGGGCGGAACCCCGCTTGGTGGCGGCTCGCGATCGGTGCCGCCTGTGCTGCCCGGTGACGCAGCATCGACCGAGGTCGATGACATCGTGGTGCGGATCAAGAAGCCGGGCGTGGCCGAAGGGACTGGCGCGGCAAATGAGTAGCACGCGTCGACCGTCCCAGACGCTCGCCGCCGCCGCATCCTTCTTCAATGGCGAACGCCTCACGATGGCACGCCAGCTCGCGGGTTTGAAAAAGTCGCATCTCGCGTCACTTATCGAGATGTCGCCGGCTTCTGTCACCGCGTGGGAGAGCGGCGCGAAGCAGCCCAATCGGATCACTGTGGCGAAGCTTGCGCTTGCCCTTCGAGTCGAACCCCAATTCTTTGGGGGAGGAGCGCCACCGCGCGTCAACAAACCGCACTTCCGTTCCCTCCGTTCGACGCCACAGATCGCACAGGACGAAGCCGAGGCCTATGGCCAGTTCGTAGCCGAGATCACAGGCATGCTCGAGAATGCCGTCGAGTTCCCAGAGATCTCGCTTCCCGACCTTCCGGTTGACCCGGATGAGCGGTCGGGAACGCCCGAGGACGTCGCGCGTGAGGCGCGAGAGTTCTTCGGTGTCTCCACCGGACCCGTGCAGCACGTGATTCGCCTCGTCGAGCGTGCTGGCGTCATCGTGGTGTTTAGCGAGCCAGGCGTTGCCTCTATCGACGCCTTTTCACTCCACACCGCGACGAGGCCGATCATTATCCTCAACCCGGTAAAAGACGACTACTACCGTCAGCGATTCGATGTCGCTCATGAGCTCGGACACCTGATCATGCACCATGACGCTGAGCCCGGCGGCAAGGTTGCGGAGGGGCAGGCGAACCGCTTCGCGTCCGAGTTCCTCATGCCCGCCGAGGAGATCGCCCCCTTCCTCCCCACATCGACGGCGGGGCGGGCGTGGTCTCAACTGGCTGACCTCAAGGAGCACTGGGGCGTCAGCCTGGCGGCTCTGCTTTACCGCGCCCGCGGGCTGGGTGTCATGGGAGACGCGTCGTATCGCAACGCGATGATGCGCCTGTCGCAGAACGGGTGGCGACGGGCGGAGCCGGGACGCATTTCAGCGCTTGAGATGCCCTCGATGCTGCCGCGAGCCCGTGAGGTGTTGAGCGAGGCTGGCGTAGACGGTGACCAATTCCTCCAAGGGTCAGGATTACCGATTGGTCTATTCGAGATCGCCGCGTCTCGCGTCCCGACGTCAGTTGCTCCAGTAGCGACAGGTGCTAGCTAGCCAGATCACGGAATGCGAACCATTTCCGATTAGGTTTGCTGATCGTCGGTGTCCGGCCCATAATTCCATCTATCGACACCTCCGCCTTGCAGCGTCGATCGGAGCCGTAACGCGAAGGTGTTCCAGGAACGGTTCTGCACAAGGTCTGCCATTCACCCGGTTTGCTACGCCAGGTTCCTGCTTTGGCCAGGTCGTAGGCTGGCCGCATAGTTCACGTCCTGCGCGACTTCGAGCATGCCGCGATCGGCCGCGTGGCTGTCGCCGCTTCGCACCTCGACGCCGTGATTGAGCAGTTCCTCGCCGATGCGATCACCCACGACCCACAAGTCGGCGTGATCGTCGTGAAGGGCATGGCGTTCGAGCGGAAGCTTGACATGCTCGTTGCAATCCTCGCCGTCCGCCTCCCGAAGAGCGAAGACCGCGCGGAGTTGCAGCCGCTGCTGGAAGAGGCGAAGAAGCTCATGCAGCGTCGAAACGAGTACCTGCACGGGCTTTGGCAGTTCGATGCGGACGCGAACCTTGAGGTGCGGAACCGCGTTCGCAAGACCGGAGCCTTCAAGGTGATTTCAGTCAGCGCCGATGACCTAAACGGGGTCGCAGACCGTATTGAGATCGTCGCGGCCGAGATCGAGGACGCCTATCTCGACATGCTCGTCGACATGGGCGTCTACGTCCCGCAATCGCCTGGCGTGTGGACGCGTGTGCCCGCTCATCGACCACACGGAATTGTGCTCGATGAGACAGGCGCGTCTGGCCTGCTGGTCGACTTCCGTAACGTCGAAGACTAGAACGATGAGCACGCCGGCCACGCCCCTGAGTTCTTGATGCGGAGCGGCGCGGGATTGTGAGACTCAACCGAACATGGTGATGACTTCGCCGCGGTGTTCGCGGGGATTGTACTTGACGCCCACCTGGTATCGCTGCTGGACACCAGCCAAGTCGGGATACTCGACCTGCACAGTGAACATGAGCGCGTCGTTCTCGGGCGCGGCCACTCGCTTGCCCTCTACCTGTTTGCTTCCGGCGATAGACCGGAGGTTGAAGAGCAAACTCTTGGCCAACTCCTTCTTGATTGCCTCTGCAAGCGCGAAGCGATCGAAGCCTGCGAGTCCGGCCTTCTTGATCGAGGCGCCGTGCCCGTAACCCGGTTCCTCACCGGTGAGGTAGTCGAAGCGTCGCTCGTCGATCGTCAGTGCCATGCTCGCGATGTCGCGCATCACACCGGATAGCGCACCGAGTGCGATAGCACTGTCCGTTGCACCCCATTGCGGGACTCCCATGTCGATCCGGAAATCAAGCATGGTTGCGTAGAGGTCCTCGTTACGCCGACGACCTCGTATCCAAATTCATCGAAACGATACCCGTGCAGGTTTGCGTTCCCGTCGTCGTCTTCTGCGGTGATGATCTTCTTGTCTAGGCGGAGCGCGACCTGCGGTAGCGCGAGCCCTGTCTTGAGCGGGGTCCATCCAGAGCAGTCGACGTACCCGAGGTAGGCAGCGCTCTCTGTCCGCATCTCACGGTCGAGGACGGCCAGTTGGGCGTTCGAGACGTTCGTGAAGTAGACAAAAAAGTACTGTTCGGGCGAGAGCCAGGGTGTTACCTGCTCGGATGGGCGCACCAGTTGCTGGTCGAGGATCTGCCAGAGGATGTGAGGTTCAAGGCCGATGACATCTCCTTCAGAGATGGCCGTCCGCTGCGCTCCGCCGGCGACCGACAGTGCGGCGAGCCATGCCCTCGAGAACTCTTCGCCGTACATCCAGCTCGTCGCTCGGGACGAATCAAAGATGAAGGCGATCTCGTGCTTGTCCGACTGGGGAGTGAGCGCGGACTTTAGATCGGCGTAGTTCACGCCCTTGTTCTTGAGGCTCGCTGACACCTCCGCGTGCATGCTGCGGAGGAGCGTTTGAACTCCCCCCTCGTCGAGGCCAAGAGTCTCCGCCATCACTTCGACGAACACGTTCGTGTAGCCATTGATCGAGTGGATTACGAACGCTGGATGACGGGACGTGCTTGTGGCGCCTGACTGTGTATGCATGTGTATGTAATTTCTCATTTTCGATGTACGTAGACAAGGTCTCGAGCCCGCACGGCCATTCCTCGCTCGGCGGGCCCATTCAAAGTGTCAAGCCGGACCGGACTCCGTAATGCGACGGTGCGGCGAAGGCTCCCGAGCTTGAACTCACGCTGTGGACAGGCTTATGCGTGCGACTGCACGGGCGCATAACGTAGGAGTCATGCTCGTTGAGTTTCCCGGCGACCCACTGCGTGATCCTCATGAAGAGCCCGTGGTGAACCTCATCTGGGCGACGCGAGGCCGCACCTGGGGGTTTCGCTTTCTACTCGACGGGGAATACGCGAGCCCCCTTGCCACCTACGAGAGTGCGTTCGTTGGCACTGAGTATGACGACTCCGTGTTCCGGCGAAGTGGCGATTTGGTCGCGCTGCGCTTCCCTGACCCCGAAGGTAGAACGGATGCCGCGCGACGAATCATCCCCCACGATTTCGTGGTCGGGGGGCAGGCAGCTGCCTCAATCAACGCGATGGCTTTGGCGAACGTGGTCTTTCCTGTACCGGGCGGTCCAAATAGGACAATGGCGCGGGGAGGCACCACCCCGAAGCGTTCGGCGAGTACGGATTCCGCGAGTGGGAGCACAACGCGGCGTTCCAACAGGTCCTTTTCTGCGCTCATTCCCCCTACGGCTTCCCAGAGCCCTCTGGGGAGAATGCGACCACCGAGCTCATCGAGGCGTTTGAGCTCCTCACGCTGTACCGGGATGGTGCGCTCGAAGTAGTGGAGGTCTTGTTTGAGCTCGAAGCCGCGGTTGAGGAAGGCATCCATGCGTGTCTCGGCTGCCGGCATCAGTGCGGAGAGCTTGGTGATTCCCTGCGGGGCCATACGTGACTCGAGGGCCGCGAGCAGCGATGACCCGATCCCGGTGCCGCGCATGTGTGGTGCCGTTGCTAGGAACACCACCCAACCTTGTGCGTGCGCTACCCGACCGATAACCGCGCCGACGACCTGCTCGCCGACGACGGCGTGGTCCTTCGCGCATGAGGCGAGTACTTCGGACAAGCTGTAGACCGGTTCGGTATCCGTTGCGATCTGTTCCCAGAGTCGCAGAACGCCGTCCACGTCGTTGCTGTGGTAGTCGCGGATGCGCCAGGTCGTCATGCGCGCATCATGGCTGATGGTGATCTCGGTTGCAACTTCGCTATCGCTCGGTCACAGGACCGGCGTGTGCGGAGCTCAGCCAGCGTCGGGATCCTCGACCGATATGGGGGTGCTGAGTCCGATCAGGATTTGGGGGAGTGTCTCCTGGACGAATGGTGAGGTGTGGAAGTTCCGTTCGTCGCCGCCAGAGAGGATCCAGGATTCGAAGGAACGCTCGTAAGCGAGGATGACGACTCGCACGCCGAGGACTGGCGGCCAGACGAATCGCCGCTCCAGCCGAGCCATCAGGCTGAGGAATGCGTCGAGCAATGCCGGCACGTACGCGCGCTCGATCTGCGCCACTTCCGGCCGGAAGGTTTGATCGGAAAGGGCGCGGGCACGTTCGTGTGCCCGGATGCTGAGCGACGCCCAGTTCATCGGCCACGCCAGCGCGAGAGCTTCAGCGGCTGCGCGAACGTTCTCCGCAGATGAGCCGGGCTCCACCTTGTGGGACACTGCCGCGACCCGTTCTGCACACTCGCGGATGAGTTCGTCGTTGACGGCTCGCAGCAGATCGGCGTTTGTCGGAAAGAGGGTCCGGAATGACCGCATCGAGAGGTTGGCTTGATCGGCGATCTCGCTCACGAGGTCATCGGAAACCCCGTCGGAGGCCGGAAGCAGTGCACGCGCCAGTGTGAGCACGCGGGATCGGGCCGCCGCGCGCACCTCCGCGGGGCGGTTTGGTCGCGCGTCGGTCGCGGCATCCGGACTTGTCACGGGGGAACTATATCCGCTGACTCACTACCCGCCCTGGCCGTGGCTCCCACTGTGCACTATGCACACTCACCGGACCGATCTGGGACGCCGGCGCCGATGTCATGATCACACCCCGATGAATACGTTGGTCGACGTCTCACATGGAGCCCTCGAAGAGGAGGCCGGAGTTCATGCCCGATACATCAACGACGTTGTCACAGTTGCCGTGGCTCGGCCCCGCCGCGGGCTCAGACGCATTCTGTCTGCGCGACGAGCGGCGCGCGTTGACCTACGCGCAGGTCGAGATAGAGGCCGGCGCATTCGCGGAACAACTTACCTATGCGGGTGTCTCCGCCGGCGATGTCGTCGCTGTGATGATGCCGAACTCGGTTGAGCTGCTGATCGCAATGCTCGGCGCTTGGCGTGTCGGGGCGATTGTCACGCCGATCAACCCGACGTTCACTCCGCGCGAGGTGAGCTACCAGATCGAAGACTCGCACGCGAGCATCCTGGTCGGCCGGCGCATCCGTGAGGTGGACGTTGCGACGATCGAGTCCGATCAGATGTGGCGTGTGTCTACCTCGCCGCTGGCGGAGGCTCGGATTGACCCGAATCGTGTGGCGCTACTTGTCTACACGAGTGGGTCGACGGGTCAGCCGAAGGGCGTCATGCTCGATCACGCGAACCTGAACGCAATGGCCACGCAGATCGCCACGCACTTTCGGTTGACCAGCGATGACCACGCCCTTCTCGTGCTGCCGCTGTTCCACGTCAACTCGTTGTGTGTGACTTTCCTGGCGCCGATGAGCGTGGGTGCGCAGGTGACGATCCTGGAACGTTTCGCGCCGCAGAGTTTCATCTCCGCGGCCCAGGCTCATCGCCCGACCTACTTTTCCGCGGTGCCCGCGATCTTCGCTCACCTCGCGGCGCTGCCGACCGATGTCGAGTTCGACACGACCAGTCTGCGGTTCGCGATCTGTGGTGCAGCCCCCGTCGCACCCGAACTGCTTGAACGGTGCCAGTCACGGTTCGGCATGAAGATCATCGAAGGATACGGGCTGACGGAAGCCACCTGCGCGTCCGCTTGCAACCCGATCGACGGCCCGCGCAAACCAGGCTCGGTTGGCACGGCGCTGCCGGGGCAGCAGATCCGCATCGTTGACTCGGATGGGCAGGAGGTGGCCCCAGGTGAGCGAGGCGAGATCGTCATCTCCGGGCCTACGGTGATGCGCGGCTACCTCGGGCGCATTGAAGCGACCGCGACCGCGATCCGCGACGGATGGCTGCACACCGGTGATGTCGGTGTCCAGGATGACGACGGATACGTGCGGGTCGTGGACCGGATCAAGGACATGATCATCCGCGGTGGGGAGAACATCTACCCCAAGGAGATTGAGGCGCACCTGGCGACTCACCCTGGAGTGCTGGAGTCGGCTGTGGTCGGGCGCCCAGATCCGGTACTCGGTGAGCTTCCTGTCGCGTTCGTGGTGGTGGCGCCCGGCTTCTCAGCGCTCACCACCGACGAACTCATCGAGCACTGTCGCGAGGGGCTGGCCAAGATCAAGGTCCCCGTGGCGGTCGACATCGTCGCCGAGCTTCCCCGAAACCCCGTGGGCAAGGTGGACAAGCCGGCGCTACGGCGCGAGTTCGCCCTCATTCACTGACCAATCAGAGTTGCGGGAGGGATGGTCCTGTCCGCCGCTCGATCTCGAGACTTGCTCGACGCAGTACCCATCACCGAAGGAGTTGACATGGGATTCAAGACAGGGGACTTCCCGCCAGTCGATACGGAGACGTTCCTGCACCAACCGTTGCGTGATCGCATCCAAGCGTTGACGCGCCACTGGGTCGATTACGGGTTCGGCTCACCTCGCGTCATCGCGACGACCTACATTCTCAAAGTCGGACTCGTGTGGCTGCTCGGCGGCGCAATCCTCATCACGGCAACCAGCGCGGTGGGCTGGTTCTGGCAAGTCGGGCTATGGTGGAACGAGCCGATCGTGTACCAGAAGGCGATCATCTGGACGATGCTGCTCGAAGCGATCGGCGTTGCCGGGTCCTGGGGGCCGATCGCGGGAAAGTTCAAGCCGATGACCGGTGGAATCCTCTTCTGGGCTCGGCCAGGGACGATCCGCCTCCGCCCGTGGGCGTGGGTACCGGGTACCCGAGGCGACACCAGAACGCTGCTGGACGTCCTGCTCTACTTCACATTGCTCCTCGCGCTCACGGCTGCGCTGGTGCTGCCAGGTGGTCACTCGTCGTCGCTCGACGCTGCCATTCCCGAGAATGTCGGGGGTCTGGTGCAGCCTGCCCCGGTGATCGTTGCGATCGCGGCGCTGGTTCTGGTGGGGCTGCGTGATAAGACCATCGCTCTGGCGTCCCGCATCGAGCAGTACCTCCCCGCGCTCGTGTTCTTCACGGTGCTGCCGTTCGTGGACATGATCATCGCGCTGAAGCTGCTGATCGTCGTCGTATGGGTCGGAGCTGCCTTCTCGAAGCTGGGGCGGCATTTCGTATTCGTCATCCCGGCGATGATCTCGAATACTCCGTTCTGGCCGCCGAGGTGGCTGAAGCGTGCGCACTACCGCTCGTTCCCGGACGATCTTCGCCCTTCGCCTGCAGCGCACTTCATCGCGCACGGGATGGGAATGGTGGTGGAGATGGTCGTTCCGCTGATCCTGCTGTTCTCGACGAATCCGTGGCTCACCGGTGCGTGCGTGGTGTTGATGGTCGGCTACTGCCTATTCATCGTCTCCACCTTCCCGTTGGCGGTGCCGCTGGAATGGAATCTGCTGTTCGCGTACGGTGCCATCTTCCTGTTCATCGGGTTCCCCGCGTGGGACGGTTTCAGTGTGCTCGACTTCTCAAACACCTGGGTTCTCGCCGCAGTTGTCGGGGCCCTGTTGTTCTTCCCTGTTCTGGGTAACCTTCGACCCGACAAGGTGTCCTTCCTGCCATCGATGCGTCAGTACGCGGGGAACTGGGCTTCCGCGCTGTGGACATTCACCCCTGGCGCCGAGGCGAAGCTTGACGCCCTCGTGCGACCCACGCGCAACCAGGTCGATCAGCTGCAACAGCTGGGCTATCCGGCAGTTGCTGCGGAGATCACGATGCAGCAGACGATCGCCTGGCGGTCGATGCACAGTCAGGGCCGCGGGCTGTTCTCCCTCGCCTACCGGACGCTCCCCGACATTGACTCGCGTACGATCCGTGAAGGCGAGTTCGCGTGCAACTCCGTGATCGGGTTCAACTTCGGAGACGGCCATCTCCACAACAATGACCTGATCCGCGCAATCCAGCGGCGATGCCAGTTCAAGCCGGGGGAGTTCATTGTGTTCTGGGTCGAGTCGCAGCCGGTTGGCAAGGCAACGCAGGCGTACCAGATCATCGACGCAGCTCTCGGGGTCGTCGAGCGGGGAACCTGGAGGGTCAAGGACGCGGTTCGTGAGCAGCCCTGGCTGCCCAACGGTCCGATCCCCGTCAACGTGGAGTGGCGTGCAGCGGTTCAGCCGCCCACGGCGGCGACAAACAGCGTGCCCTCCGCGCCGGCCTCACCGGCACCTGCACGCGTCACGGAACCCCGCTGATGTCGCGA
>DEAA01000058.1 GCA_002346545.1 Acidobacteria bacterium UBA2994
CACGAGGGCGTCAATCCGCACATCCAGGCCCATATCGCCGGGCTGCCTGAGACCGCGCACGCGCGGCTGAAGGAGCTCGGCGACACGGAGCCGGCGGGCCTGCTGCAGGTGAGTGCCGACGTCGATGCGGACTACGCCGAGGGCAGCGAGCTGACGTACCTGCACGGCGTTGCGGTGAGCGACGACGTCACCGTGCCCGATGATCTCGACGTGATCGAGGTTGCCGCCGGCACCTGGGCGGCGTTCCGCTCCGAGGGCGCCTACCCGGCCGAGCTGCAGCGCACCTGGGCGGCGACGGCGACCGACTGGTTCCCGTCGAATCCGTGGCGACTGCGGCCGGGCCCCTCGATCGTTTCGGTGCTCGATAGGGCGCCCGACTTCAGCACGGCCACGTGCGAGCTCTGGCTGCCCGTCGAGCGCGGCTGATCCGGCGCGGGCGGTCGGCAGGAGTCCGCACGATGGGACGCTGCCTCGTGACCTCGGCAATCCCTGGCGCGCCAGGGGTGGCGCGCCTATCGTCGACGCATGGGTCGCATCATCGTGGAGCAGATCATCACCGCCGACGGTTTCGTGCAGGACTCCGACGGTGGGATGGGTTTCATGGACGCGGCGCCGATCGACAGCACCGACTCAGACCAGCTCGAGATGCTGGAGCACGTCGGTGCGATCGTGCTCGGACGGAAGACGTATGAGATGTTCGTCGAGTACTGGCCGAACGTCGATCCCCGCGACGAGCCCGTCGCGGGGCCGATCAACACTCTCCCCAAGCACATCGTCAGCAGTTCGATCGGAGCAGCCCCGTGGGGTGACCATGCGCCGGGAATCATCGAACCCGGAGATCCGCTCGAGACGCTCGTGCGACTCTGCAACGAGACCGATGGCGATCTGCTCGTTTGGGGAAGCCTGCAACTCACGGATGCGCTCTTCCGGGCCGACCTGGTTGACGTGCTGCGCCTTCGTCACATCCCCAGCCTGATCGGGAGCGGACGCGGGCCCACCCCATCCGATCTCGAACAGACCGTCATGACCCAGGTCGCCAGCCATGTCGGCTCCGGATGGGTGACCACCGAGCACGCGGTGCGGGGCGCGGAGGAGTGAGGTCTGCCAAGCGGCAAGGTTCGGGTATGTCGGTTCTCCCGAAGCAGCCGGCGCCCGTGTGGATGGTGGTGGTGACCGGCTGCGGCGCGATCATCCTCTACGCCGTTCTCGCGGCGTTGCAGATCTTGGCACTGAACCCGCTGGCGGCGGTGCCCGGAGCCGGCCTGTCCGAGATCTACGGCGGAATCTCGCAAGCGGGCGAATCTCCCGGCATCCCGCTGACCCTCACCGTGCTCGGCGGCGGAATCGTCCTGGCGCTCGTGCTCGCGTCCGTTCTGCTGTGGAACCGAGCAACGCCCTTGGGCGCAGCCTTGGCTTACCTCTTCATGCTCGCCCTGGGCGCCCCTGCTCTGTTCATCGCCTCGTTTCCGTCGGGAATGGCCGTGGCGGACACGTTCCTCGTCTCCGGCGGCGACCACTCGGGGTGGTCGATGGCTCTCTATCTCTTCAGCGCGGTCGCACTCACCGCAGCTGCAGCACTCGCCATCGCAGACGCTGTCCGGAGGCGATCTGACGAAGATAAGCCGCGCGATGCCTAGGGCGTGTTGATCAAGTGGTTTCGGGGTGCGGTCGGCGAGTCTTGAGCGGTGACGCGTTGCGAGGTCTCTGACGAGGTGTGGGCTGTGCTCGAGCCGTTGATGCCGATGGTGAGGGGCCGGTCGCGGCCTTGGACCGATCATCGACTCGCGGTTGAGGGAATGGCGTGGAAGTACCGCACTGGGGCGCCGTGGCGGGATGTTCCGGAGCGATTCGGGAAGTGGAACTCGATCTACAAGCGGTTCACCCGGTGGGCGCAGGATGGCACTTGGGACCGGCTGCTTGCTGAGGTGCAGCGGCAGTCTGACGCCGCCGGGAAGCTTGACTGGGTGGTCTCGATCGACTCCACGATTGCGCGCGTGCATCAGGACGGCGCGACCTTGCGACGGGACACAGGGGGATCTCTCGAATCACAAGAATCCGTGGTCCGAGCCCCCTGATCACGCGATCGGCCGCTCACGTGGCGGCTTGACGTGCAAGGTCCATCTGGTCGCGGACGGCCGCGGGCGGCCGTTGGGATGGGTGCTCACCGGCGGGAACGTCAACGACACCACGATGATGACCACCGTCCTCGAGCACATCCGCGTCCCGCGGCCGACGACCGGCAGGCCACGGATCCGGCCGGATCGGGTGATCGCGGACAAGGGGTACCCATCGAAGGCGAACCGTGCGTGGCTGAGAGCCCGCGGCATCGCTGCGACGATTCCGGAGCGTGATGACCAGATCGCTCACCGCCGGAAGCAGCCGGGTCGGCCGATCGACTTCGGTGATGAGCAGCGCACACGGTACCGCGGCCGGAACGTCGTGGAGCGTTGCTTCAACCAGCTCAAGCGGTGGCGTGGCATCGCGATGCGCTCAGACAAGACCGCCCGCAACTACCGCGCCGCGATCAGCCTCGCCGCCGCGCTCATCTGGATCAAGTCCGACCTCGGGTGAACGGTTCAGGCGCAGCAGGAGGTAGGGAGTTCGTTGCGGAAGAGGTTCGCGGTCAGGCGGATGCCTTCGGCCATGGTGAGGTACGGGGCCCAGGTGTCGGAGAGTTGTGTGACGGTGAATCCGGCGGTGATGGCGTAGGTCGCGGCGAGCATCATCTCTCCGGCGGTCTCGGCGAGGGCGTGGATGCCGAGGACTTTGCCGGTGTCGGCGTCGGCGACGATCTTGATGCCACCGCGAGTGTTGTGGTTCGTGATGGCGCGTGGCACGTCGGATAGTCGCAGGTAGCGGCAGGCGCACCGATACCCGGCGGCCAGGGCTTCGGCTTCGGTGATCCCGGCGGAGGCGAGCTGGGGTGAGGTGAAGAGGACGGAGGGAAGCCCGGTGTAGTCGACGTGCTCGCGCTGACCGAGGGCGTTGCGGGCTGCGATCTTCCCGGCCATCGCGGCGACGTACACGTACTGCGGTGCGTCGGTGACGTCGCCGGCGGCGAACACGGCCGGGTTCGTGGTCCGTTGCTGCGTGTCGACGATGATGAAGCCGCGCTCGTCGGTCGCGATGCCCGCCGCGGTCAGGTCGAGGCCCCTGGTGCGGGCGGTTCGCCCGGTGGCGACGAGGATGCGCTCGCCGGTGGCTTCTTTTCCGGTCTGCGTGCTCACCCGGACCCGGTCGCCGTCGGGGGTGATGGTTGCGGCTCGGTCGTTGATGACGGTGATTCCCTCGGCAAGGAACGCTTTGCGGAGTTCGGAGGAAAGTTCGGGTTCGGCGTGTGGGGCGAGGCGGCCGACGATGGTGACGTCCACGCCCAGGCGGGCGAAGAGTTGGGCTTGTTCGAGGCCGACGAATCCGCCGCCGATCACCACTAGCGAATGGGGCAACACGGTCAGTTCCATGGCGGTGGTCGAGGTGAGGTAGTCGACGTTCTCAAGTTCGGGGATGGTCGGGATGTGCGGTTCGGCACCGGTGGCCACGAGATACGACTTGGCGCGAACGGGTTGGCCGTCGACGAGCAGGGTTGTCGGATCGGCGAACGTCGCGGTGCCGGGCGTGATGCCGAATCCGTACGCGGTGGCGATGTCGGCGTACTTGGTCTGTCGAAGCATGCCGATCAGGTCGTCCTTCTGCTGCATGAGCTCGCCCAGGTCAACCCCGCCGGCGGTCGTCGGGGCGCCGGGGAAGGGGTTGGCGAGCGCGTCATGGCGGGTGTGCGCGGCCGCGAGGAGGGTCTTGGAGGGCACGCAGCCGATGTTCACACAGGTGCCGCCGAGCGTTCCGGACTCGATGGCGACCACGCTCGCTCCTTCGAGCCGAGCGTGGATCGCCGCGGACATCGCCGCGCCGCCCGTACCGATCACCGCAAGATCGAACTCATCGTTCCGGGTCATGATCGCTCCTTCAGGCCGGGCCGTTCATGTGGCCACGCCCGTAGCATGGACCTTCAAGCTCGGTTGAAGGTCAAGTCGATAACGGAGGTTCGTCAGGATGCGGATCGGAGAACTCGCGAACAAGACGAAGACGAGACCGTCGACGCTGCGGTACTACGAGGAGCGAGGGCTGCTTCAGCCGCCCGACCGCACCCCTGGCGGATACCGCAGCTACGGGGAGGAGTCCGTGGCACGACTCGAGTTCATCAGCCGGGCTCGCGCAGTGGGACTCACACTCGCTCAAACCGCCAAGATTCTCGATGTTCGTGACGCGGGCGGTTCGCCATGCGGCCATGTGCGGGATCTCCTTGACCGCCGCCTGGTCGAGATAGACGAGCAGGTCGCGCAGCTACGGCTCCTGCGCGCGAGCATCGCCGAACTTCGGGAGCATGCGCAGCAGACGCCGCCGGAGACCTGCACTCCCGAATCGATCTGCCAATACCTCTGAGCTGGGTCACATAAACACGCCAGCTGTTTGAGGAGCGCCCGGTCCCATGACGGCGAGAGAATCTTGATCAACACGGCCTAGCGGCAGACGGCTACCCGT
>DEAA01000070.1 GCA_002346545.1 Acidobacteria bacterium UBA2994
GTTCCTGCTCGAAGCTCCTCGAACGCGTGACGGAGCTCGTTCTGGGTGTTCATCACGATCGGTTGCCAGGCCATGGGCTCCTTGAGCGGCATGCCTGACACGAGCAGGAACTGGACGCCGTCATCGCCGAGCCCGACCCCGTGCCTCCCCGGCTATACTGACCGCCATGCATCGATACTGGCGGTGGTGCGTCTGTCTGTTGGTCCTGTCGTGGTCAGCGTTGGCCGGAGCGCAGACTGGCGCTCGGGATGGTGAGTGGTCGACCTATGGCGGCGATCTGGGGCACACCAGATACGCGCCGCTCTCGCAGATTGCGGCCGACAACTTCGCCGATCTCGAAGTTGCTTGGCGCTTCAAGACCGACAACCTTGGGCCGACTCCCGAGTTCCGCTTTCAGTCGACCCCGCTGGTTGTCGATAGGGTGCTCTACTCAACCGCCGGATCACGTCGGGCGGTAGTCGCCCTCGATGCGACGACCGGCGAGCTCAAGTGGGTCTACAGTCTGGACGAGGGCGACCGCGGAGTAGCTGCCCCCCGTCGGTTGTCTGGCCGGGGCCTGGCCTATTGGCCTGGCGACGACTCCACACCGCCTCGCGTTGTGTTCGTGACCCCAGGCTACCGATTAATAGCTCTCGACGTGTCGACCGGGCAGCCCGTGACCAGCTTCGGGGATGAGGGCATGGTCGACCTGAAGCGGGATAACGACCAGGCGATCGATCCGGTCACCGGCGAGGTTGGACTGCACGCTACGCCGATCGTGGCTGACGACGTAATCATTGTGGGGGCCGCGCATCGGACCGGCGGTAACCCGCGGAGTCGCGCGAACGTCAAGGGTTACGTGCGGGGCTACGATGCCCGAACGGGCGAACGCCTTTGGATCTTCCACACGATCCCGCGTCCCGGGCAGCCGGGTCGTGAGACCTGGCTCAGTGACTCGGCGATCTATACCGGCAACACGGGTGTTTGGGCCCAGATCTCAGTCGACCCCGACCTGGGGCTAGTGTACCTGCCGGTCGAGGCGGCGACCGGCGACTATTTCGGGGCCAACCGTCCCGGCGACAACCTGTTTGCCGAGAGTCTGGTTGCCGTTGACTTGCATACGGGGGAGCGTCGGTGGCACTACCAGCTGGTACATCACGGTATCTGGGACCACGACATCCCGTGTGCCCCCATCCTGGTCGACATCACGGTCGACGGCCGGGAGATCAAGGCCGTGGCGCAGCCGACCAAGCAGGTGTTCCTCTATGTTTTCGATCGTGAGACGGGAGAGCCGGTGTGGCCGATCGAGGAGCAGCCGGTGCCGGCAGGCGATGTGCCTGGAGAGTGGTACTCGCCCACGCAGCCGATCCCGTCCCGCCCGCCCGCCTACGACCGCCAGGGGGTGACCCTCGACGATCTGATCAACTTCACCCCTGAGCTGCGCACCGAAGCGACGGAGCGAGTGTCGCATTACCAGACAGGCTCCATCTTCACCCCGCCCACGGTAAGTCGGCTGGAGGGCCCCCTGGGCACCCTGATCGCGCCGGCCCAGGGTGGGGGGACGAACTGGCCGGGTGGGTCGTACGACCCAGAAACCCAGATTCTCTATGTGTCCTCGAACAGCTCGGTCGGGTCGCTCGGGCTGATGCCGCCGTATCCGGGGCAGTCGGACATGGACTACATCCAGGGCAACGCGGTCACGGGCCCGCGCACGAGCGGAGGCGCTGGGTCCGGCGTAGGGGGCGGGCGTACGGAGTTCGAAATTCCGCCCCGTCCGCCTATGTCTCCGGAGGTGCGCGAGCGGGCGCGGCTGACCATCCAGGGACTTCCTCTGTTGAAGCCGCCCTACGGTGTCATCAGCGCGATCGACCTTCGGCAGGGTGAGCTGCTGTGGCAGATCCCGCATGGCGAGACACCCGACTACATTCGTGGTCACCCCCTGCTGGCCGACCTCGACATTCCCCGGACCGGTCAGCCTGGGAGTGTCGGCACCCTTGTGACCGGGACGCTGCTGATCGCTGGGGATCCGCAGGTTCACACGACGCCGGACGGCGAGCGGGTGGCAATGCTCCGCGCCTATGACAAGGCCACCGGCGAGGAGGTCGGTGTCGTGGGTATGCCGGCGCCCCAGACTGGGTCGCCGATGACCTACGCGATCGACGGCGTGCAGTATCTTGTGGTGGCCGTTAGTGGGGGTGGCTACTCCGGAGAGCTGATCGCCTATCGGGCTCCCATCTAGCTGGCCGGGTTCGGCAGCGCGAGGTAGTCGTGATTCCGGATGGGGGTCACGGTGTAGTCAAGCGCCTCGAGCTTGCTCCAAGTGGCATGAATCCGTGCCTTGGCGTCAGAGCTGGCCGTTTCGTAGTCTTCGCCGCCTAAGATCTCGAGCACGACCGCGGGACGGCTGCGCCGGATGGTCTCGATGGCGCCATCGAGTACTTCGTTCTCGTAGTGCTCCACGTCGATCTTGACGAGCGAGACCGCTTCGAACTCGAAACTGTCGAGCGTTCGGAGCTCGGCTGGGTCGCCACCGGTACCCACGCCAGTGCCCGCCTCATTGCCCGGAGTCGCCGGGTTCATTTCAATGATGCGGGGCTCGCCCGCGCCCACCGCGAACCTGAGGGGTACCACATTTGTCAGACCGTTGAGCGCGAGGTTGTGGTGCAACTCTCGGAAGATCTTTCGTTGCGGCTCGAACGCGTAGACACGTCCGTGGGGGCCCACCCACTGCGCAATCGGCACGGTATGGGTGCCAATATGGGCGCCGACCTCGATGACGACCGAACCGGGTTCGACGTGGCGCTCGAGCAACTCGACCACGTGCGGTTCCCATACATCGCCGTTGATGATCCCCTGCTTGACCATGTCGCCGATGTTGTCGACGAAGAACCGGCCGATGTCGGGCACCTCGTACTGCTGATAGTTACCCAGGGGAAAGACGTTCACGTACCGGCGGACCTCATCGGTGTCGAAGAGGACGTGCGGCTCGGTGGCGATCACCGGAAGGGGACGGTAGCCGACCGGGGCGGGCGCGCAGGCGGCGACCAGGGCCCCGGCCACGGTGAGCACGGCCGAAAGTTGTCCGCGTCGGTGGCCAGTCACAACTGTTTGACGGAGATGGCGGAGAGAGTGGGATTCG
>DEAA01000036.1:0-47312 GCA_002346545.1 Acidobacteria bacterium UBA2994
GACGGAATCCAGATTAATCCGCTTCCGATGCGGACCCTGCAGCGGGACAACATCGCCGAGGTGCACTTCGATGACGTTCGGCTCGGGCCCGACGCTGTCTTGGGAAAGCCTGGCCGGGGCTTCCCGATCCTCGGCGCGGCTCTCGACACTGGCCGCTTTTCGGTGGCGGCGCGGTGTATCGGTCAGGCGCAGCGCGCGGTCGATCTTTCCTTGCCCTACGCTCGCGAGCGGGAGGCTTTCGGGCAGCCGATCGGCGAGTTCCAGATGGTGCAACAGAAGATCGCCGACATGATCTGCCGGACCGAGGCGGCGCGAGCGCTGGTCTATCGTCTAGGACGAATGAAAGACGCGGGGCTCGAACGCTGCTCCATGGAGGCGTCGATGGCGAAGCTGATGGCGAGTGAGGCAGCCACGCAGAACGCACTCGACGCTATCCAGATCTTCGGTGGCTACGGATTTTCGTCAGAGTATGAGGTGGGACGGTTGCTCCTCGAAGCGAAGACACTCGAGGTTGGAGAGGGAACCAGCGAGCTCCATCGCAAGCTGATCGCGGAGTTTGGTTTGGGGCTGCGCTGACAGCGGCTAGGCGGCGGGCGGCTCACCCTCTTGGACCGCCTTCGCCGCGATCGATTGGTTGGCCACACGGACCCGGTTCGCACACGTTGTCCTCGACCACCCGCTCGAGCATTCCCGATTCACGAAGGTTGATGTGCTTTCGTCCCCGCACTGTGGCCAGTATTTCTGGGCGCAGTCGCTCGCCAAGCCCAATGATGACGTCGTGGCCTGGCTGGCTGCCGCCTATCGCCAGAGCAGCTGACCTGTCCCCCCGGTCCCCCACCCGCGCCGTGGTACGATCCCGGCATGATCCGATTCGGTCTGGTAAGCGCCGCCCTGTCTCTGCTCTATCCGACGGTGGCATTCGCGCAGCCGACCCTGCGCTATGAGACGCCGACGGAATGGACCGAGTCGCCCTCTCGGTCGCCGATGCGAGTCACCCAGTTCATCCTGCCACGGGTACCGGGAGATCCGGAGGACGCGGAACTGGTGGTCTTTTACTTTGGCGGCGCGGGCGGAAGTGTCGACGCGAACCTTCAGCGCTGGATCGGGCAGATGGAACAGCCTGACGGCCGCTCCTCGTTCGAGGCGGCGGCGACCATCGGCTTCGATGCCGATGGTCTGGCGGTGACGCTGCTCGAGGTGCCAGGGACCTATGTGGCGGCTGTCCGACCCGGCTCGACCGAGCGCTTCAACAAGCCGGACTACCGACTGATGGCGGCCGTCGTCGAATCACCCGCTGGCCCGTATTTCTTCAAGCTCGTCGGACCCGACCGCACTGTGGAGCGGTGGGACGAGGTGTTCACGTCGTTTCTCAGGAACGTGCGCGTCGAATGATCGAATGATCGCAATCCGGCGAAAGAAGGTGGACACCTCGAGGCAGGACGATGTCCACGATTTCACGAAGGTGGTCGGTCGGATCGTGGTTGGGTCCGGGTGTTGGTTCGGCTTGGCGACGGTGAGCATTGTCGGCTCCACCGTGGCCCTGACCACCATCGAGTATGAGCCGGGCGCGGTTGCCGACTTCAACGGTCTGTTTGAGACCCTGGCGCCTCCGGACGTGCACGATGCTTATCACGAACGCTGGAGCGACGACAACGGGTCCAGCCACGTGCGCGCGGCGCTTGTGGGGCCATCGCTCAGCTGCCGTTCGAAGACGTTCAGCTCATGCTGGGTACGTGGCAAGAGATCATCCGCTTCGAATGTGACACTCGACTTCGCCAGCAACCATTGGGCGTACAGGTGATGGGCGAGTAGGCTGGGCGCGAGCATGCTCGATTTTCAGAAATACACGCTGGACAACGGTCTCGATGTCATCCTCCATGAGGACCACCGGTGTCCGATCGTGGCGGTCAACCTGTGGTATCACGTCGGGTCCAAGAATGAGCGGCCCGGGCGCACGGGATTGGCGCACCTGTTCGAGCACTTGATGTTCGAGGGGTCCGCGCACCACGACAGCGGGTTCTTCGAGCCGCTGCAAAAGGCGGGCGGCGCCCTCAACGGGTCGACTAACTGCGACCGCACCAACTACTGGGAGGTGGTGCCGGCCGAGGCGCTGGAGCTCGCCCTCTGGTTGGAGTCTGATCGGATGGGGCACCTCTTGCCGGCTTTGACCCAGGAGAAGTTCGACAACCAACGGGATGTCGTTATTAACGAGCGGCGGCAGCGCTACGAGAACCGGCCCTACGGGATGGTGTCGATGGCCCTGATGGCCGCGTTGTTTCCGCCCGCTCATCCCTATCACTGGACCACCATCGGCGAAACCGCGGATCTGCGGGCCGCCACCCTCGATGATGCTCGCGATTTCTTCGAGCGCTACTACCATCCTGCCAACGCGTCGCTGACGGTGGCTGGCGACATCGACCCCGACGCGACCCTGGCGCTCGCGCAGCGGTACTTCTCCCCGCTGCCGACGGCCGCCGAGCCGCCGACGCTGACGCCACCTTTTGACCAGAACTCATTCGACGCCGAGTTGGGCAGGCGTCTCCTGCTCGAGGACCGGGTGGAGCTGCCTCGTCTCTACCTGGCCTGGCGGACCCCGGCGCTCTTTGCTGCGGGAGATGCGGGACTCGACATGTTGGCGGAGGTACTGAGCGGCGGCAAGACTTCCCGCCTGTATCGGCGCCTGGTCCACGAAGAACGCGTGGCCACCGACGTTTCAGCCGTGCAGGGCTCGCGCGAGCTGGACGGGTGGTTCTCGATCACCGCCACCGCCGCGCCGGGGCGACGGCTGACCGAGCTTGATGAGATCATCGGCGAAGAGCTCGGGCGTCTCGTGGCGGATGGGCCGACCGACGATGAGATCGAGCGGGGATTGGCCCAGGTGGATGCGCAATTTGTGTATCGGCTACAGACTGTTGGAGGGTTCAACGGCCGGTCTGATCAGTTAAACGCCTACAACGTCTACACCGGCGATCCGGGCTTCATGTCGAGGGATCGTGCGAGGTACTCGGATTCTACGCCGGCGGCGGTGCGGATGCTGGCCGATCGCTGGCTGACGTCGTCCGGCCGCGTTGCGCTGAGCGTCGTGCCCGAGGGCGCGGCAGCGGATGCGTTGCACGGCTCGATCCCGGCGGTAGTGTCGTGACCACTGCGGTAGACCGCACACGGCTGCCCGTGCCAGGCAATCCGCCCTTGGTCCGTTTCCCGTCGGCCAGGGTTGCACGTCTACCTTCGGGTTTGGGCCTCCGCACGGTCGAGCATCCCGGCCCGCCGGTCGTGACCTGTGCGTTGAGTGTGCCGGTCGGGTCAGCGTCTGATCCCGTTGACCATCCCGGCCTTGTAGCGCTCACGGCGGACCTCTTCGACGACGGGAGCGTTAAGCGACCGTCGCTGGAACTCCACGGGGCGCTCGATCGGATCGGTGCCAGGCTGGGGACCGAGGTCGGCACCGACTCGACGACCGTTTCGCTGACGACGCTTAGCCAATACGCCGTCGAGGGCCTGCGGTTGCTGGCTGAGATCGTTTCTCAGCCCCGCTTCGACCCCCTCGACGTAGAGCGGGTGCGCGACCTCCGCCGCAGCCGTCTCCGACAACTGAAGACCGTGCCAGGCGCAGTCGCGGACCGCCTGTTTCTTGAGACGATCTTCGGTCCGCATCCCTACGGCCATCTGGGTCTCGGCACCGACGAGGCGCTCGCGTCCATGGCGGCCGGGCTGGTGCGCGACTTCCATGGGGAAGCGTTCCGCCTCGGACCGGCAACCCTAGTCGTAGTAGGGGCGCTGTCGCATGAGGAGGCGGCGTCGGTGGCGGCCAAGGCCTTCACCGACGTGCCGGCGGTTCCCGCGACAACGGTCGTCGTTGATGCGGCGGCCGTCCCGGCGCCGCCCGCGCCGGCGGGCCGTCTGTTCGTCGTCGATCGGCCAGGCGCCGTGCAGACCGAGCTGCGCATCGGTCATCTGGGTGTCCGGCGGTTGACGCCGGACTATCACGCATTGCTTGCGCTCAATATGGTGCTGGGCGGGCAGTTCACCAGCCGGTTAAACCAGCGCCTTCGGGAAGATCGGGGCTATACCTACGGCGTTAGGACGTCGTTCGATTGCCGACGAGCGCCCGGTCCCTTCTCCATGGACGGGAGTGTCCAGTCAGATGCGACGGTCGAGACCGTGACGGAAGTACTGGGTGAGATGTCCGGTATTGGTCGAGACCGACCGGTGACGGCTGACGAGCTAGCGCTGGCTAGAGCGGCACTGACGCGGGGGTTCGCGCGCGGGTTTGAGACCGCGGGGCAAGTGGCCCGGGGGCTGACCCGCCTTCTGATCCAGCAATTGCCGCCAGACTACTACGACACTTTCGTGCCCCTGGTCGCAGGGGTTGACGAGGCCGCCGTGACCGAGGCGGCTCTGACCCACCTCCGGCCGGAAGAGGCCGTCGTGGTCGCGGTCGGGCCGGTCGAGCAGTTTGGCGCCGGGCTCGAGACGCTTGGACTCGGGCCGCTTCAGGTTGTCGACGCCTAATTCGCGCCATAATCTGGTCTGGTCTCAGGCATGCAGGCCATTCGCTTTCACGAGCACGGCGGCATTGATGTCCTGAAGCTGGAGGACATTCCAGATCCCTCTCCCGTGCCAGGAGAGGGACTGGTCGAGGTGCGGACCTGTGCCCTCAACTATCTCGCTTTCTGGCAGCGCCGGGGTATCCACGGGGTCCGTCTTCCGCATATCGTCAGCAGCGACATCGCCGGGGTCGTGCGCCGAGCCCAGTTCGGCAAGGGCTTGCTCGACGTTGGGGAAAGCCGTTGAGCTGCTAGCTCTGTCAAGTCTGCTGGGGATCCAGCCGGTCATGAGTCTGACCAGAATAGGAATGAGCGTCGCGGGAGCCGTGGGCATCATTGCGGCCACGCTTGCTGCGGCGACGATCTGGCTCTTGCTGACCGATCCGGTCACCGTGGCCGATGCGGTGAACGAGCAGGACGTTACCCCGTTCGTGCGCCAGTTGGCGCGCGTCCTCTATGACGCCGTGATCCGAATCGCCAGATACCTGTAAGCGCGCCGTGATGCTCGCTACAGGTGGTTCCGCAAGAACGTCACTAGCGCGTACCCATCCATCCATTTAAATGGCGCCTTACCGGTGGTGTAGTGGCCGCATGGCAGCACTGTCACATCGTGATTGATGCCTCGCGCCGCGAAGTCGGCAATCAGCTGCTCGGAGAGTTTGACCGGGAAGGACAGGTCGTAGCGCGCATAGACGAGCAGCACCGAGCGGGTGCCGAGACGGTCGATGTAGGGATGCGGGCTGATCGGGAGCCAGAGCCGTCGCAGGAGTTCGAGATCGATGGGGCCGTCCAAGCCGGCGCGGACGTGCGCCGTCGACAAGCCCTCCCAGACCACGTCGGCAAAGAACGGGGAAATGTGATTGAGCGCTGCCGCCCGCACGAGC
The DNA here is from genome assembly GCA_002346545.1 of Acidobacteria bacterium UBA2994. Lineage (GTDB taxonomy): Bacteria > Acidobacteriota > Vicinamibacteria > Vicinamibacterales > UBA8438 > UBA2994. Next base: position 5,432 of record DEAA01000036.1, read on the forward strand.
GGTTCGTGCGCCGCAGCGAGCATGGCGAGACAGGAGCCGAGGCTGGTGCCCAGGATACCGATCCGCTCGTAGCCCTGTGAGGCCAGCCATCCGATGGCTCGGCGCGCGTCGAGGACGGCCTGCCGGTTGACCTGCAGCGTCCGTCCGATGTTCGGGCTGACGATATAGTCCGCCCGGACCAACTCCGGCGGCATCCGGCTGTCGTGATACGGAAGGCTCAGTCGGAGCGCGCTGATCCCGACCCGGGCCAGCAGTTGGCACAGGCCCACATGGCCCTCCTCGTCCGAATTCCACTGCGGCAGCACCAACGTCGCCCGACGCGGACTGTCCCCTTGTTCGGCCGGGAAGTAGCGGGCCGCGACAGTGTTGTTCTCGGCGTGCGGCGTGATCAGTGCGGTCGGGAAGAGGAGGGTGTCGCCGTCCAGCGTATAGTCCTCGCAGGACGGGGCTGAGAACCAGTTCGGATTGGCGAGCGCGGCATCGGACCAGGCCCTCACCCGTTCATCCGGTGCTCCACCGACGGGAGCCCCGTCGAGCCAGTCGAGTCCCCACTCGAACGGCCGCACCACGCGGTTGGTGTCGACAGCGAGCAGCCGGCGTTCCCAGGCGTGGAAGAATCGAGCGATCATCCCAAAGCGTCGTCGGCGACCAGCCGACGCATCATCTTACTCGTCAGCGCCGTCGACCGCGATGGGGACGGCCAGCGGTCGGCGCCGTTGTAGCATGGGACCATGAGTATGAAACATGTCGGCGTCCAAGAGGCGCGCCAGATGCAGTCCGAGGGCGGCTACACCTATGTGGATGTCCGCTCCGTGACGGAATACGAACAGGGACATGCCGAGGGAGCCCACAACGTCCCGCTTCTGCACCGGGACGCTCAGACTGGGCAGATGGCGCCGAACGTAGATTTCCTGGTAGTCATGCAGGCCAACTACGCCAGTGACGCCAAGCTTCTGATCGGGTGCCAGGTGGGGGGACGTTCCGCACGGGCTGCGCAGCTGCTTGCCGCCCAGGGCTATACCGACGTCGTCAACGTTAAGGGGGGCTTCGGCGGGTACCGCGATCCGGCGACCGGGCAGGTCGTCGACGAGGGGTGGGCGCCGGCGGGGCTGCCGGTCGAGAGCGGCGACTCGGACGCGGCCGGATACGAGGCGCTTCGCACGAAAGCAGGCGGGTCGTAGCGCTAGCCGAGGACGGCCTCGCACGCCTCGGCCACCGCCAGGAGTTGGTCGGTCTGATGCCGACGGCCCACCAACTGGAGCCCGACCGGCAACCCGTCTGGTGTCGTACCGCAGGGAATCGACACGGCGGGATGGCCCGTGGCGTTGAACAGCTGCGTCAGCCGGAGCATGGCGTTCCGGAGCGGCTCGCGTGTCGCTCCGAAGTCGACCGCCTCCGTGCCGAGCCTGTGGGCGGGGATGGCCAGGGCCGGCAGCGCCAGTGCCGACTGGCCCTTGAGCGCCGCGTCAACCGCCGCCGTCAGGACCTGTCGGCCTCGTTCGGCGCGGACGTAGTCCTCGGCCTGTATATACCGACCTAGTTCGAGTCGGAGACGGACCCCCTGCGTGTAGTCCTCAGGCTGGTGTTCCAGTCCCTCGGCATGCATGGCTGCCGCCTCGGCGAGTACGAGGTGCAGACACACGACGGCGGTATCGGCCGCATGTGCGATCGGGGTGTCGGTGACCAGCCAGCCGGCGTCGGTGAGGCGGGTCAGCGCCTGTTCGGTCACCACCCGCACGGACGTATCGAGCAGATCGAAGAAGTACGGCCTAGGACACCCAAGTCGCCCAGTGGTCGGTTTCCCGAGTATGGGGCTCGGGCTCTTGTCACGGATAGCATGGTAGACGATGCGGGCGTCGGCCACCGAGCGAGTAAGCGGACCGACGTGGTCGAGGCTTGGCGCCAGCGGGATGACCCCGGCGCAGGTGATCTCGCCAGCCGTGGGTTTGAGTCCGACCAGGCCGCATGCTGCTGCGGGAATTCTCACCGAGCCCCCGGTGTCGGTGCCGAGCGATGCGAACGCGAGACCCGCGGCGACAGAAACCGCGGACCCGCTGCTCGAACCGCCTGGTGAGCGCTTCGTATCGAGCGGATGGAGGGTGGGGCCGAACGCCGAGTCCTCGCCGGTCGTGCCGAAGGCGAACTCGTGCAGATTGCAGGTCCCCAGCACCACCGCCCCGGCGGCGCGTAGCTTTGCCACGACCGGCGCGTCGTCTGGGCTAGGAGTCCTCGCCGTCAATGCAGACGCTGCCGTGGTCGGCGCTCCGGCCACCCGGAACAAATCCTTCACCGAGACTGGGATACCGTGCAGCGGACCCCTGTAGTGCCCGTCTGCGATCTCGCGAGCCGCTGTCTCCGCCTCTGCCAGGGCCTGTTCCGGGAGCAAGGTGGTGAAGGCGTTAAGTGGACTGGCAGCGGCTCGCGCCAGTAATTGCTCGGTCAGCGCGACGGGGGACACCTCACCGCCGGCTAGCGCCGGCGCCAGTTCACGAATCTGCCGATGATTCCAAGCGTCGCTCATTGGGAGCCTGCCCGGGAGGGCGGGTCCTCATGCACGCCCGCGGCTCGCTGGTTCCACTCGGCGGCGCGGAGGGTTGCGGTCGCCTTCGCCAGCGCGCGGAGTAGCGGTGTGAGGTCTTCGAGTCTGCGTCGTTGGGCGTCGGTCTCCGCCGCCGAGAGCCATTCGTCGACCGTCATCCTGCCTCCACTGGCCGGCGGATCGCGATAGCGACGCCGTCTCTTACCGGGAGAAAGCTTGTCGCCAGTCGTGAGTCACCCGCCAGACGGGTGTTGAACGCTGCGATCGCCGCCGTCTCGGCCGGATCTCGCTGTGGCGCGCTCACCAGGCCAGGCACTACCTCGCCTTCCCAGAGGACATTGTCGGTAATCAGGAGCCCCCCGGGTCTGAGCAGCTCGACCAGCCGGTCGTGGAGCGGCTCGTACTGCAGCTTGTCGCCGTCGTTGAAGATCAGGTCGAAGGGGCCTGCGATCTTGTGCACCAGGCGTGCCGCGTCACCGACCATGACGCTGACCTGATTAGCGAGGCCAGCCGCGGCCAGATGGCCCCGGGCCAGGATGGCCCGGTCGGCGTCCATCTCTATCGAGATGAGGCGTCCGCTCGCGGAGAGCGCCCGAGCCATCCAGAGCGTCGAGTACCCGTTGGCTGTGCCGATCTCGAGTACGCTTTTGGCGCCGCTGGCTACCACCATGGCGTGCAGGAACGATCCCACGGTCGAGTCGATGTTCGGGAGACCCAGCGCCTCGCCCTCGGCGGCCACCGTCTCGAGAAGAGGCGTGGACCTGTCGAGGCTAGCCAGGTAGCGTTCGATCTCTGGCGCGATGATCTGCATGAGCCGCTCCTTCAGATCTCGTCCCCGTCGAGCATCTGCCTGAGCCGGTCTGCGTGCGCCGCGAGGAAACGCCGGTCCCGCTCCCGGTTGGCGGCCGCCTTCGAACGGATGATCTGGCTCAGTTTTGCCACCGGAATCTCGACCTTGTCGACGAGGAAGGTCCGCCGCTCGGCCCACAGATCATCGAATTCGAATGCCGCGACCTCCAGTGTCAGGTCGACGGCAAGCTCGATGGGACGGGCAGCGCGTGTCGTGCATCGTTCGGCCACGACGCGGCGCGGTTGGTCGGCCTCCACGTGGAAGCCGAGCTTGTCACATGCGTCCCATGCGCGAACCAGATTCCTGGAATCGAGCGGTAGCAACAGGTCGAGGTCGTCGGTCTCGAAGGTGTCGGCCGGATTCAGTGTATGGAAGTTCGCCCCCCCGACGCCGATCACGATGTAGGTAACCCCGGCCTGGTCCAGCTGCCTGGCCACATCGACGAACGTGGCCAACCAAGGTGGGATGCCGCCCTTCACGCGCTCGTTGTCACTCACCGTTCGATGAGGTCTGACCCCGTTCGAGGTAGCGCTTGAGCGATTCGAGCGAGTCAGTCCATCCAGCCGAAATCAGGGCGTAGTACCGTTGCCAGCGCTCCCCTTCCTCCGAGCCGCTCTGCCGCACGGTCAGCCGAGTGGCTGGACCCTCAACGCCACAGCTCACTTCCAGTGCCATCGGGCCGAACGGCTCCGATTGGGGTGGGAGCCAGTAGGCGTCGGCCAGAAAGAACTCCTTTTTCGGACGGAACTCCATGACCGTACCGTAGAAGACACCCCCAAGGGTGCCGAGCATCTGATCGCTGAACGGTGTCGACCGCCATTCCACCGCGTACACCCCGAGCGGACGCGGCGTGGTGACCGAACGCGCCGTGTCCCACCAGTCGCCGAGGGCCTTCGGGTCGAAGAACGCTGACAGGACGGTGCCGGGGGCCGCGGTGATTACGACCGAATGCTCGAAGGTTAGGGGAGGGACAGCCATTAGTGAGACGCTGCCGATGGTATCGGTCAGGCCCAGGTTCAGTAAAGCAGGTAGCGCTCGCACTGCTGCTTGAATTTGTCGACACCGTCCTCGATGGCGTGGTCCACCTCGGACCAGTCGGCGTCGGCATCGATCAGCGTTCGTATCCGGGACGAACCGGTCAGGATGTTGATCGGCGGGAGCACGGTCTCGTACTCGTATGGCGGCGTCCGCCAGCGGAAGTGGTCCGGCGCTTGCGCCCGGCAGGTCGCGAGCACTGCCACGGCCGCTTCCACCGGCTTGAAGCGGATCCGGTCCGTTACATGTAGCTGGCATCCACCGCACGTTGCTCCGGCGTGCTTCTGGAACGTGGGCTGGAATTCCGTCGGCCGAAAGTGTACGCCCGGCAGACTGCGCGCGTTCAGGGCGTCGGCCAGTGGGGTGGCTGTGAGCCATGGCGCTCCGAATAGCTCGAACGGCCGGGTGGTGCCTCGACCTTCTGACAGGTTGGTGCCTTCGAGCAGCACCATGCCCGGGTAGACAATCGCGCCCTCGAGGGTGGGCAGATTCGGTGAAGGCAGCACCCATGGCAGTCCGGTGTCGTCGTGAAACATCTCCCGCCGCCACCCGTCCATCGTCAGCACGTCGAGCTCCGCCCCGATGCCGAACCCTGCGTTGCAGAGCCGGGCCATCTCCCCGATCGTCAGTCCGTGCCGCAACGGCACCGGGTAGAGGCCGACGAACGATTCGAAGCCCGGCTCGAGCATCGGGCCTTCGACGGCTAGCCCGCCGATCGGGTTGGGGCGATCACACACGATGACGGGCACCTTGGCCCGTTCGCACGCCTTGAGGCAGTTTGCCAGGGTGTGGATATAGGTAAAGACCCGGGTGCCTACGTCCTGCAGATCCACGACCAGCGTGTCGAGGTCGGACAGCATCTCGGACGTCGGCTCGCGGGTTTCGCCGTAAAGCGAATACACCGGCACGTCTAGGGCAGGATGGCGCGCATGGTCGGTTTCGACCATGTTGTCCTGGACGTCGGCCCGGAAACCGTGCTGCGGGCCGAACAGCGCCGCCAGTGAGACGTCGGACATCCCGACCACCTGGTCCACGATGTGTCTGAGCCGGCCATCGATCGAGGCCGGGTTCGAGAGGAGGCCGACCCGCCTATCGGCAATCCGCGGCGCGAGCTTCGCCGAGCCCAGCGAGACTGTCACAGGCGCAATTATAAGGCCGTTGCCTTATGGTTCAGGACGCTATCCCCAGTCCGTGCTATCATTTGCGACCGACGACATGTCAACCGCACAGGCCCGGAGCCGGGTTTCCGTGTCGCCGCCGTCTCCGCCCGCCGTCCGTCCCTTCCTCAAGTGGGCTGGAGGGAAGCGTCAGCTCCTCCCGGAAATTACCCGATTCGTGCCACCCAGTTTCGGGGCGTACTGCGAGCCGTTCCTGGGGAGCGGTGCCGTGTACTTCGATCTCGAGAGCCGGGGGCTGCTGGAGGGCCGTCGGGCGGCCCTGATGGACAACAACCCCGACCTCATCGGGGCCTGGCTGTCTCTGCGGGAGGATCCAGAAGCGGTGATCCGTGCGTTGCGTCGGTTGGCCGGATCGCACCGAGACGACCCTAAGGCCGCCTACTACCGGGTGCGGGACGAGCGTTTCAATCCGGCCCGCGCTGAGCTGATCTCTGCTGGCGGCCGGTGGAGCGAGGATTACGACGCGTCGCTGGCTGCGATGTTCGTCTACCTTAATCGCACCGGCTTCAATGGCCTGTTCCGCCTCAATAATGCGGGGCGCTTTAATGTGCCCGTGGGTAGATACGCCAACCCTCGGATCTGCGACGCTCCCAATCTGCGCGCCGTTTCCACCGTCCTCTCTCGTCCTGGCGTCGAACTGCGCGAGGACCGGTTCGAGTCGGTCTGCGAATGGGCGATGCCGGGCGACTTCATCTATTTCGATCCCCCCTACGCTCCAACAAGTGCGACCGCGTCCTTCACCGCCTACACCCCGGGCGGCTTCAACGGCGACGCTCAGCGTCGGCTCCAGATGGTCGTGGTCGAGCTAGCGCGCCGCGGTTGCCACGTGCTGCTCAGCAACTCCACTGCTCCGGATATCACTGCCCTTTACGCCGATAACGTGATGGCTCGGGCCGCCGGGTTGCGCGCGGTGCGGGTGTCGGCCCGGCGCGCGATCAACTCCAGGGGCGGATCGCGCGGAGCGGTCGAGGAGTACCTAATCTCCAATATCCCGGCTCGCGACCGAACCTGACGGTTGACGGCGTTCGATAGGTAGGGCGAACACGGGTATGATGTCCGTTTCGATCCACGCTCGATGGAGCTGCCGTGACCAATACCGAGCTGCATACTGACCTGCGCACCGCCGTGCGCGAGCTCTGCTCCCACTTTCCCGATACCTACTGGCGAGAGCTCGACGCGAAGGAGGCGTATCCCGAGGAATTCGTTAAGACGCTGACCGAGGCCGGATTCCTGGCCGCTCTGATCCCCGAAGATCTCGGCGGGTCTGGCCTGGGGATCGCCGAAGCGTCGATCATCCTCGAGGAGGTGAATCGTTCGGGTGGGAACTCCGCCGCTTGCCACGCGCAGATGTACATCATGGGCACGTTGCTGCGGCACGGGTCCGACAAACAGCGTCGCCAGTATCTGCCCAAGATCGCCTCGGGCGAACTGCGTCTGCAGGCGTTCGGCGTGACCGAGCCGACGACGGGCACCGATACGACGCAGATGAAGACGATGGCTGTCCGCAAGGGTGATAACTATGTTGTCAATGGGCAGAAGGTGTGGATTTCGCGGGTCGAGTACTCGGACCTGATGCTACTGGTTGCGCGCACCACGCCGATCGAAGAGGTCAAGAAGAAGACCGAGGGCCTGACCGCCATGCTGGTCGATCTGAAGCAGGCAGTGGGGAGCGGGATGACGGTGGTACCCATCCGGGCGATGATCAATCACGCGACGACCGAGGTGTTCTTCGACAATCTTGAGGTGCCGGTGGCGAATCGGATCGGCGAAGAGGGGCAGGGGTTTCGTTATCTCCTTGACGGTCTGAACGCCGAGCGGATCCTGATTGCGGCCGAGTGCGTCGGTGACGGTCGCTGGTTTATCGACCGGGCCCGGAAGTACGCCAGCGATCGCGTCGTCTTTGGCCGGCCGATCGGTCAGAACCAGGGCATCCAGTTCCCGATTGCGCGCGCGCACGTCAACGTTGAGGCTGCCGATCTCATGCGGATCCGGGCTGCTGCGCTGTTTGACGAAGGGAAATCCTGTGGCGCCGAAGCGAACATGGCGAAGCTGTTGGCCGCCGACGCCTCTTGGGAGGCGGCGAATGTCACCATGCAGACCTATGGAGGGTTCGGATTCGCCGAGGAGTACGACATCGAGCGCAAGTTTCGCGAGACTCGGCTCTATCAGACGGCGCCGATCTCGACGAATCTCATCCTGTCCTACATCGGCCAGCACGTGTTGGGCATGCCGCGGTCGTTCTGATCACCATGCTTCCTCTCGAGGGGGTCACCGTCCTCTCGCTCGAGCAGGCGGTGGCCGCGCCCTTCGCGACCCGCCAGCTGGCTGATCTGGGCGCCCGCGTCATCAAGATCGAGCGCCCCGGTGTGGGTGACTTCGCACGTTCGTATGACGCGACGGTGCAGGGCGAGTCGTCGCACTTCGTCTGGCTCAACCGGTCGAAGCAGTCGCTCACGCTCGATGTCAAGCATCCCGAGGCCGCTGAGGTGCTATCGCGGTTACTCAGCCGGGCGGACGTCTTCGTACAAAACCTGGCCCCGGGGGCGACCGGCCGACTTGGCCTGTCCGCCGAGACGTTGCGGGCGCGGTATCCCCGCCTGGTGGTTTGTGAGATCTCCGGCTATGGCTCGACGGGCCCCTACCGGGACCGCAAGGCGTACGACCTGCTGGTGCAGGCCGAGGCAGGGCTGCTCTCGATCACCGGCACGCCGGACGAGTCGGTGAAGGTAGGTATCTCGGTGGCGGACATCGCGGCCGGGATGTATGCCTATTCCGGCATCCTGACCGCGCTGTTGATGCGACACCAGACTAATGCCGGCACGGTCGTGGAGGTTTCGATGCTCGAAGCTCTGGGTGAGTGGATGTCGTATCCGTACTACTACGGTGTCTACGGCGGTACTCCGCCTCCACGCTCAGGAGCCAAGCATGCCGTGATCGCCCCCTACGGTCCGTTCGCCGGCGGCGATGGAGACGTCGTCTATCTCGGTATCCAGAATGAGCGGGAGTGGAAGCTCTTCTGCGCCGATGTGTTGCGCAGTCCCGAGCTCGCCGCGGATCCACGGTTCGACTCTAACGCGCGTCGCGTGGCGAATCAGCGGGACCTCGACCTGGAGATCGAAACGGTTTTCAGCGCCCTCGCCACTCCGGAGATTTTGGAGCGGCTGGAGCGCGCGAAGATTGCCAGCGGGCGGATGCGGACGGTGGCGCAGTTCGCCGAACACGAGCAACTGGCGGCCCGGTCGCGCTGGTGCGATGTGGAGACACCATCGGGCACCATCCGCGCCACCTTACCGCCCGCCACCATTGAGGACGTCAAGCCGGTCATGGCGTCCGTGCCCTCGCTTGGCGAGGCCACCGATGCGGTCTTGGACGAGCTGGGTTTCGATTCCTCGACGGTCCGTCGGTGGCGCGACGATGGAGTGATCTAAGACGAGGGAGTGATCTAATAGGAGAGGAGTCACGATGCCAATCAAAGAAGGGTGGACCGGACGGGTCTACGAAGATTTCGAGGTGAGCGACATCTACGAGCACCCCCTCGGCCGCACGGTGCTTGCCGCTGACAACACCTGGGCCACGCTGCTTTCGATGAACACCAACCCGATCCACTTCGACCATGCGTTCGCTGCCAATACGCCGTTCGGACGCACCCTGGTGGACTCGACGTTCACCCTGGCGGTGGTGACTGGCCAGTCGGTGACCGATCTATCTCAGAACGTCATGGCCAACCTGGGCTGGGATGAGGTGCGGTTGCCGAATCCGGTGTTCGACGGCGACACGATCTACTCGCGGAGCGAGGTGCTGGCTAAGCGGGAATCGAACTCAAGGCCGACGGTTGGCATTGTCACCGTCAAGTCGACCGGGTTCAACCAGGACGGTAAGATCGTCATCGAGTTCAAGCGCACGTTCATGGTCTACAAGCGAGGGCACGTGCCGCCGCGGTTCCGTCCGCCCTCACCCGAGTAGGACGAGTCTGGGAGCGTTATGCGGGACTGGACGCGGCGGGTGTGTCGCGTAGGGTGGGTCTCCGGACTGGGCCTGCTGATCGCCGTTCTGGCGGTCGGTTGCGGGCCTTCCTTGCCAGAGGTTGATGGCGATCTGGCCTTCGTCGGGGTGAACGTGCTCCCGATGACGGGCCGCGGCGGTCCGGTGGTTCTCGAGAACCAGACCGTGGTAGTCGACGGTCGCCGGATCGTCGCGATCGAGCCTACCGCCGACGTGGCCGTAACCGACGGCGTGAGGCTGGTCGAGGCCGAGGGCCAGTATCTGATGCCCGGGCTGGCAGAGATGCACGGGCATCTGCTGGGTCGGCCGCTGCTACCGGCTGACATCCAGAACCTGCTCTTCCTCTACGTCGCCAATGGCGTGACCACGGTTCGCGGGATGCAGGGCGATCGATCGCACTTCAGGCTTCGCGACCAGATTGCGCGTGGGGAGACCATCGGTCCCCGTCTGTTTCTCGGCAGTCCCTCGTTGAACGGTGCGCGCGTCACTTCTCCCAAGGTTGGCGCCCAGCTCACCCGCGAGTACGAGCAACGGGGGTACGACCTGGTCAAGATGCACGAGGGGTTGAGCCTCGAGAGCTTTGATGCGGTGGCCGATATGGCCCGTGAGGTTGGTATCCCCTTTGGGGGCCACGTGCCAGACGAGGTGGGGCTGCTCCGCGCGCTTGAGGCCGGTCAGGTGTCGATCGACCACCTCGATAACTACATCCAGGCGCTGGTCCCCGAGGATCTTCGGCCGGCCGAGTCCGTCGGGCTGTTCGGGGTGGGCGAGCTGCTGCCGTTCGTGGACGAAGGCCGCCTGCCTGAGCTCGTCGAAGCGACCCAAACTGCCGGTGCCTGGGTGGTGCCGACGATGGTGCTGTGGGAGACGGCTTTCTTCGGCGCTTGGTCATCGGCGGAGTTGCGAGGCGAGCGGCCCGAATTGCGTTTTGTGCCGCCGGAGCTCGTGATTGAGTGGTCGCAGGCGATCGACGGCCGACTCGCGGGGACGGATCGGGTGGCCAATCGAGGGATCCGTGAGCTGCGGCGAACGATCTTGCGGGCGCTCGTCGATGGCGGCGTTCGGATCTTGCTAGGTACTGATTCGCCCCAGATCTTCAGTGTGCCCGGGTTTTCGCTGCACCATGAGATGGCGTTGTGGGTCGAGAACGGCATGACGCCCTACGAGGTGCTCGAGACCGGCACCCGCCGGGTGGCCGAGTACTACGATGCGACCGACGACTTCGGGTCGGTCGAGGTCGGTCTCCGCGCGGACCTTCTGCTACTGACCGCCAATCCAATCGAGAATATAGACAATGTCGCCAAGCGCGCGGGGGTGATGTTGAACGGCCGTTGGTTCCCCGAAACCCACATTCAGCAGAGGTTGGCGGAGATGGCGACGTTCTACGGTCATTGGACCGCACCCCTGCAGCCAAGAACCCATGAAAACCCTTGAGCCGTCGTCCGCCCTGGTGCGCTGTGGTGAGTTTGTCGCCAGCGCCCATGTTCTTCCTGCCGCACGAAACGCGGCGCGCAACGCTGTACTGGATACGGTCGGCGTGACCCTGGCCGGGTCGATCGCGCCGGCAGCTCGCCTGGTGCGCGAGGTGGCCAGGAGTGAGGGGGGCGCAGCGCGTTGTGGCGTTCTTGGCACGGGCGAGCGGACGGGAGCCGGCTGGGCGGCGCTGGCCAACGGTACCGCCGCCCATGCCCTGGACTTCGACGACATGTGCTTCGTGTCGATGGCCCATCCCTCCGCCCCGCTAGTTGCGGCTGGCCTGGCGGCGGCGGAGTTGGTCGACGCCAGCGGAGAGGCGTTGCTCGATGCCTACTGCGTCGGCTTCGAGCTTGAGGCGGCGCTCGGCCGGGTCATGAACCCGACCCACTACGAGCGGGGGTGGCACGCCACCTCCTCCATCGGCACGTTGGGGGCGGCCGCGGTGGTTGCCCGTCTACTCGGGCAGGATCCTGCGACCACCGTACGTAGCTTGGCCATCGCGGCGTCGGGCGCCTGCGGGCTGAAGGAGAGCTTCGGCACCATGGTAAAGCCACTGCAAGGCGGTCTAGCTGGCCGCCACGGGGTGCTGGCGGCACAGCTGGCCGCGACCGGCTTCACTGCGACCGAGCTCGCTGTCGAGGGGGCGCAGGGGCTGTTGGTGGCGATGCAATCGCGGGGGGACGATTTCTCTTCCGAGGTGAGGGCGCTCGGGCAGCAGTGGGAGATCGTTGATGGCGGGATCACGGTGAAGCTCTATCCGTGCTGCGCGGCGACCCACCCGACCATCGACACGCTCATCGACCTGCGAGCCGAACATGGATTCGGGCCCGAAGATGTCGAAGAGATCGAGGTGGCCGTCGACAGCGTCACTCCGACCGTGCTCATTCACGACCGGCCGTCGACCGGACTCGAAGGGAAGTTCAGCATGCACTTCTGCGCCGCCGCGGCCGTCGTCCACGGCCGGGTCGGTATCGAGACCTTCGAGTCAGGTGTCGACGACCCGACTGTGCGTGCTCTCTTGCCGCGGGTCGTCATGCGGGCCGACCCTGAGGTCGGCATCGATCAGCCCACGCTCACCGAGGCGGTCGTCACCGTGCGGCTGAAGGACGGTCGAACCCTCGAGCGCCGCGTGCGCGGGGCTCGCGGCTATCCGATGAATCCGCCGACGCGTGACGATTTGGAGCAGAAGTTTCTGTCCTGTGCCCGTCGTGCCCTGTCGGCCGAGGCCGCCGATGATGCGCTGGCCTGGCTTCGCGATCTCGACCAGCGCCCTATTGCCGGGTTGGTGGAACTGGTTGGCCAGCCAGCCGCCGCCGTCGTCTGAGGAAGTTATGCCACATCGCCGTGTTCGTCGGTCCATCCTGTTCGTGCCAGCCGTCCGTCCCGATCGTCTTCCGAAAGCGATCGCGACCGGGGCCGATGCGGTCTGTCTCGATCTGGAAGACGGTGTCAGTTTCGCTCAGAAGGACGAGGCCAGATCACAGGCGCTGGCGTTGTTGAAGGACCCGGACGCGGGGCGGGCCGAGGTGGTGCTCCGGGTGAACGAGCCGGCGTCGGAGCTGGGCGAGCGGGATCTCACCGCGTTGCTCGAGTCTGGCGTTCGCCCTGATGCGCTGATGATACCCAAGATCAGCGGGCCGGAGACGATCCAAGCGCTCGACCGCCGGCTGGCTGGCCGTTTGGATGATCTGCCGCTCTACGCTCAGATCGAGACGGCCGCCGGGGTCGCCCACGCTGACGCGATCGCCACCGCGTCGCCGAATGTGGCTGTCATGTTCTTCGGCGCGGTCGATCTGTCAGCCGACCTCGGGTGCGTCATCGAATGGGACGCATTGCTGTATGCGCGCTCCAAGGTGGTCACGGCGGCGGCGCTGGCCGGAGTCGACGCGATGGACACTCCGTTCCTCGACGTCAAGGTACCTGACGCGCTGGCGGAGGAGTCGCGAGCGGTACGGCGGCTCGGGTTCACCGGCAAGGCTGCGATTCACCCCACCCAGGTGATGCCGATTCAGTCCGCCTTCTCACCGGACGAAGAGACCGTCGCCTGGGCCAGGAAGGTGGTGGTCGCCTATCAGGAGAACCGGGGCGGGGTCTTGCTGGTGGAGGGGAAGCTGGTCGAACGTCCCGTGATCGCGGCCGCGGAACGGGTCCTGGCGATCGCCGACGCGATCGAGGCGGCGACCTAGCCGACGGCCGGGCTGGCAACCAGTGCGGGCGGCGGGGTGGCCGGCACCGACACGGTGTCTCTGCTGTGGCGTTTCCGTATCTGCTCATTACGGTCATGGGCCAGCGCGTTCTGGAGCAGCGGCAGGTGGAACACGCCGTCGCCGCAGATCGCCACCGTGTCCGCCGAGATCGAGACCCACCCCAACTCTTCGAACGCCGCCCACACGACTCGGTGTTCCTCGACCACATCGGTCCCGAAGAGCCGGACGTAGGCGGCGCGATCGACAGACATCCCTTGCATTTCCTGGAACAGCAGATGCAGCTGGAGGTCCGGTCGGCCGTAGTGAAAGCCCCGCATCACGGGATAGCGCCCCTCCCGGATGCAGTCGAAGTACTCGGCGATGCGGACCTGATTCATGAAGGCCCAGCCGGGCGCTTGAGGAGTGCCGAAGAAGAATGAGATGCCGGCGTAGCCCCAACCCCAGGCGTCGAAGCCGATGGCGCCCTGGTCGTCGGTCTGGAACGGCTTACGGAAGAGTTCCTCGTAGAGATAGGAGCTCGGGAGCTCCGAGTCCTGCCGCTCGAAGTCGTATGGCGTCACTTGCCGATAGCCATGCGCTTCCAGCACCTCCTTGCCCACCCGATACATCTCCAGGTTCTGTTCGGTCGAGGGCAGCTCGGATCGATGGTGACGCGAGAAGGCGGTGCGACCGGCCACGTTGAGCTCGTAGTGGGTGATGTGGGTGACGCCGGTGGCGGAGACCGCCTCGAGGTCACGTACCATGTGGTCCAGCGTCTGGTTCGGCCAGCCGAAGATCAGGTCCACGCTCGCCGGGAGCCCCAGCGCCTCACATGATTCGAGGGTTTGAAAGACCTGCTCGGCCCGTTGCTTTCGCCCACTCGCCTTGATCAGCTCGTCGTCCAGCTGCTGGACACCCATGCTGATGCGGTTCATGCCGCTCTGCTTCATGCCGAGTAGCTTGTCGTGGCTGAACGTCTGCGGGATGCCTTCGAGGGTGATCTCGATGTGGGGAGGGATCTCGAAGACCCCTCGCACGACGTCCATCAGCCGCGGGTATTGATCAGCTTTGTAGAGGTTCGATGTGCCTCCGCCGAAGTAGATGCTGGCCAGCTCGGCCCCGGCGAAGTGGTCGCGGAATAGATCGCCCTCACGTTCGAGATAGCCGAGATACTCGTCCAGCTGACGGTGACTCGTGTAGATCTCGCTCGGGAACAGGCAGAAACCGCACCGATCTGGGTCGGTCGGCAGGCAGTACGGGGTCCCGACGTAGAGGTTGACCCGTTTCCTAAGAGCGCGGCCCGCTGTGGCGCGGTCCGCGAGTACCTGGTCCATCGGAACCTGCTGCTCCAGCCACTGCACGGGCGACGGGTAGCCGTGGAGCACCTTGTTGCTCTGGCGGCGGCGGCGTTGCTTGTCCACGAAGGCGTGAACCGCCTCAATGCTGTGCATGCTGGGTACAGAGAAACCAGAGGCGCCGAACGGCGTGCCATGGCGCTGGAACTCGGCTCGTTAGTGACTGGATTGTCGACCGGACAGGAGGGGTTGTCAACCCGAGTCGAGTGGGTGTCCGCGGGCAAAGCCGAGACCTGGAATACAACCTGCGGGCGACTGATTTTGAGTGCTTGCGAGGGAACTTCGTTACCGGATCTTCGCAAGAACGGCGTGATGATAGTTGAAGTCGACCCGCTTCGGTCGTGCTGGGAGCGGCAGGGTCACCCGCACTTCTTCCTCATCGACCCAGATCCTTCGGAGCATCGGCGGGCGGTTCTCGAAGGTTAGATGGATCGGCACCGGCATCCGAAATCCGGCCGAGACGTCCCTCTGGCGAATGGTACCCTCCAAGACGTACCCGTCGCTCTCCGTGCGCACGTCCAGGTCCACGTCGTAGGTCGGGACCTCGACTCCGTAGACCCACTGGTCGAAGAACCAGTCCATCGGTTCGCCAAACGTCTCGTCGACCGCGTCCTCGAACGATCGGGTCGACATGACGCCGCCGACGTGCGCGGTCGCGTATCCCCGCATCAACTGGCGGAAGCGTTCGTCGCTCCCCGTGTCGGGGTCGAGCAGCATGGCGCGCAGCATATGCAGGATGTAGGCGCCTTTCTCGTAGACGATGACCCGGTAGTCGAACGGGGTCTCGGTGGAGTTCAGCCGATGGCCTACCACCAGCGCTCCAGAGTCGTGGCCGTCGCTTCGCTGGAGCGCGCCCGGCGAAAATCCGTAGTGGCGCAGGCCCATACCCTGTCCCACCTGGCCTTCGCCTAGCACGTCGTGCCGCCAGGCGTCGATCATCTCAAGGAACTGGTCCTCATCCTCCAGGGCTTGAAGCGCGTACAGTGCCGCCGCGTACTGGGCAAAGCCCTCGCTCATCCACTGGTCCCGATAGTCTTCCCAGTCAATGGCGGCGCCCCACCACTGGTGAGCGACCTCGTGGGCCCGGAACAATTCCGCCTCGCCGGTGTGGAGCTCCCCGAAGGCCTGATAGGAGAGTAGTAGCAGGCCGGGAAAGGCTTGACCACTTTGGGTCGGGGTTTCGGTGGTCAACAAGGAGGAGAACGGGAACGGTCCGAAGTAGTCGCTGAAGAGCTCAATCGATGCCGTGAGGTCCTCGACCGTCTTTTCCCGGTTGCCCGGCGCAAAGCCCAGGTGGTTGTCGTTGCCGTACACTGAGACCGCCGGCGGCGACGCGCGTTCGACCGTTGTTACGTCGAATTGTCCGAGGTGGAATGACATGTTGCGTACCGGCTTGTCGGTGACCCAACGCATGATCCGAGTGTCGTCCACCACCTCTTCGCGGGTCATGACGCCGCCGCTGGCCACCTGATAGCGCTCAGGCATCCGGAAGGTCAGGTCAAGCCGGGTCAACCGGGTGTCTGGATGACGGGGTTGCCAGTAGATAGTGTCCTTGAGCAGGAAGTCGTTGCTCTCGCGAAGGCGTTCGATGAGCTCGCCCTCGTAGGCCAGCTGGACGACGAATCGTTCTCCCGCCTCGAACGTGCGCGGTAGCTCGATCGTGATCCAGGGCTCGAAGACGTCGTCAGCCATGAGCCGATCGTCACGTTCGCGGACGAAGGGGACCGCCTCGCCGGAGAGGGGGGTCGGCTCGTCGGGTGCGGGAGCTTCCGCGGCGGTGTTCTCCTTCGCCTCCATCTGGAGGAGCGAGGGCGACGTGTCTCCCTCTGGCGGCGGAGCGAGTCTGACGTCGATCACCTCCAGCACCTGGCTCAGTAACAGACGAAGACCCCGCGTGGGTTCCAATGGCTCGATCAGCAGCGCCGCGGTCCCACTCGCGTCTCCGTTGCCCTCAAGCGCGAGATCCACCTGGGCGCGTGGCACTCTGATGCGCGGGTTCCATGCGTCGCTGTCGAGTGGCCGGGCCGGTAGCCCAAGCGCGCCACCGGTTACCTCGTCGTCGAGGCTTTCCGGATCGACGACGTAGCCATCAAGTGCGCGCGCGCGCTGCTCCGCGGTGAAGTCAGGCAGGAAGTCGACGCGGAGCCAGTAGTCTCGGATGCGTCGCCGGCTATCGTGCTTGTAGAGTTCGACTTCCTCTCTCGCGCCGGGGTCGCGCGTGATGGTGAGCCAGCCTTCGTCCTTAGTGTCGATATCGGCTAGGAGAAACGCACGGTCGCTCTGAAGCGTGCCGGCTTGCCGCCGGAGGAGGTCCTCCAGGATCCGTCCGTCCGGGTTGTGGAGCTGGTCCTCAAGCCGATCTTCCCGCCGGTCGTCGAGATACCGCGCGGCTCGTTTGGGGTCGCCCTCGTCGTCGGCCGGGTCGGCCAACGCACGGAGGTCTCGCAGTGTGTCGCTTACGGACCAGACCACGAGTCGCTCGAACGCTTCGTCGACGTGGTGGTCGTCGGAGAGCTTCTCCAGCTGGTGGTACTCCACCGCGTCCGGGGCGAACCCGCGGAGCACGCCGTCTCCGAGGTAGACGGCGATCGGGATTAGGCCGTCGACTTCTTGCCCGAGATAGAGTCGGCCGTCGGATAGCTCCAGTTCGAAACGGTCGAGACGCAGGCGCTGGCCACGGATGCGACCTGCGTAAGTCATCTCCTCCCCGCGCAGCGTGGAGTAGCGGCCTGGCGGTTCCCGTTCCTCGTCCTGTGCCACGCTCGGGGTGGGTATCCCTAGAGTGACCGCGTAGACGGCGAGCGGCAGCAGTACGACTCGGCCGCTGGGCATGTCGCCAGCGTACACCAGCTTGTCAGGACTGGACGTAGGTAGGGGGCCCGGCAGCGGGTGGTGGGGTCATCGGTCACCCAAGCTTAGGCTGGCGCCACTTGAGGAAAAGTGAGCGGTTTTCCCCCATGGGTGACTCGTCCGGTCGCGTTCCCGATGACCCTGCTATGTCAAACGCTAGGGCGTCGAGAACTGAACACCGGTTCTCTCGGAACGTCCTCGACGGCAATCCTGAAGCAGTGGGAGCCCGAAGGATGCGACCAGAAGGCACCTTCGTCCTGAAGCTGTTCCGCGGTGGAGAAGCTCGTGCACAGCTCGTAGCTGTCTTCTGCAAGCACTTGATAGGAATACGGTTCTCCGGACTCAGGGTCGCTCAGCTGAAGTTTCGGTTCGGCCGAGGACTCCAGCACCCTGAGCGCAAGAGGAAGCGCGCCGACCCGATTCCAGTACACGTCCACAGCCCGGGCCACCGCACGAAGCTCGCTCCGGCGTCGGGCATCAAGGCGTCGGTCCCGCTCGACGGCCGGCGACCCGAGGAGCCCGAGCCCGATTCCCACCGCCATGGTGGCTACGAGGATCGCCGCGACGAGTAGTCGCGTGCCCCCGGGGGAGCCGGCCTTCATGCCTCAGTCTCGCGTTCGTCGGCACGGAGGTCTGAGAGGTAGTACCAGAATCCGCCGCCCGCCAGCGCTCCGACGGTGAGGACCTTGAGCAAGAACCTGGTGGTCAGCTCACCCCCCAGCAGGTTGAAGACCAGCGTGGTGACATCGCCGATCAGCACCGCCGCCGCCACGAACAGCGTGAGATAGGTCAGCCACCGCCGCACCTTCGATGCCCGCTTCGCTGGGTCGGCCGCCAGTTCCTTGCCTACCAGCTTGGAGAGTCCGACGAAGAGTGGGCCGGCGACGATCAGGAGAGATACGGACCAGCGGATTTGTTCGCGCATGACCTGGACGGGTCGCGTGTAGCTGAGGTCTGGGAACGCGTAGTTGATCAGTTCGAAGAGGAGTTGGCCCAGGCTGAACGCACTCAGATAGAGCGCCGTGAACAGCAGGAGGTAAACGAAGGCGTCCCTGGCTGACAGGTACGGCTGCGGGCGGGGGACTGGGAGCGGAAATTCCACGTCAGCGTAGCAGGTAAGGGCTCCGCGAATGTCCGCCCCATCCCAGCCGGCGTTTTTGAGCGCCGTCCGCAGGCGAGATCGATCTACACCGCGGGCCAGACCGTCCCTGACGAATCGCCGAAGTTCTTCGGGGGCTGCCATCACTCCTCCTCAGGTATCCAGTCTGTGTGTGAGCTCGCGTATCGTACCGACCGTGCGCTCTAGGTCGGCCTCGGGCAGACCGTCAGCGATTCGGGCGGCCCAGTCGTGACCGACGTCGGTCAGCGCGGCTTCGATCCGTTCACCTTTCCGAGTCAAGACGAGCAAGGGTGAACGAACATGGTCGGGGTTGGGGTCGTAACGCACGAGGCCGTCCTTTGCGAGCAGGTCTGCGACCCGCTGCACGCTCTGGCGCGACATACCCATGCGCCGGGCGATCTGCGGAACGGTCCTGGTTTCCTCGGCCACTGCACCGATGACCTGCCACCGCGCCTGCGTCTGGCCGAGCGGCGCGGTCAATGCGGCGCCGTGGCGCAGGAGCGCGCCGTTTAACCGAAAGATCTCGAGTACCAGCTGTCGGAGGGTGTCTGCGCTGGCGGGTCGAGTGGCCGGGGTGTACTGGTCTGAACCCATATGACACTATTGAACCATATAGACATTATTCTGTCAATATGAATAGCCGTGCTACTTTGCCGCATTTGCCGGCGACCCGAGGCGCTGGTCGGGTTATGACTGGACGGGAAGGACCGGTGGCTGAGGTCGCAACTCACTACCTCCGCGCGGTCCTTGGGGGAGGCACTCGTGTGGCTACGAGCCCCATCCAAGTCATGGAAGATCCCGACCAGACGCCTCGAGTGACGCCCGCCCGCAGGGCCGGAGAGCCTGCTCCAACCCCGCGGTCCTGCTAGTGGGGAGTCGTGTGCTGTATATCGACTTCTGAATCGAGTGTCCGCTCTTCGTCTTCGACTCCGAACTCAACATAGGCGTCGCCAAGCAGACGCACCAGCTCCCGTAGTTCTCGCTTGGTGAGCTTCAACACTAGGGGACCCAGATCTACGTGGATGCAGCCGTGTTGACACTGCGACACGGCCCAGTGCCGCCGTTTACGGGGTTGCTCTTCTGACGTTTCCTGTTTCATGATGTCTCCGTACTACCAATCAAGGGCTAGAGACGTGATGACGCTGCGTCCCGGGCTCGAATAGCGGTCGATTACTGGGTCGTTCGTGCCTCGGCCGCGGACGTTCCACCACTCAAAATAGGTTTCATCGGCTAGGTTCAGTAGTCCGATTCGGAAGGTCACCGCGTCGGCCGGCCGGATCGAGGTGACGAAGTCAACCACCTGGTACCCGTCCGGCGCGAATTGTCCGTCACCGGCATCCAAAGCAGTCTGTCCTTCGGTGATCCGTACCGACAGCTCGCTTGTCCACCAGCCGTCTGGGTCGATGTACTGGAGCCCAATGACGCCTTCGTCCGGCGTAATCGAACCGAGGGGTGTGTCGGTGTCGCCGGACACGTCGGTCCCGGTTATGGCGGCCCAGCTAGCGCGGAGGCGGACACGGTTGGTGAGATACGTGTCGGCCCTCACTTCGACTCCCCCGATCTCTACCTCTGACAGGTTCTGGCTCTGGAACTCCAGGAGGAATGTGGCGGGGTTGAACCCGACCGCGGTTAGCTCGATGAAGTCATCGTAGCGATTCGAGAAGGCGGTGACATCCAGGCTTGTCCGGCCAAATGCGGCCCGCAGCCCAACTTCAATGTTGTCGCTCGTCTCGGCATTCAACCCCGCGTTCGGGAGCGTGGTGTATCCGCCCGCTAGGTTGGTGAAGCCGGTGTTGATCGCGCTGTAGGGAGGTGCGCGGAAACCGCCGGCATACTGGGCGTGCGCGGTTAGGTCGTCCGTGATCAAGACCGTGGCGCCAATCTTCGGCGACATCGCGTCGGCCGAGAAATCAGCTGGCACCGGATTCAGTCCGGCAAGGTAAACCGCGTCCTCCTGGTTGGCGTCGAGTGAGTACCGGTCGTAGCGGACTCCCGGGACGATGGTCAGACGGTCTACGCGGAGCTCGGCTTGCACATAGACGCCGGTCTCATCAACGTCGCTCTCTGGGAAATACTTCGCCGGGAAGATGAGGCTGGTCGGCACCGGCGCACCGGTGATGATGTTCGTTTCGCTGCGATCACGCAGCACATCGAACGCATCACGTGTGAAGCTGGCGCCGAAGGTCAGCATCAGCCCGTTCTCGGTACCCCCGACCCAGTGTTGTCCTTGCCCTGAGGCGCCGAAGCCCCGCTGCTCGAAATTGACGGTGCCGGTCCTCGAGGACAGCGTGGGCGGACCGAACGCGACGATTGATCGGGACTCGTCTACGACTTGGGAGGTGTCGCCCCCCTGGCCGTAGACCCGCCAGGTGAGCACGTCTAGTCCACGCTGCGGTGTCAGGACGTGATCGAGCGAGATTCGCCAGCGCTTCTGAGTGTCGAGGGCCTGCGCGCTCGTCGTGCTGAACGCGACCGGACCGTAGAAGGTTGTGCCCTGAAGCGAGTACGCCGTCGTGTTGATCTGGGTGTCGAACACCTCGATCGCGCTTCGGAAGATGTTTCCTGGAGACGCAGTGAAAACCATCTTGCCGAGCGCCTGCAGGCCTTCGCGGTCTTGAGGGTTTGGTGCGGTGCGGGTGACGTCCAGTGTTTCGATTGTGCCCTGGTTCTTGGTCTCGTTTCCCCGGCTGTAACTGGTAAACAGCGACCCCTGCACGCTCTCGTTGCCTAGGGCGAACGCGAAGTTGCCGCTGGTATCGTCAGAGCGCCCGTCCCAGGTGGTCTTGACGCCGAGGTAGCGCTTCTGGTCCAGCAAGTAGTCGGCAGGGTCTTTCGTGAACAAGGACACGACACCGCCTAGGGCGTCGCTGCCGTAGAGGGCCGAGTTGGCGCTCCGGACGATCTCGACCGACTTGAGCGTGTCCACGTCGAGGCCTGCCTGATGGATGCTGAACGGCCCGAAGTCGAACTGCTCGGAGGTCTGTACCCCATCGACCTGGGTCATGACACGGTTACCACCCACGCCACGAATGTTGAAGCCGTTCAAGCCGAGTCGGGTTACGTCGTTCTCGACATAGACGCCAGGTTCGAACTTGACGAGGTCGGAGAAGCTCTCGACCATCCGCTCCGCGATGGTTTCGCTATCGATGACCGACACCACGCCCGGGGTCTCCCTCAGCGATGACGGCGAAAGCGTGGCCGTGACCGTTATCTCATCGAGATACGTCGTCGGCTCGTCCTCGGTCGACTGATTGGTGCTGGCACTAGTCGACGTTTGCGGCTGAGCCAGCACCTCGGCGGGCAGGAGTGCCACCGTTAGCGAGAAGACGAGGACGGCTCCTGCCCCCTGGGGACCGCGTCCGCGTCGGAGCTGTTGTACGAGCTGCATGGCTATACTCCAAATGGGTTCCGGTCCGCCCCATGCGGTACCGGCGCTCACTTGGGCGCTCCCGTTCGGCTCCTACACCATGGGCGGGGGCGCCCACCTCTGATCCAACGTTCAGTTCAGTGCCTTGTCGTCCGAGCTGACTCGGATAAGTTCGGTCCCGGCCCGGATCAGGATCGCATCGTCAACCGCCGCGATCGCTGTGACGGGTGCGCTGACCGACAAGTGGTTAGTAGCCACAACCTGGGCCGTTTTCGCCGATGCCGCCAGTATCTCGGTCGTACCGTCCTCACCAAAGAAGAAGACGTGGTCTCGGTGACCGAGCGGAGTAGCCCACGTGGACGCGGAAAGCCGATGGGTCCACTGGACCTCGCCCGATTGTGGGTCCAGGCAGCGTGCCGCGCCCGCTGGGTTGATCCAATATATGCACTTGCCGTACGCGAACGGGGAGCCGAAGTTTGAACCGCTACCGGTCTTCCAGGCGACGGCCGTTTCGTCGAGTTTGCCGAGCCCGCCCCGTCGGATGGCAAGGTTTGCATCGACCGCCAGTCCTCCCACCACGACGAGCTCGTTCGTGACCGTTGGGGAGGGCACATGGTTGCCGCTCAGACCGGCGAAGTGCCAGCGGCGTTCGCCGGTGACGGCGTCGAAGCCTTCGATCTGTCCGGACGCGCTGACGACGATCTCATTGCCTTCGGGCGATAGCACTGGTGTGGTCCAGGCGACTCCGGCGTCCCGCTCGGTCCGCCATAGCGTGTCGCCAGTGGTTCGATCGACCGCGAGAAGATAGGAGTAGGTACGTCGAGTCAGAAGTACCACGACCGCACGGGGAGTCAGCAGCAAGGAGTTTCCGACCCCGTGATTACCTCCTACGGATCCATAGTCCTTGGTCAGATCACGTTGCCAATGCACTGCACCGTCGTGGCCCAAGGCGATAAGGTCGCCGCTGGCGAAGAAGCTATAGATGCGGTCTTGGTCGACGACTGGAGTGGGCGCTGCTTTGGAGACGTAGTCATTGAACTCGTGTGGTTCGGAGGCATCGAAAGCCTGGCGCCACTGTTCGCTGCCGTCTTCCAGATTGAGCGCCGTGACCCACAGACGTTCTTTCATGGCGCCTTCAATCGAGGTGACGAACACTGAACTGTCCCAGATCACCGGGGAGGACTGCCCAAACCCCGGGGTGGTGACACGCCAGGCGACAGTCTGGTCGGACCAGGTAAGTGGGAGTCGGGCGGCGTGGCTGACGTTGGTACCGTCGCCGCGGAAGCCCGGCCATCGCGTAGCGGCCTCGGAGGTCGCAAAAACGAAACCCGCGCGCCGAGTTTGGGCAGCATGGTCTGCCAGGAGGAGGAAGACCAAAGCCACGATACAGCCGCCCGCAGAGGGCAGTAGCCCTCCGAAGATCGGTGGAGGCGCTAGCGATCGCACCGGCGCCCCCCTTTCAGGCTGACGCCGGCAAGGCTGGCGTCGCTGTCACAGCGGCTACGTTCGTCAGGCTGCCACCCCATGATCTGGCGCATCGCTGCCTCGCCTTGAGTGATTAAGTCACCGATCCAGCGAGCAAATAGCGGGTGGGGAGCGAAGCCAGCTCCGATCTGCACTCCGTCGAGGTCGCTGAGTTCGTACTGGGATGGGCCGGTCCCGGTCATCCGGGCTGGAATGGCCAGCACTGTCCGGCCGAGGGCTCGTTCGGCTTCAATGATGCCGTGGATCTGGGCCTCGGCTTCCTCGCGGGCGTCGGGCCAGTCTTCTCGCCAGTTGGCCCAGTGGAATGCCGCGAAGTTCGGTTCGTGCTCCTGCATCTGCGAGGCGATCGACTCAAGGTTCTCCAACCACGCCGCGTTTCCCTCGTCGCTGCCCGCACCGTGACCAAGGAGCAGCACGGCCTCCTGCGAGGGATTGTTAGAGAGGGCTCGGGCGCGCGCCGCGAGCGCCTCCGCAAATGCCGGGTGGTCTTCCAGGCCGCCAAGGGTGGCGAAGATCGCCGCAGAGCGCACCCGAGGGGGTGGTCCCATGCCCATGGACATGCCCGGTTCATCGCCGAGCCCCATCAGATACTCGATGCGGTCGAGAAATGACGCTGCTTGGGCGAAGACCCGAATGAGCACGATGGCCCGCGCACCGCGTTCTTCCAGGCGTGAGACGGCTCGACCGAGCACGACCGGGTCGGCCATCGAGAAGGCATATTCGACCAACCGGCTCTGGGTTAACTCGGCGAGCGGCTGGCGAATCGACTCGTTCCAGTCGATGTCGGCGCCGTGCGGCATCAGCACGTACCCGATCTCGTTGGCTGTGGGTGGAATCCAGCGATTGGCCTCTTGGGCCATCCAGACTGTTGCCATGGGGTCTGGGATGACCCCTTGAGCGAGGAACTCCACCGAGACCCCGGCAAGGCTCCTACGTAGGGAGCCGTTCAGGTCCATCATCGAGTCCATGCGGGAGCCCAGGTGCCAGGGGATCACCAGGACGCGATCATGGGCTTTGGCCAGCGCGTCTGCAGCTGGTCGAATCCGGTCGAGCGACGATTGGAGTTCATCGAAATCACCACTGGGTCCTCGTACCACCACGACGTCAGTGGCTGCGAGCCCAGTTGCCCGGCTAACCCTCCCGAGAGTGTCTGATAGGTCAGCTTCCATGGCGGAAGTCGAGCTTGCGTCGACCGCTCCGGAGCCGACCACGAGGACCGCGACGTCCGGTGGAGGGGCCCCGGGCATACCTGGTCGCACGCCTGCGGTAGAGAGGCGCTCAATCAGGATCTCTTCGGCCAGATACGAAGCTCCGAACGGGTCCGCCACGGCAATGTCTAGTCCGGTGTTGTTGATGGCGTCGTGGACCCGCACCAGCAGGGGGTGAGTACCGGCCAGGAAGAGCGGCAGTGCCGCGATCTTAGATGCCCCGTTGAGGCGGAGACGCTCTATCGCAGGTGAGGCGAAGCGCATCGGGTCACCGTCCCACGGAAGGAATGCGAGTTCAGCCCGGAAGGCTTCTGAGAACTTGCGAAACGCATCGCGCACTTCGTCGTTTCCGAGAAATCCACGGTCTGGGGCCACGACGAGGAAGCCGACCTGACCAGGATCGGCCGGTGGTACCAGTCGCGGCACTCGGGTTTCCATGACGTGCTGCGCTGACGTCGTGGTTCCGGCAACCACAATGAGGGCGAAGAATGCCGCGAGGTAGCGTATGGGCAGTCTGGTCATAACGTCTCTCTGCGTTGCACGTCACGACCCCAGTTGCCTGTGATGCGGGCGGGTGTCGTCACGCTCTTCGTGCGGTCGGCCCTTCTGGACCAAGCGCTCGACCAGCTCGCCGGGTGCTGCTACACCTAGCGGACTGTCTTGATATTGAGAATGAGTCTCAATATCAACATTAAGGTGAACTGTATGTCCGACCGAATCGGTCGGTCAAGGAAAAATTATTTGAGGCGAGAGCGTTCGTGGTGGGATCTCAAGAGGCCCTCTCTTGCGAGTCGCCGAATCAGTGTGAGGTTTCCTGCGGTGTCGAGCGGACCCGGGAGTTCAAGGGCGGTAAACCTTTCATTAGCACAGATGAACTCGATGGCTTCGGCGACATGGAGCGGGAACCGCAACTCCTGCCCAGCGAAGCACATCACGCACTCGTTCTGCGAGAGGTACGAGTGGATGGCCATCTCTCGTCGAATGACCACCGTATCCTCGTTCACCAGATGCTGGTCGGCCCGCTGAGTCAGAAGGTCTGAGAAAAGCGGTTGATTGGCCGCAGATACCTCACTGGCAAACCGTCGCCAGACATCCTCAAAAGAGCGATCGAGTGCCAAGTCAAAGTGCTGGCGAGCCAGGGTCGCGGTCTCTTCTGGTGTGAGTTTCCCACTCGCGAAACCGACTGGGAGGTTGGCGCGGAGGGCTGGGTTCTCGAGGGCTGCGGCCGACACTGCGTCGGCGAGAAAGTCAGCCCATGTAAAGGCGGTCAATCCGAGGGTGATGTGAAGAGAAGCGGTATCGACCGACCGCGCGGCATGCATCAGTCCTCGCGGAAGATAGACGAAGTCGCCCGCATGAAGATCGAACTCGTCGATTGTGCGCCCAGGGCGATCGACGTCCGGATTGCACTTCTGCCCTCGCAAGGGCAGCGCGATCGGGCTCTCGAAGACACTCCACCGTTTTGAGCCGCTGACTTGCATCACGAAGACGTCGTGGGTGTCCCAATGGGGCTTGAACCCTTGGGCCTCTGGGGGCGTGAGATAGATGTTGGTCTGGATGCGGGAACCGAAGCGCTGCCCCAGCGCGACGCAAAGCGCCGCGAGTTGGGGGAGGCGACGATGGAGCCCACGAAAGATGACGGTCGCGCCTTCGTCGAAGAGGCGCGTCACTTCCAGCGGTTCGGCTACCCCGGCTGGGCCGGTGAACCGGCTGGCGTCGATGGCGGTCTCGTCGGCTCGCACTAGTGAAATGTCAGGGAAGCGGAGCGCATGCGTCCCCAGCACGTGGTCCAAGTCGGCGAAGGTCAGGAGCGACTCGAAGTAATTGGGCTGTTGGCGGTGGACGACCCGGTGTCGTCGCTCGTAGAACTCATCCTCGAAGGTTGAAGTCGAGAGCGGATCGAGTAGCCAGGCGTACGGAGCGTTGGCGATGGGCGGCGTGTGTGGCTTCATGGTGTCGCCTGGCCGCTGCGCGAGCGCCAGCCCGTCGACGCTCTGTCTGGGAAGGCCTGGCGCTACTGATGAAGCTCGACGCCCTGGGCGACGAAGCTTACTTCGGTTGCCGTGCCGTCAGGGTTTCGAGTCAGCGCGACACCCTCGGCGATGAGGTGATCCGCGTCGGCTTTGGAGAAGACGTTCGTTTCCAGGCGGCCTTCGAGGCGAGCTCGTTGTCCGGCTGAGTCCGTGGGGACGAAGAAGGCGTAGTCTCTGAAAGTTACCCGGATTCCACGGTCGTCGCCAGGCCTGACTAACTCCATCCAGCAGCCCTTGACCTGACAGACCCGCTTGACTTCTCCCTCGAGCGTCAGCAGACGATCCGCATACTGGTCAGCCTGTTCGACAGCTTCGTCAAGCCCAATCGCTGGGGAGCCGCCGAGCCTGGTTCCTCGGGTCACGATGTTCTGGGCGGTGGCCGAGCCTATCGAAAGCACTGCGGCGATGGTGAATGCGCTGATCTGACGAGTAGGGCGTAGTGATATCACCTAAGGTCCCTTCTGTGAGCGTCGGACAGAGCTTTAGCATAGCAGAAGCCGATCCGACCGCGAGGTGAGCGGTGAGGTCTGTGCAAGCGTACCTAAGAGTTTTTGATTTATTGAGATTGAGACTCAGTCTCAATATGTTATATGTAGAGACCCACCTGCCGGGTAGGTGGGTGTAGCGGGATATCGGGGAAAGGGGACCCCAGATAGATGCCCGTGGGGCGAGGCAACGCCCCACGGGCCGTCGAACCTGCATCGGCCGTCTGAGAGCGAATCAAACGGGTAACCAGCGTCGTCCGACCTAGCGAATGTAGCACACCGTTGGACGGCTGCTGCGGCCACTTTCTGCATGCGTGCATCTACGGCGGACCAGGTCGAGGATCAGCACGGTGTAGCTACTTCCCCAAGGACCTCAATACATGGAAGCGTCAATCGCCATCTTCTTCGGATCCACCACCGGCAGTACACAGATGGTCGCGGAAAAGATCCGTGATCTCCTGGGTGAGCGGCTCTCTCACCTCGCCGATGTGAACACGGCGGAAGCGTCTGAACTCGAGCAGTACGACGTGATCTTCTTCGGAGTGCCAACGTGGAACGTTGGTGAGATGCAGGATGACTGGGCCGATTTCATTCCCAATATGTCGGAACTGAACCTTGCAGGAAAGAAGGTTGCCTTCTTTGGGGTTGGCGATGCGGTCGGCTACGCCGAGAACTTTCTGGATGCTATGGGCGAGCTCTGGGCGGCCGTGTACGCACAAGGCGCGCCGACACTGGTAGGCGTGTGGCCGACCGACGGATACGTGTTCGAAGCATCGAAAGGGCTTTACGACGACAACCATTTCCTCGGCGTGGGTCTCGACGAAGACAACGAATCTCACCTAACAGATGAGCGACTGGACCTCTGGCTTGCGCAGGTGCTCCAGGAGCTGGCCTTGGTTGAGGCCGCAGGAGAGGCCGTCGACGAGGCGGTTGCTCAGTAGCCGTTGGTGCTATGCAGGAAGGAGAATAATGATGAACTACACCGGGCCCAAAGTGCGTCTGAGTCGAAAGCTGGGCGTCGCCCTGACCCCGAAGGGGCAGGTGGCGATGGAGAAACGGCCGGGGCGACCTGGCCAACATGGTGGGATGCGTCGCCGCCGGCAGGAGACGTCTTACGGAAAACAACTGCTCGAAAAGCAGCGTCTACGCTTTCAGTACAACGTACACGAACGTCAGATGCGCACCTACTTTAAGCGGGCGATGCGGAGAGAGGGACCGACTGGAGATAACCTCGTTCAGCTTCTCGAATCGAGACTTGACGCCCTCGTATATCGGGCGGGTTTGGCCCGTACGATCTACGCGGCACGTCAGTTCGTTAATCACGGCCATATCGACGTCGATGGCAAGCGTGTCGACATTCCCTCCTTCAGCGTTCGCATCGGCCAGACCGTTGGAGTCCGAGAGAAATCCCGTCAGCTGGATTGCTTTCGGGACGGACTGGGACTAGAGAGCGCGCCTGCCTATCTGAGGGTGGCAGACACCGAGCTTTCGTTCACGAAAGACCGCGAGCCGGAAAGAGACGAAGTTCCGGTCATTTGTGACGTTCGCCAGGTGGTCGAGTTCTATTCCCGCTGACGTCTGTTTTTGGGTCGAGTCTGGCTCAGCTAACTGGTGATGACCAGCTGGAAGGGGTGTGGTTGATGTCGTTCGGTAGTTCTCCGAGCTGCCAGTGTTGATAGTAAGGCTGTTGACGATTCGAGACTCGTCCTTGTCACGCGTGCGACGCTGCTGATGAGGGCGGGGCGTAACTCTGAACGGCGAGCGTCGGTCAACGGCCGCTAGCCGGGTTCTTCAGGAATTTCCGTGACTAGGCCGGACCAGAATAAGTATCCGGCTCCCACGAGAGCGTCTAACGGGCCGCCGCTCGTTTACCGAAAAGCCTACCGACAGCTTGCATCCGCTGCCAGAAAAAGTCGAACTGCCCGAGCAGCGTGCCGTACCCGATCAGGAAGAGGTGATACATCGGAACCATCACCACGAGGTAGACGGTCCACTGTACCCATCTCTGGGCATCCGGCGGTAGCAGGAAGGCGATGAGTGGAGCCTTCACCAGTACCGTCGACGTGCCAGCCAGCGAGAAGGCCACCAGGACGGCGACGGTGCGCCAGAGTGTCAAGCGCCAGCGCTCCTGCATGCGCTGCAGGGTCGCTTTCATTACTGAGAGTCGCTATCGGAGTCTGTGCCGTCGCCGCCGCTGCTCGGGCAGGCCGCCGTCATGGCCGCGCTCACGCCGATGGCTCCGGCGATCACCGTCTTGGCCAGGAATGAGCGCCGGTCCACGCGGGCCGTCTGAATGTCGCTGTCGGACAGCGTGGCGGTCCCATCCTTCAGTTTCTTCGCTTCCGGGTGTCTGGTCGTCATTGGTCTTGTCTCCTGATTGTCCGAAGGCATCGGCCTAGCTTGACCGGCACCTCGAGTAGCATGTAATTTACACCGTATGAGATTGAGACTCAATCTCATATTTCTCTAGTGAAATCTGCCCTGAGTCCATTCCTCGAGGGGGTGTGCATCCAGCCGGTTGAAACCTCGCAGGCCGGCGACCTGCTTTTCATGCCTCGGCGACAGATGAGGTCGACAATCCAGAGCTTTCTGCCTTCGATCTGGGCGCCCTGATTCTAGAGGTCGCCTGGGGACAGCTTGCTGGCGAGCGTGCCGAACTGAGTAGCGTCCATTTGCTACAGTGAGTTTCGACGAAAAGGGTGGTGCGGAAGGGGGGATTTGAACCCCCATGAGCCATTGGCTCGCTAGCCCCTCAAGCTAGTGCGTCTGCCAGTTCCGCCACTTCCGCTCGGGTGGGTGCGGTGGGTGCACCGCCCTACTGTGGTGCGGCTGGTGTGTCTGCTGCTTCCTCGGAGGTTTCGGCCGGGGCTTCCGCCGGCGTGTCTGGCGCTGGAATCTCGACCGGCGCGGTCGCCGGCGCGGCGGTCGGTAGGCCTGGGCCGTCGACGCCGCTCAACACCGATCCGGTGGAACTTTGCCCCGTGATGGCGAGTGCCATCGCCCCCACCATAAACAGAATGCCGAGCACCGTGGTGGCCCGTGTCAATACCGTGGCGCCGGCACGGGCGCCGAACGCGGTCTGACTGCCGCTTCCGCCGAAGGCGGCCGCAATGTCGCCTCCTTTGCCCTGCTGCATCAGCACAACGGCCACGAGCAAGAGACAGGTAACCACGTACAGTGCGTTGAGAAGAATGCCCACCATAACCGACCCAGTATATCGCGCCTGACGCCGATCGCTACTACCTCTTCGGCCGGCTCGCGGCCACGATTTCGGCAAAGCTCGTCGGCTCGAGACTGGCGCCGCCCACTAGGGCGCCGTCCACGTCCGCCCGTTCCATCAGCTCCGCCGCGTTGGCAGGCTTGACGCTGCCACCGTAGAGGATGCGGCAGGCGGCAGCCGCTGTTTGACCGAACGCCAGCGCAAGCTGCTCCCGGATGTATCGATGGGCTTCGTCGGCCTGATCTGGCGTGGCGACCTTGCCGGTGCCGATCGCCCAGACAGGTTCGTAGGCCACCACCAACTCGGTGACCTGCGCCGGGGTTAGCTGGGCGAGGCCGTCCCCGATCTGCCGGTCTAGCACGCCGAAGGTGTGTCCCGATTCCCGCTCCGCCAGCGTTTCCCCGACACAGACGATGGGCGTCAGCCCGGCCGCGAGCGTGGCCCGTGTCTTGGTATTGACGCCGGCGTCGGTCTCACCGAAGAGCTGCCGTCGCTCGGAGTGTCCGATGATCGCGAGCTGAACCCCGGACGCCTGGAGCATGCTCAGACTTACCTCGCCGGTGAATGCCCCGTGCGGCTCGGCGCTCACGTTCTGGGCGGCGACGCGGACCCGGCTCTCCGAGACGGCCTCGACCAGCGCCGGCAGAGCCAGGAACGATGGCGCTACCACGATGTCCATATCGGTGACGTCGTGCACGAGCGGTGTGAAGGCGCCGGCGTACTCCACCGCTTCGGCCACGGTCTTGTGCATCTTCCAGTTCGCGGCGACGAACGGTTTTCGCATCCTTCAGTCCATTTCCTCTCCGGCATCCGGGAGTACATGGACTCCGGGCAGCGTGCGACCTCCCAGCAGTTCCAGCGAAGCGCCGCCACCGGTGGAGACGTGCGTGATGGCGTCGGCGACCCCGGCGCGGCCAATCGCTGCCACCGAGTCACCGCCCCCGACCACCGAACGAGCCGCACTCTCGGCCACCGCCTTGGCTACGGCCACGGTCCCCGGAGCGAACGGCTCGACCTCGAACACCCCCATCGGCCCGTTCCACATGATCGTCTTGGCTCCCGCGATCACCTCCGCGTAGCGAGCTATGGTCGTCGGACCGATGTCCACCCCGAGCCGCTCGCCGATGGCCGGATCGTCGACGGCCAGGGTCTCGTGCGTCGTGTCCGCGTCGAGCGATGGCGCGACGACATGGTCTCGCGGGAGTTCCAGTCGAACGCCGCGGCTCGTCGCCTCGTCGAGGATGCGTCGTGTCGTCTCGATCAGGTCTGGCTCAACCAGCGAGCGTCCGACCGGGAGGCCCTGGGCCAGGAAGAAGGTGTAGGCCATGGCTCCGCCGACGAGCAACGCGTCGACCCGACCGAGGAGATTGTCGATGACCTCGAGTTTCCCCGACACCTTGGCGCCGCCCAGGATGGCGATAAACGGTTGGGCCGACTGGCTCAGCAGTCCACCCAGGTGCTTGAGCTCGGCCGCCATGAGCAGGCCGGCGGCCGCGTCGTGCAGGTGGTTGACGATGCCGGCGGTTGAGGCGTGGGCGCGATGGGCAGCCCCGAACGCGTCGTTCACGTAGCAGTCGGCCGATTCAGCGAGCTGGTGGGCGAAGTCCCGATCGTTGCTTTCCTCGCCCTGGTGAAACCGCAGGTTCTCGAGCAGTACGATGCGTCCGCTGCCGACCTGCGCCAGAGCCGCCTTCACTGGTGCGCCGACGCAGTCGTCCGCAAATACCACCGGCCGGCTCAGCACCTGTTCCAGATGTACGGCCACCGGTTTCAGGCTGAACGCCGGGTTGGACTTTCCCTTCGGTCGACCCAGATGAGAGCCGACGACGACGGTCGCGCCACGGTCGAGGGCGTGCCGCAGCGTTGGTAGGGCCGCCCGGATTCGGGTGTCGTCCCCGATGATGCCATCCCGGATCGGAACGTTAAAGTCGACACGGATGAACACCAGCCGCCCGTCCAGGGCAAGGTCGTGGATCGTCCGCTTCGCGATCATTGCTCGTACTAGAGGCCTTTCTCGGCGAGGAACTTCACCAAGTCGACACAGCGGGACGAGTAGCCCCACTCGTTGTCGTACCAGGACAGGACCTTGACGAAGTCGCCGTCCATGACCTTGGTGTAATCCGCATCGACGATCGAGGAGTGCGGATTACCTCGGAAGTCGATCGAGACTAGCGGGTCGGTGGCGACTTGTAGGATGCCAGACAAGGGGCCGGCGGCCGCGGCGGTGAAGGCCGCGTTGACGGCCTCTGCCGTCGTCTCACCGTCGACCTGGGCCACCAGGTCGACAACCGAGACATTGGGCGTCGGCACGCGCATGGCGATGCCGTCCAGGCGCCCCTTCAACTCGGGGAGGACCTCGCCTACCGCGACCGCCGCGCCGGTCGAAGTCGGGATCATCGAGACCGCAGCGGCTCTGGCGCGCCGGAGGTCTGTGTGGGGGAGATCAAGCAGGCGCTGGTCGTTCGTATAGGCGTGCACGGTGGTCATCCAACCCCGCTTGAGTCCGAACGAGTCGTTCAACACCTTGGCCACCGGGGCCAGGCAGTTCGTGGTGCACGAGGCGTTGGAGATGATTTGGTGCGCTGCTGGGTCGTACTTGTCGTCGTTGACGCCGAGGACGACCGTTAGGTCGGGCTGCTTGGCCGGCGCCGTGATGATTACCCGCTTGGCGCCCCCGGCCAGATGCTTGGCGGCATCGTCACGTTTGGTAAAGATCCCGGTCGACTCCAGCACGATGTCGACCCCGAGGTCTCCCCAGGGCAGGTTGGCGGGGTCACGCTCGGCCGTGACCTTGAACTGACGGTCACCCATCCGGATGCCATTTCCCTCGACCGCCACCTCGTCACTGAGGTTGCCTAGGACCGAGTCGTACTTCAGCAGATGCGCCAGCGTATCGCTGCTGGTGATGTCGTTGACGGCGACGATCTCGAGGTCCTGCTGACCACGAGCCGCCCGCATGATGTTGCGGCCGATTCGGCCGAAGCCGTTGATTCCCAGTCGTGTTGCCATCAGTAGAGCCCTCGAAGCGCGGGTAGGTGAACAGGGGGCGCCCGGACGGACGTTACAAACGAGCCATTGTAGTGAGGGCGCCTTGTTGCGGTCAAACGAGCCAACGTATACTGCGCGCATCGCGCCCCCCTTGCAGATGTATCTGCTCTACCAGCTCGCGATCGTCGTCTATGCCGTGTTGGCCGCGCCGCGACTGCTGGTGGCGATGGTCCGCCACGGGAAGTACCGCGGGACTCTGGCCGAGCGCTGGGGGCGGCTCCCAGCCAAGATCGATCCCGGGACATCGACCTCGATCTGGTTGCACGGGGTGTCGGTCGGCGAAGTAATGGCCGCTCGCGCCCTGGTGCCCGTCCTTCGGGACCGCTATCCCGGACACCCGCTCTACTTGTCGACAACCACCGAGACGGGACGGCAGGTGGCCGAAGGGGTCGAGGGGCTCGATGGAGTCTTCTACTTCCCCTTTGACCTGTCCGGTACAGTCCAACGGGTCCTCGATCAGGTTCGGCCGATGCTGGTCGTCACCGTCGACACCGAGTTATGGCCAAACCTACTTCGTCACTGCCGGATTCGTGGGATCCGCACCGTACTCGTGAACGGGAGGATCTCCGACCGTTCGTACCCGCGCTACCGCCTGGTCCGCTGGTTCTTTCGTCACGTGCTTCAGGCTCTCGACTTGGCCTGCATGCAGAGCGAGGCGTCGGCCCGCCGGCTGATCGCCATCGGCGCGCTCGCCGACCGGGTGGAGGTGACCGGCAACCTCAAGTTCGACGCCCTGGAGCCACCGACCGGTCTGCTGCGGTTCGGGGCCGACGGAATGCAGCGGACGTTCCGACTGCTGGAAGGCCGAGCGGTCGTCGTGGCTGCCAGCACGCACCCGGGCGAGGAGCCCTATGCACTGGATGCCTTCGAGCAGGTGGCCGCCAGGGATCCATCGGCGGTCCTGGTGCTGGCGCCCCGCCACCCGGAGCGTGCCGACGAGGTGATGACGCTCGTGGTCGGGCGGGGTCATCCGGCGGTGCGACGCACGGAGTTGCCGTTCGACCGCGAACTGCGCGCCCGGGTCATCGTGCTGGACACGGTGGGTGAGCTTGCCTCCTTGTACGAGTTGGCCACGGTGGTCTTTCTCGGTGGCAGCCTGGTGCCGCACGGTGGGCACAACGTCCTCGAGCCGGCGGTCCGTGCGCGCCCGGTAGTCTTCGGCCCCCATATGCACAACTTCGCCGAGATCGCGGACCTGTTTCTGGCTAGCCGGGCCGCCCTGCAGATCACCGAACCGACGGCGCTCGGCCCGACACTGCTGCGGCTGCTCGAGGATCCAGTCGAACGGGCGTCGCTGGGAGCCGCGGCCCAGGCGCTCGTGACGTCCCACCGCGGCGCTACCGACCGCTGTCTGACGCTCATCGAGGGGTTGATCCCGCCTACTCGGAGTGCAGACCCGGCCGTCGTGATGCGTTTCCCCACGTGATGCAGCACCTGCTGGCCCGTCTCTACGCTGCCGCGGCTCGTCGCCGTCGTCGGTACTTTGCCACCCATCCTTCCGCGCGGCGCCGCCTGCGGTGTCCGGTCGTGAGCGTCGGAGCGCTCAGTGCGGGTGGCAGTGGGAAGACCCCGGTAGCAGCGGTGGTAGCTCGTCGCCTGGTGGCGATGGGCGAGCGTCCGGCGTTGCTGAGTCGTGGCTATCGCCGCGCGGACCCGGTCGAGGGCGTGGTGGTCGTGCGCGATCATTCGACCGTGCGCGGGACCCTCGAGACCGCCGGCGACGAACCGTGGATGCTGGCCCAGCAGCTCGACGGTGTCGCGGTCGTGGTCGCGCCCGATCGCCATCTCGCGGGAACGCTCGCCGAGTCTCACTTGGGCGCCACCGTGCACGTGCTAGATGATGGGTTTCAGCATTTCGCCCTTGAACGGTGTGTCGATCTGGTGGTGGTCCGGCCCCACGACCTCGAAGACGCTGTCTTGCCCGCAGGGAAGTTGCGTGAGGCGTTGACGACCGCGGTCGAGGCGGATGCCGTTCTCGTCGTTGATCCCGATGCCGGGGTTCGCGCCGGCGTGGCCGAACGGCTCGGTGTCACCACCTGTTTCGGTGTCACGACGACCCTCCAGCCTCCTGTCGTTCGGTCGCCCGCCGCGGCGGAGGAGCAGGTACTCGTTGGTGTGCCGGTCTTCGCCGTGGCAGGGATTGCCGACCCCGGCCGTTTTGTGCGCGACCTATCCAGTGCCGGTTGGGCGCCGGTTGGCAGCGCGCTCTTCCCTGACCACCATCCCTACACAGAGGCGGACATCCAGCGCTGTGTCCGCCAGGCGGCCGCCGCTGGCGCCGAGCTGATCGTCACGACCGAGAAGGACTGGGTACGTTCGGCTCGCTGGTTCCCCAGCACGGTTCAGGTAGCCGTGGCGTGTCTGGAGACGAAGGTGGAGCCGGCAGGAGGCTTTGACCGGCTGCTGGCCGAGCGTCTGGCCATAGCCCGGGAGCATGCGGCGTGAGCGCCTTCTCTCCCGGGCGTCGACTTCGTCCGATCCGCCATCGGCTCGAATATGCGACGGTAGTTGCTGTTCGGCTAGCGGTGCGCCTGATGCCCCGGTCGTGGATGCTCACGGCCGCGACCGGGTTGGGCCTGGTGTTTCACCGACTGGACCGTCGCCGCCGTGAAACCGCGGTGCGGAACGTGTGCGCGGCGTTCCCCCTGCGCACGGAGGTTGAGTGCCGGGAGATTGTCCGGGGCGCGTTCAGCAATCTCGGTCGCCACATTCTCGAACTGCTGCGTTTCGACACCCTGAATGTGGAACAGATGACGGACGTGGTCGAGCTCGAGGGCGTCGAGCGGGTGGAGCAGGTCCTCGCGTCCGGGCGGGGCGCCATGTTCTTCACCGGTCACTTTGGGTTCTGGGAGCTCCAGATCATGGTGCACGCCGTACGGTTCGCGCCGATCGTGATGGTGGCTCGCACCCTCGACAACCCACTGCTCGAAGCGATGATTGAGCGGCTGCGTACACGGGTCGGCACGCGGGTGATACCCCGCCAGGGCGCCATCCGGGAATTGCTGCGGGCATTGCAGCAGGACGAGTCGGTCGGCATGATGATCGACCAGCACATGCAGGACCGCAGCGCGATCGTGGTGAACTTCTTCAATCGGCCTGCGGCCACCACCTCAGCGATCGCCGCGCTGGCGCTTCGGACCGATGTTCCGGTGATCCCGGTCTTCGCGTTGCCGCTGCCGGACGGGCGTTATCGCCTGATCTATGAGGCTCCCGTCGACCGGCCGGATCCGGATGATCCCGACGCCGTCCGGTTGCTGACCCAACGTTGCACCGATGTGCTGGAGATTTACGTGCGTCGCTACCCGGAGCTGTGGCTCTGGATGCACCGCCGTTGGCGGGTCGCCGATGAGATCGCCGCGCCGACCTCTTCGGCGCCTGCGGTCGACTCTGCGCCTCCCGCGTCGGCCCGCGGAGGGAAGTGACACCCATGCGCTTCCTTGTCCGCACGCCGAACTGGTTGGGCGATCTGGTGATGGCACTACCGGTGTTTACCGCCTTACGGGCGCAGGAGCGCGACGCCATGCTAGTGGCGGCAGCGCCAGCTGCATTCGCTCCGTTGCTGAGCGCTGTCGGGTCGATCGACGAGGTCGTCCCGCTCGATCGTGCCGTCTCCGGCGGGATGGCGCGGCTGCGGGCCGAGGCGGCGACGCTCCGCGAGGGCCGATTCGACCGGGTCTTACTGCTGCCCAACTCCTTTGGTTCGGCCTGGGCGGCCCGACAGGCCGGTATTCCCGAGCGGTGGGGATATACGGGTCCGGCTCGTCGGTTGATGCTGACGCGTGCTGTCCCGCGTCCGCCTTTACGTCCCCATCGCCATCTGACCGTCGATTACCAGACGCTGGTCGAGGGGGTGGGCGTAACTCCGGTGGCTCCCGTGCCTCGCCTCGCTCCGACCGGCGGGATGACCCGCCGGGCCAGGACCCTGCTCCAGGGTGTTGGCGTAGATCTCTGTCGACCTATGGTGGGGGTGGCGCCGGGCGCGGCCTACGGACACGCTAAGCGCTGGTCTCCAACGAGCTACGCCGATGTCGTCGCCCGGCTTGTCGCCGACCGACACCTGCAGGTGGTGCTGGTCGGGAGTGGGCACGATCGCGATGCGGGCTATGCGATAGAATCCTCGCTTCCGCGCGATGGGTTGGTGCGGGACGGTGTCTTCAACCTGATCGGCCGTACCGACCTTACCGAACTGGTCGGCGTGCTCGCAGGCTGCCACGCGTTCATTTCGAGCGATTCGGGCGCCATGCATCTGGCCGCGGCGCTCGGGGTTCGCGTCACGGCGCTCTTCGGCCCGACTGATGAACGGTTGACCGCGCCGGTCGGATCGCATGCGGTGCTGAGTCGGTCGGTCCGGTGTCGGCCCTGCTTCTTCCGTGACTGTCCGATCGACCATCGCTGCATGCGTCGCATTACCACTAGCCAGGTCTTCGAAGCCGTGAGCGATGGCTTAGATCAGCAGGTAGGAGGATCGTCATGAGGCAGGCGGTCTTCCTGGATCGTGACGGTACGCTCAACGAGGACGTCGGGCATCTCGATCGGCTCGACCGTCTGACGCTTTTTCCGTTCGCGATCGATGCGGTCCGTCTTCTGCACCAAGCCGGATACGCGGTTGTGGTTGTGACCAATCAGGGTGGCATCGCGAAGGGCTTGGTGGAAGAGATGTTCGTCACCGACCTGCATGCCCGTTTGACCGAGTGGTTCGCGGCTGGTGGCGGGATTATCGAGCGGTTCTACCACTGTCCGCATGATCCGCGAGCTGCGATCCCCGCCTACCGCCGCGAGTGTGACTGTCAGAAGCCGCGACCGGGCATGGTGCGACAGGCTGTGGCAGACCTCGACTTGGACCCCACACGCTCGTACGTGGTGGGCGACAAGTGGAGCGACATCGGTCTGGCCCGCAACGTGGGTGCTACCGGCATCCTGGTACGGACCGGCTACGGCGTAACCCAGGAGCGGCATGCGGACACGAGTGAGTTATTGGTGGCCGATGACCTGATGGCAGCCACGGTACACATCCTTGCCGAGACCGACCGATGAAGCTAACGACTATCCATCCGGCTCCGGGTGAGGTCTCGTTGTCGACCCGTCTCGTCAAACTCATCGAGGCATTCGCCACTCCGCGCATCACGGTGGTGGGCGATCTCATCGCCGACGAGTTCATCTACGGTCGTTTGGACCGGGTGTCGCGAGAGGCTCCGGTCCTTATCCTCCAGTACGACTCCACGGAGGTCACTCCCGGCGGGGCTGGGAACGCGGCGCACAACGTGGCGGCCCTAGGCGGCCGGGCGGATCTGGTCGGACTTGTGGGGAACGACGAGATGGGCCGGCGCCTGCGAGCCAGCTTTCCGCGACGGGTTGTCCGTCGTCGGCTGGTGCGGTCTCCTGGCTACCGAACTCCGACCAAGACCCGCATCCTCGCCGGTGGCATCCACTCGGCCAGGCAGCAGGTCGTGCGGATCGATCGAGCCAGCGTCGACATTACCCGCACGCTGCGTGATGCCGTGCGAGATCAGGCGATGGCTGCGGCAGCCGAGAGTGATGCCGTCGTGATCTCCGACTACGGATCCGGCCTCATCACGCCCGCGCTGGTCGCCGCGGTGAAGCGGGCGCTGCCCCGACGCGGGCGGCGGGCGGCGGCGCCGGTGTTGCTGGATTCCCGCTATGCGCTGCTCCGCTATCGGGGACTGTCGATTGCGGCGCCAAACGAATCTGAGGTCGAACAGCTGTTGGGGGTGACCATCGGTGATGACGGGCGCGCGCTCGAGCGCGCTGGCCGACAGATTCTTGCTCAGACGCGGATGCAGGCGATCCTGATTACGCGCGGTAGTCGGGGGATGGCACTCTTCGAGCCGGATCGTCCTACCCAGCACATTCCCATCTACGGGAGCGACGAGGTGGCCGACGTGACGGGCGCGGGCGATACCGTGATCGCCACGATGGCCATGGCCATGAGTGTCGGCGCCTCCTGTGCAGAGGCGGCGCTGCTGGCCAACTATGCAGGCGGTCTGGTCGTCATGAAGCGGGGGACGGCCACGATCGACGCTAGTGAACTCCTGCAGGCGGTGACGACGGATCTGGCGCCATGACCGGGAGGTAGTGAGTGGGCGAGGGCCGTGTGTTGACCGAGTCGGCGCTGGTCGAGCGGGTGGCCGCCGACCGCGCGCGGGGACGGACCTTCGTGTTCGCCAATGGCTGCTTCGATGTGCTACATGTCGGACATGTGCGCTACCTGACCGGGGCGGCGGTCGAGGGCGACCGGCTAATCGTCGCCGTGAACGACGACGCGTCAGTACGTGGACTCAAGGGGCCGAATCGGCCGGTGCAAGCGGCCGGGGATCGGGCGGCGCTGGTGGCCGCGCTGCGGGTGGTGGACTACGTCGTGGTGTTTTCGGACTCGGACGTCGAGCGCCTGTTGACTTTGTTGAAGCCGGAGGTGCACTGCAAGGGCTCGGACTACACGATCGACACGGTGCCTGAGCGCCAGGTGGTCCAGGGATATGGCGGACGGACCGTCATCGTTGGTGACAACAAGGACCACTCGACACGCGACGTCATTGCCCGGATCCTGTCGGGTAAGGGGGTCTAGCTTGTAGCGCGGCGCGTTCGCACGACACTCCATGCACGCGATCCTGATCGTTCGTCTCGGCGCCCTGGGCGACATCGTCCACACCTTGCCGATGACCGCCGCTCTCCGCGCCAGGTTCCCCGAGGCTCGCCTCGACTGGCTTGTGGATGAAAGATATCTCCCGCTGCTCGATCTGGTGCCCGTGATCGACCAGCGGGTCGCCTGGCGGTCTCGTTCCCGGTCCCTCCGCCAGCGAATTTCTGAGCTCAAGCGGATGTTGAGTGCCACCCCCTATGACGTGGCTCTCGATGCACAGGGCCTGATCAAGTCGGCGGTACTGGCCAGCGCGAGCGGCGCGTCTCGCGTGATCGGGTTCACGTCTGACGCACTGCGGGAGCCGCTGGCGAGTTGGTTCTACACCGAGACCCACCGACCGGACCTCTCGGGCCACGTCATCCAGAAGAACCTGGCGCTGGCCACCGCGCTGGAAGCATCGGCTGGCGACCCGCAGTTTCCGCTCGAGATTCCAGATACGCCCGAGGTTGCGCGCCTCCGTGCGCAGATCGATGGAGCGCCCTATGCCGTACTGAACCCTGGCGCCGCCTGGTCGAACAAGCGCTGGTCGCCGCAGCGCTTTGGTGAACTCGCGCAGTTGTTGGCCACTCGCCACGACATCAGGTCGGTCGTGACGTGGG
The DNA here is from genome assembly GCA_002346545.1 of Acidobacteria bacterium UBA2994. Lineage (GTDB taxonomy): Bacteria > Acidobacteriota > Vicinamibacteria > Vicinamibacterales > UBA8438 > UBA2994. The sequence continues at coordinate 46,126 of DEAA01000036.1, forward strand.
GGCCAGACGATCGCGACCGGGCGTCCGCGGTGGTCGAAGCCGCCAGTGTGGCCGCCGTGCTGGCTCCCGCCACCGACATTGCGGCTCTGGCCGATGTTCTTCGGGGCGCTCGTCTCGTCGTGTCCGGCGATACTGGTCCGATGCACCTGGCGGCAGCGCTCGGGACACCGGTGGTGGCGTTGCATGGTCCAACCGATCCCACGCGCAATGGTCCATGGGATTCCGCCGACGTGGCCGCATCCCGCTACGAGGCCTGCCACTGCCCGCAACGGCGGCGGTGCCGTCAGGCTGTGTCCTGTCTAGATGAACTCGCGACCGAGGCCGTCGCCGAAGCCGTTGCGACGCGATTAGGGGCAGGGGAGGCCGGACGGTGAGGTTGCCCACCGCGCCCGAGGCCAGACCCGCGTCCGAAGTCACGCCGGTCGCCGTGTCGCCATGGCTGATCCGGGTGGCTCGGTTACGGGTAACCGGTGGGTTTCTAGTGGCGGTGCTCGCCTACTGGCTGGCTCAGCCCATCTGGCAGTCTCTACTTACCGGCGCGGTCGTCGCCCTTGTGGGGGAGGGAGTCCGCTTCTGGGCCGCCGGACATCTGGAGAAGGCGACGGAGGTGACGGTGTCGGGGCCGTACCGTTGGACACGCCACCCGCTCTATGTCGGGTCGTCGATTATGGGCCTCGGGGTGGCCGTGACCTCACGGGCGCCACTGGTGGCCGTGCTTGTCACGGCCTATCTGGTCGTCTCGCTCGGCGTGGCGGCGCGCCTCGAGGAAGCGACGCTTAGGGCGAAGTTCCCTGGCGACTATAAACGCTACGCTGAGGGCACCGTCCGCGACGATCGAAGTTTCTCTCTCGCCCGTGCTCGGCGGAACGGTGAGGTCCAGACCTTGCTCGGGTTGCTCGCAGCGCTGGCGTTGCTGGCGCTCAAGATCCCTTGCATTTGACCGCGGCCCCGAGGGCGACGGTATAATTGCCTGTTTGGTGTGGTCGCGGGACACGGGTCCTAAGCCGGGCGGTTAGCTCAGCTGGTAGAGCACCGGCTTTACACGCCGGGTGTCACAGGTTCGAGTCCTGTACCGCCCACCATCATGCACCAAGGCGGTGGGGCATCGAAGCGACCGCCGAACACTTCGTCAACTACGATGCGGGGTCGTAGTTCAGTTGGTCAGAACGCCGGCCTGTCACGCCGGA
>DEAA01000036.1:47606-75541 GCA_002346545.1 Acidobacteria bacterium UBA2994
CCGGCCTGTCACGCCGGAGGTCGCGAGTTCGAGTCTCGTCGGCCCCGCCATTACTCTTACGGAGCCCGTCGCTCGGGGATGCCCCGGGAGGCGGGTTTTTCGTTTCCTGCACCTCCTTATCTTTGATGGTTCGACGCCGTGAGTGACCAGGATCCTAAAGACGGCCCGCGCCTTGATGCCGACCTGCGCGGTGGAACCTATCGCGGCTGGGCTCGAGTCGGCGTGTGCCTGATGGGATTGTCTCTGGCTCTCTGGGTGGCGCTGCCGGTGGTTCCCTTCCTGCCCTTGTCTACAGCACAGAAGGGTGGGGTGGCTACGGGTCTCATCGTCGTGGCCGAAATTGCCTTTTGGGGAGGGGCAGTGATGGCCGGGCCGACGGCGGCGCGGCGGATGCGGTCTTGGTGGCGGTCGTCGTCCAAGGTCGATTCGAACTGAACCACTGCTCGCTGGAGGCGCTCCGGGCTCGTGGGCCGCCGATGCCCCCAGACCCAATCTGCCGAGCATAGTAGGATGGCTCCGATGGGGTTCACGTCCATCCGAGGCCACCAGGCTGTGCGCCGCTTGCTGCAGCGGGCCGTGACCCATGATCGTCTCCCGCCCTGCTTGCTCTTCACCGGTCCGGGCGGGGTCGGGAAACGGCTGACGGCCGTGACCCTGGCAGCTCGCATCAACTGCGAGTCGAGATTCGATCGGGAGAATGAGTCGGCGGAGGCCTGCGGGGCCTGTGGTGCCTGCGAGCGAATCGGGCGTGGCGTGCACCCCGACGTGATTCTGATCGCTCCAGAAGAGGCCGGGGCCATCAAGGTCGACACCATCCGTGCTGCGGTTGCCCAGGCGGGCTATCGACCTTTCGAGGGTCGGCGTCGCGTGGTCATCATCGACGAGGCGGACCGTATGGTGGACCAGGCGCAGAATGCGTTGCTGAAGACCCTCGAGGAGCCACCGTCTGGGTCGATGTTCTTGCTGGTCACGGCACGTCCGCACCAGCTACTCGCGACGATCCGGTCTCGGTGTCCCGCGCTCAGGTTCGGTGGCGTGCCGGTCGATGACATCGTCGACCTGCTGGTCACCGAGCATGGGATTACCCGCGCGGCGGCGCGGGCGGCCGCCGTGGCGTCTGATGGCAGCGTTAGTGTGGCGCTCGAGGCCGAGTCGGATGAGTATCTCGAGGCGCGCGACAGCGCGGCTGCTGCGCTCCAGGCGCTGGCCTGTGCCCGGGACCCGAAACAGCGGCTCGAAACGGCCAAGACGCTGGTCCCAGAGCGGCGGGGTAAGAAATCGAGTCCGGCTGCGGATCGTGAGACACTGAGACGTCGGCTGCGGGCCATGGCCGCGTTGCTCCGGGACCTGCAACTCGTCGCCGCCGAAGGCGCATCGTCAGGTCTCGCTCACGCCGACCTCGAGTCGGACATGCGTGCGCTGGCTCGCGGGTTCGACGCAGCCAGGTCCCGGCAAGGGTTCGCGACGGTCGATCGAGCCTTGAACGCGCTGTCTCGAAACGCCAGTCCGAAAGTGGTCGTGGACTGGTTGGCCCTGCGTTTGTGAGAGTACCGTGGAGACCTCTGCCTCGCCATCCACCACGCCACGCTATGTCAGCGTCAAATTTGACGCGGTGGGACGGACCCATTCGTTTCTCTTGCCGGAAGTGGACTTCGAGCCACGGTTGATTCCGGGTGAGGCCGTCGTCGTCCAGAGGGGTGAGCGCCTGGCCTACGCCGCCGTGGCCAAGACGATACCGGCGCTGGCCGAGCGGAAGGCGCCTAGGGGCGACCACTCCCCGACGGTGCTGCGCCGGGCCACGCGCGACGACGTGCTCAAGCGCTTTCGCCACGAACAGCGAGAACGTGAGGCGCACCGGCTGTGTAGTCTCAAGATTCGCGAGCATGGTCTGCAGATGAAGCTGGTCAAGGTCGAGCAGCGCTTCGATGGGTCGAAGCTGCTGTTCTTCTTCACGGCCGAGGGCCGGGTTGACTTCCGCAACCTGGTTCGGGAGCTCGCCGGCGAGTTCCGGGTGCGTATCGAGATGCGTCAGATCGGCTCCCGAGATGAGGCGAAGGTCATCGGGGGATACGGGACCTGCGGCCGACCGTTGTGCTGTACCACGTGGCTGCCATCTTTCGAGCCCATCTCAATCAAGATGGCCAAGCGCCAGAATCTCAGCCTGAATCCGTCCCGCCTCTCGGGCGCCTGCGGCCGGCTCAAGTGCTGTCTGCGTTTCGAGCTTCCGAACGCCAAAGGCGAGCAGCACGCCGGGTGTGCTCATGAACGGAGTTGTTCCAACGCAGCCGGTGGCTGCGGAGGATGCGACGGAGGCTGTGGCCCTGGCGGGTGTGGCAGCGGCTAGCGGCCGCCCGTCCGCGAGTTCCCTCGATTTCGATGACCCGTTCGTTGCGTCCGCGCGTCGGCGTGACCGTCGGTGACCCCGCCGGCATCGGTCCTGAGATCGCGCTCAAGGCGGTCGAAGATGCCCAGGTGCGCGCGGTGTGCGAACCGGTGCTTTACGGACCATCGACGGCGGACGAACTGGCCGCCTACGCGCCAGGGCAGATCACGGCCGCGGCGGGCCGGGTCTCTTATGACGCTGTCGGGCGGGCGGTGGCCGACGCGATGGCAGGTCGTCTGGATGGGCTGACCACCGGTCCGATCCACAAGGAAGCCTGGGCGCTCGCAGGGTTCAAGTGGCGCGGCCACACCGAACTGTTGGCCCACTTGACCGGTACCGAGCACGTGGCCATGCTGTTCGAGGCGCCGCGCCTTCGCGTTGTGCTGCTGACGGTGCACGTGCCGCTGGCCGAGGTTTCTGGTCTACTGACCCGTGAGCGGGTCGATCGAGTACTGGCACTGATCGCCGACGAGTTGCCGGCCTTCGGCGTCTCGCACCCCCGCCTGGCTGTCGCCGGTTTGAACCCGCATGCTGGTGAAGGGGGCCTCTTAGGGGACGAGGATAGGTCTGTGCTCACGCCAGCAATTTTGGCCGCCCGCGAACGTGGTGTGGATGTCACCGGGCCGCTCCCGGCTGATACGGTGTTTCGTCAGGCAGTCGAGGGACGCTACGACGTCGTGGTGGCCTGCTATCACGACCAGGGGTTGATTCCGGTCAAGCTGGCCGCGTTCGGCGAGGCCGTCAACGTGACGCTCGGTCTCCCGATCGTCAGGACGTCGGTCGACCATGGGACTGCGTTCGACATCGCGCGTCAGGGTGTCGCCGATGCCGGAAGCCTGGTTCGGGCAGTCGTGCTCGCGGCTCGGCTCGCCCGATCGCGTCGCACCGGCCTCGACCGCCCGGCGATGGGTACGTTATGACGAGCCACGTTCCGGTCACCGAGACGCTCATTACCGACAACCGGAAGGCGCGCCACGACTACCACCTACTGGAGAGTTTCGAGGCAGGGATTGTGCTGCTTGGCACCGAGGTGAAGGCGATCCGCGAAGGGCGGGTCAACCTTCGAGACAGTTACGGGCGCCTCGAGGATGGCGAGGTCTATCTCCACAATATTCACATCAGTCCCTACAGTCATCGCGGCTATGCCACACACGAGCCGCTGCGTCGGCGGAAGCTCCTGCTGCACAAGCGCGAGATCCGCAAGCTGATTGGAAAGGTCGTGGAGCGGGGGATGACGCTGGTGCCTACCCGCATGTATTTCGCACGAGGGCTGGTGAAGGTGACCGTAAGTCTGGCCAAGGGGAAGCGTACGTACGACAAGCGGGAGACGGTCCGGCGGCGCGAGGCCGACCGCGAGGCGCGCGCAGCAATCAAAGAACGCGCAGCAATCGAAGAACGATGAGAACGCTTGTCACCGGGGCGGCCGGACAGTTGGGACGTGAGGTCACGAGGCGTTTCGCCCAGTACGGACCGGTGGTTGCTCTTCGCCGAGACGGTCTGGACATCACCGATCACGAGGCCGTGCTGACTGCCGTTGGCGAGGCGGCGCCGGATGTTATTCTGAACTGCGCCGCCTACAACAAAGTCGACGGGGCAGAGGACGATCCTGTGACGGCGATGCGGGTGAACGCCTTCGCGGTGCGGTCCCTGGCGACTGCAGCCCGTGAGCGCGATGCGGTCTTCGTTCACTATGGCACCGACTTCGTCTTCGACGGCGACGCGAGCGAGCCCTATACCGAGTCGGTGGCGCCCGGTCCGCAGAGCGTGTACGCCACGTCAAAGTTGCTGGGAGAGTGGTTCGCGGCAGGTGCGCCCCGGCACTATATCCTCCGTGTCGAGAGTCTCTTCGGTGGAGGGGCCGAGCGCACCGACCCCGGTGATCGGCCGCTGGGTAGCACGCTCGACCGCATGGTAGACGCGCTCGAAGCGGACCGTCCCATCAGCGGGTTTACCGATCGGATCGTCTCCCCGAGCTATGTGCCTGACGTCGCTGCCGCCACCGCGGTGCTCGTGACTACGTCGTCGGCGCCTGGACTGTATCACTGTGTCAACACCGGGTACGCCAGCTGGTATGACCTCGCGCTGGCCGCAGCCCGGCGCCTGGGGAGAGAGGCCCTGCTGTCACCCATTACCATGGCTGAGGTCAACACGCCGGCTGCACGTCCACGCTACTGCGCACTCTCGAACGACAAGATCCTCGGCGCCGGGGCGGTCATGCCCCGGTGGGAAGACGCGCTCGAGCGCTACCTTGAAGCGAGGCAGGCCTCCTGATGCCATGACGCCAACGATGGCGCCCGCGGCGGCGCTTGCCAGACTGCAAGCGGGGAACCGACGGTTCACGGCGGATCCCGAGCGCCGGGGGGCGCCAGGCGGGTCGTGGCTCCAGCGCGCGGGGACTCAAGCGCCGTTCGCCGCGGTGCTCGGCTGTGCCGACTCTCGGGTGCCGGTGGAACGGGTGTTCGACCAGGGTTTCGGCGAGTTGTTCGTCGTTCGGGTGGCTGGCAATATCGCTGGTCCCACTCAGGTCGGTTCGGTCGAGTATGGGGTGCGGCATCTTGGCATCCGCTTGGTGGTGGTGCTCGGTCACTCCGGGTGTGGCGCGGTCGACGCCACCGTGGCGACGCTTGACTACGTACCTGCGCCGTTGTCGTCTGATTTTGTGTCCATCGTGGACGAGATCCGTCCCGCCGCCGTGGCCGCCCAGGAGGCCGTTCCCAAGGCCACCCGCGAGGAGTTGGTTCGTATCGTCGTTCGACGGAACGCGGAGGCGGCGGCCGCGCGGCTCCGAGTGGCGGCAGGACTCGAACCGTTGGTGTCGGCAGGGCAGGTTCTAGTGACCCCGGCCGAATACTCGCTTGAGACCGGGGTCGTGGAGTTTTCTCCGCCTCCGCTCTTGGATAGCCGGCATCCTCACTAGTCCAGCGCACTGAGTGGACTTAGGCTGATCGATTAGGGCACAAGGATCTACTGTTTCAGGAGTAAGGTTTCGGCAGGAAGGGCTCTTTCACTATGGAGCCACCCAACACTGTCACGACGAATGGGCTAACTCGCTGCTTTTCGCAGGTTCTTGGGCTTCGCTGATGGTCCAGTCTCGTGGAGAAGCTGCGTTTCGCAGGAGATAGTATCGTTCTATTCCTTACCATCCGTTGGGAAGAAGACGTGGTGGCGCTCCTCCTGCGGTGAGTGCCTGTCGGGCCCGGCCGCGACATCGTCCAGCACCTCGTCCGCCAGCATTCCTACTCGTCGAGCGATCGCGAGGCAGGCCGTTAGGCCAGGCGAGTCGATGCCGGCGGCCTGGATGAGTCGAGGCTGGTGCGGGTCCAGCCCGATCAAGAAGTCCGAGAACGCTCCAGGATCTTCGCTGAGCTTCGCCCGGATCCCGGTGCTACCAATTCGCAGATCGCCTGGCCTGACCTCGGGCAGTAACTGGCGCGTCGATTCCACGAACGCCTCCACCGGAAGCCGGTCTCGCTCGTGATCCTGCTTGTCGTCCTGGTAGTGGATGGTGGGTCCTATTGTGACCCCGCCCCAGGTGGTCGGCGTGACATGGATTCCCAGATGTTCGCCCGTGGGCGCCGGCATCGGGTAGACCGGGCGGGACACCAGCTGTTGGCTGGGGCCGATCAGCTCGGCGTATTCGCCGCGGCAGGGGTAGATGCGGAAGCGCTGGCCCCCCAGCATCTCCGAGACGACGTCGGCGTCAAGTCCCGCCGCGTTCACGACCGCCCGGGCGGCGATCCGTTCAGCCGTGGTCCGTACCTCGATCCGCTCGCTTCCCGGTTTGGCCTCGAGCAGTTCGCTGGCCGGCAGCAGCGCTGCATCGACGCGCTCGGCCGCGTCCCGCAGTGCACGTACTAGCGCTTCTGCCTCGACAATACCGGTTGACGGTGACCACAGCGCGGCCGAGCCGCGCACGTGGGGCTCGAGCCGCTTGAGGCCGGCCTCGTCCAGGAGCGCGAGATCCTCGACACCGTTGGCCCGGGCCCGAGCCTGGAGGGTTTCCAGGCTGGCGATGTCATCATCCGGGCCGGCGACAATGAGCTTGCCGCAGCGGCGATGTGGTACTTCGTATCGTGCGCAGAAACGATAGAGCGCCTCCTTGCCCTCGACAGAGAGAGCCGCCTTTAGCGAGCCCGGCGGGTAGTAGATGCCGGCGTGGATGACCCCGCTGTTGTGGGTGCTTGTCTCGATGCCGAAACGCGGGTGTCGTTCCAGGAGGCAGACCGTGCGGCCCGGGCGTGCGGCGGCCGACGCGCAGGCGAGCCCCACCACGCCCCCTCCGACAATGAGCAGATCAATCTCTTCCATGGTGTGCGGGACGCGGGATCCCAGGTTTCACTAGGGGTGGCGGGGTGCGCCACGGTGAGGACACTACCATGGGCGCGTGCTATATTCCTCGGCTTGGGCTGCCGCCCGTTGCTGTCGCTTTATGTCATCGGCTTCGAGTCAGGATCTCATCGCGCGTCTTCGCGACCGGTCCGCACGGTTGGGGGTAATCGGCCTCGGCTATGTCGGTCTGCCGTTGGCGGTGGAGTTTGCCAAGGCTGGGTTCCAGACCGTTGGATTCGACGTCAAGGACGACAAGGTCCGCGGGATCCGGGACGGCGACACCTTCGGGTCGGACGTGGAGCCGGATGAGCTTCGGCGGGTGACGAGTTCCGGGCATCTCACAACGACGACCGATTTTGGACGTCTGCAGGAGCTCGATAGCATCAATATCTGCGTGCCGACACCGCTCCGGAAGACCAAGGATCCCGACCTGTCGCATGTCATCTCCGCCGTGGAGAAGATTGCGAGCCGTCTGCAGGCGGGCCGGCTCGTCGTGCTGGAGTCGACCACGTATCCAGGTACGGTCGAAGAGGTGGTCCGCCCGTTGCTAGAACACAGCGGGCTGCGCGCCGGGGACGACTTCTTTCTGGCATTTTCCCCAGAGCGGGTCGATCCAGGGAACCGGCAGTGGACCACGGCCAATATCCCGAAGGTGGTCGGGGGCGTGAACCAGGACTCTACTGCGGTGGCCAAGGTGCTCTACGAGCAGGTGGTCGACACGGTTGTACCGGTTTCCTCGCCCGGGGTTGCCGAGATGGTGAAGCTTCTCGAAAACACCTTTCGCGCGGTCAATATCGCGCTCGTCAACGAGATCGCGCTCATGAGCCACGAGCTAGGGGTAGACGTCTGGGAGGTGATCGACGCGGCGAGCACCAAACCGTTCGGGTTCATGCCGTTCTATCCGGGGCCGGGGCTCGGCGGACACTGTATTCCGATCGATCCCTACTACCTGAGCTGGAAGGCGCGGCAGACCGGGTTCGAGAGTCAGATTATCGAGCTGGCCGGACACATCAACTCGAGCATGCCGCGCTTCGTCGTCGACCGGGTGGTCGAGGCGCTGAGCTTCGCCCACAAGCCGCTCCGCGACTCGCGCATCCATCTGTTCGGGGTGGCCTACAAGCCAGACGTGGATGACGTGCGCGAGTCACCGGCTATCGACATTGCGCAGCTGTTGCAGCGTGGGGGAGCCGTGGTGTCGTACAGCGATCCCCACGTGTCCTCGGTGGTGCAAGGCAACGTGGTGCTGGAGGCGGTGGAGGTCGAGGCGGCGCTCGACGGCGGGTTCGACTGCGGTGTGATTACCACGAGCCACCGGGAATTCGACTACGGGCTGATTGTCGAGCGTGCTCCCCTGCTCGTGGATACCCGGAACGCGCTCAAGGGGCAGACTGGCAGTCACATCCACCGACTGTAGCCCGCTGCTGACGGCCTGCGGGTAGAATGCCCCCGGCGTCCTTATCCGGGCGACTCGATAACGAAACACTATGGCTAAGCGCGCAATCATCACCGGGATCACAGGCCAGGACGGGTCCTATCTTGCCGAGCTTCTGCTCGAGAAGGGGTACGAGGTCGTCGGCGTCACTCGTCGGCTGAGTGCGCCCAACCTCCAGCGTATTGAGCACCTGCGAGATCGGGTCGAACTGCGGCCCGCCGATCTGCTCGATCAGATGTCGCTGCTAAAGGTCATCGACGAGGTGCGTCCACACGAGTTCTACAACTTGGCGGCGATGTCGTTCGTCCCCGCGTCGTGGGACCAGCCCATGTTGACCGGTGAGTTCAACTCGCAGGGTGTGACGCGCGTGCTCGACGCGATCCGTCGGGTGGACACCGCGATCCGGTTCTACCAGGCGTCGTCGAGTGAGATGTACGGGAAGGTGCGTGAGACTCCGCAGACCGAAGATACCCCGTTCTATCCCCGAAGCCCGTATGGCGTCTCGAAGGTGTTCGCGCACTACATCACCGTGAACTACCGGGAGAGCTATGACCTGTTCGCCGTTTCAGGCATCCTCTTTAACCACGAGTCACCCAGGCGTGGGCTTGAGTTCGTGACACGGAAGGTCACCGAGGGGGTGGCCCGTATAAAGCTCGGTCTGACCGATAGTTTGGCGCTCGGCAACCTTGGCGCTCATCGCGATTGGGGGTTTGCCGGCGACTACGTCCGCGCGATGTGGTTGATGCTTCAGCAGGACGAGCCGGACGACTATGTGGTCGCGACCGGGGTGAGCCACTCGGTGCAGGACCTAGTGGAAACGGCGTTCTCGCACGTGGGACTCGACTGGCACGAACATGTCAAAACCGACCCCAGGTTCCTGCGGCCGGCTGAGGTCGACCATCTGATCGGGGACTCGAGCAAGGCTCGGGCCGCGCTCAACTGGGCGCCGTCAGTGGATTTCACCGGGCTCGTAGCGATGATGGTGGACGCCGATCTCGACCGGCTGCGCAACAATTCACCGACCCAACCGGTGTCGCCACCCTAACTCTTTCTCAGGTGAGCTGTTCGTGCCTAGGGTGCTGATTACGACCGTGCCGTTCGGTGAGGTCGACCCGATCTCGCTGCGTGTACTCGAAGACGCCGGTCTCGAGTACTTCCTGAACCCGATCGGCCGCCGCCTGACCGACGATGAGCTGGCGTCGCTGGTGCAGGGGTTCGACTGTCTCATCGCCGGCACCGAGCCGATCACCGACCAGGTAATGGCGGCCGAACCGCGACTGCGGTTGATATCCCGGGTAGGGGTCGGCCTGGACAACGTCGATCTGACTGCGGCTCGGACCCGAGGCGTCGAGGTGTCCTACACGCCAGAGGGGCCCGCCGACGCGGTGGCGGAGCTCACTATCGGGCTTTCCCTGTCACTCCTCCGGAGTGTCCATATTGCCAACCGGGCTATCCGTACCGGGGTCTGGAAGCGTATCCAGGGGCGTCGACTTGAGAAGGTGACGGTCGGGGTCGTCGGGGTGGGCCGGATTGGCACCCGGGTGATCCGTCTGCTCTCGGCGTTCGGTGGCGAGATTCTGGCCAACGACCTCTCACCGGTCACGCTCGATCAGGCGGTCCGGTGGGTCGACAAGGAGACACTGTTCCGGGAGGCGGACGTCGTGACCCTCCACGTGCCGCTGACGCGTCACACCCGGAATCTGATTGGCGCTGATGAGCTCGAGGTGATGGGAGCCGAGACGCTGCTAGTCAACACCTGTCGGGGAGGCGTAGTCAACGAGGCCGCGCTCGCAGACGCGCTTCGTCGCGGTGTTATCGCCGGGGCTGCCGTCGACACCTTTGCCGAGGAGCCGTACCACGGTGAGCTCGTCGAGGTCGAGACCTGCCTGATCACGGCGCACATGGGGTCGATGTCGGCTGACTGCCGCCTGGCGATGGAGGTCGGTGCGGCCCGGAATGTCGTGGCGTTTCTCGCCGGCAAGCCGCTCGACGAGACAGTGCCAGACACTGAGTACGAGATGCGGGCCGCCGACGAGGAGGTCGGCTGACATGACCTCCGTGGCCCCTTCGTTCTGGCAGGACCGGCGGGTACTCGTGACCGGGGCCGGTGGATTCATCGGCAGTCACCTTGTCGAGGCGCTCGTCGCCAGTGGGGCTCGGGTGCGAGCCCTGGTGCGGTACACCTCGCGTGGCGACCTGGGCGCTTTGTCGGAGGTCGAGGCTACGGACCGGGACCGGGTCGATTTGGTGCACGGCGACCTCACCCGGGCCGATATTGTCGAGGCGGCGTTCGACGGGGTGACCGACGCGTTCCACCTCGGCGCTCTCATTGCGATCCCCTACTCCTACCAGAGCCCGGATGAGGCGGTGGCGGTTAACGTGGTGGGTACCCTGAACGTGCTCCAGGCGGCGCGCCGCGCCGGAGTGCGGCGGCTGGTCCATACCTCTACCAGCGAGGTGTATGGCACGGCGCTCCGCGTGCCGATCGATGAGACGCACCCGCTACAGGGGCAGTCTCCCTATTCGGCCAGCAAGATCGGCGCGGACAAGCTGGCGGAAGCGTTTGCGCGGTCGTTCGACCTACCGGTCGTGACGGTGCGTCCATTCAATACCTTTGGGCCCCGCCAGTCGACCAGGGCGATAATTCCGACCATCATTACCCAGCTGCTCAACGGACCCAGAGTCCGCCTTGGTAGTCTGCATCCCAGGCGAGACTTCACGTTTGTTACCGACACCGTGGCCGGTTTTCTCCGTGCCGCTGAAGTTGACGAGCTGTCTTGGCAGGAGATCAACCTCGGTACAGGCCGGGATGTCTCGATCGGCGAGCTACTGGATGCGATCGCTGGCCTGCTCGGCGTGACGCCGGTCGTGGAGACTGAACATGAGCGGGTCCGACCCACGAACAGCGAGGTCGACCGACTCTGCTCTTCGAATCAGCGGGCTCGGGAAGTTCTCGGCTGGCAACCTGAGCTCAGCCTCGAAGAGGGGCTGCGGCAGACAATCGACTGGGTGCGCGAACACCGGTCCTTCTATCTCACGGAGCGCTACCATCGCTGATCAGGGTGCGCCTGGGGTCCGACGGGCGGTGGTTCTGGCCGGCGGTCGGGGCACCCGGCTTTCGCCGCTAACCGTGGCTTTCCCCAAGCCGTTGGTGCCGATCGGCGACGTCCCGATTCTCGACATCCTGGTGCGACAGCTGGAGGCCGCCGGCGTCGAGCGGATCACGATGGCCGTGGGTCACCTGGCCGAGTTGATCATGGCCTACTTCAGCGGGGGGAATCGCGGGGTCTCGATCGACTACTCACGCGAAGACCAACCGCTTGGTACGGCCGGTCCGCTGACGCTCGTGCCCGATCTGGACGAGCGGTTCCTGGTGATGAACGGCGACGTGCTCTGTTCGATCGATTACAACGATATGGTCCGGCGGCATGTCGAGTCCGGCGCCTGCGCGACTGTGGCGGCCTACACCAAGCAGGTGCAAAGCGATCTCGGGGTGCTGGAAGTCGACGAGCGAGGTCAGCTGCTGGCCTATCACGAGAAGCCGACCCAGACCGTCACGGTCAGCATGGGTATCTACGTGCTCGAACCCGAGGTGCTCGAACTGCTTGTACCCGGTGAGCGCTGTGACCTACCAGACCTGGTGTCCCGTATCCTCTCGGCCCGCAAGCCCTTGTACGTCTACCCGTTCGACGGGTACTGGCTGGACATCGGCCGGCCGGAGGATTACGCCCGGGCGGTCGCGGAGTTCGACGAACTGAGGCCCCATCTGCTTCCCGGTCGCGGGGAAACGACCTAAACTCAATCCTTGCCAACGAAATTCAGCTAGGTGAGGGCGGGGCGGCGTCCTGCCGTCCGGCTTGACTGTTTCTCTGTCTAGCCTATACTGTTCAGGTTCACTCCGTGAACGCTATCGTCGTAAGTATACATTTTATAATACGTTGCAGTTGTGATTGACGGGGACGGAGTCCCTCCGGTGGGGTCGCACGACCACCACACCTTGCGCCTGTTGTCTCGCATTGAGACTGGACAGCTGGTGACTCAGCGATCCTTGTCCAAGGACCTGGGCATTGCGCTGGGGCTCACCAACCTGCTGATTCGCCGGGTAGCGAAGAAGGGGTGGGTGAAGGTCGTCAACATTCGACCAAATCGCGTGAGGTATCTCATCACCCCCGCCGGGATGATCGAGAAGAGCCGGATCACGCGAGAGTATCTCGACAATACCGTGCGTCTCTACACCGAGACGCGCGAGCGGATCCGGGCCAGCCTGCAGGTCATCTCTCACGAGTGGTCGGATGCCGACTGCGCGGCAGCCGGGGTGGGAGACCGCAAGCCGGTCGTGTTCTACGGGGCAGGCGAGGTGGCCGAGATCGGCTATGTCAGCATGCAGGGGACCGACTTGCGGCTGACCGGTGTGGTCGACGATCACCGCACCGGGACCTTCTTCGACCTTCCGATCGACGAGCCGGCCGCGTTGCGGGCTGCGACCCTCAACGGCCGGTCGTTCGGACGGCTGGTCGTCATGACGTTTAAGCAGGCGCCACAGATCCGCCTGCAACTGGAAGGGCTTGGATTCCCGATCGAGCGGGTGTGCTGGCTCCACCCGACCGCCGGACGTGACGGGACGCTGCCGTTGCCTAGGAGCACATTGTGATGAGTGAGGACACCGCAACTCCATTCCCGACCCTGCAGTACTGTCTCCGGTGCTGTCTTCCGGAGACATCGGAGGGACTCGAGTTCGACGAGCTCGGCATTTGCAAGGCCTGCCGCAGCTCCGAGATGAAGATGCACATCGACTGGGTGGCCCGTGAGGTCGAGCTCAGGAAGCTCCTCGACCACGCACGCGAGGAGGCCGGAACAAACTACGACTGTCTGGTGCCGATCAGCGGCGGCAAAGATAGCTGCTTCCAGCTGCACGTGCTCTGCAAGGTCTACGGGATAAAGCCGCTGACCACCACGTTCAGTCACACTTGGTGGACCGAAACCGGCTGGTGGAATTTGCAGAACTGCCTCCAGCAGTTCGATGTGGATCACGTCATGTTCACGCCGAACCGCAAGTTGGTGAACAATCTCGCGCGGCAGTCCCTTCCGCAGATCGGGGACTCCTGCTGGCATTGCCATGCCGGCGTTGGGGCTTGGCCGCTCCAGACGGCTCGGATGTTCAAGATCCCGCTCATCATCTGGGGCGAATCAGCCGCGGAGTTCGGCAGCAAAGCCACCTACGAGGACCAGATCGAGTTCGATGAGGAGTACTACCTCAAGGTCTCGACCAAGGTGCATCCGGACAAGATGGTCAGCGACCAGGTGAGTCGGCGCGATCTTCGCCCGTTCCAGCTTCCGACTCGCGAGGAACTCCAGGCCGAAGGTGTGCATGGGATCCACTTGGGAGACTATCTCTTCTGGGATGGCGAGCGGCAGGTCGACTTCATCAAGCGCGAGTACGGCTGGCGCGAAGACCACGTTGAAGGGACCTACAAGCGTTACAAGAGCGTCGAGTGTCGCATGGCCGGTGTCCACGACTACGCCAAGTGGGTCAAGCGCGGTTTCGGCCGGGCGACCGACCACGTCAGCGTCGATGTCCGGAACGGCCTAATGAGCCGCGAGGAGGGGTTGGCGCTGGCGAAGCAGATCGATGCGGAGCGGCCTGGCGAGCTCGACTACTACCTCGGTATCACGGGCTATACCGAGGAGGAGTTCCTCGAGATTCTCGAGAGCCAGCGCCGGGGGGTGGCCGCCAGCCTGCCCAAGGTGCCGCGGCCGAAGACGGTGAAAGCGTGACCGCGCCACGCCCGTCCGAATTGACCGCCAGTCAGAGCGTACGCGCCATGCGCGCGGGCGATCTCACTCCGACCGCGCTGCTTGAGGACTGCATCGCCCGCGTCGACGAGATCGAGGCGTCAGTCTCCGCCTGGGCGCGGTTCGAGCCCGAGGCAGCCCGCCGCGACGCGGCACGCCTGGATGAGGAACTAGCCGCGGGTACCCACACCGGGCGATTGCCCGGCATCCCGGTTGGGGTGAAGGATGTCTTCAACACGGCGGACCTGGGCACCGAGATGGGGAGCCCGATCTGGCGCGGCTTTACGCCAGGCAACGACGCCCGGGTCGTGGCCCATCTGCGGTGGCAGGGCGCCGTTGTGCCAGGCAAGACAGTCACTGCCGAATTTGCGGTCCACCACCCCGGACCGACCCGGAATCCCTACAGCTCCGATCACTCTCCGGGTACCTCATCGAGCGGTTCGGCGGCGGCGGTTGCTAGCCGGATGGTGCCGCTTGCGCTTGGCACCCAGACCGCTGGGTCGACGATCCGTCCCAGCAGCTACTGCGGGATCTACGGCTTCAAGCCGTCGTTCGGCGTGATCCCTCGCACCGGGATCCTGAAGACGCTCGACACGTTGGACCATGTGTCGCTGATGTCTCGGAGCATCGAGGATCTGCAATTGATGTTCGACTGTTGCCGTGTCGAGGGCCCCAACCATCCCCACGTCCACGACCAGATCGATGGATGGGCTCCCGAGAGACTCTCGATGCCGCTCCGGGTGGCGCTGGTGCGGGGGCCGGTCTGGGACCGAGCGCAGCCCTACGCCCAGAACAAGCTGCTCGAGTTGGCGCACCAGTGGGCGGCGGATCCTGACGTGCGGCTGGATGAGGTCACCCTCCCGGAGGAGTTCATGGAGGGTCACGACCTGCACGAGCTCATCTATTCGAAGGCGTTGTCCTACTACTTCCAGCGAGAGTACACCGAGCATCCCGAGCTCGTCAGCGACCAGTTCCTGGAGATGGTTGAACGGGGCCGGCAGGTCAGCGCCGGTATGTATCAGGAGGGGCTCGCCCGCCAGCGGCGGCTCGGGCATGCGCTCGACCAGGTCTTCGATCGGCACGACGTCATCCTCAATTTGTCGACCGCCGGGGTGGCGCCCGAAGGGCTTGATGGGCGAGACGGTGAGGACTGCTGTCTCATTTGGACGCTGTGCCACGCGCCGGCCATGTCGCTGCCGGTGTTCACCGGTCCAGGCGGGTTGCCCTTTGGCGCACAGCTCGTTGGGCGCCGTTATGGGGATCCGGCACTGCTATGGATCGCCGAGACGCTGCAGGCCAAGGGGTTGGTGCGCGAGTGGATGCCGAGGCCTTTATGACCCTACATGATGGATGGTGGCGATGATCTGGTTCTCAGAAGGTGAACGCATCGGGTTGCGGGCGCTTCGCGCCGACGATGTCCCTCGGTGGACCCAGTGGTTCAACGACCCGGCGGTCACCGCCGATCTGAACAAGGGGCTCTATCCGAACACCGAGGCGTCGCAGGCGGAGTTCTTCGAGCGTATTCACGCGAGCCGTCACGATGTCCTGCTCGGTATCGCGGCGCTGAGGATCCCGGCTGGCGAGTTGGTGGGCGTGATTGGACTGCATCACATCGATTGGGTGCACCGACGGGCCGATATCAGCATCGTGATCGGCGAAGCGTCGTCCCACGGGCAGGGATTCGGTACCGAGGCGATCCGGCTGATCACCGCACACGCGTTTGACACGCTCAATCTCCACAAGGTCACGGCGGGCATGTGGGCGACGAACCTCGGCTCCCGCCGAGCGTTCGAGAAGGCCGGCTTCGTCCTCGAAGCGACCATCCGCCAGAGCTACTGGCATCGGGATCGCTATGTGGACGAGTGGCGGCTGGGGTTGCTCGCCGAGGAGTGGCGCGGGTGAGGGAGGAGACTCGGTTCGCGCTGGGCTGGGCCGCGCGGCTGCGATGGTGGCTGGTTCTCTACGGGGTGGTGCTGCTGGCGACGACCGCCCTCGAGGGAGTCGGGCTCAGCATGCTCGTGCCGATTCTCCAGACAATCAGCGCGCAGGCTGACGACAACATCTTCGTGCGTTTCATTACCGAGGCGTTCGCGTTCGTGGGGTTGCCCTACAGCTTGCGGTCTCTCATCGCGGTTTTCACCGTCGTCATTCTGATCAAGTATCTGTTTGTCGCCTACAGCCGGCACCTGACTCGGGTGCTCAGCGCCCGCATCACTTACGACTTGAGACGGCGCACCTTCGACAACCTGATGGGGGCGCCCCTTAGCTATTACTACCGGGTGCGGCTGGGGGACGTCGTTGCAACGCTCGGCACCTCGTCCCAGAATGCCGGAGCGATCATCGAGTACGGCATGCTCGTGCTGAGCGCTATCGTCTTCTGTGCGCTCTATCTCACCCTGAACATGATCATCTCGGTGCCGCTGACGGTGCTGGCCATCACGCTGGCCGGGACCGCGTATCTGGCCATCCTGCCGAGGATGCGGAAGGGGTACGGCCAGGGCACGGAAGAGAAGACGCTCATCGACCGGATGAACACGTTTCTCTACGACCGTCTGGCGGGCATCAAGCTCGTGAAGGCATTCGGCACCGAGCGCCGTCAGACCACGGGATTCGACGCCATCATCGACCGGTTCCGCAAGCTGACGATCGAGATCACGGACAACCGGGTCATCGCCTCGCTCTTCATGGAGCCGCTGCTGTTCCTTCTGGTGGTGGTGTCGCTCGTCGTGTCCATCGAGCTTCTCGACCTCGCGCTGGCGTCGATGCTGGCGTTCCTGGTCGTGTTCGTCCAGATCCTGCCGAAGGTGAAGGCCATCCAGGCGAACCAGTTGCTGATCAACGAGCTGCTTCCGCACGTGTCGCGTATCCAGGCGTTGATCGAAAGCACTGGCGAGCGCGAGCAACTGTCCGGTAACCGCCAGATTTCGGCGATCGAGCAGGGCATCAAGTTTGACCAGGTCAGCTATCGCTACCCGGGTACCGTTGAACCCGCGCTCGAAGACGTGTCGGTCGAGATTCGAGCCGGGACGACGACCGCGGTCGTCGGAGGCTCGGGTGGGGGCAAGACCACGTTCGTCGATCTGCTGCTCCGTCTCCACGACCCGGAGAAGGGCCGGATTACGATCGACGACGTGCCGCTGACGGAGTTGTCACCTGTGGCATGGCACCGGTTGGTCGGGGTGGTGGAGCAGGAGCCGTATCTCTTCAACGAAACCGTCCAAGACAATATCCGCTACGGACAGACCGGAACCGAGCCGCACGCGCTTGAGCGGGCCGCGGTCGTGGCGCACGCCCACGAGTTCATTTCGCAGTTGCCCGATGGCTACCAGACTATGGTGGGGACGCGTGGGATGACGCTCTCCGGCGGGCAGAAGCAGCGGATTGCCCTGGCCCGCGCGCTCGTCCGGCACCCGGCGATTCTCGTCCTCGACGAAGCGACCAGCGCGCTCGACACTGAGTCGGAGCGACTCATCCAGCGGGCCATGGCGGAGTTGCACGGTCGCACTACGATGGTGGTGGTGGCGCACCGGCTCTCGACGATTCGCCACGCCGATCTCATTCTGGTGGTGGAGGGTGGGCGCATCGTCGAGCACGGTGATCACGACACGTTGATGCGCCGAAGCGGGCGCTACCGGGGTCTCTATGATCTGCAGCACGACCTGCAGCATCCCCGGGTCGAGTCGGCCGGGACGTAGTCGCAGGGGACACCGTCCGGCGCCCCGGAGGTGGGAACGCGCGCCCACCGGACCATCACAGAAAGGACGTCGTTCGATGATCGCCGCGTTGCTACTGGGCCGGAAAGGGAGCATCGGGTTCCCGGGCAAGAATACGTTCCGGGTCCTCGGCCGTCCGATGGCTTCCTACCCGATGCGCGCCGCGCATCAGGCGACACTGGTCGACGCTGGCTACCTGTCCACTGACGATCCGGAACTGATGGCCCTGGCCAGAACCGAAGGGTTCGAGGTGATCGAGCGGCCACCCGAGCTTTGCACGCCGGCCGCGCTGGGCGAGGACGCCTTCGTGCACGGTTACCGGGCGATTCGGGATCAGGCTGCCGCTCGGGGCGAAGAAGTGGAGCTGATTGCCTTGCTGTTCTGCAACGCGCCAACGGTGCTCGGGGAGACGATCGATGCCGGTATCCGGGTGTTGCGGGAGCGGCCGGAAGTGGATTCGGCCGTTACCGTTTCCCGCTACAACATGTGGAGCCCGCTCCGGGCGAGGAAAGTCAATCCGGATGGCCTGCTCGACCCATTCGTACCGTTCGAGACGTTCGGGGATCCTCGGACGCTGAATTGTGATCGGGACTCCCAGGGGGACGTCTGGTTCGCCGACATGGGCTTGTCTGTTGTGCGGCCAGCCTGTCTCGAACGAATGGAGGACGGGCTGTTGCCGCAGAAATGGATGGGGCGTAGCATCTGCCCGCTGGAGCAGTGGGGCGGGCTCGACGTCGACTATCGCTGGCAGGTGCCTCAGGTCGAACACTGGCTCCGTGAGCACGGAGTCCGTCCGCCGGGTGAGTCGACCGAGGCGCCGGCGGCCGGGCGCGAGGGATCGAGCTGACATGGCCAAGGTACTCGTTACCGGTGGAGCTGGTTTCGTGGGCAGCCACGTGGCCGACGAGCTCACGCGGGTGGGGCACGAAGTCCGGATCATGGACCGTCGCCCGTCGCCCTATCACCGTCCGGACCAGGAAGAGGTGCTCGGAAGCACGACCGATCCGGCGCAGGTGGCGGCCGCCCTCGAGGGATGTGAGTTGGTCTATCATTTCGCCGGTCTCGCTGACCTCGATGACGCCCGCTCTCGCCCGGTCGACACCGTTACAGAGAACGTGCTCGGCACGGTCACCATGCTCGAAGCCGCGCGACAGGCCGGCGTCAGCCGGTTCATCCACGCGAGCACGATCTACGTGTATAGCGAGCGGGGTGGTTTCTACCGTTGCAGCAAGCAGGCGGCCGAGGGCTATACCGAGGAATTCCAGCGACGCTACGGGATGGACTTCACGATCCTGCGATATGGCACGCTGTACGGGACTCGCAGCGACCGCCGGAACAGCGTCCATCGGCTCCTGGCCGACGCCCTGGAAGACCGGGCGCTCCGCGTGGCCGGTACCGGGGACGAGCTCCGGGAGTACGTCAACGTGCGCGACGCGGCACGGTTGAGCGTCGAGGCGCTCGACGAGGTCTATCGCAACCAGCACGTGATCGTGACCGGACCCTACCCGATCCAACTGCGCCAGCTGCTCGAGATGATTCGGGAGATCGTGGGACAGGACGTCCGGATCGAACTCGGTACGTCCGGCGACGACTATGCGCACTATCAGTTCACGCCGGTGACCTTTGCGCCGAAGATCGGTTACAAGCTCAGCAGTACCCGCTACCTCGACCTCGCGCAGGGACTGCTTGAGTGCCTCCATGAGATCCATAGCGCCGACAACCGGGACGCTCCATCAGTTGGGCCGGTGGACACCGAGCGATGATGGCTCGACCTCGGGTGCTGCTGTCGCAACGCCTGGTGGTGGGCCCCTACGGCGATCAACGCGACGCGCTAGAACACTCCTACGTGACCTACCTCGAAAGCCAGGGGCTGGTTCCGGTGCCAGTGTCGAACGCCACGAGATCGGTGGGCGACTATTTCTCGGACACGCTCGCGGGGGTGGTGCTGACCGGTGGGAACGACGTGCACCCCAGGAGCTACGGCAGCGAGAGGGCTCCCACCGCGGGAGCATCCGAGGTGCGCGACCGGATCGAGGCGGCCTTGATCGTAGCGGCGCTTGCTCGAGGGCTACCGGTGCTCGGTTTGTGCCGAGGGATGCAGTTCCTGAACGTGCACTTCGGCGGCGCGGTGACTGACCTGCGGCACCACCCGTTCGGCGTGGACCATCGACCCGGCGTAAACCACCAGGTGGTCGTTGAGGCGGAGGCGCGGGATTTGCTCGGCGTGGGACGATTCGAGGTCAACAGCTACCACGATGATGCCGTTACGCGGGGCACCTTGTCGCCCGCGCTCAAGGCCTTCGCCTGGGCCGAGGGTACTGACCTCGTGGAAGGGCTCTTTCATCCGGAGTTGCCGGTGGCGGGGGTGCAGTATCACCCGGAGCGCCGGGACACGGTGCACCCGGCGGATACCCGGCTGCTTGAGGCATTTCTGCATCGGCGAAGTTTCTGGCGGGGCGGGGCGGGTACAAAGGAAGGAGAGGGATGACAGGGATCATCCTGGCTGCCGGCATGGGGACGCGTCTGGGGGCGCTGACCCAGGACCGGCCCAAAGCGATGCTCGAATTTGAGGGGAGGACTCTCCTCGACCACCAGGTGGCTGCGTATCGTCGCTGCGGGGTCGAACACCTGGTCGTCATCGGCGGCTACCGGGACGACACGATTCAATGCGAGGGCGAGGTCGTGCGTTACCGGAACTCCGCCTACGACCGGACGAACATGGTCGAGTCGTTGATGTGCGCGCGCAACGAGCTGCACGGCACGGTGCTGCTCTCCTACGGCGACGTGCTGTTCGAGGATCGTGTGCTCGAGGCGGCCATCCGGTCGACGAGCGCGATCGGGGTGACCGTGGACACCGACTGGCGGCCGTACTGGCAGGCTCGCTATGGCGACATCACCACCGACACCGAGACGCTGCGCATGGAGGATGGCCGGCGAATTGTGCGCATTGGGCAACCCGATCCCGGTCCCGAAGACCTGGCTGCGCGGTATATCGGTTTGCTCCGCTTCAGTGACACCGGGATCCGTGAGCTGCTCGCGGTGTATGACCGGGCCCGCGCCGCCCACGTCGGCGGGGCCTGGCAGACGTCGAGCAGGTTCGAACAGGGCTATCTGACCGATCTCCTCCAGGAAGCGATCGACCAAGGCGTCGAGGTCGACGCGGTGCCGACCGAGCGCGGGTGGCTCGAGTTCGATACGAAGGACGATTATGAGCTGGCCACGCGCTGGGCTTGCGAGGGGCAGCTGCGGGAGTTTTGCGCGTTGAGTCTCGAATGATCACCTGGCGCTACGCGTCGGTTGCGGGGCGTTGGCGACTGCTGACCGGCGTCGTTGTCCTGACGGGCGCGGCGTGGTGGCTGGTTGCCACCGGGCGGCCGGGCGGACTCTGGTGGCTGGGGGCCCTCGTCGGTACTGCCGAATTGGGGGCCTGGGTCGTGATCAGGGTCCTGGCGACCCAGCCCGGCCTTCTGGCGATCGACCACACGCCCACCATCTCGCCGGCCACCTTGGACCGGTTCTTCGAGCATGGCTTCGACGCCGAACTGGGCTGGATCCGCAAGCGGAACACCTGCAAGAAGGATCTGGGCAAGTACCCCTATCGCATCGACGATCGAGGATCGAGGACCAATCCCGGGCACGAAGGGCTTCCTGAGATCATCGGCACCTACGGTGACTCCTACACGTTCTGTCGTGAGGTGGAGGACCAAGAGACTTGGCAGTGGCATCTGGCCGAGCGCTTCTCCTGCCAGGTACTGAACTTTGGCGTGGGCAACCACGGTTTCGACCAGGGGCTGTTGCGATTACGGCGCGAGTACCCGACCGCCCCCACTCCGGTGGTGGTGATGGGGGTCGTGCCCAGCACCATCGCCCGAATCCTGAGCGTCTGGAAGCACTACAACGAGTTCGGCAACATCATGGCGTTCAAGCCCAGATTCCGCCTCGATGGGGAGCGGCTGGAGCTATTGCCGAATCCGATTGACTCCCGCGAGAAGTTCTTCGAGCTGTCGAAGCACCTGGACGACATTCAGCGCGACGACTATTTCTACGAGCGTCGGTTCCGGCGCGAAGCATTTCGGTTTCCCTACCTGGCGTCGTGTCTCGCCAATCCGCGCGGGGTCCTGCTGGCGCCGGCCAAGGCGGTGCGCCGTCTCGGAGGCGCGTGGCCCGGGGTGGGACGGCGCGTATCGGCGCTCATCGACGATCGATTGGAAGGCGGGGGTGTTCGCCAAACGGCGGCGCTCTTTGCCGATCCCGAGGCCGCGGCGCTCCTTGATCGTCTGGTGGCCGAGCTCGCGGCCGAAGCCCGGTTGCATGGCTTCTGGCCGCTGGTCGTCGTGATGCCGATGCGCGAGGATCTGGACTACATCCGTCGCCACTGCCACTTCTACCGAACCGCGGTCGACCGCTGGCGCAGTCAGCTCGATGTTCTCGATACCGCGGACGCGTTGCTCGACCTGCCTGCCGATACCCGGATCTATCGAGAGTGGCACTTTACCCCTGAAGCCAATCGCATCGTGGGGCGGGAGGTGGGCGACCTGCTGGCGGCACGGGTTCCTGAACGAGTCAACATCGCGCCGTCCTCGACGGCGGGGGTGTCACACGCTTCATGAGCCGACTCTCGACCGCGGATGCCGTGGACGGCGGTTGGGTGGTCTGCCCTACCTGTCGCGAGGGTCTGCGGGCAACCGACGAGGCACTCGTCTGCGCTGGGTGCGCCGCCCGGTATCCGGTCACGAGCGAGGGTATTCCGCTACTGGCTGCGCCGACCGACGAGTCGGGTACCGCCGAGGTTCAGGAGTTCTGGAGCGCGCTGCACGCCGCGATTGATGCGTCGGCGGCGGCCATTGTCGAGAGCGGCGAACTGGCCGGGATGTTCGACGACCTCGAGCGGTTGTTCACGCATCGTGAGCATCTGGCCGTTCGGGAGATGCCGATCGATGTCTTGGCTGGGCAACGAGTACTGGAGATTGGCAGCGGGGCCGGGGCGCACTCTGCGCTGTTCAATCATCGCGGCGCCGAGATGGTGTCGTTGGACCTGACACCGGACCGGGTGGTGACCACCGCTCGTAAGCTGGATCAGCTTGACCCGCCCAGCCTGGCCGTGCAGGGCGATGCGCGGCAGCTCCCGTTCCCCGACGGGTGGTTCGACATTGTCTATTCCAACGGTGTGCTGCACCACAGTCCAGATATCGAGCGTTCGGTGGCCGAGGTCCACCGGGTGTTGAAGCCGGGCGGGCTAGCGGTGGTCATGCTGTATGCCCGGCATTCCTTTCTTTATCGGGGCGTGCTGTTTCCGGTTCGCGGCGTGCTCCAGGGGAAGGCGTGGCGAAGCCGCCAGTGGTTGGGTGAGGCCACCGAGTGGATGTCTTCGAAGCGCCAGACGGTGTCGAACCCCTGGACGATGGTTTTTTCCGGGCGCGAGGCACATCGCCTGTTCCACGAGTTCGCCCGGGTGCGGCTCAGGAAGAACGCCTTCACGTTCGATCAGATTCCCCTGGTGGGCAAGCTGGTCGGGCGGGTGGTGGGTCGTTGGACCGGATCGAACCCGGCCGGTACGTTGCTGTATGGCGCGCCCTGGCGCAACGAGACGCGTCTTGAACTGTGGGCTGGTCGTTACGTCGGGTGGGGTCTGAATATCGCGGCGACCAAGGGACCCTGATGGGGGTTTCCGGAACCGACGGGCAATGATGATGAGTTGGCGATCACTGTTCGGTGGGCGCAAGTCCGGTCCCAGACCCAATGTCGTGCTGATTCTTCTGGATCAATTCCGGCACGATGCCCGGTCGGTGCATCCGGTGTTTTCAACCCTGGGCGACCGCGGCTGCCTGTTCTCCGAAACCATCACCTACGCGCCATATACCCTGGCCTCGATGCACGCCACCATGACCGGGCTGTATGGGCGACAGACCGGAGTCGACGCCTACACCAAGTCCGACCAGTTCCAGAGCGGACAGTGTCACACTCTGGCGCAATACCTTCAGGAGGCGGGCTATCACACGAGGGGCTACACCTTTAGTAAGCTGCTGGTCCCGCCGGACGGTTTCGATTCCCTCTCGATCGTGCCGGAGGATGAGGAAACCGGGGTCCTGGCGAACCAGCTGGCCGAGCTCGACGCCGCCTTTGCACAGAGCAAGCCTTTCTTCTGCTATCTCCACTATCCGGAGATTCATCACGTCATCGTCCGAGATGTGCTCCGGAAGTACACGCCCTTCGACGAGGAGTATTTCGGCAACCGGGAGCGTAACCGCGCCGCCTACCTCGAGGCGGCCCGCGGTGCGGCCGAGCACACTGCTGCCTTGCTCGAGGCCGTCGACCGGCGCGATCCGAACGGCGACACTCTGGTCGTGGTCATGACCGACCATGGTGGTGGGGTCGGAGAGAGAGTGGGCGAAAAGGCCTACGGGGTCTTCACCTACGACTACACGATCCGTATCTGGATGTATCTGGTGTGCGCGCCGCTGCTGCCGGCGGGCGCTGAGTTCGACGCCCAGGTTCGGACTGTCGATCTAGTGCCGACGCTCCTCGAACTCCTCGAGCTGAGTCCATCCAGCCGGCATACGGCGCTCACTGGACGTTCGTTGCTACCGTTGATCCGGGGTGAGGAGACGAGTGGACGACCGGCGTTCACGGAGACGGGGGGCGTCGAGGGGCCGAATCCGTCGCCCGACCATCCGAACGTCAAGAGTCTGCGGGCCGACGGCTGGAAGCTGATCTACAACCAGACGATCAACACGTTCGAGTTGTACAACCTGGTCGAGGACCCTCACGAAAGGACCAATCTCTACACCACCCACCCAGAGAAGGCCCGCGAGATGTGGGTCAAGATGTCGGAGTACCTCTGAGCGTTCACGCCGCCGCGTTTCGCCGATTCGCGACGCCGGGGCAGCGTCGCGAGCTCTTGCCCTACGCCCGCTTTGCCTTGCGGCAGCCGACCGTCGCGTTGTCTGCGGTCGTCGACGGAGTGCTGTTCAGCCGGCCCGGCGCCGGCCGGCCACCCGGCGCTCTGGTCTGGCCGCCCCCCCGGTACGCCGGGTCTGGCGCGCGGCTGTCGGGAGAGAACAGCCATCTGCCGGTGCAGACCTCAGCCGGGCACGCTCCCGTGGCGACGCTCCCCCTCGCCACGTGCGGGTGGGATTTGGTCGACGGGCCCCCGTGGCACGGTGTTTTCACCGATCCCGAGGACCAGTTCGCCGCCCATCGCTTTGGGTGGGTCTTGCCGGTGCTGGCCCGACACGGCCGGCTGGGGGCGGCGCCGCTCGCAGAGCTGGCTCTTCGGTGGCAACGCGAGCATCCTCCGGATCCAGACGCGTCCGGATGGGACAGCTATTCGGTGGCTGAGCGGGTGGTCCACTGGTGCTATCTGCTCGCGGCGACCGCCGACGGGCCGACCGAGACCGCCTTGGTCGACGGGATTCGGAAGCACGCACTCTTTTTGCGAGATCGGCTCGAGTTCCGGGGCGAAGCGACCAACAACCACCTCATCAATGACGGCCGGGCGCTCTATCACGCCGGTGTTGTGTCCGATGAGCTCGCGCTCCGCAGTCTCGGGCGGCATCTGGTCGACTACGGGGCCGCGCACATGTTCGTGGCCGGGTTTCTCCGGGAGGGTTCGAGTCACTATCACTTGTTGCTGTGTCGCACGTTCGTTGAGCTCTGGATGCTGGCCCGGGCGGTGGGAGATGCGGAGTGGGCCGAGGTGTTGCGCGGGGAGGTCAGTTTGATGACCGGGGCTGCAAGGTTCTTCGACATCCAAGGGGAACCGCGCCTCTTTGGCGATCTGTCGCCGGACTTCGAGCCCGCGTTCCTGTCAGGGCTTGCCCGGGGCGGACGCTCGGAGCCGTCGTCGGGCGAAGAGGCTGAGCCGCAGTGGGACGGACTCCTGGGCGGTTCGACGGACGCTCTCGGAGCGGAAGTTGCCAGCCCGTCACAAGCCGCGGAGGCAGGCTACTACCGCGCGAGTGGGGGCGACTGGGAGTGCGCCGCCTTTGTCAATCCGGAGGGTCACGTGCCGACGTGGTCGCACGCGCACGCCGATCTCGGGAGCTTTGTGCTCGACTGGCGCAATATGCCACTTCTCGTCGACGGCGGGCGTGCGACATATCGGCCCTCGCCGCTGGGTGACTACGGACGCAGTGTGCGCAGTCACAACGCGCTGTCTATCGACGGCCATGAGCCCTGTGTGACGCATGGTCTCAATGGCATCGTGCCCCTCTTGGGGCGCGCCTACTACCACCG
Source organism: Acidobacteria bacterium UBA2994 (assembly GCA_002346545.1). GTDB lineage: Bacteria > Acidobacteriota > Vicinamibacteria > Vicinamibacterales > UBA8438 > UBA2994. The sequence continues at coordinate 73,492 of DEAA01000036.1, forward strand.
GCCGCCGCAGGTAGAGCTCGACGTGTCCGAGGGGCGTGCCCGGTTGCGCCTGGCCCACGATGGATTCGGACGACTCGGTGACGGGGTGTCACATGCCCGCGACGTGTTCCTCGACGGCGAGCGATGCCGGGTCACCGATTCGATCGGTGGTCGGGGTCATCGGACGATCGAGACCTTCTTTCACTTTCACCCAGCGGTCGCGGTCTCACTCGATGAGCCGACGGTGGCGTCGTGCCAGCTGCCCGACGGCGGGCGGCTTCGGATGAGCCTGCCTGGGGCGGCCGTGTGTCGGTTGGCGAGGGGGCAGGAAGAGCCGCAGCTGGCGGGATGGTACGCCGGGCGCTACGGCGAAACGACGCCCTGCTGGACCCTGATCTGTAAGGCCCGTATGCCGTTGCCGACCGAGCAGCGCTACGAGCTCGCGCCGGTCTAACCTACTGTGTGTGGAATCTCCGGCGTGGTGTCCGAGGCGCTCGACCCGGTGGAGCGGCGAGCCGCGGTGGGGCGGATGTGCGACGCGATGGTGCATCGGGGGCCGGATGATGGCGGAGTCGCGGATTTTCCTGGCGCCACGCTGGGGATGCGACGCCTCTCGATCATCGACTTGAGCGCCCGCGGTCACCAGCCGATGCCGAACGAGGACGAAACCGTCTGGCTCGTGTTCAACGGCGAGGCGTACAACTACCAGTCCCTGCGCCAGCAGGCGACCAAGGCGGGACACCGTTTCCGCTCCGAGACCGATAGCGAAACCGTGGTGCATCTGTACGAGGACCACGGCGAGGAATGCCTCACCCGCCTACGGGGGATGTTCGGGCTCGCCATCTGGGATACCCGCACCCGTGAGGCACTGCTGGCCCGAGACCGGCTCGGGATCAAGCCGCTCTATTACGCCACTCTGCCAGACGGCGTGGTGTTCGCTTCGGAGCTGCGCGCCCTGCTCGCGTCGCGGCTGGTCGACGCCGAGCTCGATCCAGCGGCCCTCGATCAGTACCTGTCGTTCGGCTACGTTCCCCCTCCCCGCACGATCCTGCGGGGTGTCCGTGCCCTGCTGCCGGGACACTTGGCCCGGGTGGCCGATGGGCGGATCTCGACCCGCCGGTGGTGGGCGCTCCCGCCCCCCGGCCGGACCAGATGTTCCCCCGTCGAGCGTCCGAGCCAGCTTCGGGCGCTGCTCGAGGAGAGCATCCGGCTCCATCGACTCAGCGACGTGCCGGTAGGCGCGTTCCTCAGCGGCGGCGTCGATTCCGCATCGGTCGTCGCGCTGATGCGCCGGACGGCGGGTAATGAGGTTCGGACCTTCTCGGTCGGGTTTGGTGATGGTCCGGCGCGGCTGAACGAGCTCGCCGCAGCTCGCGAGACGGCCGACGCCCTGGGGACCGACCACACCGAGGTCGTGTTGAGCGCAGCCGACGTGGGGGGATGCCTTGATCATGCGGTGGCGAGTCTTGACCAGCCGAGCTTCGACGGTTTGAACACCTACATCGTCTCGAAGGCGACCCGCGATCGCGGAGTGACGGTCGCGCTGTCTGGCCTCGGCGGTGACGAGCTGTTTGGCGGCTACGACACCTACCGGGTCATCCCCCGCTGGCACCGCGCGGTCCGCTGGTGGGGGAGTGCTCCGTCGGCGGCACGCCGGAGCATCGGGCGGCTACTCGACCGTCATTTCGGCGGCCGAGTCGGAGACGATCGGGCACGGAAGCTGCGGCGGCTGCCGGACGTCGGCTCGCTCCATGGACTCTATGCGCTGGCGCGCTTGACGGCCTGGCCCTCGGAGGCTCGTGCCCTCTATACCGACGAGACGGCGGCCGAGGTTGCTGCGGCGGGCGCGCCAGGGCCGCTCGCCGTTCTGGAGGAAGTAACCGAGGGAGCTTCCGGCCCCTGGCGTTCGGTTAGCGAGTTGGAGCTGACCACTTTCATGTCCTGGCGGCTGTTGCGGGATACCGACACGATGAGCATGGCGCACTCGCTTGAGGTGCGCGTGCCTCTCATCGATCACGAGGTCGTCGAGTTCACCTGCGGGCTGCCGGAGGGGTGGGAGGCACAGCACGGC
>DEAA01000050.1:0-540 GCA_002346545.1 Acidobacteria bacterium UBA2994
GCGATCGCCATGGCCACCCCTATCGCGCACAAGGGAGCCACCGCCGGGGCCAAGGTGTACGCCCGAACGCTCCTCGATATCCTCATGACACCCGAACTAGTCGACGACGCCCGCACCTACTTCGATACGGTGCAGCGGAAGGACATCGAATACACCTCATTCCTCCGTCCCCAGGACGAGCCGGCCATCTGGCTCAACGAGGAGATCATGGAGCAGTACAAACCGCAGCTCGAGGAGTACTACTTCGATCCCTCGCGATACGACACGTATCTGGAACAGCTCGGGATCGAGTACCCGACGATCCGGGACGGCAACTAGGTTCTGCAGGGCGGACCTTCAGGCCGACCGATCGTGCAGAGCTTGAAGGACAGACCGACACAACTCCATCCTGGCCACCGAAAGGAAGAGCGAACCTTGAGTGACGAACCGATCCGGGTTCATTCGGTGCCGCAGGAATACTGGTATCTCTCGCGAACCCCCTGCGACTGCGGAGGCAAGTTCGCGCTCGTTCACCGGGAGTTGGTTGGATCGGACCGCGGA
>DEAA01000050.1:849-123036 GCA_002346545.1 Acidobacteria bacterium UBA2994
GCGGACCGATCGACCGATCGACCGTTGAGTGCGACAAGTGCGGAACAGGACGGGTCTTTGCCTTTGATGTTTCTCCTTTTCTCGAAGAAGGCCAAGAAACACCGCTCGCCCAGACCGTCAAGTTTGTGAACCGGCTGTCCAACGAGGGCGCTGCTCGACACGGCCTATGCTGCGGTGGCCCAGCAAACACACAACGCCGTGCTCCACGAGTTCGGCGGACTGGATGGTGTCGAGGATCAGCTCGCCGCCGCCGAGGCGGATGAGCTCCGGCCCTTGGCAGAACGAGGCGATGCCGAGGCCCAGTGCGCACTCGGTTTCCTGTATCTCAATGGTCAGGGCGTACCGCCGGATGCGGCCGAGGCCGGGCGCTGGTATCAGTTCGCTGCGGATCAAGGACATGCCTTGGCGCAGGGGACCCTCGGGGCGATGTACGCGCTCGGTGACGGCGTTGAACAGGACGACGCTGTTGCCGTGCGGTGGCTTCAACTGGCGGCGGCGCAGGGGCAGGCGATTGCGCAGCACGACCTCGGAGAGATGGTTACCGACGGTCGAGGTGGTCTACCCCAGGATGACGTGACCGCCTGGATGTAGCTTACCCTGACCTGTGACCGGGAACCTGCGTTGACCAACGACAGCGACGCAACCGGGGTCCGAGATCGCCTCAAGGCACGGATGAATTCTGAGCAACTCTCCGAAGGCCAACGTCTGGCCCGCAAGTGGGATGACGAACATCCACCTAGTGAAGCGTGATTCGAGGGTTAAGACTGATGCCAACGACACCGCAACGCATATTGGGCCTGGATCTCGGTGCCAACTCGCTCGGAAGGAATCGGCTACGAGGGCCGTTCCGAGCGGCGCTGACCGAGCAGCTTCTGGCATTCGGCCGCAAGCAGCCGCACAGCCCGACAGTGCTCGACCTCAATGCAGTGGTCTGAAATCTGGAACCACTGCCGCTGTACAGCGTGCGCGAAAACGTCAGGCTCGACATTCAACTGTCACCAGGTTCGTGCACCGTCACGGCCGACGAAGCACAGACCGAGTAGGTCATTATGGAACCGGCACTCAACTCTCGTAACCTGATGCCCGCCGGACGCAATCTGTCCATTCGCACCGGCATTGTCAGACTGAGCGAGGTAGAGCTGCGCCACTGACGGCGACGGACCCGCGTCAAATGTCCCAGGCCCCGGCCGCATCAGAACGCACTCCCACGCTCATCGAGGCGATGACGCCAGTGGTCTTTCTCGTCGCCCTGCTGGCGGCGTCGGTCTGGCTCTACGGTGACGGCTCGTCGAGCGGTCCGAATCAGATCGCGCTCATTCTGGCTTCTGGCGTCGCCGCGTTGGTGGGCCTGCGGAACGGACACAGCTGGCGCGCCATCGAACAGGGCATAGCCCGGGGCGTCTCGACCACGATGGGGGCGCTACTGATTCTACTTGCCGTGGGCGCGCTCATCGGCACCTGGATCCTGGCGGGGATCGTGCCGACGATGATCTACTACGGCCTGTCCCTGCTACATCCATCCTTCTTCTACGCGGCCGCCTGCGTCATCTGCGCGCTGGTCTCAGTTGCAACCGGTAGCTCGTGGACTACGGCCGGCACTATCGGCATCGCATTGATCGGGGTGGCGACGGCGCAGGGACTGCACCTTGGTCTGGCGGCCGGAGCCATCATCTCTGGCGCTTACTTCGGCGACAAGATGTCGGCCCTGTCAGACACCACAAATCTCGCGGCTGCGGTCGCGGGCACCGACCTATTCACTCACATCCGTCACATGCTGTGGACCACCACACCCAGCATCCTTATCGCGGTGACACTCTTTGCAGCGGCCGGCGTGGTCGCCCCCACCCCGACCACGACCGACGAGCTCGCAACGATGATTGCCGCGCTAGAAAGCCAGTTCGTCATCGGCCCGCATTTACTGCTGCCAGTGGCGCTGGTGCTCATTCTCGTGGTTCGGAGAATGCCACCGTTTCCGGCGTTACTAATGGGTGCGCTAACCGGGGCCGTCTTCGCGGCGCTGTTCCAGCCACAAACGGTGCTCGCCTATGTCGACGACCCGTCGCTCTCCGAGCCGGTGGCGCTGGTGAAAGGCTGCTGGACGGCTTTGTTCAACGGGTTCGTACTGCAATCGGGGAACGCCGCGCTCGACGATCTTCTCAGTCGAGGCGGGATGGCCAGCATGCTGCCAACGCTCTGGTTGATCATGACCGCCATGATGTTCGGCGGCGTCATGGAAAGCACGGGGCAGCTTGGCATCATCGCCGCACGCATCCTAAGCGCCGTCCGCGGCACGAGCAGCCTCATCTCGGCGACGCTTCTCACCGCCTTCGGCACCAACGTAATCGCGTCCGATCAGTACATGTCTATCGTGCTTCCGGGGCGGATGTTTCGCGCTGAGTATCAGCAGCGCCGCCTCGACCCAAAGCACCTCTCCCGGACGCTGGAGGACGCCGGGACCATTACCTCGGTCCTGATTCCCTGGAATACCTGCGGCGCCTACATGGCCACCACCCTGGGGGTTGCCACGCTGAGCTATGCCCCCTTCTGCTTCTTTAATCTTCTCAATCCCCTCGTTGCCGCGATCTACGGCTGGGCGCAGATCTCGATTGTCCCGCTCGACGATCAAGCTACCAATTCCACTGCCTCGTCTTGAGCTCGACGGCCGGATATGAGAACCGGTCCGTGCGATACTGACGGATTCGCAGGCCGGCGGGAGCGCACTCAAACGCGGTCGGCGGCGACGAGCATGGCATTCGGACAACGCGAGCGACAGGCGGGGATGGTATTCATCTTCGTCACGCTTTTCATCGACATTCTCGGAATCGGCATCATCATCCCGATCCTTCCAGAACTCATCAAGGAGTTCGTCGGGGGGAATATCACCCGGGCCGGCCGCTACTACGGCGTCATCATTGCCTCCTACGCGTGCATGCAGTTTTTGTGTGCCCCCATCCTTGGAGCGCTCTCAGACCGCTTTGGCCGACGGCCGGTCATTCTGGTGTCGCTCTTCGGTCTGGGTACCGACTATCTGATTCAAGCCTGGGCCCCAACGATCGGCTGGCTCTTTGCCGGCCGGCTCTTCGCGGGCATCACGGGCGCCAGCATCACCACTGCGAACGCTTACATCGCCGACGTCTCAACCCCAGAAACAAGGGCGAGGAACTACGGCTTCGTCGGGGTAGCGTTCGGACTGGGTTTCATCTTCGGACCGGCGCTCGGAGGCCTGCTTGGTGGCATCAATCTGCGCTTACCGTTCTACGTGGCGGCGGCGCTCGCCCTGATCAACTGGCTCTACGGGTTCTTCGTTTTGCCCGAGTCACTCGCCCCGGAGCACCGCAACAAGACGATCGCCTGGAAGCTTAATCCCCTGACGAACCTACTTCGGCTACAAAACTACCCGTTGGTCGGCGGGCTCGCGGTGGTGTATCTCTTCGCCGCATTGGCGCAACGCGGCCTCGAGAATGTCTGGGTGCTCTATACCGGCTATCGCTACGGGTGGGACGAACAGACGAACGGCCTGACGCTGGCGTTGGTGGGGGTCATGGCAGTGGTGGTGCAAGGCCGCCTCGTGCGCCCTGTCGTCGCGCGCTTCGGCGAGCGCCGAACCATCACCATCGGGCTGGTGGTGGCCATCATCGCGTTCTTCGGCTACGGCGCCGCGTCGGAGGGTTGGATGGTACTGGTCATCATCGTCATCGGTTCGCTCTCCGGGCTGACCCAACCCGCCATCCAGAGCCTGGTCGCGGGCTCGGTCGGTCCCTCGGATCAGGGCAAGGTTCAGGGAGCGCTTACCTCCGTCACGAGCCTCACCAGTATCCTCTCGCCCCTCATCTTCACTAGTGTGCTCTTCGGCTTCTTCACCTCTGAGTTGGCGCCGTTCGAGCTTCCCGGCGCCCCCTTCTTCCTTGGCTCAGTGCTATTCGCGGTCTCGCTCGCGCTGCTCGGACGTCTGTTTCGGCGTGAATCAACAGCGACAACCACTGAGCGACACAACTAGCAGCGTGAACCGGATTTCCTGGTTCGCCAACCAGTCGATCGTCGGCCTTGTCTCTCAAGGGCGATCGAGCGTGATTCCATGGTCCCGCCAGCACGCCTCGTGGTACTCGGCGCCAAGTAGCTGCCACGGATTTACCAACCCGTCGAGCGCCGTGAAGCCGGCCACCCTGCGGCCGCCTTCCTGATCGGCCGTCCAGGCGGGATCGAGGGTGTGCGCCACTCGATCTCGGACGTCTTCCAGGTGGAGCCGCGTGGCCCGATCGACGACCTGCGGCAGGCCCGCTGCCACCGCCCGGTCGAGCGCCCGCAGCTCGCCTCGAAAGAACGACCGTGCGTCGCCTGTCTCTCCTGAGCCGAGCTGCCCCTCGACCTGGTCCAGGTAGACGCGCTGCACGTTTCGACGATACGCGTCGATCCGCACCTCGTCGTCTGACAACTCGCGCCACAGTCCCGTCCGCAGGTCAGCCAGGAAGGTCGTGGCCGGATAGGCCTGATCGCCGTCGAGCGCTTCCTGCTCGACCAGACGCTCGACGCGCGTCCCGCTGAGAAGCGTCCGAAGCACCCGCGCCTGGCCGGACCTGAGCCGCTCAAGGGCACCGACCGGCTCGATCCGGCGTAGTAACTCCTTGTCGATCAGGAACATCGGCGTAGCAAACGCCTGGTCGTTGAGGAAGGCGACGGCCTCGGCCTGGATCTCACGCGGAATCGGCGTGAAGCGCACGCCGTCCTGTCCGATGTGCTTCTGCTGAGAGCTGAATCCGCCGACGATGGCCGCGACGTGGTTCATCTCGGTGGCCCACTGCCCCACCAGCCGGCCATACAGCCCGTCGAGATCGTCATACGGATCGCCCGGCACATGCGTCGCGTCAAGGAGCATCGCCGCCACCCGCTCGATATTCCTGACGCCGAGCGCGGTTGACTGCACGGCATCGGCATCGCCCACCGCCTCAGTCAGCTGCCCGGGATCCGCGCCCTGCGACCCAGCGGTATTGAAGCGATACCAGGGAGTGTCGTCCTGTTCGCGGGCCCAGGCGTCCAGCGTCTCCTTCTCGGCGTCTGGTGAATCGGCGCCAGGTATCGGCTGGTAGCCCCACACCGTAGCCCAGTGATCATAGGGGCCGATCTTGGGGATAAGGTCCTCGACCGCGATCCCGTCCTCAGGCTGCGCCACGTAGTTAAACCGCGCGTAGTCCATCAGCGTCGGGGTGTGGCTCATGCTCGCGACCCACTCGGGATCCCGGAGGTTCTCCGGGGGGTAGAGCGAGCTGGCCTTCATGTTGTGCTGGAATCCCAGGGTGTGCCCGACCTCATGGGCAACCACGTACGCCAGCAGCTCGCCCATCAGCTCGTCGGGCAGCGGTAGCTGCTGAGCGCGCGGGTCGAGCGGGGCCACCTGGATGAAGTACCAATCGCGCACCAGGTTCATCACGTTGTGATGGAACTGGATGTCGGTTTCCAGGATCTCGCCCGTGCGGGGGTCGTGCACGTGCGGCCCTGAGGCGTTCTCCACCGTCGAGGGCAGCCACCGCATCACCGAATAGCGCGCATCCTCCGGGTGCCATTCCGGGTCCTCGTCCGGATCTGGCGCCTCCCGTGCAATGACGGCATTGGAGAAGCCAGCCTCCTCGAAGGCCGGCTGCCATGCCTCAACACCCTTCTTCATGTACGGCACCCACCTGGCGGGCGTCGCTGGATCGATCCAGTAGGTAATGGGTGCCACTGGATCGGAAACGTCGGCCTGCGGGTTCTGTTTCTCGAGCCGCCACCGGGTGATGTAGCGACGTTGCGGAGACCGGTGTTCGTCGCGGCCGTAGTCGATCTGGCGCACCGAGAAGTAGCCCACCCGGTCGTCGAACAGTCGAGGCTGCATCGGCTCCTCGGGCAGCTTCACCATGCTGTAGTGCAGCAGCACGGTCGCACTGCCCGGCCGCATGCCGCGACGGCCTTGTGACGGCCTACTCGGCGAACCGGTGGGCGGCGGTAAGGTGTAGGTGTGCGTGGTGCGCACCTCGATGTTGGTCGGAAACGCCAGCACCTGTTCGACGAACGAACGATCCCTGGCGAACCCGCGGGCCTGGAGACGCGACCGCGCGCTGAACTCCGGCACCTCCGTCTCGAACAGATCGGTGACGTCGATCACCGGCGCGCCCGAATCGGACTCGGTAGCGACATCGAACGCCTTCAGAATCGTGTCGTTGTTGGCCGAGGCCACGGCTTGGGCAATGGGGCGGTCCTCGTCAGCCACGATCGCGTACGAGATGCTCTTGAGCAGGACGCGGTCGCCTCGACGCTCCCACGTGACGACGCGACTACCAAGGGCCTGTCCCCCATAGCCGACGCCCTCGGTCGTGCGAGCGATTTGGCTGACCCACAGAAACTCGCGGCCGAGTTCTTCGGTCGGAATCTCGTAGTAGACCTTGTCGTCGAGATGGTGCACGAGGAACACGCCCTCGTCGGTTTCCGCCTCGTCGGTGATGACCTCGTCGTAGGGTTTGAGACCGCCCTCCGCCTCGCCCTCACCTTCACCTTCCGTCGCTTCAGCCCCAGCGCCGTCGCCTTCCTCGGATGCGGGCACCTCATCGGGCGGCTGCGGCCGCGCCATCGCCGGTGCCACGGAGACCCAGGCCCAGACGCACAGCGGTACCCAGACCGGAAGCAACGAATGTCTGACGGATCGCATCGGCAGAATCCTCCCTGAGTCCGTGGTCAGTCACACGTCGCCTCCCGCGATACACCAGGGTCCGCCCCGAGAGACGGCGGCCGGCACGAACGATGGAACGTGGCTAATTCGGCACGCGAAGGCCGGGCATGGGAGGCGCCGAGAAGAACCGTTGCAGCGCCCTCAGCAGCATCCGAGCCAAATCGGTCGAGCGGCTCACTCGAGCACTATCGGTCGCCAGGCCAGTGTTAGCGAACATCTGCGGATAGAGCTTCGAGATCAGCACGAAGGCGATACGCGACTTCAGCGACTTGACGACGTTCGAACGCTGCCAGGACGCCTTGAGGCTGTAGAAGTCATACCAGACCGACAGCGTTCGCTGGCGGATCTCCTCCGACGACATCGCGGGATGCTCCGTCAATAACTTGGGACGCTTCGACTGCGGGATGAGCCAATGCCGCGAGTAGGGAATGCCGTCCACGGTCGGCATGCTCTCGGCGTTCTCCCGCTCCCACTGGTCGAAATCCAATGTCCCAGGGAACGGGGTCAGGGTCATGAACTGCGCGAAGGTGATGTCGGCGCGCTTAGCGAGATCCGCGGTGGCGACAAAGGTGCTCGGTCTGTCGCTCGGAAGTCCGAAGATAAACGAGGCTAGGATGTGGACGCCGTTCTTCTTGAAGAGCTTCAGGCGCTCGACCAGCTCCTCGCCCGCGAGGTTGAAGTCCTTGTAGACGTCCTTGAGCCCTTCGGGCGTGACCGACTCCACACCGACCAGTGCGCCCATAATGTGGGCACGCTTCATGGCCGCCAGGAACTCTTCGTCCTCGGCCGCTTCCATGGTGATCTGGGTGAAGAACACCAGATCGTCAGGGAGCTTGGCCATCTGCTCCATCAGCTCGAACCGCTCGTCTCGGAGCTGCTTCAGTTCGTTGTAGTTGGTCTTGTCCTCGCGGCGGTCCGCCATCTTGAGGTCGTTCAGGGTGACCGGATAGAAGTTGTCGTCGGCCAGCGCGATAAAACGGAAGCCCATGCGCCTGAGCTCGACAATCTCCTCGATAACCGGATCCACGCCGCGTTGGCGGGGCTCCTGCCCATCAGTCCGCCAGACCGAACAGAACGAGCAGTGCTTCGGACAACCTCGGACGGTCTGCACCGAGGCCCACAAATGCCGGTCTTTCTTCAGCAGGTCCCACCGCGCCGGCCGAAACTTGCCAGCCGCGACCTGACCGCCCTCATAGACCCGCTCGGGAGCTCCTCTGTCGCAGTCCTCGATCGCCATCCCCCAGGCGATGTCGCCATCGCCCTTAACCACGGCATGCGCGCCGCCCCGTTCGTGTGCTTCGTCGGGGTAAAGCGTGGCGTGAATCCCGCCGTAGATCACCCACGCTCCACGCTCGCGCGCCTTGAGGCCAAGGGCGTAACCGACGAGCGCATTGCCGGTATGGATGCCGATGCCGACAACATCACCCGGCTCGAGCGTGTCGGGATCGAACGGCTCGAGGATTTCGTCGGTCAGGATCGGGTCGCCCCACTTGGCTGGGGTCGCCGCCGCGAGGACGTAGAGCCAGCGCGTAGTGATGAGTCCGGTCCCGAAGGAAAAGTGACTAGGGTTGACGATGTGTACCCGCACGACTGCCTTTCGTGAAGGCCGCGGCCTCTCTTTAGCCAAGACCGAAGCTCTTAAGTGTAGTCTGCTGGTAGTGTGACGACAACTAGATCTACTCGGGAGGACCCGGCGGGTCCGACCGGGACCCGACCCGCCGGGTCCTCAAAAGCAACGGCCACCGCCACGGCGCCAAGCTTGGTCTTGTCGACGCCGGCTTTGCCTACAGTCACCATGGGCGGTGGCCGTTCACAGCGGTCCATTACCCAGGACCGGTGGCGGAGCTGTTCCTACAGGCGCTCTCCGACAACCCTCTCTACATCGCCCGTCGCCCCTAAACCCGGCATCGTTCCCAGGTTCCCTGGGATTCCGCTATCATCCGACTAGTCCCATGCTGACCCAGGTCGCGGCTCCGCTCTGCTCTGTCGCCTTCCTCATGACCGCACTTCCCACACTCGCACAAAGTCCAGATTTGACCGCCGTTAACGGCCTGAAGGTCGGACACCACACACTCTCAGCTCGACCCACCGGCTGCACGGTGGTCTTGGCCGAGGCCGGAGCGGTCGCCGGGGTCGACGTGCGGGGCGGGGCACCCGGCACCCGGGAGACGGATCTGCTCGACCCAGCCAGAAGCGTGCAGCAGGTCCACGGCATCGTGCTGGCCGGCGGGAGCGCCTTCGGGTTGGATGCGGCCAGCGGCGTGGTCCGCTACCTCGCCGAGCGGAACATCGGCTACCAGACGCGGGTCGCCCGGGTCCCGATCGTGCCGGCCGCGATCCTGTTCGATCTCGGGATCGGCGACGACCCGACCGTGCGCCCGACCGCCGAGTGCGGCTACCTCGCCGCTGAGGCCGCATCGACCGACCCGGTGCCGGAAGGCAACGTCGGGGCGGGCGCCGGCGCGACCGTCGGCAAGATCGGTGGGGCCGGCCGGGCCATGAAAGGTGGCCTCGGGTCGGCAGCCCTGGAATTGCCGAACGGTCTCGTGGTCGCCGCGCTGGTCGCGGTCAACGCCGTCGGCGACGTAGTCGACCCGTCGACCGGCGAGGTAGTCGCCGGCGTGCGGACCGAGGACGGCCAAGGCCTAGCCGACGCTCGCGTCCTGCTCCGGGCCGGCGCCGAGCAGCCGGGCGTTCGCGGCGAGAACACGACCATCGGCATCGTGGCCACTAACGCGGTGCTGACCCAGGCCGAGGCCACGGTGGTTGCTCAGATGGCGCATGACGGCTTCGCGCGCGCCATCGTGCCGGCTCACACGCCAAGTGACGGGGACGCCATCTTCACCTTGGCGACCGGCACCGGCAGCCCGCCGCCAAGCCTTGCCGTCGTTGGCGCGCTCGCCGCCGACGTGATGGCCGAGGCGATCGTCCGAGCCGTCCGCGCTGCGGTCGGCATCCCCGGCTACCCGGCCGCCCGGGACCTCCCGGCGGACCAGTGAACCTCTACCTCGCAGTTCTCGTCGTCTACACCGGCCTTCTCATGGCCGTCGGCCTGTGGTCCGGGCGGGCGGTGGGCGGCTCGAAGGACTTCTTCGTGGCGGGACGACGCCTTGGCCCCGGCCTGATGTGCGCCACGCTGCTGGCGATCAATATCGGCGCAGGATCGACGGTGGGCGCCGCCGGGCTGGGTTATCGCGACGGCCTCGCGGCCAGTTGGTGGGTCGGCTCGGCCGGGATCGGGTCTCTAGTCCTCGCTTTCTGGATCGGTCCGCGCATCCGCCGGCTGGCGGCAAGCCACGATCTCCACACGGTCGGCGATTTTCTGGAGTTCCGCTACGGACGCCAGGTGCGCGCGACGGTCGCGCTCCTGCTGTGGATTGGCACGCTGGCAATCCTCGCGGCCCAGATCATGGCGATGGGATTCGTCTTGGGCGCCGTCAGCGGCCTGGATCGCTGGGTCGGGTCACTGATCGGCGGCGCGGTCGTGACGATCTACTTCACCGCCGGGGGGCTGCTGACCTCGGTGATGGTCAATACCGTGCAACTCGTTGTGCTGGTGGTGGGCTTCGTGGTGGTCTTTCCGCTCATACTCGACTCGGTGGGCGGGCTCTCCACCCTGATGGCGGACACCTCGCACATCGAGGGCTACTGGAATCTCTGGCAGGGGGGCCAGTCGGGCTGGTTCTATCTCGCCATGCTGGGTCCGTCTTTCATCGTCTCGCCCGGCATCATCCAACGTGTGTACGCAGCGCGCGATGACCGGGCCGTCCAGCTGGGAGTCGGGCTCAACGGCGTAGCCCTGCTGCTATTCGCCGCCGCTCCGGCTCTACTCGGAATGATGGCGCGAGTCGTCTCGCCAGGGTTGGCCGATGAGGATCTGAACTTTGCATTGCCGACGCTGCTGGTCGCCACCCTGCCTCCGCTGCTGGGCGCGCTGGGGCTCGCTGCGATCTTCTCAGCCGAGATCAGCTCAGCCGACGCGATTCTCTTTATGCTAGCGACCTCGCTCTCGCGTGATCTCTACCAACGCTTCCTTAATCCGAAGGCGGACGACGCGACCGTGCTGAAAGTAGCGCGCCGCGCGGCCGTCGCTGGCGGGCTCGCCGGGACGGCGCTCGCCATCCTTTCTAGTTCCATCGTGGACGCGCTCGGGATCTTCTACACGTTGCTGGCTGTCAGTCTCTTCGTGCCGATTGTGGTGGGACTCTTCGTCGGCCGGGTCGGCCGGGCGGAAGCGCTCGCCTCGATCGTCGCTGGCGTCGCACTGGTGGCCGTCGTTCAGGTCTGGGTGGGCGGCGCCGGAGTGGGGGGCTTCACGCCAGCCATGATCGGGCTTGGTGGTGCGCTGGGCGCCGCCGTGATAGCCGGCATCCTGACCCGAAGTCGACCGAGGGAGGTGACCGGATGACGGATCAGACGTCGACATCGCCGCCATCCGATCGTCGCCCGGCGCTGGCGCTACTCGCAGCAACAATCCTGTTGCTAATCGTGCACCTGCTGCCGTCGCCACCACCGATAGCGCGAGGCGACGAGCTCATCGCTCTCACGCCGCCCGGCAAGACCTGCCTGGCCATCCTGCTGTTCGCGGTAACACTGTGGGTCACCGAGGCGATGCCGTTTCCAGTGACCTCGCTCCTGGTCCTGATCCTGCTGCCGATTTTCGGCGTGACGGACTTCGCTTCCGCGGTCGACGCCGGGTTTGGTAATCCGCTGATCCTGTTCTTCATTGGCGTCTTGATGCTCTCCACCGGCTTCTCGCGATCGGGACTCGGCACCCGGATGGTGCTGCACGTGCTCCGACTGGCCGGAGCGCGGACGGACCGGGTGCTGCTCGGGTTCATCACGGTCGGCGCCTTCTTGTCGATGTGGATCACCGACATGGCGGTGGCCGCGGTGATGCTGCCGCTGGGGGTGGGAGTCCTCAAAGACGCGGGACTGAAGCCTCTTCAGAGTAACTTCGGGCGCGCCTTGATGATCTCCTGTGCCTATGGCCCGCTCATCGGTGGCATAGGCACCCCGGCGGGCACCGGCGCCAACCTGATCGCCCTAAGCTACCTGGAGGAGATCGCTGGCGTCTCGATCTCGTTCGGGGAGTGGATGCTGATGGGGGTGCCCGCCGCCATCTTAATGATCCCGGCCGGCTGGTGGCTGCTGCTGTGGAGCTTCCCGCCCGAGCTGGACCGCCTGCCCTACGAGCGCGCCGAGGTCGACGCCAAGCTGGCAGAGCTCGGCGCCCTGGAGCCAGTCGAACGGAAAACGCTGGCCGTCTTTGCGCTGACGATCGCGACCTGGATCGCGACCCCATGGCTGGCCGACCTTACAGCGGGACGTTTCGATCCGCCGGTACAGGCGGTTGCGTTGACCGGCGGGCTGGCGCTGTTCTTCCCCGGCATGCGGGTTATGCACTGGAAAGAGGCCCAGCGGAGCATGGACTGGGGCGGCGTGATGCTGATCGTGGCCGGGCTGTCGCTCGGCCTCGAGGTATTCGAGAGCGGCGCCGCCAGGTGGCTCGCACAACTCCTCCTGGGGAATCTGGTCCAGGTACCGGGTCTGCTCCAGCCGTTTGTCATCGTGATCGCGGTGGCCCTGCTCCACCTGCTGTTCTCGAGTAACACCGTGACCGGATCGCTGATCATGCCGATCCTCCTTGCCCTCGCGCTGGACTTTGGACTGGATGCCTGGACGATCGCGGCGCCGGCCGCCTTCACCTCGACCCTCGCCTTCATCCTGGTGACCGAGAGCCCCACCAACGTCCTGCCGTACTCGGCCGGCTACTTCTCGATCCGGGACATGGTCAGGGTCGGCATCTGGATGACCATCGTCGCCGCCTTCGCGATTACCCTATCGGTGACAGTAGTTGGCGCGCTGACCGGCTAGCCAGCAGTCGGTGGCGCGTAGAAAGGCCGGTCGCCCTTGACCGCCACCCGGTAGCCGTGACGCGTCTGGGGGTAATAGTCCCAGATGGCAAAATGCTGGGTGCATCGGTTGTCCCAGAAGGCCACCGAGTTGGCCTCCCACCGGAAGCGGCAGGTAAACTCGGGCGAGGCGCAGTGCTTGATCAGGAACGCCAGCAGCGCGTCGCTTTCGGCTCGCTTCAGCTCCTTGAATCCGACCGTGAACCCCTCGTTCACATAGAGCGCGGTTCGACCCGTTCGGGGATGGGTCCTGAGCGCCGGATGTTCAGCAGACGGATAGCTCTCGTCCCGCAAATGACCGTCGCCATAGCGTCCGACGTAGTACTGGCGGCCTTCATGCACCGCCGTCAGCTCCCCTAGTAGCCGCTGCATCCGGTCCGACAGCGCCTCATAGGCGGCATACATACTCGAGAACATCGTGTCGCCACCGGTGGCGGGCAGCTGCTCGATGCGCAATATGCTGGCCATCGGTGGAATCTCGTCACACGAGACGTCGGAGTGCCAGAGCCCTCCGGGCACGAAGGTGGATTCCGCGTCGGCGTGGACCACGAGCACCTCGGGGTGCTCGGCGCCCTTGGGCGCGGCCGGATGCACGTGTAGCTCACCAAAACGCCCGCCCAGCGACTTGTGCTGCTCGAGGGTCATCGGTTGCTCTCGAAAAAAGAGTACCTGATGGTCGTGCAGCGCCTGCTCGAGCACCTCGAACTGCTCCAGGGAAAGTGGAGCGGAAAGATCTAGCCCTGTGACCATGCCCCCCAGGACCGGGGTGATCGGTGTGACGTCGGAATAAGTGCCCGTCATATGCCGAGTGTCGCCTTTCTCTACTGTCCCACGGGACGCACGGAGCAGATTATGCAACG
Organism: Acidobacteria bacterium UBA2994; assembly: GCA_002346545.1. Taxonomy (GTDB): domain Bacteria; phylum Acidobacteriota; class Vicinamibacteria; order Vicinamibacterales; family UBA8438; genus UBA2994. The sequence goes on from DEAA01000050.1 coordinate 14,322, forward strand.
ACAGTGACCCGCCTGGGCACCACCCAATAGGGCGAGTATCTTAGAACAGGGTAGAACGATATTGAGGGAGCCAGGGATTCAAGCCACGTTACCAGGGCAACCGTCGGCACCATCCTGTCGACGCTGGTGGCGAGCCAGGACGTCACGACGAGTGTGCTGGTCTTCGGCGACGACCTCGATGCGGCTTGCACCGCGGTGCGAGCCAACCGGTCCATCGAGGTGGCCGAGACCCAGAAGAGCAACTGACCACCAAGGCCGGCTAGTACAACGCGCTACCCGGATCGTCGGCGCGTCCGCCCAGACGATCCGTCCCGGCTATACTGCGGGCCATGATTTCGACCCGCTTCACCGCAGCCTTCGGCATCGAGCACCCGATTGTGCAGGGCGGCATGCAGCATGTCGGCCTGGCCGAGTTGGTCTCCGCCGTCGCCAATGCCGGCGCGCTCGGATTCGTCACGGCATTGACGCAACCGAGCCCGGAAGCGCTGACCAGAGAGATTGCCCGCACTCGGGATCTCACCGACAAACCGTTCGGCGTGAACCTCACGATTCTGCCCACGCTCAAGCCGGTTCCTTACGAAGAGTACGCGCGGGCCATCACCGAGTCCGGCGTCAAGATTGTCGAGACCGCCGGCAACAACCCGCAGCCGTTTCTCCCACTCTTCAAGGAGGCCGGCATCAAGGTGATTCACAAGTGCACGTCGGTGAGACACGCTCTGAAGGCTGAGCGCATCGGGTGCGACGCGATCAGCATCGACGGCTTCGAGTGCGCTGGCCACCCAGGCGAGGACGACATCCCAGGCCTGGTACTGATCCCGTGCGCGGCCGCTCAGGTGAGCATCCCGATGATCGCGTCAGGCGGGTTCGGCGACGCCCGCGGACTAGTGGCCGCGCTGGCCCTGGGCGCCGACGGCATGAACATGGGCACCCGCTTCATGGCCACCCAGGAGGCGCCGATTCACGACCGCATCAAACAGCAGCTCGTGGACGCCACCGAGCGGGACACCGCGCTGCTCTTCCGGACCATGCGGAACACCGCGCGGGTGTTCAAGAACGAGGTCGCCCAAGAGGTCCGGACGATCGAGGCCAAGGGCAACGCCACGATCGATGACATCAAGCACCTGGTGGCCGGCGAGCGGGGAAAACAGGCGCTACTGGAGGGCGAACTCGACGGCGGTATCTGGTCGGCCGGCATGGTGGCTGGACTGATACACGATGTCCCGACGTGCACAGAACTGGTCACTCGGATCATGCAAGAAGCGACCGCGATCATTGATGACCGGCTCAGCCGCATGCGCGCCCCCGATACACTCGCAGAAGTCTCGGCCAGTGCGCCGAGGTAGAATGGTCCGCGACTCTCAACCGGACTAACGGAGTTATCGACTGATGAATTCACTGCTGCTCGTGCTGATCACCGGCGTCGGGGCGTTCGCGCTACACATCCTCATGGTGTACGTGGTCGTTTCCAAGAAGAAGTAGACCAGGAGCTACGATGACGTCGACCGGTACCAACGGTCGCTGGTACGGCCTTGGCGTCCTGCCCGCCCTCCTCGTAGCGGCGACCGCAACGGCCCAGGATCTCAAGGCCACCATCGACATCCAGGCGCCAGGCTCGCCGGCAATGAGCATGGACTACTGGATGAACCCGAACAACGTCCGCATCGACATGTCGCAGGGCCAGGATGTCTCGCTCGTGTGGCGTTCCGGCAACGCACCGAGCATGCTGATGATTCAGCACGCGGAACAGCGCTACATGGAATGGGGCGAGCAGCAGTTCCAGATGATGCGGCAGATGATGCAGCGGCTGTCCGGAGGGGGCGGCGGCGGGGACACGCCCGACGTTGATCTCTCTGTGATCCGGTTCGAGCCGACCGGCGAGACCGCCACGGTGGGGTCCTGGTCGGCGAGCGGCGTGCGCATTACCGGCATGGAGGAGGGTCAGACCGCCACCATGTGGATCGCATCGGACCTCGATAGTGGACTGTTTGAACTGTTCGCCAGGATGGGCAACGCACTCGAGGCGATGCAGATACCGATGCTCGGCGGCGGCATGGCAGGCCCGCAGCAGCAGTTGCTGCGTTTCCGCCAAATGCGCGAGGCCACCAACCTGCCCGACGGTAGTGTGGTACGGCTCGTCGTCGACGACACCGCGGGAGCAACCACGATCACCCTGCAGGCACTTGACCAGACCGCGTTCGCCGACAACCCATTCGCCGCTCCGGACGGCTACCAGGAGATGGTGGTGCCGAACATCCCCGAGTAGAGGCGGCTGGCCCAAGGAGTAACCGATGAAAGCCCTTTCCAGCACCCTCGCCTTGACGTTGCTAGCGCTGAGTCCGGCTGTGGCGCACGCCCAGTCCGACTATCACCACATGCACTTCTCGGCGCCAGACACCAAGGCAGCCGCCGCGTGGTACACAGAGCACATGGGGTGCGAGGACTTCGGGCGCGACGGCGCGTGCCAGATCGGGTCAACCCAAATGATCTGGTTCGGTGACCGTCCGGACGCGGCGCCATCGGTCGGCACGGGAGTGGACCACATCGGCTTCTCGTTCCCAGACCTCGAGGCCAAGGTAGCCGAGTGGCAGGCGGCCGGACTGGACCTGGAGAACCCTGACCAGCCGATTCATGAGGTCGAAGGACTGTTCAAGCTGGCGTTCCTGACCGATCCGTGGGGCACCCGAATCGAGGCGGTCGAAGACGCCGAGTGGCCGGCTTTCCACCACATCCATCTAGCCTCAGCGGATCCGGAAGCAGCCATCGACTGGTACGAGCGAATCTTCGGCGGCGAGCGCGACAACCTCAAAGGCATGATCCCGGGTCTCCGCTACGGCGGAGTCTGGCTGCTGGCGCGACAGGCCGACGCCCCCGCCGGCACTCGCGGAACGGCCATCGACCACCTGGGGTTCGCCTTCCCCAACCTGGAAGCGGCCGCGGCAGACATCCGGGCCCAGGGGGTCGAGTTCACGATGGAGCCTCGCCCATACACGAACCCGCTCGGTCAGGAAATGCAGATTTCGTTCGTGATGGGACCAGACGACGTCTTCATCGAGATCGTCCAGCCGGGGACCTAACTACAACCCAAGGCGCCGCGGGCCCGGGCTCGTGACTCAGGGCGGGCGCGGCTCTCGCTGGCCACCTCAGAAGATCTCTGACGACCGACCCGCTCTAGCGGTCGCGAATCGTCTTGACGGCAACCTGACAATCGAACTTCTCTTCGACGGCAGCGCGAGCAACACCCATACCACCCTGACCGAGCGTACAGATCAACCCGATGGTCGCCGATTCGTATGGACTGTTCGGACATCGGCATGGGCCTACGTCGTCGGGGCGGACACGGTGGACCGGACCACCCGCTCGATCGTCAACCCTTGGACAACGATGGAAAACACGACCACGCCATAGGTGGCGGCCAGGATCTGGTCCCGGATGGGCGATGGCGGCAGCGAGAGCGCCAGCGCCACCGAGATGCCGCCCCGGAGCCCGCCCCAGGTCAGCACCGGGACCGCGCCTGGGGTGAACTCCTGCCAGCGGGACAAAAGCCGCACTGGAAGCCCGACACTGACAAAGCGCGCCGCGAGGACAAGGGGAATGGCCGTGGCCGCGATCACGAACATTGCCGGGGTCAACGACAGCGCGAATACCTCGACCCCGATCGCCAAGAAGAGCAGCGAGTTCAGCACCTCGTCGAGCAACGCCCAGAACTTCTCGACGTGATCGCGTGTGCCCTCGGTCATCGCGAATCGTGTGCCGTGGTTTCCGATGAAGAGTCCCGCCACCACCATGGCGATCGGGCCGGATAGGTGCAGTTGCAGCGCAAGGGCGTAGGTCCCCATGACAAGCGCCAACGTGATCAGGACCTCGAGGGTATGCTCGTCGATCGCGCGCATCGCGCGATACGCCAAATACCCGGCGCCGAATCCGAGCGCGGCGCCGCCGACCGCCTCGGTCAGAAATAACCGGACGACCCCGAATGCTGTCAGGTCAGCCCCATGGCCTGCCTCACCGGTGGCCAGGGCCGCCAGGATGGTGAACAGCACGACGCCGACGCCGTCGTTGAAGAGACTCTCGCCGGCGATCTTGGCCTCGAGTGCCTCGGGGACCTCCGTCTTCCTGAGGATCCCGAGCACGGCAATAGGGTCGGTCGGTGAGATCAAGGCTCCGAACACCAGGCAATACGCGAACGGAATATCAAGCCCCATCCATCTGGTGAGAAGCGCTGTCGCACCAGCCACGATCCCGGTCGACGTCAGAATGCCCACCGTCGCCAGCGATCCGATGGCCCAGCGTCGCCGGACCAGCTGATCCAGGTCGACATGTAGCGCTCCGGCGAACAGCAGGAACCCGAGCATGCCGGTCATCAGTGTCTCGTGAAAGTCGATCCGGGTCAGCGTGCCTCGAACCGTAGGACCGATGGCAAGGCCGGGCGCCACCATGTCGAGGCCAAGCGCGAGCAGCGAGACGGCCAGCGCGATGACGACCAGACCGATCGTGTGCGGCAGGCGGAACCAGCGATGATTCACCCACCCGCACACGGCGGCGAGGGTCACCACCAGTGCGACGAGATTGAACGCAGCCCCAACAGACACAGACGCTACCGGCGTTTGGTGGCCCGGGCGCGCGGCTTCCGCTTCGGCGCCTTCGCGGCTTGCGACCGGGCTTCGTCGAGCTCGCCGAGCGCGACGCTCCGCTCATGGGCGGCCATCACAGCCTTGGACAGCACGGTACGAAACGCGCCCTTGTCCAGCTGGTAGATGGCGTCCGCCGTGGTGCCGCCCGGCGAAGTGACCATGTCGCGCATCTCCGCCAGGTGCACCGGCGAGCGCTCGGCGAACATGGCCGAACCACGCACGGTCTGGATAACCATTTCCTTGGCGTCGCTACGGGACCAACCGAGATGCACCGCCGCATCTATGAGCGCCTCCATCAGCATGAAGACGTAGGCCGGACCACTGCCGCTCACCGCGGTCGCCTTGTCGAGAAACGACTCGTCGTTCACATAGAGCTGCTTGCCGAGCGCGCCGAGCACGACGCCGGCCTGCGCGCGCTGGCGATCGGACACCGCCTCGGTCGCGGTCCACACGGTCATCCCCTCCCCGATCTGCGCGGGTGTATTCGGCATGGTACGGACAATCGCGGAATGCCCGAGACTTGACGACATCGACGCGATGCGAGCGCCGGCCACGATGGAGATCACGAGGCTATTCCGGCGCAACGAGCCGTTCAGATCGGCACACACCGCAGCGAGTACCTGCGGCTTGACCGACAGGACGACGATCCGAGCCTGTCGCGCCGCGGCCCGGTTCCCCGTGGTTGTGCGCACGCCGAACTGCGCCTGCACGCCGTCGAGGCACTCTTGGTCGAGATCCGACGCGGTGATCGCCTCGGGCTCGAGGAGATTGCGCTGGAGCAGCCCCCCGATCATCGCCTCACCCATCGCCCCCGCGCCGATGAACGCAATCGGGGCGTCACTCAGAATCGAAGATCCTGCCACTCTTCACCGTTCCTTTCCGAGAGCCGAGCCATCTATGTTACCTGCGCCCGCCGCAGGACTCCGGGTATCCTTGGCAGCCCGTATATGGATCCCCTTACCCACACGCTCGTTGGCGCGTCCCTGGCACAGACCCGCTTAGGGCGGGTGCCGCTCGGCACCACCACCCTGGTCGTCGGGGCAAACCTGCCGGACGTCGACGCCGCGACCTACTTCATCGGCAGTGACCTGGCACTTTTGGTGCGACGGGGGTGGACACACGGCGTCCTGGCGATGGCCGTGCTCCCCCTGGTCCTGGGTTGGGCCATGCACCTGGTGGACCGGATCCGCTGTCGGCGCAACCCCGACGCGACCCCGGTGCCAATCCGACGCCTCATCGCGCTGTCCTACCTCTCGGTGCTCTCGCACCCAGCCATGGATTGGCTCAACACCTACGGCGTCAGGCTGCTCATGCCGTTCAGCAGAGAATGGTTCTACGGCGACACGCTGTTTATCGTGGATCCATGGGTGTGGCTGCTTCTCGGCACCGTGGCAGTGATGGCGCACAGCCGCGACCCACTGGCCCTCGCCGGCTGGATCGCCCTCGCGGCGATAGCCTCGCTGCTGGTACTCGGAGTGCCGGACGTGCCAGCCGCCGCGCGGTGGGGGTGGGCGGTCGGCCTGACGGCCATCGCAGTGATACGCCACCGCGGCACTGGGTGGCCACTCCCCAGGCTTACGACCGTCTGCCTGAGCGTCGCGCTGCTCTACGTTGGCGCCATGGTGACGAGCTCGCAGCTCGCCCGCGCCCGGGTGGTCGACTGGGCGCGCAATCGAGAGATCGAGCCGCTGCGCATCATGATGAGTCCGGCGCCAGGCAACCCCCTGGCCAAATCGGTCATCCTTGCCGACAATCGGCACTACCATCGCATCTCGTTCGTCTGGGGAGAGGGCGTCACCCCACTCGGCCCTGAGGTGCCGATCGGCGATGACCATCCGGCCGCGACCGCGGCACTCGCGTCCCCGGAAGTGCGCGGCCTGGCCACTTGGAGCCGGTTGCCGTTCTACCGGGTCGAAGCAGCGGCCGACGGCTACCTGGTAGAGGTGGGCGACATGCGTTTCGGTAGCGTTGCCGTCGAGCTCGACGAGACGCTACAGGTGCGCTGAAGAATCGCTCACTTGAGTTCTGGCGCGTAGTTGCCGAAGCTCCACACGTGTCCTTCGAGATCACGGGCCGCATACTCCCGTGAGCCGTAGGGGGTGTCCTCGAGCCCGACGATGATCTCGGCCCCCGCGGCCAGGGCCCGATCGTGGTGCGCATCGACATCGTCGACGTGCACGTAGAGGGCCTGGGTCACTCCACCCAATGCAGCCGGGTTGCGCAACCGTAATTCGTCTTCCTGGGCGGTGCCAATCATCACCACGCTGGCGCCGTAACGCAGCTGCGCGTGCGAGATCGTCCCCTTTGGACCAGGCACGACCATCTGTTTCTCAAACCCGAAGGCCCTCGAAAGCCATTGGAACGCGGCAGGCGCATCCTCGTATCGCACCACGGGGAAAACCCGAGGGGTCGAACGTTCGCTCATGGCCCCAATCCTCTCCAGGTCCCACGAAAAAGTCACGTGTGACCTTAATGGCATTCTCACTCGAGGTGGAACACGACGACGCACAAATCAGATACCACATGTTCGCACCGGTCACCGGAGTGCCCGAAAACACGGCGACGGGAATGTCGGTGAACCTTGCCGCCTCTACGGCGTCATGCTCCCCCTAGATCAGGTTCGGAGTGCCTATCCCTACCAGTTGGAACGACCGGCTGTATATGGAGGCTCCGCGGGAAACGCGCCGGACACCGAAGGTGCGCTCCGCACGGCGATGTACTCGTAGGCCGTCTTAAACCTCTTCAGGTCAAAAAACTGCGATCGGGTTGAGCGGAGAACCGGTCCCGCCGTCGACCGGAATCGGTCCCGCGGTCAACATAAATTCCCAGCGGCCTTCCTCGGCGGCCGCCTCCGCGAGCGCTTCAAGATCCATGTTGTCGAAGATGTTAGTACCGAAGCCCGCAATCAGCATGGTGTGCACCGGCTGGCCAACACCATCGACCATCGACGGCATCACGTCGGTGGCCACATCGCTGCCCACCAGCGCCACGCCCCGCTCCTTGATCCAGGGCAAAACCGAAGCATGAAGACCGGCGCTGTTGCCAGACACCTGGAACGGTCCCTGTTCGGCCCGAAGTGCCCAGCGTCCCGTTCGGATGAAAATCGCGTCTCCGGGTGACACCTGGACGCCCGCCATCTCTTCCCACGCCTCGATATCCTCGATGTAGATGGGGGTCTGGGGTTCGAGATAGTCAACACCCTGCAACTGCGGAAAGTCGAGCAGAATCCCGCGGGTGATGATGCCCTGCTTGAGGTTCTCGATTCCCAGCTTACCGCATCCCTCGGGACTACTCTCGGCTGGGTCGATGTCGTTGTACATCCGGTCGTTCCAGAGGAAGTGACACAACGAATCGATGTGGCTTACGCCATACCCATGGTAGGTGAACTCGAACGTGTCACTCCGAAACGTGCGGCCCATGGTGTGATTGAACGCGGCGTCCGGATTGTCGACGAACTCGTCCTTCATCGGGTTGTGCGACAGCGAGACCGTTCGGCCACTCTCCACGAGAGCGGCCGCTTCACGGGTCTTCTCGGGGGTCACGAGGTTCATCGTCCCGAGCTGATCATCCGCCCCCCAGCGTCCCCAGTTGTTCAGCTCCTGGAACATGGCGTCGAACTCCTCGACGCTTCTGGGACGTCGCGGCTCCTGGCTGTCAACCGCCGTTCCGCACCCGACGACACCAGCGATGACACTCCACGTGGCGATAATAAAGACAGCCCTCCGGGTCATGAGTCGCTCCTCACTGCTCTAGCGGTAGTAAATGTGGCGGCCGATCTGGGTGATCTGCTCCCGCTCGACCCGCCACGGCACCCGACGAAGAGAAACGGCGTGGAAGAACAGTGCCCCCCCGGTGGGATCGGCCGTTAGACCACTCAGGAGGTCGCGTGCGGCACGACCGGCCTGTCTCCAGACACGCCCGTTGTAGGGCGTGTCGGACTTGCCATCGCACCAGTAACTGAACTGGCATCCGCGCGCTTCGCCGCCCTGCCGAATCACCTGACAGACCCCCGACGGGAAGCCGGGATGAGCCATCCGATTGAGCACAACCCAGCCGACGGCCAGCATGCCTTCACGTTGCTCGATGCCCGCTTCGAAGTACATGGCCTGCGCCATGCACTGATAAGCGTCGGGACCGTAGGTGGCTACGCCGCCGCCCGACTGCGTTGCGAGCGGGAACTCGGGAAACAGAAGGACTAGCAGCAAGAGAACGGCGCCCCCAACGGACACGCGTCTGCACATTCCAGCCAAGTGTACCCAGAGGTGCAAGCAGAAGCGAGGCCCCTGAATACAGCGAAGACCCAGGGCGGAGACTGGCAGGAGCGGCCAGAACCAGTTGGAGCCGCTTAAGTCCTTCGCTGAGGTCGGCCGACTCGACCACCACCGGTGAAAGATCGACCGTCGAACGTTCGGCCGCGGGCGCCGTGGAGGTACGCAACCAGAACGCATCGCTTGCATCGCGGGAAGTGGCAGTAGCGTCGCTACACTCTCCAGCGGCAATTCTCGTATCATGATGGGCGGTATGAGCCGACTGTTCCTTCGTCTTTCGACCCCACTCGTCATCGCGAGCGCTCTCGCGCTGGTGCTCCCGTCAACCCTAGCCGCCCAGGCAGGCGTGAACTGGCCTGCCTTTCGCGGCGGCGACGCCGTACCAGTTGCCAGCGACGACGCCCGTCTGCCGCTGACCTGGAGCCAGACCGAGAACGTCGCCTGGCAAGCCACCGTGGAGGGATTGGGCTGGTCGTCACCGGTCGTGTGGGGCGACCAGATCTTCCTGACCACGGTCGTCAACGATGGAGAGTTGGCGGAACCGCGGATGGGCCTGTACTTCCCGTTCGGCTCCCCGGAAACGAACAACGACCCACGATTCGAAGCGCCTGGCCCAGGCGACTTGATGGAGCGGGAAGAGGACGTGCACCACTGGCTGGTTCAGGCCTTCGACTTCAGTACTGGCCAACAGCTCTGGAGCACCGAGGTCCACGCCGGATCGCCTAACTTCGACCGCCATCTCAAGAACACCTACGCATCGGCCACTCCGGTTACCGATGGTGAGCGGTTGTATGCGTACTTCGGGAACGTCGGGGTGTACGCGCTCAGCTTGAACGGCAGCGTGCTGTGGGAGCACCGCTTCGAGGCAGCCGATACGCGATTGGGCTGGGGACCGGCCGCCTCACCCGCGCTCCACGGCGACCAGCTGTTCATCGTCAACGACAACGATGACCAATCGTATGTGATGTCACTCGATGCCGCCACCGGCGAGGAGCGGTGGCGCGTCGATCGCGACGAGGGCACTAACTGGTCAACACCGTTCATCTGGGAACATGACGGGCGAACCGAACTCATCACTGCGGGCAGTGATCGGGTTCGTGCTTACGATCTCGATGGCAACCTACTGTGGCACTTCACCGGTCTGAACAGCATCGCGATTCCGCAACCGTTCAGCGCCAACGACCTGCTGTATGTCACCTCCGGCTACGTCGGCGACCAGGTGCGGCCAGTTTTCGCCATCCGGCCGGGTGCCTCGGGCGACATCACTCTGGAGGACGACCAGACAAGCAACGAGTACATCGTCTGGTATCAGAACCAGGCTGGCCCTTATCATCCGACGCCCCTCGTCTACGGGGACTACTACTTCACGCTACTCGACCAGGGCTTCTTCACCGTGCATGACGCCAACACCGGAGAGGAGATGTACTTCACCGAGCAGCAGGTGCTGAGCCAAGAAGTACGGCGCCGCGTAGCGCGCGGCACCGGGGGCTTCACCGCCTCACCGTGGGCCTACAACGGCAAGATCTTCGTGCTGAGCGAAGACGGCGACACCTACGTACTGGATCCCGAGAACAACTTCGACTTAGTGGCCACTAACTCGCTGGGGGAAGTCGCGATGTCGAGCCCGGCAATCGTCGACGGAAGCCTCATCGTCCGGACGCGCTCGTCACTGTGGCGCCTCTCCGCCGAATAGAGCTCGGCCGGGGCATACCGTCGCGCTCCTAAAGCCTGGCTAGCGGCCCGTGAACTATTCGAGAAGCTGGAGCCAGTCCTGCTTCAGCTCGGCACCTCGAACCCTAACCTCGGGTTGCTCCGGGTGCCCGAGGCCGTGATCGACAGCACCGTGCCAATCCATTCCGCGCCTTGCTGCAAGATCGAATCGAACAGGCGCACCCAGCGAGCGAGCCGGGCAGGTAGTCCAAAGAAGTGAGCCGCGGCGGCCAGAAGCAGCAACACAGCCAAGGCCAACGGGAACTTCTTCATCAGAGGCGGAAACCGCCTGCAGACTATAATCACCGCTCTTCCTGCCCTCGGTCCAGGAGAGGCTCATGCATCACGGATCACTACGCGGGTTTCGTGTCTGGCTCGGCGCCGCGGCACTGGTCCTCGGTGTTCCCGTCACCAGCGAGGCCCAGGTGCCAGACGGCGAATGGCACGCGTTCGGACGGGACCCGGCAAACTCGAAGTACTCGCCGCTGGATCAGATCACCAAGGAGAACTTCACCGACCTCGAGATCGCGTGGAGCTGGGACTCGCTGTCGCAGGCCGTCGTGGCTGAGCGGGAGAACATCCGGCCCTCAGCGCTGATGTCGTCGCCGCTGATGGCCAACGGACTGGTCTACGTGAGTACGGCGATCGGGCAGGCGGCCGCGCTCGACGCCGGCACCGGCGAACTAGTCTGGTCTTACGACCCGCGCATCTACGAGTACCTGGAGCGCCCTCCCAACATGGGATGGCGCCATAGAGGCCTGACCTACTGGGCCGACGACAACAGTGACGACATGCGCATCTTCTTCGCCAACCACGATCTCAAACTGGTGGCGCTAGACGCGCGAACCGGAGCAGTTGATCCGGACTTTGGCGAGAACGGCTATGTCGACCTGACGCAGGGATTCGAACGAGAGGTCGACACCACCCGGATGACGTACTCCTCACCGGTGGCGGTGGCTGACGACACCATCATCGTCGGCAGCATCGTGCAGGACACCAACATCAGGCTCCGCGAAGCGCCGCCGGGACACGTCCGAGCCTACGATGCGCATACCGGGGCGATGAAGTGGATCTTCCGAACGATTCCGCAAGGGGATGACTTCGGGGTCGACAGCTGGGGCGACGAATCGTGGCGCTACAGCGGCCACAGCAACGTTTGGTCGTACATGGCTGTTGACGAGGAGCTCGGCTACGTCTATCTCCCGACCGGCTCCCCATCGAACGACTGGTATGGTGGGATGCGACCGGGCGACAACCTGTTTGCCGAGAGCATCGTTGCGGTCGACATCGAAACGGGTCAGCGAGTCTGGTACTTCCAGGCGATTCATCACGGTCTGTGGGACTGGGACTTCCCGACCGGACCCAACCTCCTCGACATCACTGTCGACGGCCGCGACATCAAGGCGATCGCCCAGGTCAGTAAGCAGGCGTTCACCTACGTCTTCGACCGGGTCACGGGAGAGCCGGTGTGGCCCATCGAGGAACGTCCGGTACCGCAGGGTAACGTGCCCGGGGAGTGGTACTCGCCGACTCAGCCATTCCCCACCAAGCCGGCGCCGTTCGACCGGCAAGGCATGAGTATCGACGACGTGGTCGACTTCACGCCAGAGATCCGAGCCGAGGCGCTGGAGATCATCGAGGGTCGGGCCCGTTTTGGCCCGATCTTCTCACCGCCGGTGCTCCGCGGGACCGGTCTGCCGTTCATCCAGGTACCCGGCGCCGGCGGCGGCGCCAACTGGCAGGGCTCGGCCGTGGACCTCGAGACCGGCCAGCTGTTCGTTTCGTCCTCCAGCACCCTGATTTTGGTGGACCTGATCAAGTACGACCCTCCGGCCACGATCGGCTACTTCACCGATCCCTGGGGAACGGGTCTGAGGGGTCCACGGGGGTTACCGCTCTTCAAACCGCCCTACAAACGCGTGACCGCGATCAATCTGAACACCGGCGACCACGCATGGCAAACGCCGCACGGGGACGGTCCACGGAACCACGAGGCGCTGGCTCACCTGAATCTGGGTCCGCTGGGTGGTGGGGGAGGGATCAGCTCCGGCCCGCTGGTCACTCCGAACCTGCTCATCATGAACCACGGCGGACGGGACTACGAGAATGTCAACCAGAGCTCACGCACCGTGAGCGCCTACGACAAGGCCACCGGTCAGCACCTTGGCTCGGTTGACCTGACACTGGTCCCGGCCGGCAACCCGGTGACCTATGAACACGAGGGCACGCAGTATCTGGTGATCGCCGGCGGCACCGGCGCGGAGGCCCGGCTACTAGCATTGGCACTTCCGTAGGAACAGACATGGCGGACAGGATCGAAATCAAGGACTTGAAGGAACAGGGCGTCGTGGCCCTCGTGTCGGGTGGTCTCGACAGCGTCACGTTCACCCGATGGGCCAGTGACCACGGCGTGCAGGTGCATTGCTGCACGGCCGACCTCGGGCAGCCCGACGAAGAGAACATCGACGACATCGAGGCCCGCATGCGCAAAGCGGGAGCAGCCACGTTCACGCTGGTCGACGGCCGGAAAGCACTTGCCGAAGCCGGCGTGCTGTTGGTCATCTGCGGCGGCAGCTATGAAGGCGGCTACCTCAACACGACCGGCATCGCCCGGGCCGTCACCACCCGCAAGGCGCTCCCAGTGCTCCAGGACCATGGTGTCGACGTGCTGTCGCACGGCGCGACGGGTCGGGGTAACGACCAGACCCGGTTCCAGCTCTACGCGAACATGCTCGACCCGACAATCCGGGTGTACGCTCCATGGCGAGACCCTGCCTTCCTAGCCGAGTTCCCCGGTCGGTCGGAAATGATCGCCTACTGCGAGTCGCAGGGCGTCTCAGTGCGCGCAACCCGCGACAAGCCCTACAGTACCGACGCTAATCTACTAGGACTCACCCACGAAGCCGGCAAACTCGAACAGCTCGATGTCGGACCACGGTTCATCACCCCGCAGTTCGGAGTCCATCCACAAGACGCACCCGATGAGACTACCCGTGTGGTGCTAGGCTTCAGCGGCGGCGTACCGGTACGGGTCGACGGTGAGAGCCTCGGGCTGGTTCCGCTGTTCGATCGGTTGAATCTGCTTGCTGGCAGCAATGGCGTGGGTATCGGTATCCACGCCGTGGAGAACCGCTACGTCGGAATCAAGTCGAGGGGGGTGTACGAGCAGCCGGCGATGCAACTCCTACAGGCAGCCTACGACTACATCTACCAGCTCACCTTAGACCGGCGGTCGCTCGAGCTCTACAAGTCGCTCTCGAACATCGTGGGGCGACAGATCTACGAAGCCGCCTGGTTCCACCCCAGCACGGCAGCCGCCATCCGGGCGATCAGATCGTTCTCCGACGCCATCGAAGGCGAACTGACCCTCGATATCTACAAAGGGCACGTCGACTTCGCCAAGGCCGACTTCGATCGGATTCTGTACTCGCCCGACGATGCGTCAATGGAAGGAGTCGGTGATTTCGACCATACCGACGCCGAAGGCTTCCTAGGAGTACTTGGCGTGTCCGCCCGGGGCTTGCACGCAGCGAAACAGGTGCGCCTCGAAGACTTCGATCTCTAGCATGTCCGGCGGCCGTACCCGCTACGTTCGATTCGCCTGGGGAACCCTGTGGTTCACCCTTTTCGTCGTGATCTGGGGCGGACTCGTCAGTGCGACCGGGGCCGGCGACGGCTGTGGCGACAGCTGGCCGCACTGCGTTGAGCTGCTCGCCAAATCGGGCACTGTGTCGAGCCTCGACACGCTGATCGAGCTGACTCACCGGCTCACAAGCGGGCTGGCGTTGCTGGCGGTAGTGGCAATGGTGGTCTGGGCGCGTCGCATCTACCCGGACAGTCATCGGGCCCGGTTCTGGGCGAGCGCTAGCCTAGCGTTCATGGTGATCGAGTCACTGATCGGTGCCGCCCTCGTAGTCTTCGGGCTCGTCGACATGAACGTCTCGCTCGCCAGAGCGCTTATACAGCCAGTGCATCTGACCAACACCTATCTGCTCATGGGAGCGCTGGGATTGGCGGCCTGGTGGGCCGGACCTCGCCGCCGGCGAACCGCCGGCGGTGAGCCCGCGGCAGCGCGTCTGGTCGTCGGAGCCTTGATCTTCATCGTTCTGCTGAGCGCACTCGGCACGACGGCGTCGCTTGCTTCGACGGTATTCCCGTCAGAGTCATTCGTAGAAGGGGTACGAGCCGACTTCACGCGCGACGCCCACTACCTGGTCCGCCTCCGTATCTGGCACCCTGTGCTGGCACTCGGGTTTGGTGGGTACCTGCTCTGGCTGGGTCGCCGGCTGTCGACCCTTCACGACGGAGGGCCTCCGAGCGAGTTCTACATCGTCTCGGGACTCTACGCACTCGACCTCGTCGTAGGTGTCCTGGACGCGTTTCTACTGGCCCCGATCGCCATCCAGCTCCTGCACCTGCTCCTGGCGCACGCGGTCTGGATCGGGCTAGTGGCGTTGTGGGTGCGGTTGGTCTCCGCCCCTGGCGAATCGGACACAGCCGCGATGGCAGTCGAATAGAGTGCCCTCACAGAAACGCGCACGCTACAGCGACGTCAGACGATATGAGGCCACGGCGCTGCTGAGCACCTGCTAGAGTTGAGCAACTTGCCCACACTTGAGTTCGGTTGCTCCCTGGCTGACAATGCCGGACGATCTATCTCATGCGCCTGATCCTCGAACTGATTGACCTGTATTCGCTGATCGTCTTCGTGGCGGTCGTGGTCTCGTGGATTCAGCTTCCGCCAGGAAATCCGGTCGTCACGTTCGTCCGAACTATGACCGAACCGGCCCTCGAACCGATCCGGCGGGTCATGCCTGACATGGGTGGGATCGACTTCTCGCCGATGGTGCTGCTAGTGGGACTACAGCTGCTTCGCGGCCTCTTCCGGTTCTAGGCCCCAATTACGCCGCCACATGCGTTCCTGCCCCACCTTGGGAGATAATTGAGCGTAGGCTCCTGCCACCCTCTTCCCGAGCCGTCGGAAATACCTCTGGTTAATGGAAGGTTCTGCCGTGATTGAAGAAACTACTGTCAACGTAGTCGAAGACCCACCAGTTCCAACTCTACACACCTGCCGAAAATGCAACCACGAGGTTGAAGAGGCGTTGTTCGCCAGCGAGCTCAGAGTCTGCGACAGCTGCGGGCATCACAGCCCGCTGACGGCCCAGGAATGGATTGACCATCTGGCCGACCCCGATACGTTCCGTGAGGTAGGCAAGCGGCTGTTCTCTACCGATCCGCTGGACTTCAGCGTGAGCGGCCCCTATCGCGAGCGGCTCCGAGAGGCGGAGCGCCGTACGGGGATGGCGGAGGCGGCCCTCGCCGGCGAGGCACGTCTCGACGGCCGCCCGATCGTGCTCGTCTCCCTAGAGTTCGATTTCCTCGGGGGCACGATGGGGTCAGTCGTCGGAGAAAAGGTGGCGCGTGCGTTCGAGGTCGCCACGCGACGGCGCTTGCCGGTGGTGTCGGTCATCGCCAGCGGAGGCGCCCGGATCCAGGAGGGCATGCTGGCCTTGATGCAGATGGCCAAGACGGCCACTGCCGTCGCCGAGCATCAGGAAACTGGACTGCCGTACATCTCGGTGCTGACCAACCCGAGCTTCGGAGGCACCTTCGCCAGCTTCGGTTCCCTCGGCGACATTTTGATCGGCGAGCCCGGCGCCCAGATCGGCTTTGTCGGCGCGCGCGTCATCGAGGGCACCATCGCCGAAAAGATGCCGAAAGCGCAGCGCCGGGCTGAAGTAGTGCTCGAGCGCGGCATGATCGATATGATCATCGAGCGGTCGCTACTGCGAAACCGGCTGGCGGTGCTCGTCTCGCAGATGACCGCGGACGCGAGCGCGGCCTGGCCACAGGTGCAGCTATCGCCGACCCCCAAATCGACGCGCACTCCGGCCGAGGTCATCGAACTAGCCAGGACCCCGACGCGACCGCGGGCCGACGCCTACATCGACCGGGTCTTTCAGGCCTTTAGTCAGCTGCACGGAGATCGTTGCTATGGCGACGACCCGGCCATCCTTGGAGGTATCGCCAGCCTCCAGGGACATCCGGTGGTGCTCATCGCCCAGTGGGGACAGATGATGCCGATGCCGGAGGGCTATCGGAAGGCGAAACGCCTGATGCGACTGGCCAAGAAATTCGGGCTGCCAGTGGTCACGCTCGTCGATACGCGCGGCGCGTTCCCTGGCCTGGAGGCCGAGCAGCGGGGCATCGCGTTGACGATCGGCGAATGCCTAGGCCAGCTGGCGCAGCTACCGGTGCCGGTCGTGAACGTCGTGATCGGTGAAGGTGGATCCGGCGGGGCACTGGCGCTGGGTCTAGCCGATGTGATCTTGATGCAGGAGAACGCCATCTACTCGGTGATCGCGCCCGAAGGCGCCGCCGCGATCCTGCTGCACGATGCTACCCGGAGCGAGGAGATTCTGCCCGCCCTGAAGCTGCGCGCCCACGACCTACTGGAGCTGGGCGTCATCGACGACATCGTCCCAGAGCCGCCTGGCGGCGCCCACCGGGACCCGGACGCTGCAGCGCGGCAGGTCATGGAACGCGTCGTCCATCATCTGGCGGCGCTCTCGGCAATCAAGCCGCGGAAGCTCCTCCAGCGGCGAGCGGAGCGGTATCGCTCCATCGGCCGTTTCGAGCGTGGTATCGTGCACCGGGCGCGTGATATCGTCGCGCGGATCGGTCGAGGACAGTAAGGTCGGTCGACGTATCGACCCCAAACGATGGACCAGGTCCACCCACCCAGTTCCTGGAGGGCAACATGCGGATGCGAAGTCTGTGTGCGCTCGCGGCGCCGGCTATCCTGATCACGTCGTTCCTGCTGATGGCCCCGGTAGCCACCCGCGCACAGGAAAGCGAGAACCCGTACACCACCCGGCTCGATGTCCGGATGGGCCAGCGTCTCTATCAGCAGCAGTGCGGCCGCTGCCACGGCCAAGACGGCGGGGGGGGTGAACTGGGACCGGCCCTCGATGAAGGATTCCGGAACGCCAGCACCGATGCCGGACTGTTCCGGATCGTGCGCGAGGGCATACCGAACACGCAGATGATCGGCATCAGCCGGAACGCCACCGACCAGTCGGCCTGGATGGTGGTCAGCTTCCTGAACTCGCTGAACAACACGGCCGATGTCGACCTCCCGGGGAACGCGAGCAACGGCCAGCAGCTCTTCGCCGGGAAGGGCAACTGCTCCAGCTGCCACATGTTGAACGGGACCGGAGGACGGCGTGGTCCGGAGCTGACCGCGATCGGCAGCCGCCGCGACCCCGAGGAGCTCCGGGCGTCGCTGACCGACCCGAATGACGACGTGCCCCCACGGTGGTGGACGGTACGGGTCACCCGTGAAGACGGGTCAGTAGTGGAGGGACTCCGGATGAACGAAGACACGTTCTCGCTCCGCATCATGGACGAGAACGAGGACCTCTGGTCGTTCCTCAAGGGCAGCGTGCAATCGCACGAACGGGTCAAAACCTCGATCATGCCGGACGCAAGCGACACCCTGACGGTCGAAGAGCTAGACGATCTGATCGCCTACCTCTTCTCGCTCAAGCGGGAGGACATCTGATGCGACGACTCTCGATGCTGGTTGCTGCTGCGACTTTGGTCGCCCTCCCGGTGCTGGCGCAGCCCGGCGGATCCCCGTCCACAGGCCCCTCGCTCACCCCGGTCACCTGGGAACGTCTGCTCAACGCCGCGGATGAACCCGAGAACTGGCTCATGTATTCCGGCACGCTGGACAGCCAGCGATTCAGCCGGCTCGATCAGGTCGACCGCACGAACGTCGACGACCTGGAGCTGAAGTGGGCGTATCAGATTCCACAGCTGGACCGGGCCGAGACCGTTCCCATCGTGGTGGACGGAGTCATGTTCATCACCGAAGCCCCCAGCAACGTGGTGGCCGTCGACGCCGCGACCGGGCGGCAGTACTGGCGCTACAACCACCCGCTGCCTGACGACCTCAGAATCTGCTGCGGCCGCAACAACCGCGGCGTAGCAATTCTCGGCGAAACGCTCTACATGAGCACGCTCGACGCGAAGCTGGCGGCCATCGATGCCCGCAGCGGCAACCTGCTCTGGGCCTCAGAGGCGGCCGACTATCGCTCCGGCTACAGCAAGACCGCGGCGCCCCTGATCGTCAAGGATCAGGTCGTGACCGGCATCGCCGGTGGCGAATACGGCATCCGTGGCTTCCTCGACTCGTATGACCCCAAGAACGGGGAGCGGCTCTGGCGCACCTACACCATCCCCGGCCCCGATCATCCCGACAGCCAGACCTGGTCGGGTGACTCCTGGCGCACGGGCGGATCGCCCACCTGGATCACCGGTTCATACGACCCCGACTTCGACCTGATCTACTGGGGCACTGGAAATCCTGGGCCAGATTGGAACGGCGATGTCCGGATGGGCGACAACCTCTATTCCGACTCGGCGCTCGCGCTGCGTGGCGACGGGGGCGGAATGGAGTGGTACTTCCAGTTCACCCCGCACGACGTCCACGACTGGGACGCGATTCAGGTCCCGATCCTGGCCGACCTAGAGTTCGAAGGTGAAGAGCGGAAGGTGATGATGTGGGCCAACCGCAACGCGTTCTTCTACGTCTTCGACCGGGAAACCGGTGAGTTCCTGCTTGGAAAGCCGTTCGCACAGATGACCTGGGCCGAGCCCGAACTGGACTCCAACGGGCGCCCCATCCGGATCCCGAACATGGAGCCGACTGCCCAGGGCGTCCTGGTTTCGCCGCCGGTTGGTGGCGGCACCAACTGGTTCTCGCCTGCCTACAGCCCTCACACCGAACTGTTCTACGTGCAAGCGTTTGATGGTGAGGCGATCTACTTCAAGCGGGACGAGGAGTATGTCGAAGGCGACCAGTTCACCGGCGGCGGACAGCAGTACAACCGGCCTATGGATGAGTATCAGAGCAGTATCCGCGCCATCGACCCGAAAACCGGCGATGTCCGATGGGATTACTGGATTCAGCCGCGCTCGACCGCGGGCATTATGACCACGGCGGGTGATCTCGTGTTCAGTGGCACCGTGGACGGCTACTTCTTTGCCCTCGACGCCGAAACTGGCGAAGAGCTGTGGCACATGAACGTCGGCCAGCGGGTGCATTCGGCGCCGATGTCCTATGCCGTGAACGGTCAGCAGTATGTGACCATCGCCGCGGGCAACGTGGTTTACACCTTCGGTTTGCGGGACTGACACATGCCGTTCTTCTCGCAGACCAATCTGGTCCGGAAGGAGCCGATGGAGGGGTTTGCCGGCCGGTTCGCGACCGGGAGCACCATGACCTCGGTGACCTGGACCGTGACCGCCGGCGCCATCCTTCCGGAACACGCCCATCCGCACGAGCAGGTGGCGCATGTGCTCGAGGGCGAGTTCGAGTTGACGATCGGGAACGAGACCGAGCGGCTGGGACCGGGCACCGTGGCCTTCATCCCGCCCGACGTGCCGCACTCGGGTCGGGCGCTCACGGAGTGTCGCATCATCGACGTGTTTCACCCCGTGAGAGACGACTATCGATAGTGAGCCAACGAAAGGCTCCCAGGCTGACGTAATGCCCATCGCCGCGTTCCGTGATGGAATTCGGCGGGTCTTTCACGCTCCCGCCGTCGTGGCCGGCGCCACCCTCGCGGCGACCCTGACCACCCTGCCGTTAAGCTGGCTCACCGCCCGGCCCGGCGGACTGCCCTCGTTCGACCCGTGGCGCGAGCTCCTCGGCCTCGGCGCCGGGCTACTGGCCTCACGCGCCGGCACCGCGGAGCTGCTGCTGACCCTCGATCGGCTGCTCGATCCCCTGACACATCAGGCGGGACTGGCGCTGCTGGTCTTGTACGGCACGGGCTGGACCATCTTGTCGGGCGGCATCATCGACCGGCTCGCCCGCGACCGAGCCACCCACGCCCCGGGCTTCTTCAGCGCCTGCGGGTTGTCCGGCGTACGGCTTCTCCGACTGGGGGCGCTGTCGCTGCTGGTGCACCTGGCGTGGTTTCGGCTGCTTCCCGGGTCGGGGTTCGAGGGCGGGAGCGAGCTCTGGCTACTGGTCGCGAACGGGATGGGGCTGGCCGCGGTTGGACTGATCCTCGACTACGCGCGAGTACGTGCCGTGATCGAAGACCGTCGCAGCATGCTGGGGGCCCTACTTGCCGCACTTCGCTACATCAGGCGCCGCCCCGTCGGCTGCACCGTCCTCTATCTCCTCAACAGCGCGTTGGTGGTCGGGGTTATTGCCGTCTGGAGCATGGTGACCGCGTCGACGACGGAACCGTCCGGCCCGCTCTTCGGACTCGTCCTGGGCTACCTGGCGGCCAGGGTCTTGGTCCGTCTGCTGTTCTACGGCGTCGAAGTCGCTTACTTCCAGAGTCAACTGGCTCACGCTGGGTACGTCGCGACGCCAGAACCTCGCTGGCCGGAGTCGGCGTCAGTCGAGGCACTGACGCGACTACGGTAATCCGGCTCCGGGACGAGCGCGGTTGACATGATCGAAGGACTCCTCGCCGTCGCCGCGGCGCTCGTGCTGACCGTCGTCCTACCTCTGCTGTCCTACCGCCGCGCCACCGCAGCGCTTCATGGCGTCGAGCGGCTACACCGACGCTTGGACGAGCTCGAAGCGAAGCTCATCCGTGCCGAGCGCCCCCCGGCGACGGCACCAGCCCCGGACGCAACCGCGGACGACGCCCATCCAGCACGCGCCAAGCCAACCGCGACTCCTTCCACGCGACCGGCGCCCACGCCAAACGGACCCAGAGCGCTCGAAGCCAGAATCGGCGCTCGCTGGATGCTCTACCTTGGCGTCGCCATCTTGATCATCGGCGCCGGTTCATTGGTGCGCTTCGCGTTCGAAAACGCCTGGGTCACCGAGCCGCTTCGTGTCCTGACCGGTCTGCTTATCGGGGCCGCCCTCGTCTGGAATGGGGGTCGATTCTCTACGTCCGGACACCGCGCCTACGGACACGCGCTGGCCGGCGGCGGCCTCGCCATCTGGTATCTGTCGGTCTATGCCGCGGTGAATCTCTATGGTCTGGCCGGCCCGGGTGCCGGCTTCACGATGCTCCTGGCCGTAACGACCCACGGTACGCTACAGGCCGTTCGAGCCCAATCGCAAGGTCTGGCGATGCTGGCTGTGACCGGAGGTTTCGCCACACCTTGGTTGGTCGGCGCCGGCACCACGGCTCCGCTAATGCTCCTGGCTTATACAGCGGTACTCGTGGGCGCCACCGTCCTGCTGTCGCATCACGGCGACTGGCCCGTGCTCAATCTGGTGAGTTTCGTGCTGACGGGGTTCACGTGGCTTGTATGGGCACTCCGTTGGTACGTTCCGGAAAACTACGTCGCGGTCGAGACGTTCCTGACACTCTTCTGTGGGCTGTTCCTGTGGGTGCTGCGGCGAATGCTGCGCTCGCGGCACCCCGCGGCGCCCCTGGTCCGGTTTGTCCTCTGGACGACGCCCCTGTGGTATCACCTGGCCTCACTCGCCGTCCTCGAGTCGCACTGGCTAGCCCAGCTCGTCTACCTGATTGGCATCACCAGCGTCGGTCTGCTGCTGGCTGTACGGTTCGAGGCTATGTGGCTTCGCCTTCCGCTTTGGGGTGCGGCCGTCCTCCCGCTGCTAGCCTGGGGGAATGGGCAGCCGGACAGCTCCTGGCTAATGCCCGCCGTGGTGACCTGGCTGGCCATCGGCGGTATGCATGCCGTGGCCCAGGTCGAACTCGTCCGCCGCAGCCCGAGCCGGCTCCATCCGGCCGATATCCTGCTGACTCCGGCGAGCGCCGCCACGACCTACCTCGGGCTCAGGACAATGCTGCAGCCGCAAGGGTACGTAGCCGCCGACGTGGCCATGCCCCTGGCCATCACCGTGGCCCTCGTCGGTTGGTGGATCGGTCGTATGGACCCCCGAGCCCGAGGACACTACTCCGTGGGTGCCGTCTCGCTAGCCGCCGTCGGCATCATGACCTGGCTGGGTAGCCCGTCGACGCCGGCATGGTTGGCCCTGCAGGGCGCCGGGCTGATCTGGCTCGGGCTCAGCGAACGACGAGACTGGGTGCGAGGGATCGGAGTGCTGCTGGTCCTTGGCGCCATCACTAGAACCATCGAGATCCAGTTCGCGCCGGTGACCGCAGGCTACGATGTCTTCCTCAACCACCGGGCCGGCCTCGGTCTCCTCGTCACCGCTCTACTTGCCATGCTAGCCGCGCGGCACGGCAGGATGGCTCCCGACGCCGACCCCGCCCGATCGGCGTTCCTGGCGGGTACCGTGGTCGGCGGGAACGTCATGATGCTGATCACGCTGACAGCCGAGATCAACGCGTTCTGGGACCTCCGGACGGCCGACAACGCCGTCGCGTCGCCCGAGCTTGCCAGACAGATGATGCTCTCGGCAACCTGGGCGGCGTACGCAGCGGCCCTCACAGCGATCGGGATCAGACGAGCATACCCGCCGGTCCGCTACCTGGCCTTAGGGATCTTTGCCGTCACCGTCGCCAAGCTCTTCCTCATCGACTTCTCACAGCTCGACTCGGTGTATCGGATCGTCAGCAGCCTGGCGCTGGGACTGTTGCTGGTGGGCGCCTCGTATCTCTACCAGCGCCACGGCACGGCCGCTGGGCCGTAGCGACTCACTCCCCCGGTGGCAGCGACGTACACCCCAGCCGCCCCGCTTCGCCAGTACGCGGTGTCATCGGTGCCTCACACCGGTCCTGTCTGGCCGGAACTCAACCGCGCCTTCGCGACCCGCGGCATCGACCCCTCCGAACAGCACGATGACGAGGAACGGCGCTTGGCGCAGCTCCGGACGCAATTCTGGAACGTGGGCGTTGTAGTCGGCCTTGGACAAACCGCTGCCGAGTTCCACAACCTCAACCATTATGGTGCGAGATAGCCGAGCCAGGGACTCGGCTCGATGGCCCATCAGTGTGATACAAACCGAGGTGAGTGGCAGTATCGGAGAGACTCATGACGCATCATCAAGCGAACATCGCCACCCTCCTGGTCACCGGGTTCCTCGCCTTCGGAGCGTCGACTGCCGATGCTCAGCTCGTCGACGAGGTACGAGAGAAGCTACGTGGCGAACGCGACCTGCGGCGGCTCGAAGTGTCGGTGACCGGGAGCGAAGCGCTTCTCAGCGGTGAGCTGAAGAACTTCTGGTTGAAACATCAGGCCATCGAACGAGCGCTCGAAGTCGAAGGCATCGAGACCGTGGCCAGCGAGATCATCATTCCCCCGTCGGAGAGCGACCAGGCGCTCGCGGAGAAGGTCGCCGAGGAGGTACAGCGCTACCCCTATTACACCTTCTTCGATTACCTCGACGGCGTGGTCAACAGCGGTACGGTCGTGCTGATGGGACGGGTAACGCCAGAGAGGGACAAGGCCGGCGAAATCTTCGAACGGGTGGCCAAGATCGACGGGACGCAGGAGGTACGGAACGAGATCCGGAGCCTGACCCCGTCCAACGCCGACAACAACCTGCGACGGGCGCTTGCGCAGCAGATCTTCCGCAGCCCTGACTTCGAACGCTTCTCGGCGGACCGGAACCCGCCCTTCCGGGTCATCGTCGAGCGAAGCGTGGTCACGCTGGTTGGCTGGGTTCAGGGAGAGATCGAGCGACGCCAGATGGAGCAGATCGCTCGGCAGACCCAGGGGGTCCTCCGGGTCATCAACGAGCTGCAGACGATCCAGTAGGAACGAGGGGCCTCAGCGCCCGATACAAACGATCTCCAACCCACCCCCCGGTGGGTTTTCATCCCTCTAGGCGAGCAACCCAGGCAAGTTGATGAACGTGGCGGCACCGGGATAGCGGGCACGATCGCCGAGCTGCCGCTCGATCCGGAGCAGCTGGTTGTACTTAGCGGTCCGATCGGTGCGACACAGCGACCCGGTCTTGATCTGACCGGCGTTGGTGGCCACCGCCACGTCCGAGATGGTGGTGTCTTCGGTCTCGCCAGACCGGTGCGACACGATCGCGGTGTAGGACGCCTGTCGGGCCATGTCGATCGCGGCGAGAGTCTCGGTCAAAGTGCCGATCTGGTTCAACTTGATCAGTATCGAGTTCGCGACAGATTGACTGATGCCTCGTGCGAGAATGCCGGTATTCGTCACGAACAAGTCGTCGCCGACCAGCTGCACACGGCGGCCGATGGCGGCCGTCAGCGCCGCCCAGCCTTCCCAATCGGTCTCGTCCAGACCGTCCTCAATAGACAGGATCGGATACACCTCGATCAGACGGCGACACCAGTCGACCATGTCGTCCGAGCTCCGCTCCGCCTCCTGGTCGACCGAAAGACGGTAGCGGCGCTCCTGCTTGTCGAACAGCTCACTTGCGGCGACATCCAGGCCGAGGTAGACGTCGTCGCCAGGACGAAAGCCGGCACGTTCGATGGCCAGCATCAACACATCGAGCGCAGCCTCGTTGGACTCGAGGTTGGGAGCGAAGCCGCCTTCATCGCCGACGGCGGTCTGATGCCCCTGCTCCTGGAGCACCTCCCTGAGCCGGTGGAAGATCTCGGTTCCCGCGCGCAAGGCCTCCGAGAAGCTCGGTGCCCCCACCGGGATGACCATGAACTCCTGAATATCGACGTTGTTGTCGGCATGAGCCCCGCCGTTGAGGACGTTCATCATCGGGACCGGCAAGTCGCACGCGTCGTCACCACCCAGGTACTCGTAGAGAGGCAACCGGGCCGCGGCCGCGGCCGCCTTGGCAACGGCCAGCGACACACCAAGAATCGCGTTCGCCCCGAGCCGACCCTTATTGTCGGTACCATCGAGATCGCGCAGCGCCTGATCGATCTCACCCTGGCTCGTGGGATCCAGACCCAGCAGGGCGTCGCGGATCTCCGTGTTCACATGCGCGACCGCGTGGCTCACGCCCTTGCCCAGATAGCGGGCCTCGTCGCCGTCCCGAAGCTCCACCGCCTCGAGCGCTCCGGTGGACGCACCCGACGGCACCGCCGCCCGACCCGTGGCTCCTCCACTCAACGCCACCTCGACCTCGACGGTCGGATTGCCACGGCTATCTAAAATCTCGAGACCGACAACGCTCGCAATCGCCCGCTCTTCACCCATGCACTCAACCTCACACGACACGCCGCTCCACCGGATGCCCGCCGCGACGATCCTGCCAAAACCCCAGCATAACAGCCCCGGCGCCCCTAGGGCGCCCCAATGGAAGCAATGTCAAATCTGTGCAAAGGGGGATCAGAGCGGAGCCCCGGAACTCACCGAACAACCCGGTAGTCCGACCAGAACGAACTCCGCCCTCGGGCGGAACCCGAAGGCGCTGGTCTGGTCGAGGGTTGGGAAGAGAAGAAGTCTTGCCCGAAGAGGAAGTTGTGTAGCCGAGTGCTACGAAGTAGGTATTGCGTGGCGTGGGACCCGGACACTCAGGGAACCAGATCCACCGGCTTGAATCACCCTCGTAATCGGGCGACCGTATAAGAGCCGCAAGCCGCGACCAGACCAAACACCCTACAAGAACCGACACACGATGCCTAAACCGGTATCGTGCTTATCACGCTGAAGGCAGTGTATGTGTTGGGATCGGGCCGCGCTATTGGACCTTGGTCCCATCCGGCGGCCCGGAACCTGCGCCGTTCGACACCGGATGAAGCTGGAGCCGCTCGGCCTGACGAACCAGGTCGGCCAGCGAGCCGGCCCGCATCGTCGCCATGACCCGGGCGCGGTGCACCTTGATCGTCTTTTCGCTTGTACCAAGCTGCGCGGCCACTTGCTTGTTGAGGAGTCCGGTCACCACCAAACTGAAGACCTGCTGCTGGCGGGGAGTCAGGCGGTCGTAGCGGCTCCTGAGCCCGTCGAGCTCCTGCCGCTCCTTTAGCCAATTACGGTCACGGGTGATAGCCCGGTCGATGGCGCCCAAAAGCGCCTCGTCATCGAACGGCTTGAGCAGGAAATCGACCGCGCCACCCTTCATCGCCGCCACGCTCATCGGCACGTCGCCGTGCCCGGTGATGAACACGACCGCCATCGGCCGGCCAGACACGCGGAGACGCCGTTGCAGCTGCAACCCAGTCATCCCAGACATTCGCACATCCAACACGAGGCAGCCTGGTCCGGGTAATCGCTCTCCCTCCAGAAACGCCTCGGCCGAATCGAAGCTCTCCACTCGGTAGCCGGCGGTCTTCAACAACCGGACGACGCTACGTCGCACCGAGGGATCGTCGTCGACAACGAAGACGGTCGCCTCGTCGGTCATGGCGCCGGCCGACCCGGCGGCAGGGTAAACTGTACCCTCGCGCCGCCACCTTTCAGATTCTCCGCCCCGATCTCGCCACCGTGCGCCTCGACGATCGTCCTGGAGATGGACAGGCCCATCCCGAGACCATCTGAGCGGGAAGTCTCGAACGGCTCGAACAAGCTAGGCAGGCGGCTGGGCGGGATGCCAGGCCCGGAGTCACTAACAGCTACGACTTGCCAGCCGTCCTCACGCCCTCGCACCCCCACGACGAGGCGAGCGTCGTCCTGCCCTTCCATCGCCTGCATCGCGTTGTTGATGAGATTGAGCACCACCTGCTGAATCTGAATCCGGTCGGCCACGATGGCGGGAAGGTCAGCGTCGAAGTCAGGGACGACCGTCACCCCCCGGTCGACTAGGGCAGCGCGCGCGACCTCCCTCACCTCGCGCACCACCTGGGCCAGGTCGATGCGCTCACGCGCCGTCGTATCGTGGCGCATCAGCGCGCGCAGCCGCTGGATGATGGCGCTGGCCCGACGGTCGTCGGCCACGATATCGCGGAGCACCTCCACCAGCAGCGATGGCTCCGGGCTGCCGCTGTCGAGCATACGCAACGCCGCTTGAGCGTTGCTCAACATGGCCGCGAGCGGTTGATTAAGCTCGTGAGCCAGCGCGCCGGTGAGCTCTCCGAGCGCGCTGACCCTGGCCACATGCGCCAGGGCATCGCGGTGGTGCAACGCCTCGGTCCGCGCGACCGTCTCAGCGGTGATGTCCTGACAGACCGCGATGAAAGTCGTCGGTCGACGTGCATCCTCGAGACGCGGCGCGGCTCGCACCGTCCAGTGCCGATACGACAGGTCCTTCGTCTGAATACGAAACTCGGCCGAGAGTCCCTCGCGCCGCTCGTACACGTGCCGCTGGACATCGGCGACGACACGCTCTCGGTCTTCTGGATGCAGCTGCCCGGCCCAGCCATCAATCGTCCGGGGGAACTCCCCGCGCTCATAGCCAAGCGCCGCGTCCACCTGCCCGAACCAGACCACGACGCCGCTCCGAATGTCGACCTCGGCGATGATGTCGGCACCCAGGGCGGCGGCAATCCTGAACCGCTCTTCGCTCTCGCGGAGCGCGGTGTCGACAGCAAGTCGTGCAGACACGTCGCGGACCGTGATGACCACCACCAGTCCTTCGTCGGTCTGCAGCGGATTAAGATCGGCCTCGGCTGGAAACCGACGTCCGCCCTCCCCAATCGCCTCGACCGGTTGCAGTTGTCCTGGCTCGACCGTCGGAACGGACTCGTCGACGACCATCCCTCGGTCGGCATCCAGGAGACGGCGGAGCTTTCCGTGGCCCGGCACAAGCTCGTCGAAGCTCCGGCCCACCAGGGTGCCTCCGTCGTAACCGAAGAGGCGCTCGGCCTGCCGGTTCACAAACGCGATGCTCCCGTCGGCCCTGACCGCTATCAGGGCGTCTGGGGCCTGCTCGAGCAACTTCCCTAATCGAGCCTCGCTGGCCCGCGCTGTGTCCTCGGCCCGTTTCCGCGCGGTAACATCGATGAGGAAGCCCCGGATGATCGCGGGCTCGCCATCGACCCGCTCTACGGCGACAACGTCATGCAGCCAGAGCACCTCACCATGGGCGCCGACCATCCGGTACTCCAGCTCGTACGCTTCCCGCTCGACGAGCGCCTCCTCGCGGAACCGTAACACCCGCTCCCGATCGTCCGGATGCAGCCGGGTCAGCCAGAACGCTGGCTGATACCACTCGTCGAGCGAAAACCCCAGCAGCCGCTCGGCTTGCGACCCGACATAGGTAAAGTCGCGGGTCCTGGCGTCAGCCTCCCACTGGATGATGCTGGTAGCCTCGAGCAGACGGCGAAAACCATCGGCTCTAGGACTGGCGGCCAACGAGGAGGCGGCCGCCGGATCGTGGTCGGCACCCGGCGCGGACATCGTGGACTCAGTCATGGAACTGGTGGCAGTCGCGTCTTTGTCCATCCTACCTCCGCGCGCCGAAGCACCTCGGACCCCATCCAGCGGACGACGTCGGCGTAGGCCCACAACCAGTATTGAGCTCGCTGGCGGACTGGGCGGAACATCGGCGCTGAAGGACAGACCGACCTAGACCGCTCAGACCTCAATCCCGACCGGGTAAGCGACGCCGGTACCGCCCAGGCCACAGTACCCGTTCGGGTTCTTCGAGAGGTACTGCTGGTGGTAGTCCTCGGCGTAGTAGAAAGGCGGAGCGTCGGCGATCTCGGTCGTAATCGGGCCGTGGCCTGCCGCGCGAAGACGGTCCTCGTACATCCGTCTCGAGGCCTTGGCGGTCTCCCGTTGCGCCGGAGACCCACAGCAGATAGCCGAACGATACTGAGTCCCAACGTCGTTGCCCTGCCGCATGCCCTGGGTGGGATCGTGGCCCTCCCAGAAGACCCGGAGCAGCTCATCGTAGGCGACGCGGGCGGGATCAAACACCACCAGAACGACCTCAGTGTGGCCGGTCAGGCCAGAGCACACCTCCTGGTAGGTGGGATTCGGCGTGTGCCCACCCGCATACCCAACCGCCGTGGAATACACCCCCTCGCGCTGCCAGAAGAGACGCTCGCCCCCCCAGAAACACCCCATGCCGAAGACGGCCTGCTCCAGCCCCGCGGGAAACGGCGGAACCAAACGCCCCCCGGTCACCTCGTGAGTCTCAGGCACTGGCATCGACTCGTCCCGACCGCGCACCGCCTCCTCCCTAGACACGACCCGCTCCTTGTCACCAAACCACATACGTACCTCCAGGTTCAGGGTATCTCACGCGACCAATATGCCCGGTGCACGGCGAGCGCCTCTTCTTCGAGGACGGGTCCGATTACCGACACGGCGCGGCGTCCGTGCTCGAAAAGTCGCCCCGACGAGATCACCAGACTTCCGCCGGCGACCGCGCCCAGCGCGGTGGTAGAACAGCCGAAAACAACCTGCGGTATCCCAGACCAGTAGATGGCACCACAGCACATGAGACACGGTTCGGTGCTGGTGTAGAGCGTGGCCCGGCTCAGCACGTCTCGCCCAAGTCGCTGGCTGGCCTCGCTGACGAGGAGCAACTCCGCGTGACGGGTAGGATCGGATCGGGTCACGACCTCGTTGCGTGCCGTGTGACGTATGACGCCGTCGACCACCAGCAGGGCCCCGAACGGCTCGTTGCCGGCGGCGGCCGCCTCGGCGGCCAGATCGATGCACTGACGCACGAACGCTTCGTGGGTGCCGGCGCCCGCATCCGTCAAGGGGTCACACTCCCAGCATTTGCGGGAGCTCGGCCAGCGACGCCGCCACCATTGTCGACGTCTCTGATGCGGCCTTGAGATCGGATGGCTCGAACTTCCCTGTCTTGACGAGCACCCCTCGCGCACCGGCCACCTCGGCCCCCTTGACGTCGGCGCCGAGGTCATCGCCCACCACCACCAGCTGCTCAAGCGGAACATCCATCGCCTCGGCCGCGGCGGCAAAGAAGGCGGCGCTCGGCTTGCCGGCCACTTCGGCCGTCACCCCGGTGGCGAACTCCAGCGCCGCCACGAACGGTCCGGCGTCCAAACACAACGCGCCGCCGCGTCGCCAGTACCGGTTCTTCTGGATGGCGAGCAGTACCGCGCCGCCCAGAACATGTCGAAATACGCGATTGAGCCGGTCGACAGTCCACTCGTCGCCAAGGTCACCGAGCACCACCGCTTCCGGCTCGTGCTCGTCGAGAGCGAAGCCAGAGAACTCTTCGACGATGGCCGGCGCAACGTGTAGGGAGATTCTCGAAAGCTCGCGGCTCCGGAGCCATACCGCCGACGCGCGGGGTGCCGTCACGACCTCGTCGGCGCGGGCGTCAACGCCTAGTTTCCGCAGCCGCTCGACCAGCGCGCCTCGCGGATGCCGTGACGTGTTGGTCGCAAAGCGGAGCGCCAATCCGGCCGTCCGCAGGCGGGCCACCGCGCGGTCGGCACCCTCGATCAAACCGCTATCGTCGTACACGGTGCCGTCGAGGTCGAGCAGTACGCCTCTGATATCGCCAATCGGGGTGTCCATCGCATCGCTCCGTTGCCGCCTCGTCTGAGGCTCGCACAGCACCAGACCACGATCAAGCGCGTTTGCGCGTCTCTCGGTGCTGCGGTACGATTCGGCCATGCGAGTGTCGATCAGCTACTGCAAGGTTTGAAACTACCTGCCCAAGGCCTCCAGTCTGGCGGCCTCCATCCATCAGGCACTCGGCATCGACGTCGACGTGATGGTCGGCGCCCGCGGCCAGTTCGACGTGGTCGCTGATGAGGCCCTCGTGTTCTCGAAGCAACAGGAACAACGGTTTCCCGAGGCCGACGAGATCATCGACGCGCTCCGCTCCCTTCCCTCCTGATCCGCAGTGTGAGGCAGTTCGCTCGATCCGGCGCAGACCGGTTCCAACCACTCCGGCAGACACGGATAATACGAGCGTGTCCAAGAACTCACCTCCGACGTCACGACTCAGTCGGCGCGAACTGATCGCCGGCACGCTAGGGGCCGTCGCCGCAGCACCGCTTGCGGCACAGCAGCAGGCGGTCGAGACCACCCGGCGCCCTGGCCGGGGCCCCAACGAGCTCGATCAGCGGTCGCCGTTCGTCACGCCACGTCGTGATCCGAGTCCGACCTCTTCGCGAACACCGCTGCAGGATCTGCAGGGCACGATCACGCCGGCCGATCTGCACTTCGAGCGGCACCATGGCGGAGTGCCAGAAATCGACCCGGATCGCTATGAGCTCCTCGTCCACGGCATGGTCGACCGACCGACCGTCTTCACGCTCGCCGACCTGAAGCGCTTCCCTGCGGTGTCCCGGATCTGCTTTCTCGAGTGTTCGGGCAACCTCAGACGCGGCAGCGCGGAAACCCTGCCTCAGATGGTGTGCGGTCTCACCAGCCAAACCGAGTGGACTGGCGTCATGCTGTCAACGGTGCTGAACGAGGTGGGCGCGCACCGTGGTGCGACCTGGTTCCTGGCCGAGGGACAGGACGCCGCGGTGATGACCCGGAGCGTCCCGATAGACAAAGCGTACGACGACGCGATGATCGTGTACGCGCAGAACGGTGACGCCCTCATGCCGGGGAACGGCTACCCGGCCCGCTTGCTGCTCCCGGGCTGGGAAGGTAACGCGAGCGTCAAGTGGCTGCGTCGGATCGAGCTCTCCGATCGCTCCTTCATGACCCGTGAGGAAACCTCCCGCTACTCCGAACCGGTAGGCGAGGAAGGACAAATTCGTCAGTTCAGCTTCGTGATGGATGCCCGGTCGATCATCACCGAACCGGCCTATCCGACGACGCTCGAGCCCGGGTGGCACGAGATCCGGGGGCTGGCCTGGAGTGGCCGCGGCCTGATCACGCGGGTCGAGGTCAGCGTCGACGGCGGCGCGAATTGGGACGGCGCTGAACTCCAGGCTCCGGTGCTGCCCAAAGCCCATGCGCGATTTCGCCACCCGTGGCACTGGGAGGGCGGAACGGCCGAGATCATGAGCCGCGCCACCGACGAAACCGGCTACGTGCAGCC
The DNA here is from genome assembly GCA_002346545.1 of Acidobacteria bacterium UBA2994. GTDB lineage: Bacteria > Acidobacteriota > Vicinamibacteria > Vicinamibacterales > UBA8438 > UBA2994. The sequence continues at coordinate 46,658 of DEAA01000050.1, forward strand.
CTCGTGGGAGGCGCTCCGCACCGCCCGCGGTCCACGCACACGCTACCACCAGAATCCGGTGACCTCCTGGACGGTGGGCGACGATGGCCGGGTACTGTTCGGCGTCGAAAGGCTGCGGTCATGAACGCCACCCGCACGGCTGCGGCTGGGCTGACGACGGGGTGGCTCATCGCCGTCGCCGCTCAGGCCGGGGCCCAGCCGGCCAAACCGGAACGCTTCGGACTCGGCCGACCAGCCACCGAGGCTGAGATCGCGGTGCTGGACATCGACGTCGGCCCCGACGGGGCAGGGTTGCCCATCGGTCAAGGACGGGCGGGAGATGGCGCACCGGTATGGGCCCAGGCCTGCGCGGTGTGCCACGGCGCGGCCGGCGAGGGCGGAACGGCGGGACCGGTCGTCGGTCGCGGCCAAGATCGACCGACGGTGGGCAGCTACTGGCCCTACGCCACCACCCTATGGGACTACATCAACCGAGCCATGCCGCGGAACCGTCCGGGGACCCTCACCGCACACGAGGTCTACGGTCTCGTCGCCTGGATCCTCGCGGCGAACGAGATCATCGGCGAGGCGGACGTCATGGACGCCGAGACCCTCCCTGCCGTGCTGATGCCGGCGCGTGACCAATTCGTTCCAGACGACCGGCGCGGCGGCCCCGAAGTGCGCTAATGCCGCCCAGGCGCCCCTCGTCTGGTCGAGTGCTGCCGGTCCTCTGGTTCGCGTGGCTCGTCGCCGCGGGAACAGCGGGCGCACAACCGGCCCCTCCCTTCGGACAGGCCGGCAAGGACGTCGAGTGGGTGCCAACGCCGGACGTCCTCGTCGACACCATGTTAGAAATGGCGGATGTAACCGGAGCCGACGTCGTGGTCGACCTCGGCTCCGGTGACGGGAAGACGGTCCTCGCGGCCGCGCGCCTGGGAGCCAGGGCCATCGGGGTGGAGTACGAGTCGAACCTCGTCGAGTACTCCCAGCGTCGCGCCGCCGGGGCCGGGGTCGACAACCTCGCAACGTTCGTGACCGGCGACCTCTTTGACTTCGACCTCTCACCGGCCACCGTCATCACGATGTTCCTGCTGCCCGACCTGAACCTGCGACTGCGGCCGGTGCTGTTCGACCTAACTCCGGGCACAAGGATCGTGTCGAACACGTGGGACCTGAGCGGCACCGAGGGCGACCTCGACGCGCCTGGCTGGGTACCCGATCGAACGGTGGTGCTGGACCCTTGCCCGAGTTGGTGCACAGCGCACCTGTGGACCGTACCCGCCAAGGTGGCCGGTCTCTGGCGCACGGCTGACAGCGAACTGGCGCTGGAGCAGGACTATCAGATGGTCACGGGCCGACTACGGGGCGCCGAGGGAGATCTCGAGGTAGACGGGCGCCTACTTGGCACGAAGCTGATCTTCACCGCCGGCGACACAACCTACAAGTTGGAGGCCGAGGAGGACCGCCTGACCGGGACGGCCAGCTCACCCGCCGGACGCACAAGCTGGCAGGCGCGCCGTTAGTACCCAATCACCGAACCGTCTTTTCGCGGATCCGTACCACCGTGCAGCATGCCAGTCTCGGGGTGGATCATGATTGCCTGGTAGCCGCCCATGCCACCGCCACCGGCGCGGCGAACGTCGTGGCCCAGCCGCTCGAGTTCGGCGATCACCTCATCCGTCACGCCTGGCTCGACGAATACGCCACCGCCGTGTCGGACACGAGCGGCGTCCCCGGCCTCCTGCAGGTTCATGCCGAAATCGATGATGTTCGACAACACTTGGGTATGTCCCTGGGGCTGCATGTTTCCTCCCATGACCCCGAAGGCCATGAAGGGCTTCCCATCCTTAGTGACAAAACCGGGCATGTTGGTGTGAAGCGACCGCTTGTGGGGCTGAATCTCGTTGTAGTGGCCTGGCTCCAGTGAGAACCCGGAGCCGCGATTCTGAAGCGCGAAGCCGAGGTCGGCCGGCACGACCTTCGAACCGAAGCTCCCGAAGATGCTCTCGATCAGCGAGATGGCGTTACGGTCCTTGTCCACGACCGTGAGATACACCGTCTCGGTCGGATCACCGGCGTTGACCATGGTCGAGGCTCGGTTCGGGTCGATGAGCGCCCGACGACGCTCAGCGTACCGCTTCGAGATCAACTCGGCCACAGGAAGCACGTTGGCGTTCGGATCCGCGACGTACCGATCGCGGTCGGCAAAGGCAAGTTTCTTGGCTTCGATGATCCGGTGGATCAAAGCGGCCGAGTTGTGACCGAGCGAGGCTGTGTCGTAACCCTCAAGAATGTTCAACATCATCAGGGCCACGATGCCCGAGCTGTTGGGCGGGATCTCCCAGATGTCGTAGCCTCGGTAGCTGCTGGTGACCGGCTCCACCCACATCGAGTCGTGGTCCTCGAAGTCGCGCATGGTGAAGAACCCACCGTTGGACTCGCTGAAGGCCACGATCTTGCGAGCGACCTCCCCCTGGTAGAAGGCGTCCCGTCCTCCCTTAGCAATCGCCTCGTAGGTGCGGACGAGGCCCGGGTTCTTGAAGACCTCCCCCACCTCCGGCGGACGGCCATTGGGCAAATAGGTCGCGGCCGAGGTCGGCCATTCGGCCAGGGTCGCCTCTGACGCCGCCCACTGCCCCTGAATGATCTCGCTTACCGGGAAGCCATCCCGACCATAGGCGATCGCCGGAGCCAGCACCTCGGCGAAGCTCATCGTACCGAACCGTTTCAGCAGCTGGTCCCACCCATCGACCGCCCCGGGCACAGTCCAAGTCAGGGGGCCGGTACCAGGCACGCGCTCGAGGTTCTGACGCTCGAAGACCTGTCGACTGATCTCGTAGGGGGCACGGCCCGTGGCGTTCAGCCCATGCAGCTGTTCCGACTCGGCATCCCAAAGGATGGCGAACAGATCGCCGCCCACCCCGTTCATGTGCGGTTCGACCAAACCCAGGACCGCATTCACGGCCACTGCCGCGTCGACAGCGTTACCACCAGCCTTGAGGATGTCGATGCCCACCTGCGCCGCCAGCGGATGGCTAGCGGCGACCATCCCGTGGGGTGCGATGACCTCAGAGCGACTGCCGTGCGAACTCCGAGCTGGCCGCGAGTAGCCATGGCCCTGAATCGGCTCCGGCTCCTGGCTCGAAAGAGGCACGCTGGGGCCTAGCAGGACGGCCGCGGCGGCAATGGTGGTTAGCGAACGCCGGCCGATCGACTGCAACGGCATGAGCAAGCCCTTCTGAATGGTGATTAGTTATGTGGATATTCTAGCCGCGGAGCCGCCGGACGGAAGCGGCGATTCCAGCCGAATCAAGCCCCTGATAGCCCATCTGTTGCCAGAGGCCGCCACTGCCTTCCAAGTGGATGCCGATGTGATCGTAGGCGCCGCGGAATCCCTGGCGTAGCAACGAGGAACCGAAGCGACTCCCGACCCCGGTGCGCGCATTGAGTGCCTCCGCGACAAGTACAAACGGCGCCGAGGCAAGGTGGGTGAACATCTCCTCATCGTCGACATTGAGCGTAGCCTTGTTGACCAGGCCGACGTCGAGTCCCTCGTCCCTCAGTGTCAGGACGGCATCGAGCGCCCTATGCAGGGTCTCGCCGAACGACACGACGACGCCGTCGGCGCCGTCACGGATAAGGTCGTCCCGACCCGGGATGAACTCGTACCCGTCGCCGAAGAAGAGCTCACCCGAGTCCGTCAGGATGTCCGGCACGGCCGAACGCGTCGAGAAGACGAAGCGGCACCCCGGATCCGGAAAGACACGTCGGAGACAGGCCGAAAACTGGTGCTGGTCGGCCGGAAAGTAGAGACGTGTCGTATCCGCGCCCTGGTTCGACAAACCCCCGTCGGCAAAGAGATTGTTGAGGCCGAAGTGGCAGGTGTTGTCGGCCATGTCGTCACAGCCCGAATGCGAGAAGTGCGCGAGTACGTTCGCCTGATTGAGCCGCGCCATGGTCAGCTCAGACAGGATCATCTCCAGGAACGCCGAGAAGGTCGCAAACACCCCCTGACGTCCCGGCTGCCAGCCGAACCCGGCGGCCGCCGAGAAGTTACCGCGCTCCATCACCCCACCGGCCACGAACACCTCGGGGTGCACTTTCCGCACGTGGTGCAGGCCGCACGACCCCTCCAGGTCGCTGTCGAACACGCGGACCGAGGCCGCCCGCGCCTCCGGACTCATCTCGGTCAGGATCTCGTTGAGCACCTGACCGAACATCTCCCGGTTCTTTCCCTTGCCGGACGACCCGCGCACGATCGGCCCCCCGGGCAGCTTGGAGGCCGCGCCCAGCATCGCCGCCGCCGCGGCGCGCCCCCGGACGGAGAGATAGGCAGACGCGATCGCGGGGGGAATCGGCCCATGGCCCTTGGCCTCGCCTTCCAGGCCCTCAATGCCGACACACATCGGCCGCTTGCAGATAACCGCTCGAGGACCATCATCCAGGACGGCAGCCGCCATCTGCTGATACAGCTGCTCGAGATCTTCCCCGTCTACCACCTCAACTGGAAGACCGTGCCCCTCGAGGGTGCGGCTGACGTCGAAACCGGGCAGGTACTCCGACGGGCGACCACTGATGGTTACGTCGTTGTCGTCGATCAACAGCTTCACGTTGAGTTGCTGTGCGACGGCCAATCGGGCCGCTTCGGCGTCGTTGCCTTCCATCTGCGACCCGTCGGACCCGAGCAGAAGGACGACCGCCTCCGGTTCCGCCATGGCCACGCCATTGACGAAGGGCCACAGGTGTCCCAGTCGACCGGAGGAGAACTGGACACCTGGGGTGAGCCCACGCTCAGGATGTCCGGGCAGATGCTCCTCAAACTCGCGATAGTACAGCAGCCGCTCCGGAGCTAGGTCGCCGCCGAGCACAGCCATCAGGTATTGCGTGGCCACACGATGGCCTGCCTCATCAAAGAAGACGGGCACGATCCGCCGCCCCCTCTCGCCCCGCCCGTGCAGCATGAACCCGTGCGCGATCATGACTTCTGGCACGGTGTCGTAGGCTCCGCCCGAGTGCCCGCCGACCCCCTTCACCTCGGCCAGCGAGGTGAAGAACACGATGATGTCCCGGCACAGGGCGATATTGGTCTCCAGGGTCTTCCGGTCCTCGGCGCGCAGAGGCTGCCCAGGATCGAGCGGAAGCGGAGTGAACTCGGCGATGTCGATCGGGAACGCGCTGCTCATGAAAGGGGCTTCGTGACGCTATGGTTGGTCGTGGCGCGCAGTGTAGCAGACGCCCTGCTCGCTCACCACCGGCCGACAGCGTGGTCCCTCAGCTGGGCTCAGGTCGGCCCGCGCGGTCAATCTTGAGTTCGGCTAGCGGATATGCGGCGCCGTCGAGTCCCTGCGCTCGATACCGGCCTGATTGCGACGCCAGCGTCCGGCGGGCATCGTCGGCGTAGTGTGATTCGCCGGTCAGACCGGCCAGCCGCATCAGCACGACGGCGGCCCGACAGTTGAGGACCAGGGGGTGATGCGGTTCGCGCAGCAACCCGAACGGTGCATCTTCGTCCACCAGGCCGTTCCTGGCCCGATCGCAGAACCCCTCAGGGCTCCACATCGTGTGCTCGCAGTACGCCATCAGTTCCCGCGGCATGTCCAGGTAGGCCTCCTGGCCGCTCGCCTCGAACAAATCGAGTGACGCCTCGCTGGCTGAGACCTGGTCGGTCAGCAGCCCGCGCACGGACGGGACCGGTGCTGATACGTGCCCCACCCCGGCGCCACGCTCATAGGTCTCCATGACAACCTGATCAATCGCGGTGGCAGCGAACTCAAGCAGCGAATCGTCCTGCAGTACGCGCGCCCCGTGTACGTATGCCGACGCCATCGCCGCCGACGAGTCCGTCTGGACGGTACGGTCAATGGCCGGAGCCGCCCGCTCTCGGCGGAGCTCGAGGCTGTCGAGGCCCGAGTAGGCAGGATCGGCCAGCTGGCTTGAGAAGAAGCCCCCTTGCGAGTCGGCGAAGGTCTGGTGCACGAACCGGACGAGATCGGCCGCGCGCTCGCCGCAGTCCGTGCGGTCGAAACGCTCGGCCGCGGTCAGTAGCAGCGTGAGCAGCCGCGCGTTAAGGCCGAGCAATTTCTCGACATGGGGCACCGTCCAGTCGCGATACTCGCTACAGCGGAAATAGCCGCCTTCGACCCGATCCCAGAGCTCTCCGTCGACCACCAGGTCCAGCGTCCGGTCGACCAGCCCGGCTGCCTCGCTCGCACCTGCCTCACGGCCGAGGAGCACCGCTTCCAGAGCATCGACGTGAAACCGCTTGGGTGGGTCCCCGAACCCGCCCCAGTCACGGTCACAAGTAGACACCAGCGTCGACTCCAACCACTCGAATGCCCCGCCGGACGGCCCGACGACCGGGGTCGTCGATGCGGACCCGGCGGCCGTGAGCGGTCGATCGAGGTCGTCGCGTCGATTAGCGTAGGCTTCGGAGACCCGCTCGAGGACGCCGGCCAACGGCGCCGCCTCGACGTAAATGCCTCCACCGAGCAGGTCGCCCCCAGGGCTCAGAAAAGCGGTCGTCGGCCAGCCCCCGATCGTGTAGCGTTCGCCGAGGTCCGGCCGGCGATCCACGTCGACTCGCACAGGGACGAACCGCTCGGCGATACGGCCGACCACCTGCCAGTCCGCGTAGGCCTCGCTGAGTACCCGCCGAGTGGCATACGACCACACCGGGCCGAGGAAGAGTAGCACCGGCTTCTGCTCGGCGCGCGCGCGAGTAAACGGGGCGTCTCCCCAGGCGAGCCAGGAGACCACTGACGCGGATGGGTTCATGTCGACGCTTATGATGGCCGGATGGTGGCCCTCCGGTGCTTATATCTGATCGCGCTCACCTTCTGAGTCGGCGGCATGGTGGCGCCCGGAGCGTTCGCCACGCCAGTACCTTCGGCGTACCAGAGAGCTGTCGCGACACGACGGGGCGGCTCGAAGCGGACGACGTCGTCGACGAGATGCTGTACCGATTCCGCTACTTCGAGTATGGATCAGCCGTGATCTTGCTAGGATGCCTGGGCGCGCTGGGCGCTAGAAATCCGAAGCTGCCGACTCTGGCGGTAAGGACCGGCACGGTGGCCGTCATGTTGGTCGTGAGCCTCTATACCGGGTTCGACATCGCAAGCCAGTTGGTCAGTCTACAGGCCGACCTCGAAGGCAATCTCGCGGCCTGGACCGACAGCAGCATCTCTGCCTCTCAATTTGACAGGCTTTGCGCCCAGGTGACGACGCTGCTCCTCAACCCCGGGCTGGGACTGTCGCTGATCTACTGGGACGCCCGCCACCGCATCTCGTAGGCGCGGGCCCTCTCCACCTAGCTTTCCTCGGCGTACTCGGCCGAAATATCCAGATCGATACAGCCGGCCACGCTGTTGGCCGCCGGACACTTAGTGACGTGTGTCGCCACCGCACGCTCGGCGCGCTCCCGGGTGCCGGCGGGAATCGTGATCTGGTAACGGACTCGAATGCGGGTAATCCGAAGCACGCCGTCAATAGCTTCGATGTCCCCTTCGACGGTGGCTTGCAGGTTCTCGCGAGGCGCCGGTATCTTGCGCACTTCCAGTGCGCGGGCAAGGGTGCCCAACAGTCAACCGCCGACGGCACCGACCATGTGGTCGAGCGTGGCCGGCACATCCTCATCGGGCTCGACACCGTAGAACTCCTTAATTCCGCCATGCACTCCGAACCGGATCGGCTCGTCGAAGCCGTCCAGGTAGGCGTGCCGCAGTGGGCCCGCTATCCGTTCGAGCCGGAGCCGGCTCGTATGCACTACATCCACGACTGTGCCTCCTTCCGAGGGCTCGCTCACCCTTGTTACTCCGGACCGCCCTCGTACGAGTCCAGATGCTACAATCTTCGGCCCCTACCACCAAGCTGAGCGATGAGCGACGACTCGCCGACGATCGGACACGGGGCGCCACCGCTCGGAGAGATGGACCCGACCGTTTTCCGGGAGACCGGACACCGGCTGGTCGAGTGGATCGCTGACTATCTGGAACATTCCGATCGGCACCCCGTGCTGTCGCGCAGCCGTCCCGGTGACATCCGTCGCGCGTTACCGTCGGCGGCGCCAGACTCCGGTGAAGGTTTCGCTCAGATTCTCGAGGATGTGGATCGGATCATCCTGCCTGGCGTCACCCACTGGAATCACCCCGGCTTCTTCGCCTACTTCGCCATCAGCGGAAGCGGCCCCGGTGTCCTCGCCGACTTCCTGAGTTCGGCCCTTAATGCCCAGGGGATGCTCTGGCGCACGTCGCCGGCACTGACCGAACTCGAGGAGGTCATGCTCGATTGGCTCCGCCAGCTCCTGGGGCTGGCTCCGGTCGAGGGCGTGATCTACGACACGGCGTCGATCTCGACCCTGCATGCACTGGCCGCCGCCCGTCAACGCGTCGTGCCCGACAGCCGGGGCAAGGGGTTGGCCGGTCGGCCGAACCTCGGCCCCCTGCGAGTGTATTGCTCCCAGCATGCGCACTCGTCGGTCGACAAGGCGCTGATCATGCTGGGGCTGGGCCACGACAACCTGAGACGAGTGGACACCGACGAGCGCCACCGCATGCGTACGGACGCACTCCAGGCCGCCATCGCCGAAGACCGTGCCAGTGGGGTGACGCCGATGGCGGTGGTGGCAACCGTCGGCACCACGGCGATGACCAGCGTGGACCCGGTGCCGGCCGTCGTCGAGCTGTGCGAACGTGAGGATCTCTGGCTGCACGTCGACGCCGCCTACGCCGGCGCCGCCGCGATGGTGCCAGGCTTCGAGGATACTCTCGCCGGGTGCGACCAGGCGTCGTCGCTCGTAGTTAATCCTCACAAGTGGCTCTTCACGCCGTTCGACCTGAGCGTGCTGTATTGCCGGAAGATGGACGTGCTCCGCACAGCGTTCAGCTTGACGCCGGACTACCTGGAGAACCGGGAGGCGGGATCGGTTCGCAATCTGATGGACACCGGGGTCCAGCTAGGACGGCGCTTCAGGGCCCTGAAGCTGTGGATGGTGCTTCGGCACTTCGGGGCGAACGGTCTGCGGGGCCGGCTGGCCGACCACATCCGATTGGCGCGGCTCTTCGGGTCATGGGTCGATGAATCGTCCCAGTTCGAGCGCCTCGCTCCGATCCCGTTCTCGGTGGTCTGCTTCCGGATCGTCCCCGACCCCGACGAGGACGACGAGGCGGTCGACCGGCTCAACGCCGAGCTGCTCGATGCCGTCAACCGCTCCGGCGAGGTGTTGCTATCGCACACGACAATCGAGGGCCGTTATACGCTGCGGCTCGCTGTGGGCCACATCCGTACGACCGAGGCACACGTGACACTCGCGTGGAACGTCCTGAAGCGTGAGCTCGGTCGGCTGCGGGCCGGAGGGTAGTCCGCCCGCTCAGCCACCTTCGGGAGGCACCAGCAGCCATCGTTCAGCCCATCCCTGGTCGACACGTTCGATGGCGACAAGGCCGTGAGGGGGAAACGGGGCAAGTTCACCTGAGGCGCCTAGCAGCGCACGCCGCAACCGCTCCAAATGCGGCATGTGCCCCGCCAGCAAGACATCGCGATCCTCGACCGCCAGCAGGTCCGCGAGACGCGGCGGATCATCCGGCTGCATCCAGCGACTCGCCGAGAACTCGGCCAGGGGGTGACACGCGCTCCAGTACGCCTCGGCGGTCTGTCTGGCGCGCAACTTTCCGCTGTGCCAGATAACGTCGGGGCGAACTGCCCGGCCGGCCGCCAGAGCGGCCAGCGCATCGACCTGCCCTCGACCGAGGGTGGAAAGAGGCCGTTGGGTATTCACCTCCGGCCCCACTGCCTGACCGTGGTGCGCAAGGTAGACGAACATCGGATGGGGGTCTACTCGACACGCTCGATGGTCTAGACGTTGATCCAGAGCTTGCCGTCCTTCTCCGTCTCTTGTCGGCGTCTGAGAGCGTCGGCTACACGGGCCGCTAGCCCAGTCCAACCCGGAAAACGGTGAACAGCAGCCAGCACATGACGCTGCCAACGACGGCCATCGACAAACCCCAGGCCATGAGCTTATTGAAGAGGGCGCGGCTGTCTTCGTGCTTGGGGGCGGCCGCTATGCACAGCGCGCCAAGCGTCGAGAGCGCCGACACGTCGACCATGTGGGCGCCGATGTTCATCGCCGACGCGATCGCCAGCGGCTCGACCCCGCCCAGCTGCTGCGCCAGGTCTGGCACGGTGGGGAGGAAAGCAGGCAGGACCACGCCGGACGTACTGCTGTAGATCGAGATGAAGCCGGTCGTGAAGGCCATGACTGCGGTGACCGAGTTCGGGGTGGAGATGTCGGCCAGTAGACGCGTGAAGAGCGCCAACCCGCCGGTCTCTTCGAGAACCGAGATCAGCACGGTCATCCCGCAGACCATCATGATGACGCGCCACGGCATCAGCGACACCGCTTCGGTCTCGTCGCCCGCCTTCAGCACCGAGAGCAGGATCGCGCAGGCGAACGCGCCGAGACCAACGTCGACGTCGAAGAGCACGACGCTCGACAGCAAGGCGCCGATCACGCCGATGGTCAGCCAATGGCGGCGATCGAACGAGGTCGGCCCATCGGTCCCCTCCAAGCTCGGCACCTGCAGCTCGCCCTCGTGCCGCCGCCCAAGCAGCCGCAGCCCGCCGAACGCGAAGTAAGCACCGAAGACCACCACGGTGTGAGCAAGACCGTTGTGCAGGTAGGTAGCCAGCTCATGCCCCGGAAGACCGATGTCGTCCATCACGCCGTTGACGATGATGCCGGCCGGGGCGAACGGCGAGAGCGCCGCGGCGTTGCCGCCGTGGCCGATCATGATGGCCATCCAGAAGGCGGGAATCCCCACCTGCCCCGCGACGGCCATCCCCATCGGCGCCATCAGCGCGGTGGAGGCGATGCTCCCGGGCCCGATCGACGACAGCACGAACGAGAGCACGTAGAACATGACCGGCATCACGCCGACGTTACCCCCGCACAACCGGACAGCTCGGTGCGCCACCAGATCAAGGGTGCCGTTGGCCTGGGCCTGAGAGAAAAGCAGGGTGACACCGGCGAGGGTCATGAAGAGCCGGGTCGGGAACCCGGACATGACTTCCCGGGCCGTCATGTCGTCGAGGTAGACTCCGACCAGCCAGGCAAGCGCAATCGCCAGGAAGCCAACGTGCAGCCGCACTGTGCAGCTGACCACGATGGCTACCAGAAGGGCGCCCAGCGACAGAGTAGCGGCATCCATCGGGCAGGAGTATAGCGGTCGGGGGGAGCGTTGTCGGACCGAGGCGGATCGGATAACGTCTCTGGCCGTCACGAGAGAGGAGAGGACGTGGTCATTTACGGGGTCGCGCTGTTGTCGTTCTGCATGCTGGTCGGGGTCCTGGTCGGGGACCTGCTGGGCCAAATGATGCAAGTCGAAGCCAACGTCGGCGGGGTCGGCATCGCCATGCTGCTCCTGCTGTTACTGTCGAACCTGGGCGGAAAAGAAGCGGCGCTCAGCCCGATCACTGAGAAAGGATTGGGGTTCTGGAGCGCCATGTATATCCCGATCGTCGTGGCTATGGCGGCCCGCCAGAACGTCGCCGAGGCGCTTTCCGGCGGGTGGATGGCGATTGTCGCCGGCGTGGCGGCGGTGGCCGCCAGCTTCGCCATGATTCCGGTACTGGCGCACTTCGGGCGGGAGCCTCGCGATGATTCTTGAGACCCTGCAGCGTGTCCTGGAAACGAACGGGCTGATCACCGCCTTCATGTTCGTCGGCGGTCTGGTCTGGGTGTCCTATTGGGTCTCCGGCAACCTAACCCGGGGGAAGGTGCATGGCTCGGCGATCGCCATCGCCCTGGGTCTGGTCCTCGCCTGGTACGGCGGTGTCGCTACCGGCGGCAGCCGCGGTCTCTCAGACTTCCCGCTGCTGGCTGGCGTGGGTCTGATGGGCGGAGCCATGTTCCGCGACTTCGCCATCGTGGCCACCGCCTTCGGCGCCGATATCCGAGCGCTGAAGAGCGCTGGCGTTATCGGCGCGTTCTCGATCGTAATTGGCGTGGCGCTGTCGTTCGTAATTGGCGTTATCGTCGCCTTAGCCTTCGGCTACACCGACGCGATCGAACTGACGACGATTGGTGCTGGCGCGGCCACCTACATCGTAGGACCGGTAACCGGCACCGCGCTGGGCGCGGGCAGCGACGTGATCGCGCTCAGCGTCGCGGCCGGGCTAACCAAGTCGGTGCTGGTCATGATCGGCACCCCCTTCGTCGCCGGCCGAATCGGGCTCAACAACCCGCACTCGGCGTTGATCTACGGCGGTCTTATGGGCACTACGAGTGGCGTCGCTGGCGGCCTGGCTGCCACCGATCCCAAACTCGTCCCATATGGCGCCATGACCGCGACCTTCTACACCGGCATGGGCTGCCTGCTGGCACCTTCATTGCTCTACCTGATGGTTCGGGCAATCGTGTAGTCGTGCTTCGTCAGGCAGTGGGGCCACGGCGCACGACACGCCCCTGGTCGAGCACCAGGACCCAGTCGGCGATGGCGTTCACCTCAACGGGGTCGTGCGACACGTAGATCATCGGGATCGAGAACTCATCTCGGATCCGGATCAGATACGGCAACACCCGCTCGCGCAGGGGCCGATCGAGCGCGGCCAGCGGCTCGTCCAACAGAAGCAGCGCGGGGGCAGCCACCAGCGCCCGGGCCAACGCCACCCGCTGGCGCTCGCCGCCAGACAGCTCACCCACCTCTCGCACGAGCATCTCGCCGATCTCCAGCAGCGCCACGACGGCGTCGAAGTCTGGACCAGCCCCGTCGACGGCGGAAAAAAGGATGTTGCGACGCACGTCCAAATGCGGAAACAGGGCGAGATCCTGCGGGACGTAGCCGACCCTCCGCTGGTGCGGCGGCAGCGCCAGCCCGATCGAGGTGTCGACCAGTCGATCAGAGCCGATCTCAATCACGCCTTCGTCGGGCCGCCGCAACCCGGCGATCGACTCCAGCACGGTCGTCTTGCCAGCCCCCGACGGCCCGAACAGCGCCACCACCCTTGCCTCCAAACGCTCTCGCACTTCGAGCGAAAAGGCACCCTGGCGCAGGACGAAGTCGAGCGTGATGGTCGACGACATCAGTGAACCGTCCTTCAAGAAGGTCCGACGGGGGTGCTCTGGGTGGTGAAGCGATTGGCAAGAAACAAGGCGCCGAAGGCCAGTCCGGCCGATACCAACAGCAGGCTGAACGCAGTCGCGTCATCGCCGATGACGGTTGCGTTGTAGATGCCAACCGCGATCGTTCTGGTACTCGGGAGCGAACCGGCCACCAGAATGGTGGCGCCGAACTCACCCAACGCGCGGGAGAAGCCAAGCAGTGCGCCGGCGAGCACGCCCCGTCGGCAAAGCGGCAGGCTCACGCTCAAGAACACCCGGAGGGGCGGTGCGCCTAGCGTGGCGGCGATCTGCTCGTAGCGACGGTCGATCTGCTCGAAGCCGGCCCGGGCCGACCGGACCAAGAGCGGCAGCCCCATCACGGCCATCGCGACTACCACCGCCTTCCAGGTGAACAGCACCTCCACGCCAAAATCGGAAAGCAGCGACCCGAGCGGCCCACGTCGACCCAGCAACTGCAGCAACACCAAACCCGTGGCCACCGGAGGCAGCACTAGTGGCAGCGAAACGAGGGTCTCAACCAGGGCCTGCCCAGGGAATCGCCGTCGCGCCAGCAGCCAGGCCAACGCGATCCCAGGGGGCAGCATGAGGGCGGTGGCCAGCGCGGCAAGGCCGACCGTGCGAGCCGAGATCAGGAGCAAATCCCCGGACATCTCAGTGACGCTCCGTCAGGCCGAACCCGGCCGCCTCGAATACCCGACGGCCGGCCTCGCCGGACAAATAGTCCAGGAAACGACGTGCGTCAGCGACCATCGCCGAGTCGGTCAGCACCGCTGCCGGATAGGTGATCTGGGGCCCCCTAGACGCAGGGACCACGAAAAGCGTGGTCACCCGCGAGGTCGACCGGGCATCGGTGTCATACACGATGCCGACGTCGGCGTCGCCAGCCTCGACCGTAGCCAGCGCGGCCCGAACATTCTGGGTGGGAAAGAGTCGGGGCGCGAGGAGGTTCCACAACCCCTCCGTCTTGAGATAGGCGCGCGCATACACGCCCGCCGGCACGGCGGACGGATCGGCGATGGCGATCCGCGCCGCGGCGACCTCAAGGAGGTCTGCCGGAGCGGCGACCGCCAGCGTGCTCCCGGCCGGTGCGACGAATGCCAGACGGTTCGACAACAGATCGACTGGACCTGGATCGGCAACCCGACCGGCAGCGACAACCCGCTCCATCTGGAATCGGTCGGCGCTAATGAACAGGTCCACCGGCGCACCATTGACGATCTGAGCAGCCAGGACACTGGATGCGGCGAAGTTGAGCTCGACCAGCGCCCCGCCCGACAGACGGTAGGAGGCCGCGAGCGGCTCCATGACCGACGTTAGACTAGCGGCTACGGACACCACGAGGGGCCCCTCGGCTCCGACGTCCGCCTCGTCCACTCCCTGGCACCCGCTCAGGGTCAAGCCTACGATGGCGGCGAGCCATTTAAACCTCATTAACAGACCAATTTAGTATGATTAGAATCGATTATCAAAATGATTTTAGTTGATTATAGACCTATGCAGACTTCCCTACACTCCCGTCTTCGAGGTGAGGACCAATGGCTCGCCTGACCGTTCGCCAGGCCGCGGACCGGCTTGGCGTCGGCTACTCGACACTGAAGCAATGGATCTACAGCGGCAGTGTCCGCACCACCCTGACCGAGGGCGGACATCACCGGATCACCGAGTCCGAAGTGGAGCGGCTGCAGGCCAAGTCGGGGCGTCCGACCAGACGACGCGCGCGGCGTGAGCGACCGGGCGGCGTCATGATGCTCGTCAGCGGCAGGAATCGATTACGCGGGGTGGTGGACGAAGTGCGACGCGAAGGGCTCGTGGCGCAGGTGCGACTGCGCATCGGCGACCAGACCCTAACTGCGGTCATCACCCGTGATGCCCTCGACGAACTGGGCCTCAAGCGCGGCGATGAAGCCACCGCGCTGGTCAAGGCCACCGAGGTCATGGTCGCCAGGGAGCTACCGGCCGGGCGCGGTGGCTAAATGCCGACTCGATAGCGTCTACCGGGTGAACGTCGCGGGCAGGATCGACTGGAGTTGCAGTCCCCAGTGCCCGTTCTGGTTCGTCACGACGTAGAGGGCTGGCACCGTCGAATAGGGACTGCCACCGGCGGTGTGCCGACTGAAGACGATGCGAAAATGCACCTTATCGGCTGCTACCTGCACCGCTTCGGCCAAGTCGAGGGTCGAGTGATCCCAGCCGGTCTGTCGCAGCGCCTCGAAGTCGGTGACGATATCTTCGGGCGTCTCTCGCACCACGACCTGGCCGTTCTGGCCCAAGCTGAGCCGCGGGAAGTTGCTGACGGCGGCAACGGCATCGTTGTCGCCGGCGTTCCACGCCCGGAAGTACTCCTCGAGCGCCGTCCGCGCCGCCGCCTCGTGTTCACGGTCCGCGTCCTGAGCACTCGCCGAACTGGCCACCGCGAGGCTCCCGATAACAATCAGAGCCAGCGCACAGAGCCGGTGAACAATCACGGGTCGGCGGGCGTAGATCCGTGCAAAAATGCCGTTCCTCATGGGCACACTCCTAGAACCCCAGTGTAGACCGAACTGCGAACGAGGTATATCGATGCGAAACGCCGCGTGCCTGTCCCTTGGCTTCTGGCTCTTACTCTCTGGCACATCGGCCTGGGCGCAACAAGCCCCCGACGGCGCGGACGTCTATGCCGCCCACTGCGAGCGGTGCCATAGCGATACGCTGCCGCGGATGCCGACGCGCGATGCGCTGGCCGAGCGAGAGGCAAGCGACATCGCCCTGGCCATCACGAACGGGGTCATGCGGCAGTTCGGCGCACTGCTGACGGCAGCAGAACGCCGGGCGGTGGCCGAGTTCTTGGCTGGCGACCCGCCCGGCACCTTGACCGATGCGACGCCCGAGTTTCCCGCATCCGCCTACTGCGTCGACGAACCGCCACGACTGGATCTCTCTCGAGCGACCTGGAATGGATGGGGCGCGGGCCTCGAGAACCGTCGCTTCCAGACCGCCGACGCCGCCGGCCTGACTGCTAGTGACGTCGAACATCTGACACTTAAATGGGCCTTCGGCTTCCCCAACGTGTCGGCCGCCGGCAGCCAGCCCACGATCGTCGATGGCCGGGTGTTGGTGGGCACTCGCACCGGGTTGGTCTATGCGCTCGATGCCGACACCGGGTGCGTCTACTGGACCCACGAGGCGCCCGGTGGGGTGCGTACCGCCGTTTCAGTGGGTCCGCACGCCGAGGGCGGCTTCACCGCCTACTTCGGCGATTCGCTGGCCTCAACCCATGCGGTAGACGTGGCCACTGGTGAGTTGCGCTGGTCGGCGAGGATAGAGGATCACCCTGCCGCTGTGCTCACGGGCGCACCCACCCTGCACGACGGCACGCTCTACGTTCCGGTGTCCTCACTAGAGGAGGTCTCGGCTGCGGATCCGCGCTACGAGTGCTGCACCTTCCGCGGAAGCGTGGTCGCCCTAGACGCAGCAAACGGCGAACGTCGGTGGAAGACCTACGTCGTGGAGCAGGAACCTCAGCCGACGGTCACCAATGCCATCGGAGCCCAGAACTACGGCCCCTCCGGCGCCGCGATCTGGTCTGCGCCAACTCTCGATCCGGATCGCGGCCTGCTCTACGTAGCGACCGGCGACGCCTATTCCGATCCACCAGCGCCGGAAAGCGATGCGATCGTAGCCCTGGCCATGGACACCGGTGAGGTGCGATGGGTCACCCAGACGACTGAGGGCGACGCGTTCAATCTCGGCTGCTCGTCCGACAACCCGATCGCTCGCGCCAACTGTCCAGAGTCCGACGGACCGGACGTCGACTACGGCAGCTCGCCGGCCCTCGTCACTGACGCGTCGGGAAACGGGCTCGTTTTGGCAGGACAGAAGTCCGGGGTGCTTCATGCCATGCGACCCGAAGATGGCTCGCTGGTGTGGAGCACGCGGGTCTCCGAAGGCGGACTGCTGGGCGGAATCGAGTGGGGCTTCGCCACCGACGGTGAGCAGGTGTATCTCTCCCTCTCGGATGCCCTGGAGCGCCCGCCGGGCGAGGCCGGCGGGGTCACCGCGGTCCGCGTAGACGATGGTGCGGTGGTCTGGCATGCGCCGCCGGTGCAGGACACCTGTGGCGGGCGGGAAGGCTGCCACACCGCGCAACCCGCCGCCGCGACCGTGATTCCCGGCGTCGCGTTCGCCGGCAGTCTAGATGGGCACCTGCGTGCTCACGACGTCGAGGACGGCCGGATCATCTGGGACGTCGATACCGGACGGTCGTTCCAGACCGTTAACGGCGTGGAGGCGAAGGGTGGCGCGATCAACGGTCCCGGCCCCACCGTCGTCGACGGGATGGTATTCGTCGTCTCCGGCTACTCTACCTTTGGCATGATGGGCGGCAACGTGCTCCTGGCCTTCGGGCTAGAGTAGCGGCCAGCCGAGCGTCGGCGGGTGCCGGGCGCAAACCGACCGTCGTGTTAGGATGGCGCCCACTTTCGTCAGCCGGCCGGGACATCTCCGTCAGAACCTGGGAGCCGTCGACATGCCGCTTCGCCCGATCTCCGCACTTGCGGTCCTCGTCGCCGTGGGTGTCGTGCTGGTCGCACCACCCCCGAATCTCACAGCCGCCGAGGGCCCCTCTCTGATAGGGGGCGGTCCGCTCGCCTTCGGGCCGGACGACGTGTTGTTCATCGCCGACAATGCCGGAGCCAGGATCGTCGCGCTCGAGCTCGGCGACGCCGTGGCCGGCGCGACCCCCGGCACCAGCGAGATCGAGGGCATCGACCGTTATATCGCGGCGCGTCTGGGAACAGACGCGAGCGAGATCCGGATTCACGACCTCGCCATCAGCCCGACGTCGCGGAACGCGTTCATCTCGGTGTCCCGGGGTCGGGGCGCCGGAGCGACCCCGGTACTGCTCCGGGTAGACGGCGCGAGCGCGGTCGAAGTGATCAAGATCAACCAGCTCAGCTTCACCGAGATCAGCCTCCCCAACGTACCGGCGGCTGACCCGGCGGCTCGACGGAACCCGCGCGCCTCGTCGGTCACCGACATGGCGTATGTCGACGGCCAGCTGTTCATCGCCGGACTGTCGAACGAGGAGTTCGCCTCGAAGCTCCGGTCGGTAAACTATCCGTTCACGACGGCCAACGCCGGTACTAGCGTCGAGATCTGGCACGCCGCGCACGGCCGCTACGAAACCCACTCGCCGGTGTACACCTTCGTGCCCTACGAGCTCGACGGGGAACAGAACCTGATTGCCGGCTATCTCTGCACGCCACTGGTCAAGTTCGCGGTCTCGGACCTCGAGCCGGGCGCGAAAATTACCGGCACCACCATTGCCGAGCTCGGCAACCGCAACCGGCCGATCGACATGGTGGTGTACGAGAAGGACGGCCAGGACTATCTACTGATGTCGAACACCAGCCGCGGGGTCATGAAAATCCCGACCGCGGGCTTCGGGGGACAACCGGGGCTCACCGAGCCGGTGCCAGGCGGCGGCACGGCTGGCGTGACGTTCGAGACGGTCGACGGATTGACCGGCGTCGAGCAGCTCGACCTGCTGGATGACACCCGCGCGCTGGTCATCGCACGAGACGACACAGGGCGCGCAGACCTGACCGCTGTCCAGCTGCCCTGACGGGCGCGTTCTTCGCTATCACATGGCAAGATCCGGAAAGCTCAGGGCCAGCGCACCCGCGGTGCGCCATCACCCGCTCCGCGATCAGGCCCGCCACGTTGCCATCACGGCGTGCGGGCTGGGGTGGGTGCTGGCCACCGGATGCGGCAGCGACGGCCCGCCACCGCTGCCCCCGGTTGAGATCCAGCTGGCTGGGTCAGGCGACTCGGCAGGCGTCGAGTTGCTGGGTCTCTCACCCGCCGAGCTGGGTGCACTCGGTGACGCCCGCCTGAGCGACGATGTCTGGAGTCAGCTGCTGCGAGTCACGGTGGTGCCGCCGGACAAGGCGGATGCCAGTGACTTGCCCCCGGTGCTCGGCAGCTACACGGTCGAGGACGATCGAGTCCGGTTCACGCCCATGTTCCCGTTCGATCCCGGTCGGGAGTACGCCGTGCGCTTTGACGTAGCACATCTACCCGGCCGCGAGCCGGCGCCGAAACAGCCGGCGCCGGTCGTCGACGTGGTCTCGCTGCCCAGGCCACCCGTGGAGCCCACAACCATCGTCGAGCGGGTCTACCCGAGCGGCGACCAGATTCCCGAGAACCAGCTCCGGCTCTATCTTCACTTCTCGGCTCCGATGAGCGACGTCGATGGCCTGGAGTATCTAAGCCTCCGGGACAATCGCGGGCAACCGGTCGAAGATCCGTTCCTGCCGCTCGGCCTAGAGTTCTGGGACCCAGATCACCGTCGCTACACTGTCTTCTTCGACCCTGGGCGGATCAAGCAGGGCTTGGGTACAAACGAGCGACTCGGCCAAGCTCTGGACGCGGGCCAGACCTACACACTCGTCGTCGACCCGGCCTGGCCAGACGCCGAAGGCAATCCACTGCAGGCGCCGTTCGAGAAACCGTTCAAGATAGGTGCAGCAGATACGACGCCCCTCGACAGCGACACCTGGCGGCTACGGGTGCCCTCAGCCGGTTCAACCGAGCGCCTGGTTGTCTCGTTTCCCGAACCACTCGATCACGCCCTCATGCTCAGGACCATCGGCGTCGAGTTTCAGGATGGTGAGGCAGTGCTTGGTCGGGTGGAGACCGGAAGCTGGGAAACTCGGTGGACGCTGACTCCGAATACGCCGTGGCAGGCTGGTCGCTACGCGCTGATTGCAGGTACGACGCTCGAGGATCTTGCCGGAAACAGAATGAACGAAGCCTTCGAAATCGATCTACTAGAGCGGGTGGACGAGGCAACCGCCGGCGAAGCGTCAGAAGTCGAGGAGCTGGCCGCGGCCGATATCGTCCGCATAGAGTTTGAGGTCCAGTGACCCGACTCCGGATAATTTCACCGTCCTTAGCGAGTAGTTACGAAGCGGTACGTCCTTCTGGAAGTGGCGCTTGCAGGCCACAGCCCGACACGAATCGGTAGGCCGATCGAGTCAGCTAGGATTAACTGAATCTTCACCAACCGAATACCGTCTGTAGAGGTCATGGCTTATCTCCGTTCAAGGTCGACGACGCTCCTTCCACTACTCACGGCCCTCTGTCTGATCCTCGCGATGGCGGTTCCCGCAAGGGCCCAAACCAGCACGCTGCAAGGAGAGGTCCGCGACTCGCAGGGTGAGGCGCTCCCAGGAGTGACCGTTGCGGCGACCTCAGCGGCTCGGGCCGCACCGATCATGGCCACCACGGATGCGAGCGGCCGCTACCAGTTAGACAGCCTCCCACCAGGATCCTACGACGTGCGGTTCAGCCTGGAAGGGTTTCAGGCCATCCGAGAGCTCGGGGTCTCGGTCCAGAACGGCTTCGCAGTGAACCTGGATGCCGAACTGGGTCTGGCGCGTCTCACCGAACGGGTCGAGGTGGTTGGGTTTACGCCCTTGCTGGGCACCGAGATCGATCGAGACCTCATTCCAGCTACGGTCTTGGTACTCGGTGCGGCCGAGTTACGAGGCCGCGGGGCCGCGTCGTTTGCCGACGCGCTCGGAGAACGGCTCGGGTCGGTCTCGATCGAGGGCGCCACGACGAACCTCTTCCAGCCCACGCTCCGCTTCAGGGGCTTCACGGCCTCTCCGCTCCTCGGCCTCCCGCAGGGGATTGCGGTCTACCAGAACGGTGTCCGGATCAACGAACCGTTTGGCGACACCGTCCAGTTCGACCTAATGCCGCAGTTCGCCGTTAGCCAGACCCAGCTCAGCGCGGGCGCCGACCCCACCTACGGGCTGAACGCGCTGGGGGGCGCCTTGGGACTCAGTCTGAAGAACGGATTCGACTTCACCGGCTTCGCCGCCGAGATCTCCGGCGGCTCGTTCGACCGCCTCGTCGGCACGGCCGAGTACGGCGTGAACAACGGTCCGTGGGCGCTCTACGTCGGAGCCACTCGGTTCGACGAAGAGGGCTGGCGTGTCCAGTCACCGTCGGAAGTGACTCAGGCGGTCGCCGACGTGGGCTACCGCAAGGACCGCGTGGACGCGGGCGTCACCTTCACCTACGCCGACACCCGGATGAACGGCAACGGCGCGGCGCCGATCGAGCTCCTCGAGGTAGACCGCAGCGCGGTATTCACCTATCCCGACACCACGGAGAACCAGCTGGCGTTCCTGCAGGGCCGTTTCGACCTGGCGGCCACCGATGCCTGGTCGGTGCAGGCCACCGCCTACTACCGCGACCTGGACCGGCAAACACTGAACGGCGACGAGGCGGAGTTCTCGGTGTGTGACGACGACCTACTCCCCGCGGGAGCTCCCGCGAACACGCTATGCCAGGGCGCCGACGACGATGATGACGAGCTCAGGCTCTGGTCGGATCGCACTGACGATGAGGATGCGGATGGCGACGAGGACGGGGACGACGAAACAGCCGGCACACCTCTGGTAGATGCCAACAACACCGGCCGCTTCATCACCACCGACGACGCGGCGGGAGACGGTGCGTTCAACCGCACGTCGACCCGAGCTAAGGGCTACGGCGCGACCGTGCAAGCCACCGGACGCGGCACGGTTGGTGGCAGCGACCACATCCTGGTGCTCGGCGCGTCAGCCGACCTGGCGGACATCGACTTCAGCTCGAACAGCGAAGTCGGCACCCTCACTGATGAGCGGACGGTGTCCGGCTCAGGGTTGCGGGCCGGACTCTTCGGCCAGGCGCCGGACGACCTGTTCAACACGTCGATCGATTCGGAGAACCAGTATTACGGTCTCTATGTCAGTGACACGATGTCGCTGACCCCTCGTACCCATCTGACGCTCTCGGGTCGATTCAATCACGCCCGCATCGAGATCATCGACCGGCTCGGCGTATCGCTCAACGGCGACCATAGCTTCTCGCGGTTCAACCCGGCCGCCGGTCTCGTCTACCAGCTCTCGGACGCGGCGAGCCTGTTCGGACGCTACAGCGAGTCGAACCGGGCCCCGACCGCTGCAGAACTGAGCTGCGCCGACCCCGAGGAACCATGCCGGGTCCCGAACGCGTTCATCTCAGATCCGCCGCTCGAACAAGCCGTCGCCCGATCGATTGAAGGTGGGGTTCGAGGGCGGTGGACAGGGGCGCCCGGCAACCTCGACTGGTCGGCGTCGTTCTACCGCACCCGGATCGATGACGACATCCTGTTCATCGCCTCGCCCGAGCTGATCGGTACGGGCTACTTCCAGAACGCGGGCGACACCCAGCGCGTCGGCCTCGACCTGGACCTGCGGGGACAGATCAACCGCGTGGGCTGGTATCTCGGGTACGGCCTCGTCGAGGCGACCTTCGAATCGCCGCTCGAGCTCCCGGGCAACGACGAGGTGAACGACGCCACGACCGGAAACGGTGCGCTCGCCGTCCAGCCTGGCGACCGCCTGGTCGGCATTCCCAGACATAGCGTGAAAGCCGGAATCGGCGTCCCGCTGACCCGGGCGTTCGACATCGCCGTGGAGGCCGTCGCAGCGTCGAACCGTATCTTCCTGGGCGACGAGGGCAACGACCAGTTGCCACTCGATGGCTACGGCGCGATTAACCTGCGCTCTGCCTACCGTCTGACTCCAGAAGTCGAGCTGTTTGTCCGCGTCGACAACCTGTTCGACGCCGAGTACGAGACCTTCGGCGCCCTCGCCGAACTCGAGGTCGAGCTCGAAGAGGTCCCCAACGCCGAGGACCCGAGATTCGTCGGTCCTGCCGCGCCTCGGAGCGGCTTCGCCGGGGTTCGCCTAAGGTTCTGACACCCCTCGTCACACCGACGACACGTCGAATTGACCGACCCGACACCGTCTCGTTGAGGCGTCGTAACAACCAACCCCTATCCTGTATCCCGTCGGTGGACGGGGTTGTGGCGTCCAGTGACTCGGAGCAACCGTCCGCTGGCCTTGGGAACTCCGACCGTCGGACACGCCCGCGCGAGATGAGGACCGTCGGCGGCGCCCTGCGCTGGCAAGAGCCGGTGTGAGACTTCGCGCACCCGATTTGACAGGGGTACGCGCCTGAAGTACGGTACGAAGCTCATGACGTGCAAGCTTGGCCGCCATCATCACGTGCATCATCCCGCCCTATCGGCGGGCCGGTGGCTCTGCGTGTGATGTAGCACGTCTCGAACAGACACACGACACAGTCCCCGCCCCGCCGACCTGTTCGGCGGGGCTTTTTTTTGGTGAACGCGGCCAGCGGGGCGACAGCTGAGGACAGACGATGGACTTTTCGAAACTAGACGGCCTGATACCGGCGGTGATCCAGGACGCCACCAGCGAGGAAGTACTGATGGTCGGCTTCATGAACCAAGAGGCTCTCGACCGTACCCGGGAGACGGGCTTCGCCACCTTCTTCAGCCGGACCCGGAACAAGCTCTGGATGAAGGGTGAGACCTCCGGCAACACCCTTGCCGTACAGCAGCTGCTGGTGGACTGTGACGACGACACGCTGCTCGTGAAGGTCACCCGAAACGGCGAGGGCAACGTCTGTCACACGGGCGAACGCACCTGTTTCTACCGTGAACTTGGCACTGAGGACTAAACGACGATGGCTGACAAGATCCTACGACTCGGTATCCCCAAAGGCTCCCTGCAGGAGTCGACCATTCAGCTGTTCGCACAGGCCGGATTCAACATCTACACGAGCTCGCGGTCATACTTTCCGACCATCGACGACCCCGAGATCGAGTGCACGCTAATCCGGGCCCAGGAAATGGCGCGCTACGTCGCAGACAACGCGCTCGACGCCGGACTCACCGGGCAAGACTGGATCGCAGAACATCACGCCAGCACCGGCGACACCGTCGTGGATATCGCTGACCTGGTCTACTCGAAACAGAGCTTCCGCAAGGTCCGCTGGGTGCTGGCCGCCCCAGAGGATTCGAAGTTCAAGAGCCCGAAGGACTTCGCCGGCGGGACGATCGCCACTGAATTGGTACAGGTAACACAGGCGTACTTCACACGGCTCGACATTCCCGTGAAGGTCGAGTTCTCCTGGGGCGCCACCGAAGTTAAGCCTCCACGGCTGGCCGACGGCATCGTGGAAGCCACCGAGACTGGCTCGACGCTACGAGCCAACAGACTACGGATCATCGACACGGTCATCGAGTCGAATCCTCAGCTCATCGCCAATCAGGCGGCCCTCGAGGACGAGTGGACACGGACCAAGCTCGAGAACATCGCCCTGCTCCTGCGCGCCGCTATCGAGGCCCAGGGACGGGTCGGCCTTATGCTCAATGTCCCGCGGAACGACCTCGAAGCGGTGGTCGGCCTGCTGCCGGCGCTGCAACGCCCCACCATAGCGGCGCTCAGCGACGACCAGTGGGTCTCGGTCACGACGATCATCGAGGAATCGTCCGTGCGTGAACTGATTCCGAAACTCAAAGCGGCCCGAGCCCAGGGAATCGTGGAATACCCGCTGAACAAGATCGTGCTCTGACCATGCGCATCCTCCCCTCGTCTCGACGACGCGCCGTGGCGCGGTTGGTGGACCGGCAGCTGGACACGGACCCGACCATAACCCGCCGGGTGGCCACGATCGTGGCGGCGGTGCGCCAATCCGGCGACGCGGCGCTCCTGCGCTACGCGCGCAAGTTCGACCAGCTCTCCGGTCCAGTGGAAGTGACCCAGGAGGAGATCGAGGAGGGACTCCGCGGTCTCGATCCGGACCTGAAGCGAGCGCTTCGCAGCGCGGCAGCGAACATCAGGCGAGTGGCGCGACGGCAGATCCCGCGGGGGTGGCGCACCGAAGTCCGCCCCGGCGTCAACATCGAACAGGTGGTGACCCCCCTCGACCGCGTGGGCTGCTACGTCCCGGCCGGGCGATACCCGCTGCCGTCATCGCTCCTGATGACCGCAGTCCCGGCCCGGGTGGCCGGTGTGCGAGAGGTGATCGTCACCTGCCCCCACCCCGATGCGACCGTGCTCGCCGCTGCCGCCATTGCCGGCGCCACTAGGCTCTACCGTCTCGGCGGCGCACACGCAGTTGCCGCGCTGGCGTATGGCACGGCAACCATCCCGAAGGTGGACAAGATCGTCGGTCCGGGCAATGCGTACGTGGCGGCGGCCAAGGCACAAGTCGCGGCGACCTGCCCTATCGATTTCTATGCCGGGCCCACCGAGATCGTGATCATCGCCACCGGCGGCAACCCGACCTGGATCGCCGCCGATCTCGTGGCCCAGGCCGAACACGACCCGGACGCGCGGGCCATTGTCGTCACTCCGGATGAGGGCCTCGCCAACCGGATCGCCACGGCGGTGGCGGAGCGGCTCCCCGCCGACGGACCGGCGCGGGCCTCGATCAGGGCCAACGGCGTCATCGTGGTCACGCCGTCGATCGACGCCGCCGTGGAGCTAGCTAACGAGATCGCGCCCGAGCACCTCGTCTGCGACCGTGAGTCGGTGGCACGACGGACCACCAAGGCCGGCACTGTCTTTGTCGGCCACTATGGTGCACAGGCGGCCGGCGACTACGCCACCGGCTCGAACCACGTGCTGCCAACCGGGGGCGCCGCCCGTTCGCGCGGGGGTCTGAGCGCATCGGACTTCGTGCATGTCCACAGCGTGCAGCGCCTGACACAGACGGGGTTGGCTGGACTCGCCCCCACCATCTTGCCGCTGGCGGAAGCCGAGGGACTACACGCTCACGCCGAGTCCGTGCGGGTGCGGCTGTCTCGCAACAGGAAGGACAAGGCCTGACGCCATGCGACGTGCCCGTATCGAACGTCACACGGCTGAGACCCAGATCTCGATCCGGCTTGGTATCGAGGGACGGGGCACCTATCAGATCCGGACCGGCATCCGGTTCTTTGACCACATGCTCGAGCTGATGGCCAAGCACGGAGCCTTTGACCTCCGGATCGAGGCGGATGGCGATCTGGACGTCGACCAGCACCACACCGTCGAGGACGTCGGCATCGCGCTGGGAGAAGCGGTTTCGAAGGCAATTGGATCTCGCCGCGGCATCAACCGCGCCGGCTACTTCGTGATGCCGATGGACGAGACGCTCGGTGTCGCCGCCATCGATCTCAGCGGCCGGCCACACGCAGTGGTCGATCTTCGGTTGCGGATCCACCGGGTCGGAGACCTGCAGTCCGAGCTGATTCAGGACTTCTTCGAGGGCTTCGCTCAGGGCGCGCTGGCCAACGTCCACGTTAAGGTGCTCTACGGGCGTTCGAGCCACCACCAGGTGGAGGCGCTGTTCAAGGCGTTCGGGCGCGCGTTGCGGGTAGCCTGTGACAAGGACCCACGCATGGCGAAACAGCTTCCGAGCACGAAGGGACTGCTCTGAGAGTAGGCCCCCGATGATCGCTCTGATCGACTACGGCGCGGGGAATCTGACGTCGGTGCGCAAGGCGTTGGGCCATCTGGGCGTTCGCTTCAGCACCCCGACCTCACCCGGCGAACTGACCGGGGCTCGAGGCATCATCGTGCCCGGAGTCGGTAACTTCGAGGTGACGGGCGCGCTCGGACCCGAATGGCGAACGGCAATCCTCGAGCAGGTGTCTCAGGAACACCCGCTACTCGGGATCTGCGTCGGCATGCAGTGGTTGTTCGACGGCAGCGCCGAGGCGCCAGACCACGAGGGGCTCGCGGTGATGGCGGGCCTCTGCCAGCAGCTACCTGAAGCGGTCGCGGCCGACGACCCGGACGTCGCCGAGGGCAGCGGGGTCGACGGACGGGGTCGCCTCAAGGTGCCCCACGTCGGATGGAACTCCCTCCGCCTGACGCGGGCATCCTGGCTCCTCGACGGGGTAAACGAAGGCGATCAGGTGTACTTCACCCACTCGTTTGCCGCGCCGGTGACCGACGACTGCGTTGGCTCCACGCGTTACGGCGTCGACTTCGCCGCCGCGGTCGAACGTGGACAGGTCGGCGGGGTCCAGTTCCACCCGGAAAAGTCGTCCGACGTCGGACTCCGGATCCTGGGGAACTTCCTCCGTCGGGTGGAAGGCTAGAGAAATACCACCTCATGCTATCCAAGCGGATCATCGCCTGCCTGGACGTTCGGGACGGCTCGGTCGTCAAAGGCATCAACTTCGAAGACCTCCGTCGAGCTGGTGACCCCGCGACCCTTGCCAGGCGATACAACCGGGAAGGAATCGACGAGGTGGTGATCCTCGACGTCACCGCGACGATCGAGGGTCGGAAGGCACTGGCCGAAACCATCCGAGCCGTGGCGGGAGAGATTTTCCTCCCACTCTGTGTCGGCGGCGGCATCCGGGGCGAGGAGCACGCAGAGGCCGCCATCGAGGCGGGCGCCGACAAGGTGGGAATCAATACAGCCGCGCTCAGACAGCCCGAGCTGATCACCACGCTGGCGCGGCGATACGGCAGCCAAGCCGTGATCGTGGCCATCGACGCGAAGCGCGAGGACGACCGGTTCAAGATCTACGTCCGTAGCGGTCAAGAGGGCACCGAACGGGACGCGGTCGAATGGGCGCGAGAGGCGGCGGACCGGGGAGCCGGTGAGATCCTGCTCACCTCGATCGACCGCGACGGCACGAAGTCCGGCTTCGACTGTGAACTGACGGCGGCCGTCTCCGAGGCGGTGCCGATCCCGGTCATTGCGTCGGGCGGCGCCGGGACCTTCGATCACTTCGTCGACGTCTTCCGGGCCGGTCGAGCGGACGCGGCCCTGGCGGCATCGATTTTCCACTACGCCGAACACGCCGTCGAGGACCTCAAGGCCCACCTGTACCAGCACCAGATCCCGGTGCGGCTGGAGACTGGCTAGCACGATGCTTATTCCCTCAATCGACCTCAAGGGTGGCCAGGTGGTCCAGCTGGTCCAGGGTGAGCGGCTGGCTTTGGCCAGCGACGACCTGGAGGAATGGATCGACAGGTTCTCTAGGTTTCCGAAGGTCCAGCTGATCGATCTGGACGCAGCGATCGGCTCCGGGACCAACGACGAGCTGGTGCGTCACGTCGCGCCGCTACTGCCGTGCCGCGTCGGGGGAGGGATCCGGTCGATAGAGCGCGCCCGCGAGGTCGTCGACTACGGAGCCCGGGCCATCATCGTGAGCTCTTCACTGTTCCGGGACGGCCACCCGAACCTCGATTTCGCCCAGTTGCTCGCCGAGGCCGTGGGGCCCGAACGGGTCATTGCCGCAGTGGACAGCAAGGCGGGAAAGGTGGTGATCCGAGGGTGGCGGGAACCGGTCGAGGTCACCCCCGTCGAAGCGGTGCGCCAGCTCGAACCGTACTGCGGCGAGTTTCTCTATACCCACGTCGACCGGGAGGGGCTGATGCAGGGCACCGACATGTCGGCCATCGAGGAGGTCGCCGCGGCGACCGAGCGTCCCCTCACGGCGGCCGGCGGTATCACCACCAGGGAAGAGATCGAGTCGCTGGACCGGGCCGGCATCGACGCGGTCGTTGGCATGGCCATCTACACCGGCACGCTCGCACTCGACGAGCTCTCGCCGCGATCCGACTCATGACCCAGCGGTGGGATCCGGACGCCTACGACCAGCACGCGCGCTTCGTCTCTGACCTGGGTGCGCCGGTCGTGGATCTGCTGGAACCACTTGCCGGTGAGCGCATGCTCGACCTCGGCTGCGGCGACGGGTCGCTCACCGAGCGACTGCGCCGGGCCGGCTGTCTCGTCGTCGCGGTGGACAGCAGCCCCGAACAAGTCTGGGCGGCGCTCGAGCGCGGTCTCGATGCCCGGATCACCGACTTCCGCGAGCTCACCTTCGACGGTGAGTTCGACGCCGTCTTCAGCAATGCCGCGTTGCACTGGGTCTCGGAGGCGGACAGGGTCATCGCCGGGGTCCGGCGAGCCCTGCGACCCGGTGGCCGATTCGTGGCCGAGATGGGGGGCGCCGGCTGTGTCCTGTCGATCCGTGAAGCGCTCAGCACCGCCCTGACTGCCCGAGGCGTGAACCCGGCGGCTGCAGACCCGTGGTACTTTCCGACCGAGGCGGAATATCAGCGGCGACTCGAGGTTGGCGGGTTCTCTGTCGAATCTATTCAGCGGTTCCCACGACCGACGCCGCTGCCAGGTGACCTCTCGCATTGGCTGTGGATCTTTGCCCAGCGGTTCCTCGACGCCGTCCCGGAGGACGAACGTGCGGCCGTCGTCGAGGAGGTCAAGGCGCAGCTCGAACCAGGGCTGAAGAACACGAACGGCGTCTGGGTCGTGGACTACGTGCGGTTACGGTTCAAGGCGCGACGAAGCGGCTAGGGTATCGCCGTCCAGTAAGATGACGGGCACACGCCATGAGCGCGTCAGCCCCTCCCCCGGCCGGCAGCCGGCTCCTATGGCGTCTGGCCGGTTTCGCGGTCCGGGTCTACTACCGCGTCACGCGGGTCGGTCCCGAACTTCCCGATGGCGCTCTAGTGCTAGTGGCCAACCACCCCAATGCCCTCCTTGATCCGTCGCTGATTCAAGCCACTGCAGGACGTACGGTCAGGTTTCTCGCCAAGTCAACGCTGTTTCAGGGACAGGTGCTGAGCCCGCTGATCCGGCGTTCGGGTGCGATTCCGGTCTACCGGAAGATCGACTCTGGGGGCGACACCTCCAGGAACGTGGAGACGTTCGCGTCGGTCCAGCAAGCGCTGGCGGCCGGCGAGGCGATCTGCCTGTTCCCAGAAGGGATCAGCCACGTCAGCGGCCGTCTGGAGTCACTGCGCACCGGGGCGGCTCGAATGGTGTTGACCAGCACCGCGGCCGGGCATCCGGTGGCGATCGTTCCGGTGGGCCTCAACTTCGACCGGCTCCCGCTCTTCCGATCGCGGCTGGTGGCCCTGTTCGGCCCCGCGTTCGATGGAACCGACCTGGTAGAACGTTTCCGGGACGAGCCGCAAGAAGCGGCGCGAGAGCTCACCGACAGGATCGCCGACCAGATGCGCCGGCTGCTGGTTGAAGCCAACCCCCGAGGCGATCTCCCGCTGGTAGCCAGAATCGACCGGCTCTATGCGTCGGCGCGCGGAGTCTCCCGCGACCCGGCGGAGAAAGTGCGCCGACGCCAGCTGATCGCGCAAGGCATTGACCGACTGCGTGAGGAAGACCCCGCACGCTACGAATCGGTCCTCGAAGACCTCCGGCTCTACGACGAACAGCGACGCGCCTTCGGTCTCAGGGACAACGATCTCGACCGACGGATGCCGCCGCCCGAGGTGGCAAAGTTCCTGGCCAGAGAAGGCCTCCGAGCGGCCGTGCTCCTTCCGCTCGCGCTGGTGAGCGTGGTCTGTTTCGCACCGGCCTACTGGCTAACTTGGATCTTCAGTCGATGGGCGCCCGACCTGCAGAGTCGCGCCACCTGGCAAGTCGGCGGCGGCGTGGTGGTCTACGGCGTCTGGATTGGCGTCCTCGCCGGGGTGGCCGGTAGCCTCTGTGGGCCGGGCTGGGGGCTCGGGGTAGGAGTGACACTTCCCCTGCTCGCCTTCGCCGGGCTGATGGCGTTCGAGCAACAGACGTCGGCATGGCGGCTGATCCGAGCCTTTCTTGCCAGTCGCCAAACGCCACTCCGGGCACGGGCCAGCCTCCGCAGGCAACGGGCCGCCATCGCGGACGTGCTCGATCAGGTGCGGGAGTGGCTCGAGTAGTCGGAATGCTCGCTTGCCCGGCGGGTGGGCGGATTACCGGATGCCGAGCTTGTCGGCAAGGTCGTTGAAGTCGGTCGCCACCACGTCGAACTCGGGGTCTGAGGTGGTGTCGATCTCTCGGTCGGGGCCGTACTCCATGGGACGGGGCACATAGCCGGTCTTTAGCCCGACCGCCGCGGCGGCTCGCAGATCACCCTTGTGGGCGGCCACCATCATGACCTCTCCTGGTTCGAGTCCAAGCAGGTCTGCCGCCTTCAGATAGACCTCTGGCTGCGGCTTGTAGTTCTGGGCCAGTTCCGCCGACAGAACCGCATCCCACGGAAGGCCCGCGTTCTTGGCCATGTTGACCAGCAGCGCCACGTTCCCGTTGGACAACGTCGCCAGCGTATAGCGGGTCTTGAGCCGGGTCAGGCCGGACACCGAATCGGACCACGGCGTCAGGCGGTGCCAGACTCGGTTCAGGTGGTCACGCGCCTCCTCGTCGAGCGAGGTCAATCCGTACTCGGGAATCAGGTCATCGAGAATCATCCGGTGTAGCACGTCGATCTTCGTCCACGAGAGCTCGCCGCTCGTCACCCTGCGCATGGCCGGGCCATAGCCCCCACGCCACGCGTCGGCAAACGCCGCCCAATCGGCCTCAATGCCGGTTCGAGCTTGAAGCGCTTCACCCTCCCGAATAATGGAGGACCGCCAGTCCACGACGGTGCCGAATACGTCGAAGGTCATCGCCTTCACCATCGACAGATCTCCCGTAGGCTGCTCGACCGTGGCGACGCGCGTGCCCGCCAGGCCCAGCCCGCACACCAGAGCAAGTCCGATCACGACCCGCCGCGCGATGCTCAGCATTCTCATTGATCCGATCACTCCACGATGACGGTCGAGCCAAGCAGGCTCTAGTTCAACGCATCGATGTGTTCATGATACGTGCAAGTGCGTGCCGTCACGAAGTTCCCGGTTTCCCGGCACTGCCCAAGCTCCAGGTAACCGACCTGATTCATGGCCGGACAGTCCAGATAAGGGGGATGATCGTCGGACGACATCTCGTGCGCCACGCTATCGTTCTTCGCGAACAGCACGCGCTCGCCGACGCGGATCTACATGGTGCTGGGATCGACGCCCTGGCTGGTAATGGTCACAATCGGTTGCGTTGGGCCTGATCCGTCGTCTGGATCTCACTCGGCGTAGTCGGACTCTCCGAGCACCCCGCCGCCAACTATCCCCTCCTCCGCATAGCGACCTCCAGGATCTTCCCGTACCAAGAAGGCGCCAGCAACGGTCCTCCTCGGCTTTGACCGCCGGACCCGTCCATAAGTTACGTCACCACCGCGCCGCTGGCCGCCTGGCCCCACCGCGGTTCCAGGTTCGGAGTAACATCTTCTTCTCGAAACCACCCTGCCGGCGCCAGCCTCCAGCAGGGGCCGGCAGGGTCCGGATCGAGACCTTCCATGCTGCTCGGAGCCCTGATCGACGATGCCGGCAACGGCGCCTCCTCGCCGGCGGAACGCGTGCGCGATCGCGAGACGATGCAGCGTTTGGCCGAAGGGGACGCTTCGGCACTGGCCGCCATCTTCGATCGGCATGCTCGAGCCGTCTTTGGGCTGGCGCTGCGCGTGCTCGAAGATCAGGGCGATGCCGAAGACGTCGTAGAGGCGGTGTTCGCCCAGGCCTGGTCACAGGCGCGGCGCTATGACGCGGACCGAGACCCGGTGTCCGCCTGGCTCCTGACCATCACCCGTAGCCGCGCCATCGACCGGCTAAGAACCAGGCAGACACGACCGAACACCGCGCCCACGGCCACCGAACGGGCACTGGTCGAGCTGCCCGACACGGCGCTGGCGGTCGACCATCTGGTGGTCTTGGCCGAATCGGCCACGCGCCTCAGGCAGGCGCTGACCACGTTGCCCTATCTTCAGCGGATGGCGATCGAACTCGCGTATTGCGAAGGACTGACCCAGACGGAGATCGCCGCGCGGCTGGAGCAACCGCCGGGCACCATCAAGACGCGGATACGAACCGGGCTTCACCGCCTTCGCGAGACGTTGACCGAATGAGCGACCCGCAGCACGAACAGTACGAGGGTCTGGCGGCGCTGTATGCGATGGGGGCCCTCAACGCGAGGGAGCGGACCGTCTTCGAGTCCCACCTCGAGATCTGCCGAACCTGCGTCGACGAGGTGACGGCGCTGCTCCCCGTCAGCCACGGGCTCGCTCACGCCGCCCCCCCGGTCGAGCCACCGGAGGCTTTGCGGGTTCGCGTGCTGCAGTCGGTCACCGGAGAAACAGAGTCCCCGCTCGTGCCCAACCGCGAGACC
This sequence comes from Acidobacteria bacterium UBA2994, assembly GCA_002346545.1. GTDB lineage: Bacteria > Acidobacteriota > Vicinamibacteria > Vicinamibacterales > UBA8438 > UBA2994. The sequence goes on from DEAA01000050.1 coordinate 79,632, forward strand.
ATGGACGACATGCTCACCGCGGTCGAGGAACCGGAGGCGCCAACGGTCCACGTCGAAGAACCGGCCAGAAGCGGAGCCGGCACGCTTTTCTGGCTGGCCGCAACGCTGCTACTGGCAGCCGCCGGCGCCATCGGTTGGTATGTGGCCGAGCTCGACCGGCGGGTGACGGATCTACGAGCCACGGTCGATGCCGCCAACGCGCTGACCGTGCGGGCGAATACCTCGCTGGCCCAGGCCCGGACCCAAGCTAACGAACGGAACGTCGTGCTGAACATCCTCGCGGGCGCCGATGTCGAACGTCTTGAGTTGGACGGGCAACCGATTGCTCCCAGGGCGCGTGCTCGGGTGCTGTGGGACTCCGACCGGCGGATGGTCTTCCTGGCCTCAGACGTGCCGGCCCTGGCAGCGGGCGACGTCTATCAGCTATGGTTCGTGCTGCCCGACGGCCCGGCCAGCGCCGCACTCGTCGAGCCAGATGCGGCCGGAAGCGTAACCACGCTGGTCGAGGTACCGGACACGATCCCGCTCCCGGTCACCATGGCGGTCACCGTCGAGCCGGACGGCGGGATGCCCGCTCCCACCGGCGACATCTATCTGCTTGGACAGGTGAACTAGCCAGTTCGGACGAAGTCGACGGTGGGGCTGCGAAAGTTGGCTCCGAGCCAGTCGTCGATCACACGCACATACACAGCCCGGAAGTCGATCTCGTGACGCACGTCGCGGGCGCTGTTCTCGAGGTCGGGATTGTCCGGGGTGTCATCGAACAGGGCGGCCGTGCCATAGAGGCCTCCGGACACCGCTCCCCTCATCGCCATCATCAGACCACCGGCTCCGTGATCGGCACCTGTGCGCCGCGCCAGATGCGCGATTGCCGAGTCTACGGCGATCTTCATTAGGTTAGATAAGGGAACCCGCTGACCAATTTAGCCTGGTTCCCTAATTACTACCTAAGCTGATCAGGTTGGCGAGCAGCTGGTAGGCGCCGGGGGTGCCGGCCGGGAGTTGGCGCCACAAACCGAGGCCGACGTAGATCCAGCGACCCTCCCCGTAGGTTGCCTCCACCAGTGCGCCCTGCTTGACGCCGGGATTCGAGGGGAACGAATCGGTCAGCTCGACCAGATCCCGGTAGGCGGGGTCCTTGTCGCCAAGGAAGTACAGACCACGCTCCTGCACCCAGCCATCCCAGGTGGCGTCCGAGATCCGGTTCGGAGAGCCGAAGACCTGATGGTCGGGGGTCGCAACGGAGACGGGGGCCAACTCGTCGGTGACCCGGTTACGACTCACCCTGGCGGGGTATGGGCCGTACTGCGCCTCGTTGAATTCGAACTTGTTGTACTGGACGATCAGCGTTCCTCCGCCCTCGACGTAGTCGAGCAGCCGATCGTTGTACGCCCGGAGCGCGGCGTTTCGTTCATAGGCCCTGACGCCGGTCACGATGACATCGAAGCGAGCCAGGTCGTGATACGCCAGCTGGTCGTCGGAGATGTACTCCAGCGACGCTCCGAGCTGCTCGATCGCGGGTGGCACCTCGTCCCCGACCCCATCCACGTAACCCACGAGCAAGCCAGGGTCGAGTTCCACGTCGATCACCTGCATCCGAGTCGTGGACCCGTGCACGAGGTGACGGCGGCCGATGTGGGGATACTCAACAACCTGGTACCCCCGTTCGAACCGCACTCCATCCTCAGTCACGATGGCGCCGATGTCGAACTCGCCGGTCCTCACACTCGCTGGCGGCTGCACGCTAAAGCGGACGGTCTGACTCTCGTCCTCCCGCGAGAACGCCACCGCCGCCTGACCCGGCGACGACGACCACCCAGCCGGGAGAGAAAGTGACACCTGACCGGTCGCTGGACCCTCGCCGCCGTGACGTACGGTCGCTCTGACCTCTCGAGCCGCCGGGGCGCCACGTGGAATGATCGCGATATCCGGCGTCACCTCCACAGCGAAGCGTGGCACCACCTGGAGCTCCATCCGTTTTTCACCGGCGAAAATGTCCGTGCCGTGGCGGAAGTGGATGGGTCGTTCGATCACGATCCGGCTGGACGCGAAGTCCAGCTCAAAGCTGGCCCGGAACGGGGTTGGCCGGAATGGCAGTCCGAACTGGACATCCTCGTCGAACCGATAGCGGTCGGCGTCGGCCAGCCGCTCCCAGTGCACGTCGCTCACCGCGGCAGTGGTCGGCACCGACATCGACGCCTCGCAGCGATACACCGCTCCGGCTGCGACGACGTCAGCCCCGCAGACCTGGGGCTCGGTGGTCAGCCCAGTGAAACCGATGTGGCGGACGGCCACCGCGTGCTGACCGAAGTTGGCCACCTGCAGTTCGACCTCGAGCGCCTGTGCTGGCACCACGACCCCATCGTTGGCCAGCGCTTCAAGCTGGAGGTCGTGAACTAGCAGAGCCGCCTGCTCGTACTGGGCCGCCTTCTGCGCCAGCCTGAAGTCCAGCTCGTAGAACGAGTTGTCGGACAGCCCCATGGCGGCCAGCCCACTCCGCAGGTTGCGCGCCGCGCTCAGCCCAGCCAGCACCGCCGTCCTGGTCTGGTTACGGTCACCTCGCTCGAACGCCTCGAGCGCCGACTGGCCATGCTGAGACAGCGTCGCCAACCCGTCGACGAGGGAGGCTGGCGGCTCTTCGTCGTCAAGGTCCGCCAGGCCTTCGATCGAGGTATCCACCCCGTCGAAGAGCGTACGTTCTGGAATGTCGGCCTGACCCGGAATAGTTGTCTCTGCGAGACGGTAGCGCGACGACGCCGGTCCCGGCAGCCTCACCAGGGGAGACATACCCTGGCACTTGTGCATGCTTCGTGCTTGGCTGCCGATCTCGGCGTACGTCCGGCCAAGGAGCGAATCGAACTCCCCGATCTCGACGGTCGTCATCCGCGGGCCGTCACTCGGCACGCCCCGACGGCTACCACGTCCTCCGCGGCCGCCGAAGCCAAAACCTGCGCTGAAATAGAACTTCTGGGCCTGCCACGGACGAAGCCCCTCGGCGATCTGCTCGGAAAAACGGTTAGGATCTCCCGCCGCCAGATACGCCTCGCGGGCGAGCACGGCCGACGCCTGATGGTGCTGTCCACCGCCGTCGCCGTCGGGACTCATCCCAGCAATGACGTGAGGCCGAAGCGTCCGGATCATCCGTACGTAATCGCCGAGGATCTCGTCGCGGCCCCAGCGTCGGAAAGTCTCATCCCGGCTGAACGAGTAGCCGAAGTCGACCGCCCGTGTGAAGTACTGCTCCGCCCCGTCCAGCCGATGTGCCGCCAACAGCTCCTCGGTGCGAAGCGCGGCCAACGCATCGAACAGCTCGGGGCCGATCTCGTTCTGACCACCATCGCCCCGGGTCGCGGTCACCAGCGCGGTCCTTATCCCCCACCCTTTGGCGAGCAACGCTAGGAGACCGTTGTTCTCGTCATCCGGGTGGGCGGTGGCCATCATAAACGTACCGGTGGTGTTAACCTGGCGCAGCACCAGCCCCAGTTCGGTGTGGCCATGCGCCCGCTCGGCCGGCTGGGCCTCTAGCTGCACCAGTAGCGCAGAGACTCCGAAGGCGCAGGACACCCCGGCGGTGACGATCCAACCCGCTTTCTTCATGATGTTTCGAGTATACCCCCGGCCTCATGCCTGCTCGGCGAGCGCCGGCTGGCGGTCAATGATCTCGCGATAGAACGACTCGTAGTCTGGCACAACGGCATTAACGCAGAACCGCTCCAAGACCGAGGCGAGCGCCGCCTCCGACATCTGCCGATGACGCGCCGGATCCTGCAGAATCGCGGCCCCGCTCGCGGACATCGCCTCCAAGTCGTCCGGGTCGTGCAGAAACCCGGTGACCCCGTGGTCGATTACTTCCGGAAGGCCGCCGACCCGTGACGCCACGACCGGGACCTGACACGCCATCGCCTCGAGAGCAGCCAGGCCGAAGCTCTCCTGTTCGGAAGGCAACAGAAAGAGGTCGGAGACCGAGAGCAACGGGACGACCTGCTCCTGCTCGCCCAGCTGCTCCACCGCGTCACTCACGCCGAGCGTCCGGGCGCACCGGCCCGCGCGGTCAAGATCCGGTCCGTCGCCAACCAGCAGCAGGCGTGCCGGCACCTCCGCTCGGATGCGCGCGAAGATCTCTATGACCGCCTCCGGGCGCTTCACCGCGCGAAAGTTCGACACGTGCACCACCAGCCGAACCTGGGCATCGCCCCCCGTCAGTCTGGCCCGTAGCGCGGGATCCTCGATACGCCGGTGGATCTGGCAGTCGAGAAAATTGGGGATGACCCGGATCTTGGCGCGGACCGGAAGCTGCCGGTAGGTATCGTCGCGCAAGCTTCGCGAGACTGCGGTCACGCCATCCGACTGGTCGATGCAAAATGCGGCGGTTTCCGAGTAGGAGCTGTCGCTCCCGATCAACGTGACGTCAGTGCCATGCAGGGTGGTGACGACCCGCGGCACCTTAGACGCGGGATTGTTGGCCAGAATCTGTCGAGCTAGATACGCGGCTGCAGCATGCGGAATGGCGTAGTGGGCGTGGATGATGTCGAGGTCGTAGTCTCGACTAACCTGGACGATCTTATTGGCGAGCGAGAGCAGATACTGCGGCTCGCGGAACAGCGGGTAGCCAGGCGTCTGCACCGCATGGAACGCCAGCCCGACGTGATAATCCGGCACACGGAACGGCAGCTCGGTGCTGATCAGCCTGACCTGATGACCGCGGTCGGCCAGCGCCTTGGCCAGCTCGGCGGCCACAATGCCGCTGCCGCCTACTGACGCGTAACAGACAATTCCGACGTTCATGACCCCTCGACGCGCGCAGCCCTCATTTCATCACGCCTGCCCGCTGCAACGGTTCGCGTACGACGAACCCCTCCGCCCACTCGACCCCGATGGCCGCGCCAAACCCTGCGTCTCGGCTCTCGATGAGACGACGAAACGATGATGCCGTGAGACGCGTCGCGACGGCGTCCGCGTCCTGAGGCACAAACTGGCTGCGGTGGCAGTCGAGTGCGCGCCGCTTGCTGTCGTAGTCGGCTGACACGTCAACGACGAACGACGGCGTCCCGGCATTGTTGATGTAATAGTGGCAGACCCAGTCAGGACTCCACGCCTCGCCAGGTGCGCCGAAGCGCCGCAACCTCGCCTTAAAGACCGCGCTCGCCAGCAGACGGCTGGCGGCCACGTGGTCGGGATGGCGATCGTCCCAGTACGGAATCAACACGGTTGCCGGCCGACTCCGGCGGAGGAGCTCCACCGCGTCACGGAGCTGGTCGTCACCGCCTATCGCCCCATCGGGCCATCCGAGGTTCTCGCGCCACGTGGCACCAAGCGTCTCCGCCGCGGCACCAGCTTCGGCCAGCCGTTCCTCGACGGTACCGTTGCTGCCAAGCTCACCTCGAGTCAGATCGCATAGCCCCACGGCCTGGCCCTGACGCACCGCCTTCGCAATGGTGGCGCCGGCGCCGATCTCGATGTCATCGGGGTGCGGCCCGAAGGCCAGGATGTCTACCTGCACACAGCCTCACAGACGGATGGGCGCGTCGTTCTATTGGGTCCGCTAGCGCTTGCCCGAGTATTCCAGCATCTGCGCAGTGAAGTCCTGTGGATACGAAATCGCGACGTCGGTAATGGCGCCCGATGCATCGAACTCCGCCTCCAGCTTCGGCTGCACGAACCCGGAGTAGGACGGCAGCCCCACCGATTCCACTCGGGCCACCACTTCGTCCCGCAGCGCCGGATCGAAGTGGATGCCGTGGGTCTCGAACAGATCGCGCGCCGCCTCGTAATCCCCCTCCGACTTGATCCGCTGGATCTCGGCCAGTAGTGTCGCCGCCCCATTCCGGAACGCTCGCCAGTCGACCATGACATAGTAGGTTCTACCGTCCCGTTCGCGACGTTCGATAGCGGCAGTGTTCTCCATGAGCCAGTGGACGATCATCTGACGGTTCCGCATGTGGTCTTGTTCGATCTGCGCCCCCTCGCGGACCCGCCGCAGTTGCACTAAGGCGTTTCTCGTATAGCTCTCGTATTCGGCTATCACGATCTCTTCGTGCGCGTCCGCCGGCAACAGACCCAGCTCGACCAGCTTCGGGTCTGGCAGGAAGTAAAGCCCCACCAGATCGGCACGAGCCTCCTCGAGCGCCGAGTACTGCTCTTTGAGGTCCGCCTGCGCATTCCCGCCCAGACGCTCCGACAGCTGCCCAGAGGCATGACCGATGACCTCGTGCATGTTGGTGGTCATCTCTCCGGCCAAGCCGCCCCAGCGCCCTGACCGCTCCGCCTCCTCCTCGGTCCAAGCGAACTCCTGACGGTAGTTGGCGGGCCGACTGAGATCATAGGCCTCCGTTACGTTGGAGAGTGACACCGACTTGCTACCGTACTGCTCACGCACGATCTGGTCGTTCGGCAGGTTGATGCCGATCGGCGTAATCGGGCCTGAGTCGCCGGTCTCAATGACCACATCGATAGCATTGGCGGTAATCCCGGTCACGCTCGGTTTGCGGTACTTCGGGTCCCAGGGCATCCGATCTTCGAACCACTGGGCGTTGGCGGCTAGCGCCTTGATGGCGCCGGTCTTCTCGGGGTTGACGTAGAACACCAGCGCTTCCCAGGCGCCTTTGGCGCCCCGCGCATCCATGTACACCTCGGTGAAGCCGTTGATAGTGTCGACCGACGACGCCTGGTCCTCGACCCAGGCGATGTCGTAGGCCCGCTGGTCGACCGGAGCGCCAGTGCGATAGTAGGCGACATTCGCCCGCAGCGCCTTGGCCATCGCCTCGCTGGCGAACGGAATAGCCGCTTCGAGATGCCGGATGATCTCCGAGATCTCGTCACTGTAGCGGCCGCCGACCCGGTAGACCTCTTCGAACAGCTGACCAGCTCGCTTGACCAGCCGCGACGTCAGGGGGAACTCCTCTTCAAAGCCGTCGAGGTCGGCCATCGACACCCCTTTGTAGAGGTTGTTCGCGCTCGACAACAGGATGTCCTGCCCCGGCCCAGGCGTCTTGTTGGTCACGATCGGATCCAAATCCGGGTCAAAGAACAGCGGCCCCATCCGACCGAGCATGTCCGACAGCATCTCGAGGTCCCGCGTCGGGAAACGTGCGCCAGCGGTGGCTGCCGCCTCGGCCGCAGCTGCAAACGCCTCGGGCGACACCTCGAGGACAAACTTCCTGGCGGTGAGGTTGTTGTAGGGCCCCGTGTTGAGCCAGAAGAGCTTGGTGTAGATGTGGATCGCCTCGAGCGTGTCCGGGTCGACCCCCTGCGGGTGCGTCAAGATCTCTTCGAGTACCTCTCGCATCTCGAGGTTGTGCTCGTAGCGCTGGTCGTAGTAAATGTCGCGGCCAGCGAGTGCGGCCCTGGACAGGTGCCAGATCAGGGTCTTCTCCCGGAGCGACAAACCCTCGAAGCCGTCGGCATACAGCTGCACGATTGCCGCTTCACCGACACGCTCGAGCAGGTAGGGCCGCTCGGCCGCCTCCTGGGCCGAAACTGCCCCCTCGCTCATCATGGCCCCGCACGCCATCGCCATCGTCACTCTCAGCGTCCGCATCACACCCTCCAGGATTCGGCGGTCACCCCCGTTAGTGATTTGCTAAGCTGTTTCACAGAGTCGCAAGACCGCCTGCATAATTTTACCTCTGCCACGCGGTCCAGGGAGCTGCCTATGACCCCGGTCAAGCCCGTTCGAGAGAGCCTTCGTACGCTGGTCTTCGCCGGCTGTCTGGCGATGGCTGCACCGGCCGGCGCGCAGGATCGGGTGCTGACGATTGACGAGATCTATCACCCCGATGCCCGGGTCGACTTCTCAGGCCGGGTCCCCTCCGACCTGACCTGGCTGACCGACCGCGAGTTCCTCCTGCGAGAGCGTGACCCCGCCGGTCGGACAGCGTTGCTGGCCGTCAACGCCGACAGCGGAAGCCGGCAACCGTGGGTGGACGCCACCGCGCTCGAACAGGCCCTGGCCGAGTTGCCGGGACTGGATGCCGATGCAGCTCGGGCGATCGCCCAGCGGGGACGCTACACCTGGAACCACGACCACTCCGCGGCGGTATTCGAGGTCGGGAGCGATCTCTACCTACTGCGGCGCCCAGTCGACCAGGACGGAGGGATCAGTCGGTTGACGCGGGACCCCGCGCTTGAGTCGATGCCCTCATTCAGCCCGGACGGACAGCTGGTGGCGTTTGTTAGGAACCACGACCTGGTCGTGGTCGATGTCGGCGCCCATCGAGAGTGGGCACTGACGGAGAACGGGACGGACGATCTCCTGAACGGCGAGCTCGACTGGGTCTACCAGGAAGAGATCTACGGTCGCGGCAACTTCAAGGGCTACTGGTGGAGCCCGGACTCGGCCCATGTCGCCTACCTCCAGACCGACGAAAGCCCGGTCAAGGAGTTCACGGTGGTCGACCACCTTCCCTACCGGCTCGAGTTGGAGACCACCGACTACCCAAAAGCGGGCGATCTAAACCCGCTGGTCCGCCTGGGCGTGGTACCGGCCGTGGGTGGCGAGACCGTCTGGGCCGATCTGGGCCGATACACGCCGACCGACCTCCTAATCGTCTCGGTCGACTGGACCCCTGACGGCGACGCGGTGGTCTTCCAGACCCAAAACCGCGAACAGACCTGGCTCGATTTGAACCTCGCCGACCCGGTAACGGGTGATTCGATCCGGCTCTTTCAGGAAACCACACCGGCCTGGGTCGACGTGCACGGCGACCCGACCTGGCTGGAAGACGGGAGCTTCCTCTGGCTGAGCGAGCGGTCAGGCTGGAAACACCTCTATCACTACGAGAGCGACGGAACGCCGACCGGTCAGGTGACCGATGGCGAGTGGGAGCTGCGCACCCTCCACGGGGTGGACGAGTCTGGCGGTTGGATCTATTTCTCAGGCACCGAACGGAGCCCGATCGGAGGCGACGTCTACCGGGTTCGGCTGGATGGATCGGGGTTGACGCGGCTCTCCGAGCGCAACGGGACCCATCGCGCCAACTTCAACCCCTCCTTCACGCGCTATATCGACACGTGGAGCGACATCCACACCCCTCCCCAGGTCCGGGTTCATCAGGCCAACGGCACCGAGATCCGGGTAGTTTCCGAGAACCAAGTCGGCTCGCTCTCTAGATACCGCTTGTCGACGCCAGAGTTTCTCCAGATCGAAAGTCGAGATGGCTTCGTGATGGAAGCAATGCTCCTCAAGCCGCCAGACTTCGACCCGACACGACGCTATCCGGTCTTCCAGCACACCTACGCCGGTCCGCACGCCCAGCAGGTCCGCAACAGCTGGGGCGGGAGCACCATGATGTTCTACCAGCTGCTCGCGCAGCGGGGAACCGTGGTTTGGGTGCTGGACAACCGGACCGCTAGCGGCAAAGGCGCTGTCTCCACCTGGCCGGTCTACCAGAACTTCGGTGAGCTCGAGCTTCGAGACATCGAGGACGGCATCTCCTGGCTCAAGCAACAACCGTGGGTAGACGGCGCCAGGATCGGCATCGAAGGCTGGAGCTACGGCGGGTTCATGACCAGCTACGCGCTCACCCACAGCGAAAGTTTCGTCATGGGCATCGCCGGAGGCACGGTGAGCGACTGGCGGGACTACGACACGATCTACACCGAACGGTTCATGCGGATGCCGCAAAATAACCCGGAGGGCTATCGGAAGAGCTCGCCACGCTTCGCCGCGGCCGACCTGTCCGGCGCCCTCCTGCTGATCCACGGCACCATGGACGACAATGTCCATCTGCAGAACACCCTACAGTTCACGTATGAACTCCAGAAGGCCGGCAAGCAGTTCGATCTGATGCTCTACCCGCGCTCGCGGCACGGCATCACTGATCCTGCACAGAACACGCATCTGCGACATCGCATGCTCGAGTTCATCCTCGAGCACCTGGAACCGTCCGGTACGGTGCCCGCCGGGTCGTCGGGCCCTCGCTAGAAGCACGCCCTCGCCGCCCGTGTCCCTCCGTCACACGTTCGAACGCGACCAGACCATTATCGCCGCGGAGCTGCGTCCGCCCCGTATCCAGCTCGACGCCGCCTCCGGCATCGACGCCTGGATCGACACCTACCATGGGGTTCGCAGACTGGCTCGCCAAGAGACCTTCGTCTTCCTCACCGACAGCGCGGTCGGCCAGCAGGAGGAAGACAGCCTCAGACACCTCGAGGTCAACCTCGGGACGCAAGCGCCGCGCGACCGGGTCGTGCCGTTCCTGACCACAAAACACCCACTCGAGTACTGCCTGAGCTATGCGGACCGCGCCCACGCGCTCGGCTTCCAAGCCCTGGTGGTCTTGGGTGGCGACCAGCATGTGGGTCCACCACGGTGCGTCGAGCACGGCTGGCAGCTCCGTGCGGAGATCCGATCGCGCCAGCCGGAGCTGCTGCTCGGGGGATGGGCGAACCCGGCCCGGGATGCCTCGACCCAGATCGGCTATCTGACCGCCGCCACGGCCACGGCCGACTTCTATCTGACGCAGATCGTCTCTCACCACGATCCAGTTCCGGTAGAGCGGTTTCTGGCTGAGGCGCAACGGGCGCAGCTGCAACCTCCGGGTGTATTTGGCGTCTTCTACTACCGCAGCGCGAACCCCCAGACACTGAAGGTCCTAAGCAACTTCCTGGCGGTGCCGACCGAGGAGCTAATCCGAGAGTTCGAGGGCGGCGCGAGCCCCGAGCTGATCTGCGCCAGGACCATCCGCTGTCTCAGGGAAATGGGCGCTCAACACGTCTACGTGAGCAACCTGCCGGTCGGTCAGGCCGCGCAGACGCTGGCGCGAATCATCGAACTGGCGGACGGCGACCAGGCCTGACCTTGTCCGGCCGATAACGGCCGGGGGAACAGCCAAAGCCTACCGCCGCTGGAGCCGCGCGCGTTCGGCCGCCTCGCCCGAGCCGCCACCCCGGCGACGCGCTCGATCGAACGAGAGGCCGCCTGGCCCGGTCAACCAGAGACTCAGGAGCGCTCCGCCCAGCAGCAGGTCGAACTCGTACCCGTGGGCGACACCCGGCTCGAGCGCCCAGTTCAAGAAGAGCCCGTGAGGGACGCGTACCTGCCAGGCCATGGCCGCGGTGGCCAGCACCAGTATCGGCGTGACCCATCTCGTGAATGCCCCCACCATCAGGAGGGCCCCACCCGCCACTTCAAGCCCGCCCAGGGTCATCGCCACGAGCTCGGGTCGCCCAACACCGAGCCCAGCCAGCAGCGCGGCGGTCGCCTCGGCGGCGCCGGGCGGCGCCGGAACGAATCTGATCAGCCCATGCGCGATACACACGGCGCCGACGACGAGCCGCAGGACGATCGGACCAAGACCGCTCATACCAAGTTCGGCTACCGTGTCAAACGGAACCAGAATCCGAGCAACCGCTTCACCATCGGCGTGACCCGGCTGACGCTGTACTGGAGGGCCGTCCGGCGGATGGCATCCGCCTGCGTCGGGTACGGATGGATCACGGTGGACAACGTCGACAACCCGAGTTTAGCGACCATCGCCAGGGTAACCTCGCTGATCATCTCCCCCGCATGTCGCGCCACGATCGTCGCCCCGAGGATCTCGTCGGTGCCGCGTCTGGTGTGAATCCGGACGAAGCCCTCATCATCGCCGTCGGTGAGCGCTCGGTCGACCGCCGGCCAGGGCTGGGTGTAGGTCTCCACCGACACCCCCTGTGCCTCCGCCTGCTCGGCGGAGAGCCCGACATGGGCGACCTCCGGATCGGTATAGGTACACCACGGCATAGTCAGCGTGCTCAGGCGGCGACGCCCCGGAAATAACGCGTTCTGGACCGCGATTCTCGCCGCGTCCTCGGCCGCATGCGTGAACTGCCAGGCCATGCAGACGTCACCGGCGGCATAGATCCTGGGATTGGAGGTCTGGAGAGTATCGTCCACCGTGATACCGCGATGGTCATGGTTGACGCCTGCCAGCCCAAGCCCCAGCCCGTCGGTGTTCGGACGCCTGCCAGCCGCGACCAGGATGCGGTCGACCGCGACCACCTCGTCGCCCTGGTCGGTTACCAGACGGATTCGCCGCTCCTCCCCCTCCCGATCGACCCGTTCAATAGTCGCGCCCATGACGAGCCGGACTCCATCCCGCTCCAGCTCCGCCTGGACGATGGCTACAGCGTCCGGATCCTCCCGCGGGAGCAGTCGCGGCCTCATCTCGAGAAGGGTCACGCTGGCCCCGAGCCGCTGAAATGCCTGAGCCAGCTCGGCCCCGATCGGTCCGCCCCCGATCACGGCGAGCCGCTCGGGGCATTCGGTTAGGTTGAAGACAGTGGCGTTGGTCAGATACCCGGCGTCGTCGAGCCCCGGAATCGGCAGGCGCGCCGCCCGAGCGCCGCTGGCCACGACGGCTCGCCTGAACCGGAGCGTCGCGCCGGCAACCTCGAGCGTCGTCTCTCCGGTGAAACTCCCCTCGCCGAGAAAGACGTCGACCCCCTTCTCGTCCCGGTAGCGAACGGCCGAATCATGGGGACTGATACGCGCCCGGATCCGGCGCATCCGCTCCATGACCGCCTCGAAATCCGGGCTCGCCTGCCCCCCCGTCCACCCCAGCGCGGCGGCATCCCTCTGCTCGGCGAAGTAACGCGACGAGCGCAGGACACTCTTCGACGGTACGCATCCCACGTTGAGACAGTCGCCTCCCATCAGTTCCCGCTCGACCAAGGCCACCCTAGCCCCCGCACCGGCAGCAAACGAAGCAGCGATGAGGCCGGCGGTCCCGGCTCCCACCACCACGAGGTGGTAGCGCTCGGCCGGGATCGGGTTCACCCAGTCCGCGGGGTGGACATTGGCGAGCAGCGCTCGATTGTGAGCGTCGAGGGGGAACAACCCGTCCGATGGGGAGGCCATGCGCAACTCCGTACGGTCGTCGGCGCAGACCGTCGGCGCCGATCGCGGGGTGTGTGACCGCCGTCACTGCGGTCACAACGCGCTCAGGACGTCTTGTCCGGAGGCGGAGGTTTTTCGTTAGCCAGCGCGGCCGCCGGGATCCCTTCCGAGGCGCGCGGCCGGAGGATCTCATCGATGAGAAACAGATCGGTGAGGATGGCGCGGAGATGGATCGACCCGTTCAGGTTGTCGATGACCGCACTGCTGATGGTCTCTTGCGCAGCCACGAGCTGAAGCGCGGCGCGAGACTGCAGAGCGTCTTGACTGAGGACCGTGATGAACCCGTCGTAGGCAGCCAGCGGTTCGAGCCCACGCTCCCGCACCGTCGCGGCTAAAAACTCTCCGAGGCCCTCGAGCGACCGGTCCATCTGCTCGATGGCGGTACGCACACTGCCGTCGCCGCTGCCCGGGCCACCGCGCGAGCCTTTGGCCGCGTACCCCAGGAAGAGCTCGTAGCTCCCTTCGATAGCGTTGATCCGCGCGCGCAGCGCCGATGTCGATGAGTCCGTCACACGCCTGTCCCAGCCCGAGCCGTGATCCGCCGTCCCCCGGCTAGCTCTTCGAGTCGATCTTCCATTTGCTGGGGTCAAAGTGCGACAGATAGTCGGAACGGCTCACCCAACCGAAGATCATCGACTTGGTGATCCACAGCTTGTCTGGCCGCACGGCAAAATAGATGTGCGTGATCGTCAGCGCCACGAACAAGATCGCCGCAAACCCGTGAATCGAGTACAAGACCCCCCAGTCGCCTTCACTGAAGAACGCGTCGTTGCGAGGGATGATGGGCGTGTCGATACGAAGCATCATCAGCAGGCCGGTAATCGACACAAGCAGCCCGAAGATCGACACTGCGAGGTGATACAGCTTGTGGTCAAGCGGGTACTTCCCGTGCTTGCCAACGTCGGCCGACTGACCCATCTGCCGCTTGGTCCGCTGGATCGCCTCCTTCAGGTCGGCCGGCAGGATCCAGATCGACCAGAAGTCCAGGAAGAACGAAGCGTGGACGATGTGGTAGAGGATGCACAGAATCAGAATCAGGCCGGCTATCCAGTGGATGTTGAGCCACGCGAACTCCAACCCGACGATCGGCAGGAACCCGGTGGCGAGCAACACCAGCATGGATGCTGCCATCACCCAGTGAAACATGCGGGCCGCGCCCGTGTGGCGCACAATCTTTTCCGGAATCCCTTCGGCCACCGCTCCGGACACGTCGCCGCCCTCGACAGCCAGCTTCGGCTTCCAGACCACCGAGTAGACCGCGTGGAAGAGCACGAACGCGATACCCGCCCAGAAGGAGATGGTCAGGAGTGACCAAGAGATGCGGATCAGAATCTCCTGCCCCCACGGATCGGTGCCTGTTTGAAACAGTTCCATATGCTCCCCCGTACGTCGATCAGCCAGCCACGGCCGCGCAAACGGCGCCGCCCCACCTTCAGCGGATGGGTACTAGGCGGGAAGAATACCGGGGTCGCCGGGAGGTTTCAACTGATTCTTGAAGGTAGGATGCGATGATGGTCTCAACGTCAAGGTGGACCAAATTCGAGCGAGCGGCGGTCGGCCTGGGAGTGGTGGGCATGGTTACCGCGCTCCTCGCCATCCGATCGGCCACCGTTCCCACCCTGGATCGGCTCTCGACGGACCATCCGCTCATGCTCTCGATCCAGGCCGGCGCCCCGGACATCGGCTACCAACCGGGGGATGCCCAGTTGGCCCACTGGGCGGCGGGCGCCTGGCAACGCGCGCTACAGGGACAGCTGGAGTTTCGCGCAGGACCGCCCGAGGACGCTCAGGTGACCATCGAGTGGACCGGCGGCGAGACCGGACGGTTCGGTGATATGCGGCCGGTGCTGGTGAACGGCCGGCGTGGCGCCGTGCTGCGGATCCACCCCAGAACGAGCGGCTTCGGTGCCGAAGTTGACCGGCGCGCGGCAGAGGATTCGGTCTTCAGGGCCACAGTTGTCTACCTGACCTGCCTCCACGAACTGGGCCACGCGCTAGGCCTGTCTCACTCAGACAATCAGCGTGACATCATGGTCGACTTCGACACCGTAGACCAAGCCTCGGTCTTCTTCGAACGCTATCGCCAGCGGCTGGACTCGCTCGACCAGATCGCGACACATTCGGGACTGTCGGCCAACGACGTGCGACGGATCCAGACCCTGTACGACGTCGGCAACTGATCGATCCGCCTGTTCCTCCCCCTGGCTCATAGGCCTGAGCATCAGGAATTGAACTTCTCCCGCTATTAAACGTATGATTCAAATGATCGTTTCAATTTTATCGTTCCCTCCGTTTTCCGATGAGCTCCATGGCAACAGACACCAAGCACCGGATCCTCGACGCAGCCGAGCAACTATTTGCCGACTACGGTTTTCCGGCCACTTCAATGCGCGACATCACGAACGAGGCCGACGTGAACCTGGCAGCCGTCAACTACCACTTCGGCTCCAAGGAGGCGCTGCTCATTGCCGTCGTCGAGCGGACGGCCGCCCCGATCAACCGGGACCGACTCGAGCGCCTGGACGAACTGGAGCGGAAAGCAGGCGGCAGTGCGGTCAGCGTCGAAGCTCTCGTTAGGGCGTTTCTCGCCCCGATGTTCGAGCGCTGGTCGCTGGGCAAGAGCGAACCGAAGATCCTGAAGCTGGTCGGCCGGATTCATGCCGAGGTCGACCAGGACCTGCGAGCCAAGTTCATCCGGCAGTTCGACGCCGTGTTCGCGCGGTACTCCACCGCCTTCCAGCGCAGCCTCCCCGGGGTGCCGGCGGGCGACGTGCACTGGCGCATGCTGTTCCTCGTCGGCTCGATGGCGCACACCATGACCTGGGCTGCCTCGATTATCGGCACCGACCCAAGGGCACGGCGGGAACCCGGCGAGATTCTCGAAGCGCTGGTCCAGTTCGCCGCCGACGGGATGAGCGCCCCCGCGCCGAAGCCGGTGGCGATGCCAGCTGGAGGGGCGCGATGACGCGGCCGCTCCTGGTGACCACGATGCTCGTGACGGTGGGCTGTGCCTCGGCCCCGCCGGTGGAGCCGCCCGCGCTCCAGGTGGAAACGCCGGCGGCCTGGACCACCGATGCCAGCACCAACGGCTTACCCAAACTCGACTGGTGGACCGACTTCGGCGATCCAGGTCTGGACGCCGTCATTGCCAGCGCGCTGAGCAACAACTACGACCTGCAGGCCGCCGCTGCCCGCCTCGACCAGGCGGCCGCGGACTCTCGTATCGCAGGCGCCGACCTGCTGCCAACGGCCCAGGTGGGCCTTAACGGCTCGAAGCGTAAGCAGAACTTCATCGGCTTTCCGATTCCGGGCGCCGAAGATCAGGTGCTGAGCACGATCTTCTCCAACTACGGCGTTTCGCTGGACGTCGCCTGGGAACCGGATCTGTGGGGACGACTGCGAGCCGGCGCTCGCGCGGCTCTGGCGGATCTCCAGTCCCGGGCGGCCGACTTACGCGCCGCCCAGCTGTCGCTGGCCGGACAGACTACCAAGGCCTGGTTCACCATCGCTGAGGCCAGTCAACAGCTCCGGCTGGCGGAAGCCTCCGTCGACAGTTTCCGCACGTCGTCCGAACAGGTGCGCGACCGATTCGAACAAGGCCTCCGCCCCTCGCTCGATGTCCGACTGGCCCTCTCGAACCTGGCGAACGCTGAAGCCTTACGCGAACAGCGCCGTCAGCAGCTCGACGCGGCGATCCGGCAGGTCGAGGTGTTGATGGGCCGCTATGCCAGCGGCGACCTCGATGCGCCCGAGAACCTCCCCGACGCGCCAGCCACCATTCCCGGAGGGCTTCCAGCCGACCTAGTATCGCGTCGCCCGGATCTCGTCGCCGCCGAGCGCCGCATCACCTCTGCCCGCCAGCGCTGGCAGGTCGCGCGTGGCGAGCTCTACCCGCGCATCTCGCTAACCAGTAACGCCGGTACGGCCACCAGCGCGCTGCAGGAGCTGATCAACGGCAACTTCGGGGTATGGAGCCTGCTTGGCAACATCGTGCAACCGCTGTTCCAGGGTGGCCGTCTTAGAGCCGGCGTCGATCGCGCCGAAGCGAGAACGGCAGAGGAACTTGCCGTCTACGCCAACACCGCGCTGCTGGCATTCTCCGAAGTCGAAACCGCGCTCGCGGCCGAGGAGTTTCTGACCGGGCGCCAGCGATTCCTCGCCACCTCGGCCGAACAGTCGCGGGCAGCCGAGGCCCTAGCCGACGATCGGTATCGCACCGGTCTCGATGACTACATCACCGTCCTTGAATCGCAGCGGCTGGCCCTGCAGGCCGAAGGCGACCTGATCGCGGCGCGTCGTCAGCGCCTCGAAAACCGTGTTGATCTGTATCTGGCTCTGGGTGGGGGGTTCGACCAGGAATCGGCCACCAGCACCGAACAGTAACGAAGCGAGCGTCAACCAATGTCACAAGTCTTCATTCGTCCCCTGAAGGTCCTTCTTCCGCTGGTCGTCCTGGCGGGCGCCGTTGGCGCCGCCTACGTGATGTACATCAACCGACCACCGGTCGAAACCCGCACTCCCGTGATCGAGCCGCCCAGCGTGCGAGTACAGCGCGTCGAGATGTCGTCTGTCGACCTGACCGTCAGCAGCCAGGGCACCGTCCAGCCGCGGACTAGCAGTCAGCTGGTTCCCGAGATCTCGGGCAGCGTCATCGAGGTCTCACCATCGTTCGCCGTCGGCGGCTTCTTCGAAGAAGGTGACGTGCTGCTCAAGATCGATCCCTACGACTATCAGCAGGCGGTCATCAGCGGACGGTCGCAGCTCGCACAAGCGAAGCTGCGTCTCGCCCAGGAGGAAGCGGAGGCAGAGGTCGCCCGCCGCGAATGGGAGGAGATCGGACGCGGCAACGCCACCGCCCTGACCCTTCGGCAGCCCCAGGTCGAGGACGCGCGCGCCGCCGTTGCCGCGGCGGAGGCAGCGCTCGAACGTGCCGAACGCGACCTCGAGCGGTCGGAAGTCAAGGCACCATACGCCGGACGCGTGCAGAGCAAGGATGTCGACGTCGGACAGTTCGTCAACAAAGGCAACACCGTCGGACGCATCTATGCCGTGGACTCCGCTGAGATCCGGCTCCCGCTGCCGGATGAGGAGCTGGCCTATGTCGACGTGCCGATGTCCTATCGGGGCAACCAGCAGCAGACCGGCCCCCGGGTCACGCTGGTGACCGACTTCGCCGGCCGCCGCCACACCTGGCAGGGTCGGATCGTCCGGACCGAGAGCGAGATCGATCCAGTCAGCCGCATGGTCCATGTGGTCGCGGAAGTCGCCGACCCGTATGGTGCCAGCGACGATCCATCACGGCCACCGCTGGCGGCAGGAATGTTTGTGGAGGCGGAAATCACTGGACGCCGAGCCGATAACGTGGTCGAACTGCCGTGGGCGGCGCTGAGAGGCCGGAACCAGGTGCTGGTGGTCGAAGACGGAGGCCGCCTCCGTTTCCGTGACGTCGAAGTGCTGCGCTCAACCACCGACAGTGTGCTAATTAGCAGCGGTCTCGCCGAGGGCGAAGTCGTGTGCATCTCGGCACTCGACACGGTCACCGACGGTATGGCCGTCCGCGTGCTCGGAGACAACGGGGACGCGATGGCGACCGCCGAGGGAACTCCCGCCACTCAACCCACACCCCCGGCCGCCGCTGCAACACCATCGGCACCCGAACCCCAGGCGGAGCGGCCGGCTCTAGCCGCCGCTCGCCAACCTCCCCCGGACCGTCTGGTACTAGACCCGTCGATGAGCCGCGAGGAGCAGATCGCAGCGATTCGCAACAAGATCTCGGCGCTACAGAACACCGAGGGTGACGCTGAAGCGGCAAGCCCACCAGCCACGGAGGTCTCGGAAGCGCCGCCAGCTCGGCGCGGGCCAAGACGGCTAGAACGTGCCGGACGGCCGGCTGGCCGGCGAGGGCCGACCGGTGAGCGGAGGACACCACCTACCGAGACACCCTCACCTCCAGCCGTACCCGCGGCACCTGAGCCACCGGCGCCCGCGGCGGAACCACCGTCCCGGGCCCAAGCTCCGGCTGGTGCGCCCGCGCCGGATGTCTCGTCGACACCTCGTACCAGTCGACCTCGCGTCGCGGTGCTGCCATTCGCCAACCTCTCCCGAAATCCGGCCGACGACGCCATCACGGATGCGATCGACGGCGTGCTGCGCACGGCCTTCGACACGGTCGGCCTTGACATCGTCTCACTGGCGGCCAACAGCGAGGCAACGGCACTCGACGCTGCGGCCGGGCGCAACGCCAGATGGCTGATTGGTGGCGGTTTCCAACGGATCGGCAATCAGCTGCGCGTGACTGGCCGGTTACTGGCCGTCTCCGACGGCACGCTCCAGGACTCGATCAAGCTGGATGGCTCAGCGGATGACATCGAGTCGCTCACCGACAGCCTGGTGGCTCGACTCCGGACCCAGCTCAACTTGGGCGACCCATCCGCGGCGGCGGACCCACCGACTGAGCGCGTGGCCAGGGATCGCCGCCCGCGCGTCGCAGTAGCGCAGTTCGCCAACCTCTCCAGGAATCCGGGCGACGCCAGGATTCAACAAGCAGTCACCGCGGCCGTAGCTGGTGGGCTCATCGAGCTCACGGCGGTGGTGATGGTGCCGCTCGACGACCAGACCGACGACGCGAAAGCGCTGCCCGCAGCCGCCTCCCGTCAGGCTCTTTGGTTGGTCGGCGGCGGCTTCCAGCAGGTGGCCGGTCAGCTGCGACTGACCGCACGCCTGCTCGACGTGGCCAGCGGCGCATTCCTCGAGACGGTCAAGGTCGACGGTCCGGTCGACCAGCTTCCCGAACTACTGCATGAGGTCGTCAGTACCTTGCGAGACGCCGTCGAAACCCAGGCCACGCAGTTAGCCGACGCGGCCGCCCAGAGGCGCCCATGAACCGGGTCATCGACTGGTTCGCCCGCAACACCGTCGCCGCAAACCTGCTAATGGTGTTCGTCATCGTCAGCGGGGCGATCTCCGCCTTCACCGTCAAGCAGGAGGTGTTCCCGGAATTCTCGCTCGACATGATCACCATCGAGGTGCCGTATCTCGGAGCTGCGCCCGAAGAGGTCGAAGCAGCGGTCAACATCCGGATCGAAGAAGCGATCCAGGGCATCGACGGCATCAAGCGGATCCGCTCCAGTGCGTCCGAAGGCCAGGGCATGGTGATGATCGAGCTCGAGCTGGGTGCTGACGCGCGGAAGGTCGTTGACGACGTCAAGAGCAACGTTGACGCGATCGACACCTTCCCGGTGGAGACCGAGAAGCCGGTCGTCCGAGAGATGACATCGAGACAGCGGGTAATCGACGTCGCTGTCGTCGGCCCGACCGATGAACTCACTCTGAAGACGGTCGCCGAACGCGTCCGAGATGACCTTTCAGCGTTTCCGGACATCACCCAGGTCGATCTGGTCAACGCCCGGCCCTATGAGATCTCGATCGAGGTCTCCGAGGCCGCGCTGCGACGCCACGGCCTGTCGTTCGACCAGGTCGCCAACGCCGTACGCCGCTCTTCGCTTGATCTGCCCGGTGGATCAGTGCGCACCGAGGGGGGCGAGATTCTGCTTCGCACCATCGGCCAGGCCTACCGCGGAAATGAGTACGAGGATCTGGTTGTGTGGACGCACCCGGATGGGAGTCGACTCCATCTGGGCGAGGTGGCGACTGTCGTCGACGGCTTCGCCGAGACGGACCAGATGGCTCGATTCGATGTCGAGCCATCGGTCCTGGTGTCGGTCTTCCGCACTGGCGAACAGAGCGCGCTGAAAATCTCCCAGGTCGTCAAGGGCTACGTCGACGACTCCTCGGCCTGGCTGCCCGCGGGCATCTCGCTGACCACCTGGCAGGACCAAGCCCAGATCCTCGACGACCGCCTGACGCTGCTGCTCCGCAACGGTGCTACCGGGTTCGTTCTGGTGTTCCTGGTGCTGACCCTGTTCCTTGAACTGCGCCTCGCACTGTGGACGAGTCTCGGTATCCCAATATCGTTCTTTGGCGCCCTCTGGTTGATGCCGGGTCTCGAGGTGTCGATCAACGAGATCTCCCTGTTCGCCTTCATCCTGGTACTGGGCATCGTCGTGGACGACGCGATTATCGTTGGCGAGAACATCTACACGCATCAAGAACGTCACGGGGAGGGCCTGCGTGGCTCGATCGAAGGCGCACAGGAAATCGCGACGCCCGTGATCTTCGCCGTGCTGACCAGTGTCGCGGCCTTCGTGCCGCTGATGCTCGTGCCCGGAATGATGGGGAAGGTCTTTCGGGTCATCCCCCTAGTGGTGATTCCGTGTCTCCTGTTCTCACTGGTCGAATCGCTGCAGATTCTCCCGGCGCACCTGTCCAAAGTGCCAAAGAAGCCGAGTGCGCCGAGTCTCTGGAAGCGGTTCCAAGGGCTGTTCACCGGCGGACTCCGGTGGGTCATCCGCGAGGTGTATCGGCCGGCGCTGGACGTGGCGCTTCGTTGGCGCTACGCCACGGCAGCACTAGGTGCGGCCAGCCTGATCCTTACCATCGGCATGGTGCTCGGCGGGTGGGCAAGCTTCCACTTCTTCCCAAACATCGAAGCTGACTTCGTATCGGCCTCGATCACCATGCCGCAGGGAACACCGGCCTCTGGCACCTCCCGAGCGATCGCACGGCTCGAAGACGGCGCCAACCGGCTGCGCAAGGAGATGATCGCGCGCGACGGAGCCGACCCGTTCCGGCACGTGTACTCCTCGATTGGCGACCAACCGATGGCGGCGCAGGGAGGCAGTCCCTTCGGCGCGATCCTCGACCGCGCCTCGTCGAACCTGGGCGAGGTCACGGTCGAACTAGCCCGATCGGAAGACCGGTCGATGAACAGCGAGGCCATGGGCAACCGCTGGAGGGAACTCACCGGGCTGATTCCGGAGGCATCGGAGGTCAAGTTCACGACCACGGCGATGACCCCGGGTGACGACGTCGACGTACAGCTCACCGGAAGCGACATCGACGAGCTTCGCGCGGCGGCAGATATGGTACAGGAGTCGCTCGGGAGCTATGCTGGCGTCTTCGAGATCTCCGACTCGTTCCAGCGGGGCAAGCAGGAGATGAAGCTCGGGATCCGGCCCGCCGCCGAGACGATCGGCCTGACGCTGCAGGACCTCGGGCGACAGGTGCGCCAGGCGTTCTACGGCGAAGAAGCCCAGCGGATCCAGCGTGGTCGGGACGATGTCCGGGTGATGGTGCGCTACCCCGAGCACGAGCGACGGTCGCTGGGCGACCTCGACAACATGCGGATTCGCACGCCAGACGGCGGCGAGGTACCGTTCCGGCAGGTGGCGATCGTTGAGCCGGGACGGGGCTTCGCGACCATCACGCGCGTGGACCGACAGCGGGCGATCAACGTCACAGCCGCCGTCGACGCAAGCGTCACCTCCGCGCAGACAGTCATCACCGACCTCGAGGCGAACATTTTACCGGACGTGCTCGCGGGGTTCCCCGGCGTCAGCTACTCGTTCGAAGGCGCGCAGGCGGAGCAGCGTGATGCGGTTGGCGGGCTCCAGCAAGGGTTCGGGTTGGCGCTACTGATGATCTTTGCGTTGCTCGCCATTCCGCTGCGGTCCTACGCACAGCCGCTCATCATCATGAGCGCGATCCCGTTCGGACTCGTCGGAGCCGTCTGGGGGCACATTCTCCTCGACCTCGACGTGACGATGATGTCGATGTTCGGATTGGTCGCACTGACCGGGGTGGTGGTCAACGACAGCCTGGTGATGGTCGACTCCATCAACCGTCGACGGGCTCGGCTCGGCGACCTGATCACGGCACTCAAGGAAGCGGGTGAAGGCCGTGTCCGACCGATTCTACTCACTTCGCTGACCACGTTCGTCGGGTTAATGCCGTTGATGTTCGAGGATAGTTTCGGGGCGCAGTTCCTCATCCCGATGGCAGTGTCACTCGCCTTCGGCGTGGTCTTCGCCACCTTCATCACGCTGATTCTGGTACCCTCTTCCTATCTGATCCTGGACGACATCACCCAGGGAGTGCGGCGGCTATTTGGCGGTGAGCCTACGACCGAGCCGGCGCCATCGCCGGTCGAACCTCCGTTGACCAAGGAACCGGCACCCGCCAGAACCTAAGCCCGCCCAAAGATGGCAGGCCCAGGCAGTGCCACAGGTGGGGACAGTTCCGCAGTTGCCCGGCGGAACTGTTTAGCAGTCCCACGGGAAGGACTGGGACTACCCTTTGGGGCGAGGCCCCACGAAAGCACTAGTTCGCGTTGACGATCGACTCGACCAATTCTTCGGCCAGCGGGAGGCTGAAGCCACAAGAGGGATCGTTGATGCGACACTGCGCCAGCGTCAGGCCACACCCGCAGTTGCACATGTCCTCGTTCAGGCGCTGAAGCGAGGTTTCCCGCTGCTTCGCCGTCAGCCCGCTCAGATCGAGCCCCGGAATCTCAGTGGCGTGGGCCGCATCGACGAGACGGCCGAGATGGTCTTCTTCGACCAGATCGACCGTGATCCTCGTATCCAGGGCTGTGAGGAAACGGGTCTCCTGCTCGAAGATGCCAGGGTTGATAAGGCCGACGTGAGTCTGGACGACCCGTCCGTCGGGGTCGACGACAAACGAGGTCGGCAGTGCCCTCACCCCGGGGAAGGCGCGGCGGAGCTCAGGCGTGGCCATGACCACCGGATAGTTGATCCCGTACTCCGTCGCGAAGTCCTCGACGATGGCCACGCCACCCTCATCGGTCGAGACCCCAATGACCAGCAGTTGGTCAGGGTAGCGGTCCTGCAACTTGATCAAGTCCGGAATCTCCGCCCGGCACGGGCCGCACCAAGTGGCCCAGAAATTGACGATGGTGACCTTACCCTTGAGGTCCTCGGTGGTGATGAGCCGGCCATCGAGATCCTGCATCGTCAGCGAGGGCATGGTGACGGGATCGGCCACCAGCTGGATAGTCGGCGGTCGCGATGACTCATCAAAGACCGGCGCGGGCCCGCCGTCACCGCCACCTGTCTCGCTCACCGCACCGCCGCACGCGGCCAGCCCGATGGCCACGAGCGCGAGCCCGCCGAAGATTAGTCGCGTCCTCACTCGCTCTCCCTCACGTCTCACCCCGCATTGTAATGGGCCCGGACCCGCAGCGCGAAGGCGCAAGTGGTCGAACCTCTGCGACGGCACCAGGCGATGTCTACAGGGCCGAGATCTGTCGGAACGATGGCGATTCGTGGACAGTCATCGAAGACGGAGAACCGATCCGCGAACAGAACACCACTCAAGCGTAGCCCATACCTGCCGCAATCAAGAGCGCCATCACGGCCACCGCGAATAGCTTGACCAGCAGCGGAGCAACAAACCGCACCCACTGCGGATACGGAATCCGGGCCAGCGCCAGCATTCCCATCAAAAGCGCGTTGGTGGGCACCACCATGTTGGTGAAGCCGTCACCGAACTGGTAGGCGAGCACGGCCGTCTGCCGGCTCACGCCGGTCAGATCGGCGATGGGCGCCATCAATGGCATCGTGACGTAGGCCTGTCCCGAGCCGGACGGAATGAACACGTTGCACAGGGCTTGCACAGCGAGCATTCCGACAGCGGCCACGCCACCCGGGGAGCCCTGAAGCGGGTTGGCGAGGGCGTTGATCACCGTGTCGATGACCTGCCCCTCGGTCAACACGACCTGGATCGTCCTGGCAAACCCGATAATCAGGGCCGTCGAGGTCAACTCGGCCGTACCTAACGCGAACGCGGACGCCACCCGGTTGGGTGTCAGTCTGGCCACGACCGCCACCAGCAGGGCCAGACCTAAGAAGACGGCCGTAAGCTCGGTCAGATACCACCCGTGCGAGACGACGCCGTAGACGAAGAGCAGCACTCCGGCGGAGAAGACGAGCACCACCAGGAGCCGGGCACGGGTCAACTCGACGTCGTCGGGCAACTCGAACCCCTGCGCATACGAGACGTCGCGCACCAGACTCTGCTCGGGATCGGCCTGCACCCGGCGCGCGTAGCGCAGCAGGTGATGCACACCGACCACCAGGCATGCCGCCAGCGCTAGCCACCGTACCCCCTGACCCGAGGTCAGCTCCACGCCGGCGATACTCTGGGCGATCAGGACCGTGAAGGGATTGAACGCGGCGCAGCCGTACCCGACCGCGGCACCCACGTAGATGATGCCCAGCCCGACCACCGCGTCCATCCGCAGCGCCAGACACATGGTGACCAGGAGGGGCACGAACGGCATGTACTCTTCGGCCATGCCGACGGTCGATGAGCCGAACGCGAACAACGTGACCATGCCTCCGATCAGCAACGTCGGCCTGTCTCCCAGACGCCGGATTGCGAGGCCAATGAGCGCGTCGACGGCACCGGTAGCTCGGAGCACGCCGAAGACGCCGCCCACAATCAGGACAAAGAAGATAATGTCGGCCGCCTCGGCCAACCCGGTGGGAATCGCAGTCAGGAAAGTGAAGGCCGGTAGCGGAGCCACCTCCACCGTGCGGTAAGTGCCTTCTATGACCTGTCGCCCATCGCGCTCGAAGACCCCGGCCGGCAGCAGGTAGGTTGCCAGCTGGGCAGCGACGATCAGACCAAAGATCAGGACCAGCGCATTCGGAAACCGTGAGATTTCGCGAGACCCCATGTGGTCTATGGTTGGGTGGGATCGTCCGAGACCCGGATCAGGAGCTTGCCAAAGTTCTCGCCGCGCAGGAGTCCTTGAAACGCGCCGATAGCATTCTCGATCCCGTCGACGATGTCTTCGCGATACTTGAGCTCGCCCGATCGGATCCAGCCGCCGACGTCGCGCAGGAAGTCGGCCTGACGATGCGCCCGGTCATACACGATGAACCCTCGGATCATCAGACGCCGAACGAGAATCATGCCCATCAGGCGGGGGACCTCATTCGGCCCCGGCGGCGGCTCGGTCATGTTGTAGTTAGCGATCCGCCCGCACACCGGCACCCGGGCGAAGTCATTCAGCAACGGCACGACCGCATCGAACACCTTACCCCCGACATTTTCGAAGTACACGTCGATGCCCTCGGGGCACGCCGCGTTGAGGTCTTGCGGGAAGGTCTCGCTGTAGTGGCTGACGCAGGCGTCGAAACCAAGCTCGCCGGTTACGTAATCGCACTTCTTCTTCGCCCCCGCAACCCCGACGACGCGACACCCTTTGATACGGGCGATCTGTCCGACGACCGCGCCGACCGCACCTGACGCAGCCGACACCACGACGTTGTCGCCTTCCTTCAGTTCCCCGACGTCGAGGAGCCCGACGTAGGCGGTCATGCCCGGCATACCCAAGACCCCCACAGCGGTGGAGATAGGAGCGAGACCCGGGTCGAGCGTCTGAACCCCCTTGCCGTCGGAGACCGAGTACTGCTGCCACCCGCCGAACGAAAGCACGATGTCTCCTTCGGAGAACTTGGGGTGTCGCGAGGTCACGACCTGCCCGACGGTCTGCGCCCCCATCACCTCACCCAGATCGACGCCCTTCGCGTAGGAGGGGCCCGGGTTCATCCGACCTCGCATGTAGGGATCGAGTGAGAGGTAGATGGTGCGGACGAGGATCTCTCCCCCACCAGGCTCTGGGACCGGGGTGTCCACAACCTTGAGGTCGGTCTCGACCGGGAACCCGACCGGATGGGCGTTCAAGAGAATCTGGCGGTTGGTGGCTGACATCTGGACACGACTCCTTGGCTCACAATGGGCACCGCGATTGGCTGCCTGGCCGCCGATTGTACTTGAGGCCTCGCGGTATGATCGCCACCGGCTTAAGGCAGCTTTCTTCCGCAGAACGGTTCTCGTCGCGGCCGGAGACGGGAAACTCGGCACCCCATCGAGCGACGCCTACGTTGCGTTCTCGTTACCGGATTAAACCGCCGGTGGACCGACGTCGTCTATTCCTTCGGGACCGCCCGACCTATACTGGGTTGAAGCGACCTGCCAGCGCCACACCCCTACAAGAAGGTCCTCATGTCTACTTCTTTCCGCGTCTCGATCATGTTGTTAGTTCTACACCTTGGAACCGGTCTCGCCGGCGCCCAACAGGACGAACTGGAACGGCTCGAGTCCGCTACCACCGTCTTCTTGGAGATCATGGATGCTCCGGACAACTCCGTACCTCGCACCATCCTCGAGCGCGCCGAAGCGATAGCCATCATCCCGAATACCGTGAAAGCCGGCTTCATCTTCGGCGGTCATCGTGGCAAGGGCGTGATCAGTGCCCGTACCCCCGATGGAAGCTGGTCGCAACCGGCATTCCTGAGCCTGACCGGCGGAAGCTTCGGTCTCCAGATTGGCGGGCAGTCCGTAGATCTCGTACTCGTGATCATGAACCGTCTGGGACTGGAGAAACTGCTCCAGAACGAGTTCAAGTTCGGTGGAGATGCGTCGGCCGTGGTCGGTCCGATCGGCCGGGACGCTGAGGCAACGACCGACCTACATCTCCGGGCCGAGATCCTGAGCTACTCGCGGACCCGCGGCCTGTTCGCCGGCATTACGTTGAAGGGGTCGACGATCACGGCCGACCGGAACGCGAACGAGCGTTTCTACGGGTATCCGTACGGTTCTGGACAGCTCGTGCTGGAAGAGGAGCCGGCGATCCCGCATAGCGCCGACGCCGTCAGCACCTGGCAGACGTTGCTGTCCGAAGAGGCTCCGAAAACCACGAATGCGGAGCAGTAATTACTTCGACCGTTCTTCCGCTTTCTCGATCTTGGCCCAAGTGTCGCGCAAGGTGACGGTGCGGTTCACGACGAGCCGGTCGGCGCTCGTGTCAGTATCCACACAGAAGTACCCCTGACGCTCGAACTGCACCCGATGCCCGGGCTGTGCTCGGGCGAAGCTCGGCTCCACCCGGCATCCGGCCAAGGTCTCAAGTGACTCGGGGTTCAGTGCGTCTCTGTAACTGCCTCCCTCATTCACATCCTCGGGATTAATCTTCGAGAACAGGTGGTCGTAGAGCCTCACCTCGGCCTCCACTGCATGAGATGCCGACACCCAGTGAATCGTGCCGCGCACCTTGCGACCGTCAGGCGCGTACCCACCTCGGGTCTCAGGGTCGTACGTGCACCGAAGCTCGACCACCTCTCCCGTCTCCGGGTCCTTGATGACCTCGCGGCAGGTGATGAAGTAGGCGTAGCGCAGTCGCACCTCTCGCTCCGGGGCCAACCGGAAGTACTTTTTCGGCGGGTCCTCACGAAAGTCAGTGCGTTCGACATACAGCTCGCGTGAGAACGGCAGAGGCCGAGTGCCAGCCGACTCATCCTCTGGGTTGTTGACCGCCTCGACCTCTTCGACCTGTCCTTCCGGGTAGTTCTCGATCACCACCTTCAGAGGCCTGAGCACGCCCATCACACGAGGCGCACGCTGGTTGAGATCCTGCCGCACCGCATCCTGCAGCTGCGCGATGGACACGATGCTGTTCGCCTTGGCGATACCGATCCGGTCGCAAAAGTCTCGGATCGCCTCCGGCGTGTAACCGCGGCGGCGGAATCCTACCAGCGTCGGCATCCGTGGATCGTCCCAGCCCGACACATGCCCCTCCCCGACCAGCTCTAGGAGCTTGCGTTTGCTCAAGACCGTGTAGCTGAGGTTCAGTCGCGCGAACTCGATCTGGCGAGGACGAGACGGCACGTCGACGTGTTCAAGAAACCAGTCGTAGAGCGGTCGGTGATCCTCGAATTCGAGTGTGCAAAGCGAGTGGGTAATGTCCTCCAACGCATCAGATAGGGGATGGGTGAAGTCGTACATCGGGTAGATGCACCAGTCGTCGCCGCTCCGGTAGTGCGGCACCCGGCGGATCCGATAAATCGCCGGGTCGCGGAGGTTCATGTTCGGCGATGCCATGTCGATCTTCGCCCGCAGGGTGCGCGAGCCGTCTTCGAACTCGCCCACCCGCATGCGTGTGAACAGGTCTAGGTTCTCCTCGATCGACCGATTGCGGTAGGGACTGTCCCGTCCTGGCTCGTTCCAGAGTCCCCGATACTCGCTGACCTCCTTGCCGCGAAGGTCACACACATATGCCTTCCCCTCGCGGATGAGCTGCAGCGCGTACTCGTGCAGCTGCTCAAAGTAGTCCGAAGCGTAGTAGAACCGATCGCTCCAGTCGAAGCCTAGCCATCTCACGTCCTCTTCGATGGCGCGGGCATACTCCTCGCTCTCGGTGGTCGGGTTCGTATCGTCCATCCGGAGGTTGCAGAGCCCACCATGTTCGACCGCCAGGCCGAAGTTGAGGCAGATCGATTTGGCGTGACCGATGTGCAGGTAGCCGTTCGGCTCTGGAGGGAACCGGGTTTGCACCCGGCCGTCGTGCTTCCCGCTCTGCTGGTCCTCGACGACGATCTGCCGGATGAAGTCCAGCCCGCTGGCGGACGGCGCCTCAGGAGATTCGGTCTCAGGTGTTCTCTCGTTACTCATGAATCGTACCTAGGACTCGGTCGCGCTCGTCTGGGTGAGCGCCCGGTCGATCCGCCGGAGGCAAGCTTCCCGCCCCAGGATGGCTAGTCCCTCGAAGAGCCCGAAACCGACCGCCTTGCCGGTGACCGCCACCCGCACCGCGTGGATGATCTGACCGATCTTGATGCCCTCGGCCTCGACGAACGCGTGGAGCGCCTGCTCCAGATCGGCTGCGCCAAATGTCGGCAGCTCACGAAGACGATCCCGAAACCGTGCCAACCGCGGCACCGCTCCCTCTTTGCCTAGCCGTTTGGCGAACGCCTTCTGGTCGTATTCAAAGGTGTTATCGTCCAGGAAGAACTCCGGATAGTCCAGGATGTCACCGGCAACCTTCAGTCGGTCGCCAGCCGCCGCCACTACGCTTCGCGTTCGGGCACGCGCGGTATCGCAGACCGGGGTGGAGACCAAGCCCGCCTGTTCGAGAAACGGCAGCACCCGATCGACCCGCTGATCCACGCCGAGCGCCTGCATCCGCCGTTCCTGAAACGCCAGCAGCTTCTGCGGGTCGAAACTCGCCTCGGCCCGATTCACCCGCTCCAGCGTGAAGGACCGCACCATCTCGTCGCGCGTGAAGGTCTCGGTGTGGTCATCGAGCGACCAGCCCAGGAGGAGCAAGTAGTTGACCAGCGTCTCTGGGTCGTACCCTACTTGGCGGTAGAAATCGACGACGACCGGACTGAAGGTCTCGGGACGAACGTCGAGCCCGAGAGCGGTCGCGATCGCCGCGCCCTGCTCATGGAGCCTCTTGAACTCGTGATGTTGGAGATACTTGTCGAGCTTCCGCTTACTGAGCTTTTCCTTGCTTCCTGGCGCGGCAACGTAGGGCAGATGTGCGAACCGGGGCAGGGTGTAGCCCAGCGCCTCGGTGATAAAGATCTGCCTGGGCGTGTTCGACAAATGCTCGACGGCCCGGATGACGTGAGTGATCTCGAAGTCGTGGTCGTCGACGGAGCTGGCCAGGTGATACAGCGGTGAGCCGTCGGCCCGCTGCACGACATGGTCCTGCTCTAGGGCCCACTCGAACTCCACCGGCCCCCGGATCAGATCATCGAACTGGCAAACGCCGCCGCGCGGCATCTTCAGCCGGACGACCGCGCGGCGCCCCTCGGCCTCGAATGCGGCAGCCTGCACGTCGGTCCCGGCCATCCAGCGCCGGCTGTAGAGAAAGCGACGCTTTTCCTGTTGCGCCTGCTCCCGCTCAGCCTGCACCTCCTCCGCCGTAGCGTAGTCACGATACGCGGCGCCTGTCTCGAGTAACCGCGCCACCGCCTGCTGGTAACGCTCGCCTCGGCGCGACTGGTAGTAGGGCGCATGGGGTCCATCGACCTCCGGGCCTTCGTCCCACTGAAGCCCGAGCCAGCGGAACCCGTCGAGGATCGGCTGCAGCGCCTCGGCGACATTGCGATCGGCATCGGTATCGTCGATACGGAGCAGGAACTGGCCTCCATGGTGGCGAGCGAACAACCAGTTAAACAGCGCCGTGCGAACGCCGCCGATATGGAGATAACCCGTGGGACTGGGGGCGAAGCGAGTGCGGACCGACATCTCCCAACGATTATAATGACCGCTCATCGGCCCTAGCGGCGGCAACCCAAAAACTGAGGAGATCGTGTGATGCGCTGGCTGCTAACGACCGCCCTACTCGGTACCCTGCTCCAGGCGCCACCCGGCGCGGGCCTGCACAATCGGATGATGGACATCGAGGGCGTCGGTGAAGTCACCTACGGCTTCTGGGTACCGCGTGACTACGACGAGTCGGCGGAGGTGCCGCTGATCCTAGCGCTCCACCCGGGCGGCTCCCCAGGTCCCGGCTACGGCATGCAATTCCTCCGCAGCATGGCAGCGCCCGGTCTCCAGGACTGGGGCGCCATCATCGTGGCTCCCGACGTACCCGACCAACGCTGGACGAACGAGAACAGCGAGAAGGGTGTAATGGCCTTGCTCGACTGGGTACTCGCGAACTACGCGGTCGACCGGAAACAGATCTTGGTGACGGGGTTCAGCATGGGCGGAGCCGGCACCTGGTACATGGCCAGCCGACACCCGGACCTCTTCACGGCGGCCATTCCGATGGCGGCGCGAGCGAACAGCGACGCGGCCGAGCAGGTCGGCGACATGCCGGTGTTCATCATTCACGCTCGCGACGACGAGGTTGTGCCGTTCGAACCGGCAGCACAGCTGGCTGAGGAGATGGGGACGCGGAATCAGACGGTGGAGTTCCTGCCGCTCGATGGCGTGGGCCACTTCCGCATGAGCCCCGGTCCGCTCACCCGGGGCGGAGAGTGGGTTAAGGCCCAGTGGGCCGAGCGCTGAGCTACTGCCCGTCTCGGGCGAAGTCACGCTCTCCGGTGAAGACCTCACTCGACTATATGACGTCAGCGCACTTACACCCGAATGCCCCAGCCGTTGCAGCAGGCCGACCGCGCCCCTGAAACCATTCGCGACAGGGAATCGTTCACCAAGCGTTAGCACCTCCCGACAGCGCGGACTCTCCGCTACTCTCCCCGTCTCGGCGCCTGGATACGATCGAATCTTCTCTGGCGGTCCGACGTAGCACCGGAGAGAACACACCTTAACGACCACGGTAGCTTCACCCCTTCCAAGCTCCGAGGTAGAGTGGAACAAGCAACCAGCGGTCGCGGGTCGAGATCGACTCGGGGCATTTTCGAGGAGCAGTCATGGATGACAAATTTCGCGTGGTCGACGTGAACAAGCTCAGGGTGCCGAAGATCCCCTGGCGCGTGATGGTCGGCGGCGTCCTTGCCCTGGTGGGCCTCGCGGCGGTGGCCGGCGCTCTGTATCAGGTGCAGCCCGAGGAGGTAGGCGTCGTGCTGCGGTTTGGCCGCTACGTCCGGACCAGCGATCCCGGCCTGCACGCCAAGATTCCGGTCGTGGAGGAGGTCATGCGGGTGCCGGTCCAGCGGCAGCTGAAGCATGAGTTCGGCTTCCGGACGATGGACGCCGGGGTGCGCACCGATTATGCAGCCCAGGAGCGGCAACTCGCCGACGAGTCGGTCATGCTGACCGGCGACCTCAACGTTGCCGTCGTCGAGTGGATCGTGCAATACCGTGTTGCCGATCCCTACAAGTTCCTGTTCCAGGTGCGGAATCTCGACGACACCTTCCGGGCGATGAATGAAGCGGTCATGCGCGAGACCGTCGGTGACCGCACCGTCACGGAAGTGGTCACGGTCGGACGCC
The DNA here is from genome assembly GCA_002346545.1 of Acidobacteria bacterium UBA2994. GTDB lineage: Bacteria > Acidobacteriota > Vicinamibacteria > Vicinamibacterales > UBA8438 > UBA2994. The sequence continues at coordinate 112,123 of DEAA01000050.1, forward strand.
AGGACATCGAAGGCGCGGTCGAAGATCGTCTTCAGACGTTGGCGGATCAGTATCAGATGGGCATCACTATCGACCAGGTAGTCCTCCAGGACGTAAACCCGCCCGACCCGGTCAAGCCGTCGTGGGACGAGGTCAGCCAGGCGCAACAGCAGCGCGACCGCCTGATCAACGAGGCGCTGGCCGAGTACAACTCTGTCATCCCGCGAGCCCGCGGAGAGGCTGAGCAGACCGTACTGCAAGCAGACGGCTACGCCGTGGACCGGATCAACCGGGCCGAGGGCGAGGCCGCCCGGTTCTCGGCGATCGAAGCCGCCTACCGGCAGGCGCCGGACGTGACCCGGCGCCGGCTATATCTCGAGACGATGCAACGGATCTTGCCCTCAGTCGGACGCAAGGTGTTCGTTGCCGAGGGGGCCACCGGGGTACTGCCGTTGCTCTCCCTGGACGGAGGCGCCCGCGCCGCGGTGGCTCCGCTCACCGGTGTCTCGCCGCAGGCAGCAGGAGGTGACCAATGAATACCAGTCAACCATTCGTCGTCGTTGGGCTCCTCATCGGGCTGTTTCTGATCGGGAGCTCCGTCTATACGGTGAGTGAGGTCAATCAGGCCATCATCACTCAGTTCGGAGAACCGGTCGGCGAGCCGGTCATCGAGCCCGGGCTACACTTCAAGCTACCGTTCATCCAGCGTGCGAACATGTTCGAGAAGCGGTTCCTTGAGTGGGACGGATTCCCGAACCAGGTCCCGACCCGGGACCGCCGATTCATCTGGGTGGATACCTACGCCCGCTGGCGGATCACCGACCCGCTGCTGTTCTTCCAGCGTCTCCGGGACGAGCGCGGAGCACAGTCGCGGCTGGACGACATCCTTGATGGCGAAACCCGAAACGCGGTCGCCAGGCACGACCTGATCGAGATCGTCCGTAGCACCAATCGGCAGCCGGAAAACAGCAACAGAACCGGAGACGAGGAGGCCGAGGTGCTGGAAGCGATCGCCACCGGACGTCAGCAGATTACCGGGGAGATCCTCGAGGCCGCCGGCTCCGCCGTGGCCGAGCTGGGCATCGAGCTGCTGGATCTGCAGTTCAAGCGGATCAACTACATCGCCGATGTGCAACAGGACGTGTTCGCCCGGATGATCGCCGAACGCCAGCGGATCGCCGAGGAGTTCCGGTCGGAGGGCCGCGGCGAATCAGCCCGAATCCAGGGTGAGCGGGAGCGCGACCTCGCCCAGATTCAGTCCGCGGCATTCCGGACCGCTGAGGAGATCCGGGGAACCGCCGACGCCGAAGCCACGCAGGTCTATGCCGAGGCCTACGGCAGCGACGCCGGCTTCTACGCGTTCACCAAGTCGCTCGAGACCTACGAGCGCACTATGGATCCGGACACGTTCTTCATCCTGGGGACTAACAGCGAGCTGCTGCGGTTCCTGGAGAACCCGAGATAGCTGGCAACCCGCCTTCGCTCACTGCGCCTTCGGGCACGGTGAGCTTTGGCGGGTTGCATCCGTCTCGCCAAGGCCGGACCATAGCGTCATGCTCGAACTGGTACTGGTCGTGGGGCTCGTGGTAATCACCTCGGGTGCCTGCTCGTTGTTCGAGGCGGTGCTCTACTCGGTCCCCCTGTCGCAAATCGACATCCTGGAACGGGAGGGCCGACCAAGTGGCGCGGCCCTGCGACGCCTCCGCTCTCACGTGGACCGGCCCATCGCGGCCATTCTTTCGTTGAACACGGTCGCGAACACCGGCGGCGCGGCGCTCGCCGGGGCGATCGCGGCACGGGTTCTTGATTCGGTCGCGATCGGCTACTTCTCGGCGCTCTTTACGCTGGTCATTTTGTTGTTCTCGGAGATCGTGCCAAAAACCGCCGGCGTGGTCTATGCGCGCCAGCTCGCCGGCCCCATCGCGCGTCCGCTCGCGGGACTGGTGATGCTGTTCGGGCCGATCATCTGGCTAAGCCGAGGTATCACTCGCCTGGTAGCCTCGAGGCATAAGGCCGAACGCGTCTCGGATGAAGAGCTGCTCCTGATGGTGCGGCAGGGCCTCCGCTCAGGCGACCTGCAACCGCACGAGGCAGAGGTAATCAGTAACGTCCTCGCACTGGAAGGACGCACCGCCGGCGAGATCATGACCCCCCGGCCGGTACTCTTCACCCTACCGGTCGCCAGACAGCTAGCGGAAGCCGCAGGTGACGAGGGGCTCCTGTCCCACAGCCGGATCCCAGTCTGGGACGAGGATCCGGACGACATCGTCGGCCTCATCCATCGACGCGACATTCTCCGAGCCGCCGCCAAGGACGAGTTCGACACGCCGCTCGAGCAGCTCCTGCGACCCGTCCACTTCGTGGTCGAAAGCGCCAAGCTCGATCAGCTCCTGCGGACGTTCCTTGAGCAGCGTCAGCACCTGATGGTAGTTACCGACGAATATGGTTCAATCAGCGGGATCGTGACCCTGGAGGACGTCCTCGAGGAGATCCTCGGCCACGAGATTGTGGACGAGTTCGACCAAGTCGCCGACCTTCGGGCATTCGCCCGGCAGCAACGAGGCCTCCGTCCGAGCTAGAACCTGAATCTCCTTGAAGCTGACCCTTAAAAACAGGGTGTAGCGGCAGGCGCTCTGGGCCATTGCGCGGCTGACCTGTAGTGTGCCTCCCAGGTGACAGTCCGTTACCATTGAGGGGACAATTGGTGGTCTCCTACGGCCCTTGAAGGTTACCGTCCCCCTAGCCATTAAAATCTGGCCGCCGCCACCTAAAACTCTGAGGGTGGAACGGCGTTTGCTGTACAACGGGTAGCCCACTGTCGCGCCTGCGGGAGGACGCTCGGTGCCTGTTTCGAAACGCAGTTCGGTGTGGGTCTCGCTGGTCGGGGCCCTTGCGCTACTCGTGTTGCCGGTCTCAGTCGACGCACAGCAACGTCGACGGGATCCAGGGCCTTCGACGTCTCGCGCCGTCCCTCGGTCACCCGGACAGGCAGGCCGTCCGACCGGTGGTCGCGGCGGCCGGCGCAGCGTCGGCTGGTATGGGCCACGTTATGGCTACTACAGCCACCCCTGGGGCTACTACCCGTACTGGGGACAGCTGCCGTACTACGGTTTCTACGAGGAGCGCGCCTCGCTTCGCATCGACGTGGAGCCGGAGGAAACCGAGGTGTATGTCGACGGCTACTATGCTGGAGTGGTCGACAGCTACGACGGCTTCTTCCAACGGCTGCACTTGCCGCCGGGTGAGCACGACATCGAGCTGAGGCTCGAAGGCTACCGCAACATCCAGGAACAGATCTACCTGCCGATCGGCACGACCTATCGCATCACGCAAGACATGGAGCCCCTGGGCCCCGGCGAGACGACGACGCCTCCACCAGAGCCGCCCGACCCACTGGACCCACAGGACACTCTCGCTCCACCGCAGGACCGCGCGCCGATGCCGCCGCCGAGGGGAGCGCCGCCCCGGGGGAGGCTGCCAGCCCGAGAGACTGCGGCCACGGGCCTAGGTACGCTGATCATCCGGGTGCAACCGGATGATGCGCTGATCCTCGTCGACGGAGAGGAATGGCGCACGCCGAGGAGCGCCCGACTGGAGCTCGACCTACCCGCCGGCCCGCACCAGTTAGAGATCCAGCGCGAGGGCCATGAAGGCTATGTCACGACGGTCCAGCTGTTGGACAACGAAGTTACGAATGTCAACATCAGCCTGCCGCGGCTGGGAGACATTCGGTGAGGCAGCGTTGCAACGTTATGGCCGGAGGGGTCTTGGTGGCGACGCTTCTGATAGCGCGCGGTTCGGCAGCTTCGATGGTCCTTTCCTATGAGACCTCACACCGGCGCGGCGGATTCTGACGCTTCGGCGACGGTCGCGGGTTCGATCACGGCCTAAGTTTTAGTAGCTACCACGAGAAGTTCTTCGTGGCCGGACCGCATATCGGCGTCTTGTTACGGGGAACCGGCTACCGAGTGGTGCGCGGCAAGAACGACCTGTGCCGCAGTCTCTCTGGTGCTAACTTCAACCTCGGCCTTCGGGTGGACCGCTAGTTTTCCAGGTCAACAACCCCTTTCCAAGCAGTCATTTACAAGACGCCCTGGCGGCGCTCCGCCGCCACCGACTGATAGAATTGTCGGCCTCCTGCCGATCTGATAGTGTCCCGGGGACACATCTACCTCCCAGAGGGACCCCATGATTACACCTCTTGCACGACCGCTGCTGGCAACGCTCGCGCTCTCGCTGTTCGTCATACCCGCACACTCCGCCGAAGACCTACCGACAGCGGCTCCCGAGGCGGTGGGCCTGTCCGAGACGCGCCTCAACCGCTTAACCGAGGCGATGCAGGCATATGTGGACGATGGTGCCCTGGCCGGATCCGTGGTCATCGTCGCGCGCAAGGGCCGGGTGGCCTACCACCACGCGTTCGGGCAGCGAGACCTCGAGTCGGGAGCACCGATGCACACCGACGCCATCTTCCGGATCGCGTCGCAGACCAAGGCGCTCGTCAGCACGGGCGTCATGCTGCTGCAAGAAGACGGTAAGCTGCTGATTTCCGACCCGGTTGGCCGTTATCTGCCTGCGTTCGAGCGCACCACCGTCGCTCAGCGGCGCGACACTGGCGGATACGACGTGGTCGAAGCACGGGGACCGATCACGATTCGGCAACTGCTGACCCATACTTCGGGCGTGAGCTACGGCAACGGACCGGCGAGCGACCAGTGGGAGGAGGCCGGCATCCAGGGATGGTACTTTGCAGACCGAGACGAGCCTGTGAGAGCGACCATCGACCGGCTGGCCACGCTACCCTTCGACACCCACCCTGGCGAAGCCTGGGTGTACGGCTACAACACCGACATCCTCGGGGCGCTGATCGAGGCAGTGAGCGGTATGCCGCTGGACGAGTTCCTCCAGACACGCATCTTTGACCCTCTGGGCATGGAGGATACCCACTTCTATCTGCCCGAGGCGAAGCGGCGCCGGCTGGCGACCGTGTATTCGGCAACCCCGAACGGCCTGGAACGGGCTCCCGATCCGGGACACATGGTAGGACAAGGGGCGTATGTGGACGGGCCGCGTACCAGCTTCTCTGGCGGCGCGGGTCTGCTCTCAACCGCCACCGACTACACCCGCTTCCTACAAATGATGCTCAACGGAGGTGAGTTCGAGGGCGCACGCCTGCTCAGCCGCAAGACCGTCGAGCTGATGACGACGAACCACCTGACTCCCGAGCAGACCTTCCGAGCCGGCCAGGGCTTCGGGTTGGGTTTCTCGGTGGTCGAGAACGTCGGGGCCAGAGGAGCACCTGGCTCCGAGGGGGAGTACGGGTGGGGCGGCGCCTATCACTCGACCTACTGGGTCGACCCGACCGAGGAACTGGTCGTGGTCTATCTGACCCAGCTCAGGCCCGCCCGCGGCCTCGACGACCACGGGAAGCTCCGCGCCCTGATCTATCAGGCCATCGAGGACTAGCCGACGGCCCTGCACACGCCAGCGAGGAACTGCATGGCCACAGTCACAGCGTCATTGAAGCAGGGAACCCGGGTAGACATTCGGTCCAGACAGTTCCTCTGGCGGAGCGACGAGCCGCCGGGCGCCGGCGCCGACAGCGGACCGACCCCCTACGAGTTTCTGCTGGGGAGCCTGGCGGCCTGCACTGCGATGACTCTGCGGCTGTATGCAGACCACAAGAGCATTCCGCTCGGTGGAGTCGACGTGCAGCTGGAGTTCGAGCGCGTTCATGCCGACGACTGCGTCGACTGCGACCAACGTGCGGACGGGCTTATAGAGCGGGTGCAAAGCCACGTCACGATTCGCGGAGACCTGACCGATGCCCAGCGGGCGCGCCTGACTCAGGTCGCCAAGCGGTGCCCGGTGCACAAGAGCCTCGACAACGGCGTTCACATCGTGGATGGCATCGACTTCCCCGACGTTCCCACCGAGTAATCAGCCTCGGGGTCCTGGGGAGGCGTCTGCCTGGCAAGGTGCAAGGAGAGAGCAGGCGGAACCCCTATTAGGCTTCCATCTCGAAGCGGATCTCGCGTCGCTCCGCGGTGGCCCGGAGGTCGGCCATCGACGCCGGGTTGCCGCAAGTGAGCAGCACCGTCTTGGCTGAGGGGTGACGCTCGCGGAGCGCGTCCACGTTCAGGTGTCGCGGCAACACTGGGTGCACCAAGCGCGCGAGCGCCAAGTTCGCCGCCACGACCGACACATCACTCTTGGCGCGGGTCAGCTTCTCCTCCTCGGCGGTCGGCAGGCCAAACAACAACCGGACTACGTTGTTCGCCCTGCCCTGCCCGATGTGCGGATCCACTTCGGCTTCCTGCGCCGGGCGGCTGATGGTCGGGAGATAGAGGAAGTCGAAACGCCCCGCCGCCTCGATCTCAGAAAACAAGCGCTGGAAGGCGAGCTCCTTCACACTGCGATGCGTGTGCACCAAAGTGTAGCGACATGTGTCGTCAGCCCGCCCCTCGGTATGGAGCTGCTTGACCATCGCTGCGAAGGGCGCCACGCCCGTACCCGTGCCGACGAGCAGGACACTCTCGGCGTCGCCCACCCGGTCGCTCAGCGTGAAGCTACCGGCGATGCGATCGGCATACTTCACCTCGCAACCGCTCTCGGGCCCCACCTTGAACAGCGCTTCGCCCAACCGGCCAGATAGTCCGTGCGACCCCTGTTCGAGGGCAACGAGGAATTCGAGCCACCCGTGCTCCTGGGTTTCGAATGGCGCCGACGCGACCGAGTAGGCGTGGGTCACCGAACCGAGCTGCTGCCGTCCCCAGGGGTCGAGGTCCGGCTCGTACTGCGGCTTCCCGTTCTGACCAACGCCGGTCTTCCGTGTCAGCTTGCAGTCGTCCCGCCGGAGCACGATGTGCTGGCCAGCCCGGTAAGAGGGAAACGGCACACCCTCCTCCGGCATGAGCCGGAAACGCATGAGCGTCTCCGAGAGCAGCTCTTTGTCGACCACGGTACCCGTTCTTCGGTGAGCCATCCTGCCTCCACGATGGTCGAGTCCGCACGATACCTGTTCTCGCGAGACACCGGCGTGCCGCCCGTTGCAGGGTCGTCCAAGCCTAGACTAGAGAGGTAGGCGCAGAGCTACGAACGAGGCGGGAAATCGCTCGCCGCCACGGCCGCCGCGTCCGCCGGAACGGCCGCCGGTCGGCGCCACGATGTACTGCACACCGTCGTGCATGTAGGTCATCACGGCGGTATTGGTCGGCGCCGGTAGATCGATAGTGCCGATTCGCTCGCCCGTCTGTTTATCGTGCGCGTGCATCCTAGGGCCACCGCCGCGTCCCTCTCCGTAGATCAGCAACGACTTTGTCACCACCTGCGTCGGGTGCGACGGCGAGCCGGTGTTGCCAATATCGATCCCCTCGAGCAACGAATGGCTCTTGATCCGATCCGGAGTCTCGCCGTTCGGGATCCACCACAGATGCTCACCCGTGTTCAGGTCGATCGCGGTGATCCGAGCGTAGGGTGGCTTCCACAGCGGCAGCCCCTGGGGTCCGCGGACACCGCCAGGACCGGCCACCCAATCCATCACGGTCTGGCCGATCGGGTTCTCCTTGTCCTGGTCGGCGTTGATCCCCGGCACCAGCATTGGCGCCGAGCAGGCCTTAGTCGAGCCGACATACAGAATGCCGGTCTCCGGGTCGACCGCAGCACCGCCCATGATGTTGGTCCCGCCGTTCGAACCGGGACAGTGGATCGCGGCCCGCTTGCCAAGGTCATTCCCACGGTGCAGCGGCGGCGTGAAGAGCGGCCCGTACTCGTACTGCTCGAGAATCGCCGTCGCTTCCGCGCGCAACTCCGGCGTGAAGTCGATCAACTCGTCGACCGTTACATTCTGGAGCTCATAGGCCGCCGGCTTGGTCGGATGCGGCTGGGTCGGCGAGTACCACTCGCCCGGCACGTGTCCCCTGGGGGCTGGACGCTCCTCGATCGGCCACACTGGATCGCCGGTCGCCCGGTTAAGTACATACGCATAAGACTGCTTAGTAGTCTGCACCAGCGCCGGGATGCGCTGCCCGTCGACGGTAATGTCAACCAGGTTCGGCGCCGTTGGGTTGTCGTAATTCCAGATGTCGTGATGCACGGTCTGGAAGTGCCAGCGCCGCTCTCCGGTCTTGGCATCCAACGCCAGGATGGTGGTCGCAAACAGATTGTCGCCCGGATGGAAGCCGCCCCAAAAGTCGTTCGTCGGGGGATCGGTCGCAATGTAGACGAGCCCCAGCTCCTCGTCGGCCGACATCGGCGCCCACGCAGACACGTTACCGGTGTAGGACCAGGCGTCGCTTTCCCAGGTGTCGAACCCGAACTCACTCTCCGACTGCGGGATGACGTTGAACTTCCACAGAAAGTCGCCGTCCTCAGCGTCGTAGGCCAAGATGTGCCCCGGTACGTTCTCTCGGCGGGTCTGCTGATAACCCTGCTCGTGGCTATTGCCGACCACCACCACGCCGTTGGTCACGATCGGAGGCGACGAGTTGGTGATGTAACCAGTCTGTGGATCCAGACCATTGGTCGGGTGATGCGGATACCCAAGATCACCGAGCAGGTCGATGGTGCCACCGTCGCCGAAGCTCTCGATGGGAATGCCGGTGTCGGAATCGAGGACATGCATGAAGAAACCCGGAGTCACCACATAGACGCGCCCTTCCCCATTAACCTCCTCGTAGGCAACCCCCTTGCCGTAGCTCTTCCGCATGGAGTCTTCCCACCGCTTGGTGGGTGGCTCCCGGAAGGTCCAGAGGGTCTCGCCGGTGGCCGGATCAATGGCCACAACGGTCCGACGCTCGCCGGCCACGCCCAGCAACTTACCACCGGCATAGATCGGGGTGCCGCGCATGTTGTCGTAGACGCGCGGGCCGAAATTGTCGCCACGCCAGACCCACGCCACCTCGAGATCCTCGAAGTTCTCGGCGTTGATCTGATCGAATGGCGCATAGCGGCTGCTCGATGCATCGGCACCCCAGTGGGTCCAACCGCCGTCGTCCTGGGCCGACGCCGGCGCCGCCAGGAACAGCAACGTAACGATCAGCCACGCCGTCGATGTCGGACGTCTGTATGTCATCTCGTTCACGGTCGGTCTCTCCTTGATCCACCTCGGGCGCCCAACCGGACCCGAGCAAGGCATCGGAATGACGAGTATATCGTCATCAGACGCACCAGAAATCGCAGCATTTACAGCGCTTTGGTGGCATGACCGGAGCGCCCGTCCCAATGCCGTAAGAGATGGGCATATAGTGAGCCGATGGTAGACGAGTTGCGAGTCAATCAGCCAAGACGACCCGTACTTCAGCGCCGAGTTGGAGGAAGGCTTGACGCCAGCGGCTGCAACCCCGCATCAACGCTTTCGCGGCTAGCTACCGGTGGCTCAACGGTGAGGCGGAAGGCCGACCGATGAGCGCGACAAACTCCGAAGCGCCCCCGCCTGCGCCGGCCGCCGGACTTCGGGTCCTGTCGGTGCTGCTCGGTATCTTCATGTTCGCGATGGGCTGGAGCAAGACGGCCTGGCTGGCTAGCAGCGCTTCGCTCACCGACGAACTCTGGGGATGGCACGAGTACGCCCCGGCGGTGAGCCAGTGGTATCTCGAGACCATCGCCATCCCGGGCGCCCCGCTGTTTGCCCGGCTGGTGCTCCTGGGTGAACTGGCGTGCGGGACGGCACTCATGCTGGGACTCGGGGTCCGGCTGGCGGCGCTAGTCTCGCTGTTGATGGTCCTCAACTTCCACTTCGCGATGGGAGTACTGTTCCAGGCCGCGTATCTGACCAACGGCTACGGACTCCCGGTGGTGGCGGGTTTGACGGCGCTGGCGTGGGGCGGCGGCGGGTTACCCTACAGCCTGAACCGCAGGGGATAGCAATCGTCGTCTGATCGGCGGCTTCGACGCCGGAATCCACTCGGGGTGTCGAATAGGACGTCCTTGAAGACGTGCGCGGTCCAACTCCTTGCTTGGTGAACCCGGAGAGTTATACGCTAGCGGCCTCGGTGTAGGTAGGTCCACTCAACGTCTCTTGAGGTGCTTCATGTCTGTTCGTAACCTAACCGTATCCGTCGCGGCTCTGCTCGTACTCGCGGCTTTAGTGCCGCAGGAAACGGCGGCGCAGAACTCCACGAACCCGTATGCGATCGTCGAAGGGTGGGCAAAGCTGCCGAACGGAAGAGTGATGGGAGCAGTCGGCAAAGCGAAGGTCGACCGCGACGGCCGCCATATTTGGGCAGTGGTCCGTTGCGATGCCGGGCCTGAGCAGTTTGGATCGGAGTGCGTTGATTCAGACCTCGATCCCATCTTGAAGTTTGATCCCGACGGTAATGTGGTCGAGTCCTTCGGCAGCGGAATGTTCATCTGGCCGCATGGAATCAACGTTGACTCCGACGGCAACGTGTGGGTGACCGACGCTGTAAGTGACGCCAACATCCCCGCAGGCGACGATCGGGGGCATCACGTCATCAAGTTCAGCCCCACGGGCGAAGTACTCATGACACTTGGGACCCCCGGCGAAACGGGCGCTGGCCCCAACCACTTCACTTCACCCAGTGATGTGGCGATCGCGCCCAACGGTGATGTGTTCATTGCGGATGGCCACAACGAAAACGGAAATAACCGGGTGGTGAAGTACAACAGCCGTGGCGAGTTCCTCATGACTTGGGGAGAAACTGGCTACGCACCGGGACAATTCCGCGCGCTGCACGCCATCGCCGTGGATCCGGACGGCCGAGTGTTCGTGGGAGATCGCGGTAACAGCCGGATCCAGATCTTCGACCAAGAGGGCAACCACACTGCCACCTGGACCCAGTTTGGGCGCCCGAGCGGCATCGCCTTTGACGACCAGGGACGGATCTACGTCGCTGACTCCGAGTCAGACAACGTACAGAATCCAGGGTTTGAAATGGGCATCCGCATTGGCGAAGTCGAGACGGGCTGGGTGAA